>JACKLI010000001.1:1232772-1849158 GCA_024235995.1 Burkholderiaceae bacterium
CTGTCGCCGAACTGCTCCAGGTACACCTCCATCACCGCCAGGCACACGTCCAGGCCCACCATGTCGGCCAGGGCCAGCGGGCCGATGGGGTGGTTGCAGCCCAGGCGCATGCCGGTGTCGATGTCCTCGGGCGTGGCCAGGCCCTCGGCCAGCACGAAGAAGGCCTCGTTGATCATGGGCACCAGGATGCGGTTGACGACGAAGCCCGGCGCGTTCCTGACCGTGATGGGCGACTTGCCCAGGCGCACGGCCAGGTCCTTGACGGCGTCGTGCGTGGCGTCGCTGGTCTGCAGGCCGCGGATGATCTCCACCAGCGCCATCATGGGCACCGGGTTGAAGAAGTGCATGCCGACGAAGCGGTCGGGGCGCTGCGTGACGGCGGCCAGCTGCGTGATGGAGATCGACGAGGTGTTGGTGGCGATGATGACCTCGGGCGGCAGCAGGCCGTCGAGCTGGGCCAGGATCTTGTTCTTGAGCGCGTGGTTCTCGGTGGCGGCCTCGATGACGAGTTGCGCGGCCTTCAGGTCGTCGTAGCTGGTGCTGCCCTGGATGCGGCCCAGCGCGGCGGCCTTGTCGGCCTCGGTGATCTTGTCCTTTTGCAGCAGGCGATCCAGGCTCTTGCCCACGGTGGCCAGGCCCTTGTCGACCGCCGCCTGGGCGATGTCGACCATGACGACCCGGATGCCCGAGACGGCGCAGGCCTGCGCGATGCCATTGCCCATGGTGCCTGCGCCCACGATGCCGACGGTGGTGATGTTCATAGGGTTCTCCTGTAGTAGCTGAGTCGCAAAACCATGCATGTTAGCGGGCCGGCACCGTGCAAAATGCCGGCCACGACAAGGAGGTTCCTCCCCATGGACTATGTGATTGTCGGCGCCGGCTCGGCCGGCTGCGTGCTGGCCGCGCGCCTGACCGAAGACCCGGACGTGCAGGTCACGCTGCTGGAGGCCGGCGGGCCCGACGCCAGCGTGCTGATCCACTGCCCGGCCGGCCTGGCGCTGCTGGCCAAGCTGGGCCAGGCCAACTGGGCCTTCCAGACCGTGCCGCAGCCGGGGCTGAACGGCCGCCGGGGCTACCAGCCGCGCGGCAAGGTGCTGGGCGGCTCCAGCTCGATCAACGCCATGATCTACATGCGCGGCGTGCCGCAGGACTACGACGCCTGGGCGGCCGAGGGCAACATCGGCTGGTGCTGGGACGAGGTGCTGCCCTTCTTCAAGCGCGCCGAGCACAACGAGCGCGGCGCCGACGCCTGGCATGGCACGGGCGGACCGCTGAACGTGATGGACCTGTCCGACCCCAACCCCTTCGCGCAGGCCTTCGTCGAGGCCGGCGTGCAGGCCGGGCAGCGGCACAACCGCGACTTCAACGGCGCCACGCAGGAAGGCGTGGGCCTGTACCAGGTCACGCACAAGGCGGGTGAGCGCTGCTCGGTGGCCAAGGGCTACCTCACGCCCAACCTGGGGCGGCCCAACCTGCACGTGCTGACCGGCGTGCGCGTCACGCGCGTGCTGCTGGAGCAGGGGCACGCCGTGGGCGTGGCCTATGTGCAGGACGGGCAGGAAAAGACGCTGCGCGCCGAGCGCGAGGTGATCCTGAGCGCGGGGGCCATCCAGTCGCCGCAGCTGCTGATGCTCTCGGGCATCGGCCCGGCCGAGCACCTGCGCCAGCACCGCATCCCCGTGGCGCTGGACCTGCCCGGCGTGGGCGCGCACCTGCACGACCACCCCGACGTGGTGCAGGTGTGGGACGTGCCCGGCGCGCACGATCTGTTCGGCCTGTCGCTGGCCGGCGCCTGGCGCACCGTGGGCGACGTGCAGCGCTGGCGGCGCGAGCGGCGCGGGCCGCTCACCACCAACTTCGCCGAGGCCGGCGGCTTCATCAAGAGCGACGCGGCGCAGGCCGTGCCCGACCTGCAGCTGCACTTCGTGGTCGGCAAGCTGGTGGACCACGGGCGCGCCACCGTGCTGGGCCACGGCTTTTCGTGCCACGTGTGCGTGCTGCGGCCGCAAAGCCGCGGCAGCGTCAGGCTGGCCGGCAAGGACCCGCTGGCCGCGCCGCTGATCGACCCGGCCTTTTTGCAGGAGGGCGACGACGTGCGGCGGCTGGTCAGGGGCTTCCGGCAGATGCGTGAGATCCTGGGCCAGAACGCGCTGGCGCGCCACGGCGGACGCGAGCAGTCGGCCGGCGCGCGCAGCGACGCCGAGATCGAGGCCTTTGTGCGCCAGCACGCCGACACCATTTACCACCCCGTGGGCAGTTGCCGCATGGGCCGCGGGCCGATGGACGTGGTGGACGACCGGCTGCGCGTGCGCGGCATCGAGCGCCTGCGCGTGGTCGACGCCTCCGTCATGCCCAGCGTGCCGGGGGGCAACACCAACGCGCCGGTGGTGATGATGGCCGAGAAGGCGGCGTGGATGATCGGGCGCGATGGGGCGTGAGGGGCGAGCGCTCGACAAAAAACAGAGATTTCAAGCCGCCAGCCTGCGTGCCGCATGCGCAGGCAGCTATCAATTACAAAGCATTCAACGCCGAAACCGCTGCCGCGTGAACGCCAGCGCCACCCACAGCCCCACCACCGCGTACGCCGCCAGCACGGCTGCCCAGCGCCAGGGCTGCTGCGGCCACTGGCCCAAAAACAATGGGCGCGCCAGCTCGACCGCCGCCGTCAGCGGCAGCCAGTCGGTCACCACGCGCGCGGCCTCGGGCAGCTGATCGCGCGGAAAGAACACGCCCGACAGGAACATCATGGGCGAGAGCACCAGCGTGAAGTAGTAGGTGAAGAAGTCGTAGCCCGGCGCCTTGGCGTTGAACACCAGGGCCATGCTGGCGAAGGTGATGCCGGCGCCCAGCAGGATCGGCACGGCCAGCCACATGCGCGGCGTGCGGCTGATGTCCAGCGCCCAGATCACGCCCATGATGATGGTGACCGAGAACAGCGCCTTGAAGCCGGCCCACAGCATCTCGGCCAGCACCACGTCGTCGAGCTGCACGGGGGTGTTGAGGATGCCGTCCCAGGTCTTTTGCACGTGCATGCGCGAGAAGGCCGAGTACAGCGCCTCGAAGCTGGCCGCGTTCATGGCGCTCATGCACACCGAGCCGCTGGCCAGGTACAGGATGTAGGGCACCTGCTGGCCGTGCGTGGACACCTGCCCGATCATGCTGCCCAGGCCGTAGCCGAAGGCCACCAGCCAGATCAGCGGCTCGCCGATGTTGGCCAGCAGGCTGGGGATGGCCAGCTTGCGCCACACCAGCCAGTTGCGCAGGAACACCGGCCACCAGCGCAGCGAGGGGCGCGGCGGGGCCCAGAGGGAGGGAGCGTTGGAGTCAGCCGTCATCGCGAATTTGGCGTCCCGTCAGCTTGAGGAACAAATCTTCCAGGTTGGCCGGCCGGTGCAGCGTGCGCAGGCCGGGGTGGCCCTCCAGCGCCTGCAGCAGGGTGCGCGCGTGGCGGGTGTAGAAGAACACCGTCTCGCCGCTGGTCTCCACCCGCTCGGCGTGCGCGGCCAGCGGCGACGCGGCCAGCTGCAGCGCGCCGTTGCCGTACACCTCGACCACCTCGGGCTCCAGGTGCTCGGCGATCAGCGCGCGCGGCGCGCCCTCGGCGATCTTGCGGCCGTGGTCGATCACCAGCAGGCGGTGGCACAGGCGCTCGGCCTCGTCCATGAAGTGCGTGGTCAGCAAAATCGACTTGCCCTGCGCCAGTAGCATCTGCAGGCGCTCCCACATCAGGTGGCGCGCCTGCGGGTCCAGCCCCGTGGTGGGCTCGTCCAGCAGCAGCAGGTCGGGGTTGTTGATGAGCGCGCGCGCCAGCGACAGGCGCCGGCGCATGCCGCCCGACAGCTCGCCGGGCCGCGCCCTGGCCTTGTGCGACAACGCGGCAAACGCCAGCAGCTGGGGCACGCGCTCGGCCAGCTCCCGGCGGCCCAGGCCGAAGTAGCGGCCGAAGACGAACAGGTTCTCGGCGCAGTCGAAGTCCGGGTCCAGCGAGTCGAACTGCGACACCACGCCCAGGCGCTGCTTGATGGCCAGCGCGTCGCGCGGCATGGCCAGGGCCGATCCGTCCTGGCGCGCGAAGTAGTGGATCTGCCCCGCCTCGGGCGCCGTCAGGCCCAGGGCCAGGCGGATGGTGGTGGTCTTGCCGGCGCCGTTGGGGCCGATCACGCCCAGGCACTCGCCCGGCGCGATGGCCAGCGACACGCCATCGACCACGCGCGTGCCGCCGTAGCTCTTGACGAGATCGCGGATGTCCAGCAGCGGCGGCAGGTCGGTCATGGGCGATGATTGTGCCTGCGCCTACACTTTCATCTGCAAACCGTTTTTCAATCATGACCGACTTCGTCTTTCCCCCTATTCCTCAGGCCAGCGTGGCCGTGCGCGGCAGCCGCCAGCGCTATGCCGTGGGCCGCATTTTCTGCGTCGGCCGCAACTACGCCGCGCATGCGCGCGAGATGGGCGGCAACCCCGACCGCGAGCCGCCGTTCTTCTTCAACAAGGCGCCGGCGCACCTGCTGGCCAGCGGCGCCACGGTGCCCTATCCGCCCGGCACGCGCGACTACCACCATGAGATGGAGCTGGTGGTGGCCATCGGCCAACCCGCGTTCCGCATCGCGCCCGAGCAGGGCCAGGCCTGCGTGTGGGGCTACGCCTGCGGGCTGGACATGACGCGGCGCGACCTGCAGGGCGAGGCCAAGAAGGCCGGGCGTCCCTGGAGCTTTGGCAAGGACTTCGAGCATGCCGCCGTCATCGGCGAGCTGGTGCCGGCCAGCCAGACGGGCGCGCTGGCCCGCGGGCGCATCGAGCTGGCCGTCAACGGCCAGACGCGCCAGCAGGGCGACCTGGCCGACCTGATCTGGAGCGTGCCCGAGGTCGTCGCCAACCTGTCGCAGTACTACCACCTGCAGCCGGGCGATCTGATCTACACCGGCACGCCCGAAGGTGTGGGCGCGGTGCAGCCGGGCGACGTGCTGGCCGGGCGCATCGAGGGCGTGGGCGAAATCCAGCTGACCATCGGCCAGCCCGAGTGATGGCTGAAAGCTGGGCCGTGCGGGCGCAGTACCTGCTGCCCAAGAAGCTCATCACGCAGGCGGCGGGCGCCTTTGCGCGCGCCGAGCTGGGCGCGCTCACGCACGCGGCCATCCGCCGCTTCGTGGCGCGCTACGGCGTGGACATGGGCGAGGCGGCCGAGCCGGACGTGGCCCGCTACGCCAGCTTCAACGACTTCTTCACCCGCGCGCTGCGCGACGGCGCGCGCCCGCTGACGCAGGCCGACTACCTGTGCCCGGTCGACGGCGCCATCAGCCAGTTCGGCGCCATCGAGCGCGACCAGATCTTCCAGGCCAAGGGCCACGCCTACAGCACGCGTGCCCTGCTGGCGTGCGACGCGCGCGAGGCGGCGGCGTTCGACAACGGCCAGTTCGCCACGCTGTACCTGAGCCCGCGCGACTACCACCGCATCCACATGCCCTGCGCCGCGCGCCTGCAGCGCATGGCGCACGTGCCGGGCGAGCTGTTTTCGGTCAACCCCGCCACCGCGCGCGGCGTGCCGGGCCTGTTTGCGCGCAACGAGCGCGTGGTGTGCTGGTTCGACACCGCGCGCGGCCCCATGGTGCTGGTGCTGGTGGGCGCCACCATCGTCGGCAGCATGGCCACCGTGTGGCACGGCGTGGTCAACCCGCCGCGGCCGGGGCAGGTGCGGCGCTGGGACTACGCCGGCCAGTCCGTCGAGCTGGCCCGGGGCGCCGAGATGGGGCGCTTTCTGCTGGGCTCCACCGTGGTGCTGCTGTGGCCGCACGGCACGTTGCGCTTCAACCCCGGCTGGGCGCCCGGCGGCGCCATCCGCATGGGCGAGGCGATGGGCAAGGCGCTGGGGTAAGACCCGCATTTATTTTTATCAAGCGTTTGCTTGATAAAAATAAAATGAGCGGCTATGCTGCGGCCATGCCATCTTCCGCCGCCATGGTTGCAGCGCCGCCGCCCGCCCGGCGCGGGCGCCCCCGCAAGAGCGCCGAGCAGCGCGACGAGAGCCTGCGCCGGGCCGATCTGGTGCGCGCCGCCGCGCGCCTGTTCCGCACCCAGGGGTTCGACGCCACCAGCACGCGCGACATCGCGGCGGCCATCGGCATGCAAAGCGGCTCGCCTTTCTATTATTTCGAGAGCAAGAGCGCCTTGCTGTTCGCCGTCATGCAGGACGGCATGGCGCAGGCGCAGGCCAGCCAGGACGCGGCCCTGCGCGCCCTGGGCGCGCGCGCGCCGGCGCGCGAGCGCCTGCGCGCGCTGATCCGCCAGCACTACGAGGTGCTGCTGGGCGAGGGCAGCGACTTCATCCCGGTCATGCTGTACGAGTGGCGCTCGCTCACGCCAGCGCAGCGCGAGGCGGTGGCGGCGCAAAAGGATGCGTACGAGGCGGCGTGGATGCCGGCCTTGCGGGCGCTGCATCGCGCGGGCCACCTGAATGCGCCGCCGGCGCTGGCGCGGCTGTTCATCTTCGGGGCGTTGAACTGGACGGTGCAGTGGTTCGACCCGGCCGGCCCACGCACGCTGGACGATCTGACGGAGCAGGCGCTGTGCCTGTTCGTGGGGAAAGCATGAGCTACCAATCCGTTTTTGCGCCGGGCCTGCTGGCCGGCCGCACCGTGGTGGTCACCGGCGGCGGCTCGGGCATCGGGCGCTGCACCGCGCACGAGCTGGCGGCGCTGGGCGCGCACGTGGTGCTGGTGGGGCGCAAGGCCGACAAACTGAAAGCCGTGCAGGCCGAGATCGCGCAGGATGGCGGGCAGGCCAGCTGGCAGGCCTGCGACATCCGCCAGGAAGCGGCCGTGCAGGCCATGGTGCGCGCCATCGTTCTTGATCGCGGGGGCATCGACGCGCTGGTCAACAACGCGGGCGGGCAGTACATGACGCCGCTCGAAAACATCGGCGCCAAGGGCTGGCAGGCGGTGATCGACACCAACCTCACCGGCGGCTTTCTGGTGGCGCGCGAGTGCTACTTGCAATCGATGCAGCAGCACGGCGGGGCCATCGTCAACATCGTGGCCGACATATGGGGCTCCATGCCCGGCATGGGCCACAGCGGGGCGGCGCGCGCGGGCATGGTCAGCTTCACCGAGACGGCGGCCGTGGAATGGGCCGCCAGCGGCGTGCGCGTGAACGCGGTGGCGCCCGGCTACATCGCCTCCAGCGGCATGGACCACTACCCGCCCGAGGCTGGCGACATGCTGCGCGCCATGCGCCAGACGGTGCCGGCGGGGCGCTTCGGCACCGAGGCCGAGGTGTCGGCGGCCATCGTGTTCCTGCTCAGCCCGGCGGCCAGCTTCATCAGCGGCAGCGTGCTGCGCGTGGATGGCGCGCGCCCGCAGGCGCGCATGGGCTGGGGCATGAAGCTGCCCGATGCCCAGGCGCAACAGCGCGCCGCCGTGCGGCCGTTCGACGGCTTTCACCGTGCCGTCACACCCAGGGTATTCGCGTCGCAGGACGCCGCCAAGCCATGACCGTTTTTCAATCGAGCTGGAACGCCGCATCGCCGCAGGCCATCGAGCGCCGCGCGGCGATGCTGGCGCGCATCGAGCGCCTGCGCGCCCTGGAGGATCGCGCCGCGGCCGAATCGGCCAAGGCCGGCGCGCGCTTTGCCAAGCGCCATCAGCTGCTGCCGCGCGAGCGCGTGGCGCTGCTGCTGGACCGCGGCGCGCCCTGGCTGCCTTTGTGCACGCTGGCGGGCTTTCTGCACGACGTGCCCGACGCCGACCAATCCGTGCCCGGCGGCGGCGTCATTGCCGGCATCGGCTTCATCGAGAACACGCGCTGCATGGTGGTGGCCTCGGATTCGGGCATCGAGGCCGGCGCCATCCAGCCCATGGGCCTGGACAAGATCCTGCGCGTGCAGGAGATCGCGCTGGCCGAGCGCTTGCCCTTCATCCACCTGGTCGAGAGCGCCGGCGCCAACCTGATGCGCTACCGCGTCGAAGGCTTCGTGCTGGGCGGCAGCCTGTTCCGCAACCTGGCGCGCCTGTCGGCCGCGGGCATCCCGGTCATCACGGTGCAGCACGGCTCGGGCACGGCGGGCGGTGCCTACATGCCGGGCTTGTCGGACATCGTCATCATGGTCGAGGGCCGCTCGCGCGCCTTCCTGGCCGGCCCGCCCTTGCTCAAGGCCGCCACCGGCGAGGTGGCGACCGAGGAGGAGCTGGGCGGTGCGCTGATGCACACGACAGTCTCCGGCCTGGGCGAATACCTGGCGCGCGACGACCGCGAGGCGCTGGGCATCGCGCGGCGTGTGGTGGCGCAATTGCAATGGAAAAACAAGGCTTTGGCCCGCACCGAACATGCGCGGGATGCTATCAATTCAGAAGCATTCGAGTCGCCCTGGCCGGCCGATGAGTTGCTGACGCTGATGCCTGCCCACCACCGCGAGCCGGTGGACATGCGCGAGGTGGCGGTGCGCCTGCTCGATGGAGGCGAGCTGCTGGAGTTCAAGGCCGGCTACGGATCGGCCACCGTGTGCGCACAGGGCCACATCCGCGGCCACGCGGTGGGCATCATCACCAACAACGGCCCGATCGACATTGCCGGTGCCAACAAGGCCACCCACTTCATCCAGTGGATGTGCCAGCTGGGCCACCCCATCGTCTACCTGCAGAACACCACCGGCTACATGGTGGGCAAGGAGGTGGAGCAGGGCGGCATGATCAAGCACGGCAGCAAGATGATCCAGGCCGTCACCAACGCCACCGTGCCGCAGCTCACCATCCAGTGCGGCGCCAGCTTCGGCGCCGGCAACTACGGCATGTGCGGCCGGGGCTTTGCGCCGCGCTTTCTGTTCAGCTGGCCCAGCGCCAGGACGGCGGTGATGGGCGGCGAGCAGGCCGCCGGCACCATGCGCATCGTGACCGAGGCGGGCCTGAAGCGCAAAGGCGTCGAACCCGACCCGGCCAGGATGCAAAAGCAGTTCGATGCCGTGGTCGCCATGTTCGAGCGCCAGCAGGATGCCTTTGCCACCAGCGGCCTGCTGCTGGACGACGGCGTGATCGACCCGCGCGACACGCGCGCCGTGCTGGCCTTTTGCCTGGACACGCTGGCCGAGGGCGCGGCGTGCGCGGTGCGGCCGATGCAGTTCGGCGTGGCAAGGATGTGAAGTGCACCCCCTGAGTCGCTGCGCGCCTTCCCCCTCTCCTGCGGGAGGGGGACAACGCCAGTGGCCGGCGCAGGTCCGGCCACGGCGTTCGCTGGCGTGGCCTGCTCCGCGGCCTTGGGGCGCATGCCTCGCATGCGCAGCGAAAAGCTGGATTGACTGAAAGCAGGAGACCAATCATGCAACTGACCCACGAACACGAGCAGATCCGCGACACGCTCAGGCGCTACATCGACGAGCACATCAACCCGCACGTCGATGCATGGGAAGAGGCCGAGATCTTCCCGGCGCACCAGGTGTTCAAGGGCCTGGGCGATCTGGGCCTGCTGGGCTTGACCAAGCCGCCCGAGTACGGCGGCATGGGCTTGGACTATTCCTACAGCATGGTGATGGCCGAGACGCTGGGGCACATCACATGCGGCGGCGTGCCGATGGCGATCGGCGTGCAGACCGACATGTGCACGCCGGCGCTGGCGCGCTTTGGCAGCGACGAGCTCAAGCGCGAATTTCTGGCCCCGGCCATTGCGGGCGACATGGTGGGCTGCATCGGCGTGAGCGAGCCGGGCGCGGGCAGCGACGTGGCCGGCATCAAGAGCCACGCGCGCAAGGACGGTGGCGACTACCTCATCACCGGCCAGAAGATGTGGATCACCAACAGCCTGCAGGCCGACTGGATGTGCATGCTGGTCAACACCGGTGATGGCCCCGTGCACAAGAACAAGAGCCTGATCATGGTGCCCATGCGCGACGGCCCGGGCGGCAAGCTGACCCAGGGTATCGAGGTGGCGCGCAAGATCCGCAAGATCGGCATGGATTCCAGCGACACCGGCCTGATCTACTTCGACGGGGTGCGCGTGCCGCAGCGCAACCTGATCGGGCAGGAAGGCCAGGGCTTCATCTACCAGATGCAGCAGTTTCAGGAGGAGCGCCTGTGGGCGGCGGCCAACAGCTTGAGTGCGCTGGACGAATGCATCCGCGAGACGATCGAATGGGCGCGCGAGCGCAGGATGTTCGGCGCCACCTTGCTCGATCAGCAATGGGTGCAGTTCAAGCTGGTGGAGCTGCAGACCGAGCTCGAGTCGCTGCGCGCGCTGACCTGGGCGGCGGGCGAGCGCTACGTGGCGGGCGACGACGTGCTGCAATGGGCCAGCATGGCCAAGCTGAAGGCCGGGCGCCTGATGCGGCAGGTGACCGACACCTGCCTGCAGTTCTGGGGCGGCATGGGCTACACGCTGGAAAACCGCGTCTCGCGCATGTACCGCGACGGGCGCCTGGCGTCCATTGGCGGTGGGGCCGATGAGGTGATGATGGGCATCATCGCCAAGACCATGGGTATGGCCAAGCGCGGCGCGGCATGATGCGCCAGCCTAGCCGGTCTTGCTCTTTCCCCCGCTGGGGGAAGGTTGGGATGGGGGCGCGCCGCGTGCCTTCGTCCAGCGCCGCTGGCCCCCACCCCTGCCCTCCCCCAGAGGGGGAGGGAGTCTCGCCGCAGGGAGGCGGCCGATGAAGCGAATCCTGATTGCCAACAGAGGCGAAATCGCCCGCCGCGTGATGGCGACGGCCCACCGCATGGGCATCGAAACCGTGGCGGTGTATTCCGACGCCGATGCCAGTGCGCTGCACGTGCGCGAAGCGACCGTGGCCTATGCCTTGGGCGGCAACGCGTCGGCCGACAGCTACCTGCGCATCGACAAGCTGCTGGCCGCCGCGCGCGCTTGCCAGGCCGATGCGGTGCACCCGGGCTACGGTTTTCTGAGCGAGGACGCGGGTTTCGCGCAGGCGGTGCTGGATGCGGGCCTGAGCTGGATCGGCCCGCCGCCCGCGGCCATTCGCGCGCTGGGCAGTAAGGCCGCGGCCAAGGCGCTGGCGGCGCGCCAGGGCGTGCCCTGCCTGCCGGGCTATGCGGGCGAGGACCAGAGCGAGGCGCGTTTCGTGGCCGAGGCCGTCAAGGTCGGCTACCCCGTGATGGTCAAGGCCGTGGCGGGCGGCGGTGGGCGCGGCATGCGGCTGGTTACCGGCGCGACGCAGTTGCCGCAAGCCTTGAAGAGCGCGCGCTCCGAAGCGCAGGCGGGCTTTGGCAACGGCGATCTGCTGATCGAGCGCGCCGTGCTGCACCCGCGCCATGTCGAGCTGCAGGTGTTTGCCGACATGCACGGCCACGCGATTCACCTCGGCGAGCGCGACTGCTCGGTGCAGCGGCGGCACCAGAAGATCGTCGAGGAGGCGCCCAGCCCCGCCGTGTCGCCCGAGTTGCGCGCGCGCATGGGGAGTTGCGCGGTAGCGCTGGCGCAAGGGGCCGGCTATGTCGGCGCGGGCACGGTCGAATTTCTCGTTGAGGGCGAACAGTTCTTCCTCATGGAGATGAACACGCGGCTGCAGGTCGAGCACCCGGTGACCGAGGCGATCACCGGCCTGGATCTCGTCGAATGGCAGATCCGCGTGGCGCGCGGCGAGCCCTTGCCCCTGGCGCAGGACGAGGTGAAGCTGAACGGCCACGCGATCGAGGTGCGCCTGTGCGCCGAGGATGAGTGCTACGTGCCGCATGCGGGCCGCATCCGCCACTTCGCCGCGCCTGCGGCGGCCCGGGCCTTCGAGCGCGCTCCCCTGCGCTTCGACCACGCGATCGAGGCTGGTGGCGAGGTCTCGCCGCATTACGACGCGATGCTGGGCAAGCTGATCGTGCATGCGCCCACGCGCGCCGAAGCGATCGACCAGCTGATCGCCGCGCTGGCGCAAACCGAGCTGCTGGGCCTGCCCAGCAACCGCGGCTTCTTGATGGAGTGCCTGGACGACGCGCGCTTCCGGCGCGGCGAGGCCTTGATCTCCTTTCTGGCCGAGCACGGCGATGCCTTGCGCGGGAAACTCCTGAAAAAGGAGCGCCTGGCGCATGGGCACTGCGCGCTGGCGGCGGTTTGCCCGCAAGGGGTTGGTGATTTGCCCAGCGCCTTCGCCGCGCCGCTGCGCCTGTCGCACCGTGGCGACGTGAGCGCGCTGTCCGTGCGCGCCGTCGCCGGCGGCGTGCAGGTGTTGGGCGAGCCCGCGCGCACGATCGCCTTGCAAGCGCTGGCCGACGGCGCCGTGCGGTGCACGGAAGACGGCGTCACGCGCCGCGTGCGCGCCACCCGAGCGCCCGCGGCCGACGCGCCGCGCCGCTGGCATGTGCAGGCAGGCGGCGTCGACTGGTGGCTCGTCGATGAGTCTTTTGACCCTGTGGCCGGCGCCGGACAAGCTCAGGCAGCTACGGAATTGAGAGCTCCGTTGAATGGCAAGGTGGTGCGTGTGGCGGCGCAGGTGGGCCAAGCCTTGATGGCGGGCGAGGCGGCGGTGGTGATCGAATCGATGAAGCTGGAGCACAGCCTGTCGCCACGCGCCGATGCGACGGTGGCCGAGGTGCTCGTCGCCGAAGGCCAGCAGGTCAGCCCGGGCCAGGTGCTGCTGCGCTTTGCCGCGCCGCAGGCCGTCGAGGAAGCTGCGAAATGACCACCCCGGTCATGACGGATACCGAGCTGCGCGAGGCGCGCACCGCGCTGGCCGACCTGGTCGAGCGCTTTGCGCGCAGCGAGATCGCGCCGCACGTGGGCGCGTGGGACGCGGCGGGCGAGTTTCCGCGCGCGCTGTACGCCCGCGCCGCCGAGCTGGGGCTGCTGGGCCTGGGCTATCCCGAGGAGCTCGGCGGCACGCCCGCGCCGTACGCGCTGCGCCTGGTGATGTGGCGCGCGCTGTGCCGCTTCGGCACCTCGGGCGGCGTGCAGGCGGGCCTGCTGTCGCACAACATCGGCCTGCCGCCGGTGGTGGCGCTGGCCGTTGACGCCGTCCGGCGCGAAGCCGTGCCGCCGGTGCTGGCGGGCCGGCAGATCGCCGCGCTGGCCATCACCGAGCCCGGTGGCGGCTCGGACGTGGCGGCGGTGCGCACCACGGCGCGGCGCGAGGGCGGCGAGTACGTGGTCGATGGCGAGAAGATCTTCATCACGTCGGGCATGCGCGCCGACTGGATCACGGTGGCGGTGCGCACGGGCGAGGCGGGCACCAAGGGTTCGGGCGGCCTCAGCCTGCTGCTGGTGCCCGGCGACAGTCGCGGTCTGTCGCGCACGCGCCTGGACAAGATGGGCTGGCTGTGCTCCGACACCGCGCAGCTGCGCTTCGACGGCGTGCGCGTGCCGGCGCGCTACCTGCTGGGCGAGGAGGGCGCGGGCTTCAAGGCCATCATGGCCAACTTCAACGGCGAGCGCCTGGGCATCGCCGCCGGCGCCCTGGGCTTTGCCGAGGCCTGCTACGACGAGGCGCTGGCCTGGGCGCGGCAGCGCAAGACCTTCGGCCAGCGGCTGACCGAGCACCAGGTGATCCGCCACAGGCTGGTCGACATGCAGCAGCGCATCCGCGCCACCGCCGCGTGGCTGGAGCAGCTGGCCGCGCGCGCGGATGCTGGCGATACCGGTGCCGACTGGGTGGCCGAGGTCTGCACGCTGAAGAACCAGGCGACGCAGACGATGCAGTTCTGCGCCGATGCCGGCGTGCAGATCCTGGGCGGCATGGGCTACATGCGCGGCACGGTGTGCGAGCGCCTCTACCGCGAGGTCAAGGTCATCACCATCGGCGGCGGCACCGAGGAAATCATGAAGGAGCTGGCCGCCCGGCAATGGGGCCTTTGACCCCCGACGACACCGCTTTTCCCTTTCAAAAACAGCGTCGACCGACGCAGACCCTCCAGGAGACAACCCCGATGATCGACCAACCCACCACCGAGGACCAACGCCGCATCCGCCGTGTCGCGCTGGGCGACTTCGTGCACCGCAGCGCGCTCCGGTTCGCCGAGCGCACCGCCGTCGTCGACGGCGACACGCGCCTGAGCTACGCCGAGCTGGACGCCCGCAGCTCGCGCTTGGCCCACCATCTGCTGGGCACGGTGGGCAGCGGCAAACAGATCGGCATGCTGTGCCAGAACTCGGCCGACATGGTGGTGGCCTACAACGGCATCCACAAGTCGGGCAACGTGTGGGTGCCGGTCAACATCCGGCTGGACGCCGGCGCCATCGCATACGTCCTCAAGCATGCCGAGGTGTCGGCGGTGGTGGTGGACGAGGCCCTGCGCGCCGACCCGGCGCTGGCCGCGGTGCTGGAGCAGCTGGCCGTGCCGCTGATCCTGACGATGAGCACCGCCGGCGGGCCGGGCGATGCGCGCGTGCGCACGCTGGCGGCGGCCGAGGCGGGGCACGCCAGCACGCTGCCCGAGGTGGCGATCGACAGCGACCAGCCCGCGCTCATCATGTACACCAGCGGCACCACCGGCAACCCCAAGGGCGCGGTGCACTCGCACGCCTCGGTGGCGGCGGCGCTGATGGGCAACCTGGCGGGCCTTGCCATCACCGAGCACGACGTGTTCTCGGGCGTGCTGCCGCTGTACCACTGCGCCCAGCACTGCCTGGTGGCCACCGTGCACATCGCCGGCGGCTGCGTGGTGCTGCTGCGCGGCTTCGTGCCCGACGAGGTGCGCGCGTCGATGCGCCAGGAGCGCTACACCGTCTTCGTCGGCCTGCCGATGATGTACGGCGCGCTGCTGGCCGACCCGGCTTTTCGCATGGAAGGCATGCGCCTGGCCATCTACGCCATGGCGCCCATTCCCAAGCCGCTCATCCGGCAGATCGCCGAGCGCCTGACGCCCAACGTGCAGCTGGCCACCGGCCAGACCGAGATGTATCCCGGCACCATGACCTTCAAGCCGCTGGAGCACCCGGGCCTGGACGCCAACTACTGGGGCAGCTCGCTGCCGCACAACGAGACGGCGGTGATGGACGACGAGGGCCGCCTGCTGGGCGAGGGCCAGCCCGGCGAGATCGTGCACCGCGGCGCCAACGCCATGCTGGGCTACTTCAAGGACCCGCAGGCGACGGCGGCCGCGCAGCGCTTCGGCTGGCACCACACGGGCGACCTGGGCCAGTGGGGGCCGGGCGGGCAGATGATGTTCCTGGACCGCAAGAAGGACATGATCAAGACCGGCGGCGAGAACGTGGCCAGCGTCAAGGTCGAGGCGGTGCTGCTGGCGCACCCGGCGGTGGCCGGCTGCGGCGTGATCGGCCTGCCGCACCCGCGCTGGGCCGAGGCGGTGTGCGCGGTGGTGGTGCGCAAGCCCGGCGCCGAGCTGGACGAGGCCACGCTGCTGGCGCACTGCCGCCAGCACCTGGGCGGCTTCGAGGTGCCCAAGCTGATCCGCTTCGTCGATGCGCTGCCGGCCACGTCGACCGGCAAGGTGCAGAAGCACCGGCTGCGCCAGCAATTCGAGGCGCTGGCGCAGCAGGCCTGGGCTGATGAGTAGATATTGAAACGATAGCTGCTCACGCTTGATGCATGCCGGCTAAAGCCCGATTCGATCAAAAAAACCGCCCGTAGGTGGTTTTTTTGTCGGCTGCATGGCGGCTTACTTGAAGTAGTCCGACACCACCTTCCAGCGCCCGTCCTGGATCTGCGACAGGCGCGAGCGCTCGGTGCCCAGGCGGTTGGTGGCGGAGAACTTGAGCGTGTCGCTGCCGAACATGTCGGGCTCGATGGGCGCGCTTTCCATGCCCTTGATGAAGCTCTCGGTCGTCAGGTTGGGGCCGGCGCGCTGCACGCCCTGGATGAAGTTGTCCATGATCTCGTAGCCGTAGACCGAGAACACGCCCGGGTCCTCGTTGAACTTGGTCTTGTACTTGTTGGCCCAGAAGCGCAGCGGCTGCGAGGCGTCGTCCAGGTAGGGCACCTGGATGGCCATGGTGGCGTACAGGCCGTCCATGGCCTTGCCGCCCAGCTTGTGGATCAGGTCGGTGTAGGCGGCGGTGGTGCCCAGGAAGGTGGGAGAAAAGCCCGTCTTGCGCGCCTCGCCGATGGTGCCGATGGTCTCGCGGATCACGGTGCCCAGCACCACCAGGTCGCAGCCGGCGGACTTCATCTTGGCCACCTGCGAGGAGAAATCGGTGGCGCCGCGCTTGTAGGTGGTCTTCTCGGCCAGCTGCATGCCGATGGTCTTCAGGCCGTCTTCGGCGCCGCGCATCACCTCCAGGCCGAACTCGTCGTCCTGGTAGATGGAGCACACCTTCTTGGCGCCCTTTTCCTTCACCAGGCGCGGCGTGCCGGTGCGCGTCTGGTCGTAGTAGGGCACGCTGAAGGCGAACTTGAGGTTGCGGTTGGGCTCCTCGAACATCTCGCGCGCGCCGGTGAGCGGGTAGAAGTTGATCACCTTCTTGGGAAACAGCACCGGAAAGGTCGCCATGTTGGACGCCGTGCCGATGTGGCCGACCATAGCGAAGATGTGGTCCTGGTTGACCAGCTTTTGCGCCGCCAGCACCGCGCGCTTGGGGTCGTAGCCCGAGTCCTCGGACTTGAACACCAGCTTGCGGCCGTTGACGCCGCCCTGCTCGTTGATCTCGTCCACGCGCAGCTGCATGCCGTTGCGCGCCTGCTTGCCAAAGCCCGCCAGCGGGCCCGACAAGTCCTGGATGGTGGCGACCGTGATCTCGGTCTTGCTCACGCCCTGGCTCTGGGCCAGGGCCGGGCCGGCCGCGAGGGCCAGGGCGCAGGCGAGGGAAAACAGGGTGCGTTTCATGGGCTCGGACCTCCTGGGGTTGATGGGCGGATTGTGGATAGATGTGGGCGCGCGGGGCGGCGGTGATTACCCTGATACGGGTGCCTCAGTGGCCGTACATGGCCTCGATCTGCGGTGCGTACTTGGTCTGCACCAGCTTGCGCTTGAGCTTCATGGTCGGGGTCAGCTCCTCGTCCTCGGCCGTGAGCTGCGTGTCGAGCAGGAAGAACTTCTTGATCTGCTCGACGCGGGCGAACTTGCGGTTCACCTCGTCGATCACGCCCTGGATCAGCGCCTGCACCTCGGGCGCGCGTGTGAGGCTGGCGTAGTTGGAAAACGGCACGTCGTGGTCCTGCGCGTACTTCTCGACGTTCTCCTGGTCGATCATGATGATCACCGTGAGGTAGGCGCGCGCGTCGCCGATCACCACCGCGTCGGTCACGTAGGGGCTGAACTTGAGCTCGTTTTCCAGCTCGCTGGGCGTGATGTTCTTGCCGCCCGCGGTGATGATGATGTCCTTCATGCGGTCGGTGATGCGGTAGAAGCCCTCCGCGTCCACCGTGCCCACGTCGCCGGTGCGCAGCCAGCCGTCGGCGGTGAAGGTCTCGGCCGTCTTCTCGGGCAGGTTCAGGTAGCCGGCGAATACGTTGGGGCCCTTGACCTGGATTTCGCCCGTGGCCGCGTCCAGCCGCACCTGGTTGAAGTCGGCCGCCGGCCCGATCGAGCCGGGCTTGATGCGCGCCGCCGGCACGCCGGTGGAGGCGCCGCAGGTCTCGGTCATGCCCCACACCTCCAGCATGGGCACGCCCAGCGACAGATACCACTTGACCAGCTCGGGCGAGATCGGCGCCGCGCCCGTCACCAGATAGCGCGCGCGGTGGATGCCGATCATCTTGCGCACGTTGTCCAGCACCAGCCAGCGCGCCAGCCGAAAGCGCGCCTTCAGCAGCGCCGGCACCGGCTGGCCGGCCAGCACGCGGTCGGCGATCCGCCGGCCCACGCCGATGGCCCAGGCGTAGGCGGCCTGCTGCAGGCGCGTGCTTTCCTTCAGCGCGATGGTGACGCCGGAATAGAACTTCTCCCACACGCGCGGCACGGCGGTGAACACCGTGGGCGCGATCTCGCGCACGTTCTCGGGCACGGTGTCGGGGTTCTCGACGAAGTTGAGCCTGGCCCCGGTGTACAGCGAGTAG
Organism: Burkholderiaceae bacterium; assembly: GCA_024235995.1. Lineage (NCBI taxonomy): Bacteria > Pseudomonadati > Pseudomonadota > Betaproteobacteria > Burkholderiales > Burkholderiaceae > Burkholderiaceae bacterium. The sequence goes on from JACKLI010000001.1 coordinate 1,250,645, forward strand.
TACTCGCCGCCCATGCGCTCGGCGATGTGGCACAGCGGCAGAAAGCACATGCACTCGTCCTGCTCGCTGCGCGCGATCAGCGTGTTGTAGCCGTGCGCCGTGTAGACCAGCGCCGAATGCCTGTGCATGGCGCCCTTGGGCCTGCCGGTGGTGCCCGAGGTGTAGACCAGGATCGCCAGGTCCTCGGGCTGCACGGCCGCCACGCGCTGCTTCAGCGCGTCCGGGTGCTGCCGGTTGTGGGCGCGCCCCAGCTCGCGCAGGGCGCCCAGGCTGATGACCTGCGGGTCGTCCATGTCGCGCAGGCCCTCCATGTCGAACACCACGATCCGCTCCAGCAGGGGCAGGCGCTCGCGCACCTCCAGCGCCTTGTCCAGCTGCTCGTCGTCCTCGACGAACAGCACGCGCGTGCGCGAGTCCTCGCACAGGTAGTGCACCTGGCTGGCCGCATCGGTGGGGTAGATGCCGTTGGCCACGCCGCCGCACGACAGCACCGCCAGGTCGGCCAGCACCCATTCGGGCACGGTGTTGGACAGGATCGAGGCGGTCTCGCCCTCGGCCAGGCCCAGGCTCAGCAGGCCGCCGGCGATCTCCGCCACCGCCTCGCCCACCTGCGTCCAGGTCCAGCTGCGCCAGAGGCCCAGCTCCTTCTCGCGCAGCCAGACGGTGTCGCCGCGCTGCGCCACCGCGTTCCAGAACATGGCGGCGATGGTGTCGCCGGGCACCACGATGTCGGTACGCGGCTGGATGCGGGAGAGGTCCCAAAGATTGCTCATGATGCCCCCACGCTCCGCGGCTGTGCCTGCTGCGCTGCCTCCCGAGGGGGCGCGCGCCGGCTCGGTTGTTGGGTGATGGAATCGTTCATCGCCAGGTCTTCTTTTTCTTCCAGCGCCGCTCGCCGCGTACGCCGGACTCCTTCATGCCCAGGTAGAACTCCTTGATGTCCTCCTTCTCGCGCAGATGGGCACAGGTGTCTTCCATCACGATGCGGCCGTTTTCCAGCACGTAACCGTAGTCGGCGGCGTTCAGCGCCATGTTGGCGTTCTGCTCGACCAGCAAAATGGTGGTGCCGCGCTCGCGGTTGATGCGCACCACGATCTCGAAGATCTCCTTGGTCAGCTTTGGGGACAGGCCCAGGCTGGGCTCGTCCAGCAGGATCAGCTCGGGCGCGGCCATCAGCGCGCGGCTGATGGCCAGCATCTGCTGCTGGCCGCCCGACAGCAGGCCGGCGTCCTGCGCCCGGCGCTCCCGCAGGATCGGGAAGTACGCGTACACCTGCTCCATGTCGCGCGCCACGCCGTCGCGGTCGCGGCGGGTGTAGGCGCCCATCAGCAGGTTGTCGTGCACCGACAGCAGGGGGAACACTTCGCGCCCCTCGGGCACGTGCGAGAGCCCCTGCTGCACGATGAAGGCCGGGTCGCGGGCGGTGATGTCCTGGCCCTTGAAGTGCACGCTGCCCTTGCGCGGGTCGATGATGCCCGAGATGGTCTTGAGGATGGTGGTCTTGCCTGCGCCGTTGCTGCCCAGCACGGTGGCGATCTGGCCCTGTTCCACCTTCAGGCTGACGCCGCGGATGGCCTTGATGGGGCCGTAGGAGCTTTCGACGTTGGCCAACTGCAGGATCACCGTGCTCATGCCTGCCTCCGCAGCGAGGACACGTCCTCGATCGAGCCCAGGTAGGCCTCGGCCACCCGGGCGTCGGCCTGCACCTCGGCGGGCGTGCCCATGGCCAGCACCTCGCCCTGGTTGAGCGCCACCACGCGGTCGGACACGCGCGAGACCAGACCCATGTCGTGCTCCACCATCAGCACGGTCACGCCCAGCTCGTGCACGATGTCCTGGATCCAGAAGGCCATGTCGTCGGTTTCCTCCACGTTCAGACCCGACGAGGGCTCGTCCAGCAGCAGCAAGCGCGGCTCGGCGCACAGCGCGCGCGCCAGTTCCACCACCTTGCGCACACCGTAGGGCAGGCCGGCCACCAGCAGGTCGCGGTAGCGCTGCAGGTCCAGCAGCTCGATCACGCGCTCGACGTGCTCGCGCGCGGCCAGCTCGGCGCGGCGCGTGGCGGAGGTGAACAGCAGCTCGCTCCAAAAACCCGTCCGGCGGTGCGTGTGGCGCCCGACCAGCAGGTTGTGCAGCACGCTGGCGTGCTCGAACAGCTCGATGTTCTGGAACGTGCGCGCGATGCCCAGCGCGGCCACCTGGTGCGGCGCCCGCGCGGTGAGATCGACCTTGCCCCGCGGGCCGGCGTAGTCGATGCTGCCGCTGGTGGGCTGGTAGAAGCGGCTGATGAGGTTGAACACCGTGGTCTTGCCGGCGCCGTTGGGCCCGATCAGGGTGAACACCTCGCCGCGGCGCACGTCGAAGCTGACGTCGTTGACGGCCAGCACGCCGCCGAAGCGCACGCTCAAGTGCTTGGCCGAGAGCAGGATGCCGTCCGTCATTTCAAGCGGTCCGATTTCTGGAACGACTTCTGGCGCCTGAACATGCCGCGCTGGTAGAAGGGAAACAGCTGCAGCCAGGTGCGCATCTTCAGCCAGCGGCCGTACAGGCCCAGCGGCTCGAACAGCACGAAGGCGACCAGCACCACGCCGTAGACCACGGCTTGCAGGCCCGGCGCCTGGCCGATGGCCTCGGGCAGCCAGTCCTTGCCCAGGGCGATGAGCTGGGGCATCGCGATCAGGAAGATGGCGCCCAGGAAGGCGCCGTGGATGGAGCCCAGACCACCGATGACGACCAGCAGCAGCAGGTCGATGGACTGCAGGATGCTGAACTGGTCGGGCGTCAGGAACTGGATCTTGTGCGCGTACAGCGCCCCCGCCACGCCGGCCAGCGCGGCCGACAGCGCGAACGACAGCGTCTTGTAGCGCGCCAGGTGGATGCCCATGCTCTGCGCCGAGATCTCGGAGTCGCGGATCGCCACGAAGGCGCGGCCGGTGGGCGCGCGCAGCAGGTTGGCGATGCCCAGCGTGGCCAGCGCGGCGGTGGCCAGGCACAGCGCGTAGAAGCCGTGGGTCGACTCGATCGACCAGCCGAAGAAGGCCGGCGCCTGCACCGACAGGCCGGCGTTGCCGCCGGTCACGCTGTCCCAGCGGGCAAAGCCTTCCTCCACGATGAAGCCGAAGGCCAGCGTGGCGATGGCCAGGTAGATGCCCTTGACGCGCAGCGCCGGCAGGCCCACCACCACGCCCACCGCCGCGGCCAGCACGGCCGCGCCCGCCATGGCCAGCGGAAACGGCCAGCCGGCGTTGGCCAGCACCGCCTGCGTGTAGGCGCCCACGCCCAGGAAGGCCGCGTGTCCCAGCGAGATCTGCCCGGTGTAGCCCGACAGCAGCATCAGCCCCAGGCCGGCGATGCCGTAGATGAGGATGAAGGTCAGCTGCGCCAGCCAGTATTCGGGCAGCAGCCAGGGCGCCGCCACCAGGGCGAGCACCAGCAGCCCGTACCAGAACACGTGCCCGCCGTGCTTGGCCAGGCGGATGTCCTGCTCGTAGCTGGTCTTGAAGATGAAGCGCATGCGGTGGTCAGACCTTTTTCAACAAACGTTCACCGAACAGGCCATTGGGTTTGATCATCAGCATCAGCAGCACCACGATGTAGGCCGCGATGTCCTTGAAGCCCTCGGGCAGGTAAAAGCCCGACAGCGACTCGACCACGCCGATCACCAGCCCGCCCACGATGGCGCCCGGCAGGCTGCCGAAGCCGCCCACCACCGCGGCGGGAAAAGCCTTCAGGCCGATGAAGCCCATGTTGGCGTACACGAAGGTGATGGGCGCCAGCAGCAGGCCGGCGATGGCGGCCACGGCGGCCGCCAGGCCCCACACCAGGCCGTTCAGGCGCTTGACCGGGATGCCCATGTAGTACGCGGCCAGCTGGTTTTGCGACGCTGCCTGCATGGCGATGCCAAGGCGCGTGAAGCGAAACAGCGCGTACAGGCCGGCGCACAGCACGGCGGTGACGGCGATCACCACCATCTGCTCGGCGCTGAGCACCAGCGCGCCCAGGTTCCAGACCTGGTCCTTGTAGGGCACGGGCAGGGCGTGGGTTTCGGTGCCGATGCCGGGGATCATGGTGATCGCGCCGCGCGCCACGTAGCCGATGCCGATGGTCAGCATGACGATGGTGAACGCCGGCTGGCCCAGGATGGGGCGGATCACCGCGCGCTCCATGCCCACGCCGAACAGGCCCATGGCGGCGATGCTGGCCAGCACCGCCAGCCAGAACGGAAAGCCCAGCAGCGTCATGCCGACGTAGCCGCAGAAGGCGCCCAGCATCATCAGGTCGCCCTGCACGAAGCTCACGGTCTCGGTGGCCTTGTAGATCAGCACGAAGCCGAGCGCGATCAAGCCGTAGATGCAACCCTGCGCCACGCCGCTGATCACCAGTTGGATGAACTCCACGCTATCCCCAATGCTGTGCGTTGCCAAAATTCGTCAGACTCTAAGGGCCCGGTGCGCTGGCCGCATCCCCGAAAAACCCTTAGGGCCTGTTAACGTTATGAAAGGGGATCGCGTTGCCTCGCCAAGGGGCTGGATGCAAGGCGCCCGTGCGCAGCAAGGCCCGTGCCTTGCAAGCGCGGGCAACGCCGCAGACGGCCCCTTGGCGAGACAACCCGAAGGGAAGCTCATGACAGCCCGCCCCTCGGCGTTGCGCTTCTTGTGCGTGCCGACGCACGCACGGCGGCGCGCGCCTTGATGGGCAGGCTGTCATGAGCTTCGCGACCCCTTTCATAGCGTTAACAGGCCCTAGCAGGCCCAAGCCCATGACCGAAGCCAGTGCAGCCGTCCGCGTCGAGCAGCTCGACACCGTCACCGTCGTCACGCTGGAGCGCGCCGACGTGCGCAACGCCGTGGACGCCGGCACGGCGCGCGCCCTGCACGCCGCCTTCATGGCCTTCGAGGCCGACGCCGGCGCCCGCGTGGCGGTGCTGCACGGCGCGCACGGCCACTTCTGCGCCGGCTGGGACCTGCAGGCCGGCGCGCGGCTGGCGCGCCAGGACGCGGGCGCCGCCCAGCGCCTGCGGCAGGAGCTGGACTTCGCCGCCGCCGACGTGCAGCCGCTGGGTCCCATGGGCCCCTCGCGCCTGCTGCTGTCCAAGCCGGTGATCGCGGCGGTCGAAGGCGCGGCCGTGGCCGGCGGCACCGAGCTGGCCCTGTGGTGCGACCTGCGCGTGATGGCCGAGGACGCGTACTTCGGCATCTTCTGCCGGCGCTTCGGCGTGCCGCTGATCGACGGCGGCACGGTGCGCCTGCCGCGCCTGATCGGCCAAAGCCGCGCGCTGGACCTGATCCTGACCGGGCGCCGGGTGGACGCGGCCGAGGCACTGGCCATCGGCCTGGCCAACCGCGTGGTGCCGGCGGGCACGGCGCGCGCGGCGGCCATCGCCCTGGCGCGCGAGCTGGCGGCCTTTCCGCCGGACACGCTGCGCGCCGACCGCCTGAGCGCGCTGACGCAATGGGACTGGCCGCTGCCCGAGGCCCTGCAGCGCGAGTGGGACGGCGGCAAGCGCTGCATCGGCGCCGCGCTGGCCGGTGCCGCGCGCTTTGCCGGCGGCGCCGGGCGGCATGGCGATTTCGAGGCCAGCTGAGGCAGGCCGGCGGGCCGGGAGCGTCGGTTTCAATTTAATCGAGCGATTGCTTGGTTAAATGTCTATACTGCCATTTTTGCCCGATATCCCCCTAAGGAGTTACCCCGATGACCGAAGCGTTTGTGTTCGACGCCATCCGCACGCCGCGCGGCAAGGGCAAGAAGGACGGCAGCCTGCACGAAGTCAAGCCCATCGACCTGCTGGCCGGCACGCTGCAGGCGCTGCGCACGCGCCACGACCTGGACACCGCCGCCGTCGACGACGTGGTGATGGGCATCGTCTCGCCCATCGGCGAGCAGGGCTCGGTGCTGCCCAAGGTGGCGGCCCTCAAGGCCGGCTGGGACTGGCGCTGCGCGGGCATGCAGGTCAACCGCTTTTGCGCCTCGGGGCTGGAGGCGGTCAACCTGGCGGCGCAGAAGGTGCGCTCGGGCTGGGAGGACCTGGTGGTCGCCGGCGGCGTGGAGAGCATGAGCCGCGTGCCCATCGGCAGCGACGGCGGCGCCTGGGCGCAGGATCCGGCCACCAGCCTGGCGACGGGTTTCGTGCCGCAGGGCATCGGCGCCGACCTGATCGCCACGCTGGAGGGCTTCGGCCGCGCCGATGTGGACGCCTTTGCCGTCACCTCGCAGCAGCGCGCCGCCGCCGCGCGCGCGGCGGGCCACTTCAAGGGCTCGGTGGTGCCGGTGCAGGACTTTCTGGGCCAGACCATCCTGGATGAGGACGAGTTCATCAAGCCGCGCACCACGGTGGAGGCGCTGGCCGGCCTGAAACCCTCGTTTGAGCAGCTGGGCGCCATGGGCTTCGACGCGGTGGCGCAGCAGCGCTACCCGCAGGTCGAGCGCATCGACCACGTGCACCACGCGGGCAACTCCTCGGGCATCGTCGACGGCGCGGCAGCTGTGCTGATCGGCAGCGAGGCCGCGGCCAAGGCGCATGGGCTCAAACCCCGCGCGCGCATCGTCGCCACCGCGCTGTCGGGGGCTGACCCGACCATCATGCTGACCGGCCCCATGCCCGCCACGCAAAAGGCGCTGGCCAAGGCGGGCCTCACGATCGACCAGATCGACCTGTTCGAGGTCAACGAGGCCTTTGCCGCCGTGCCCATGAAGTTCATGAAGGACTTGAAGGTGCCGCACGAAAAGCTCAACGTCAACGGCGGCGCCATCGCCATGGGCCACCCGCTGGGCGCCACGGGCGCGATGATCCTGGGCACGCTGATCGACGAACTGCACCGCCGTGGCCTGCGCTACGGCCTGGCCACGCTGTGCGTGGGCGGGGGCATGGGCATTGCCACCATTGTCGAACGAATTTAAGACAAATAGGCCTCTAGCCCGTATCAATCAAGCGCAAGCAGCTATCAATTCAGGATCATCCATGCAAACCCTGCGCATCGAAACCGTGGACGGCATTGCCACCCTCACCTTCGACGAGCCGAATTCGCCCGTCAACACCATGTGCGCCGCCTGGCAGGCCGACATCGTCGCCGCCGTGGAGCAGATCGCGCAGAACAAGGACCAGCTCAAGGGCGTGATCCTGGCGTCAAGCAAGAAGACCTTCTTTGCCGGCGCCGACCTCAAGAGCGTGATGCGCCTGACCGACGCCGATGCGCCCGCGCTGTTTGCCGAGATCGAACGCCTCAAGCGCGCCTTCCGCACGCTGGAGACGCTGGGCATTCCGGTGGTGGCGTGCCTGAACGGCAGCGCCCTGGGCGGCGGTTGGGAGGTGGCGCTCAGCGCGCACCACCGCATCGCCGTCGACGACGCCAAGACCCAGTTCGGCCTGCCCGAGCTGACGCTGGGCCTGATCCCCGGCGCCACCGGCATCACCAAGATGACCCGCCTGCTGGGCCTGATGGGCGCGCAGCCTTTCATCATGGAAAGCAAGCTGTTCAACCCGCGCCAAGGGCACGAGCTGGGCCTGGTGCATGAGTTGGTGGCGGATGCGAGTGAGCTGCGCGCGCGGGCGCTGGCCTGGATCGCCGCCAACCCCAGCGCGCGGCAGCCCTGGGACGACAAGGCCTACAAGATGCCGGGCGGCACGCCGGCCAATCCCAGGATCGCCGGCGGCCTGGTGGTGGCGCCCGCCATGCTCAGCGCCAAGACGCATGGCCGCTACCCCGCGCCCGAGGCGGCGCTGTCCGCCATGGTCGAAGGCGCGCAGGTGGACTACGACACCGCCACGCGCATCGAAAGCCGGTATCTGGCCAGCCTGATGGCCGGCCCGGTGGCGCGCAACATGATCAACACCTTCTTCTTCAACCTCAACGCCATCAAGAGCGGCCAGTCGCGCCCGCAGGGCGTGCCGCGCTTCAAGCCGGGCAAGGTGGGCATCCTGGGCGCCGGCATGATGGGCGCGGGCATTGCGTATGCGCAGGCGAGGAGCGGTATCGCCACGGTGCTCAAGGACGTGTCGGTCGAGAAGGCCGAGCAGGGCAAGGCCTACAGCGCCCGGCTGACGCAAAAGCGCGTGGACCAGGGCCGCATGAGCCCGGTGGACCAGCAGGCGCTGTTGAACCGCATCACGCCCACGGCCGACGCGGCCGATTTGAAGGGTTGCGATCTCATTATCGAAGCGGTGTTCGAGCAGCGCGCGCTGAAGGCCAAGGTCACGCAGGAGGCCGAGCCCATGCTGGCCGCCGGGGGCTTTTTCGCCAGCAACACCAGCACCCTGCCCATCGGCGGCCTGGCGCAGGCCAGCCAGCATCCGGCCCGGTTCGTCGGCATCCACTTCTTCAGTCCGGTGGACAAGATGAAGCTGGTGGAGATCATCCGCGGCCCGCAGACCGACGACGAAACCGTGGCGCGCGCCTTCGACTACGTGCTGGCGCTGGGCAAGCTGCCCATCGTCGTCAACGACGCGCGGGGCTTCTACACCAGCCGCACCTTCGGCACCTACGTGATGGAGGGCGCGGCCATGCTGGGCGAGGGCATCCCCGCCGCCGTGATCGAGAACGCTGCCGTGCAGGCTGGCCTGCCGGTGGGCCCGCTGGCGGTGCTGGACGAGACCGCCCTGTCGCTGTCGGTGCACGTCATCGAGCAGACCCGCGCCGACCATGCGGCCGAGGGCAAGGCCTACGACACCACGCCCGGCGAGCGGCTGGTCGAGCGCATGGTCAAGGAGCTGGGGCGCAGCGGCCGCGCGGCGGGCGGCGGCTTCTACGACTATCCGCAGGGCGCCAAAAAGCACCTGTGGCCCGAGCTGAAGAAGCTGTTTGAAAAGCCCGGCGTGGCCTGGAACGTCAAGGACATCCAGGACCGCCTGCTCTACCGCCAGTCGGTGGAGACCGCGCGCTGCCTGGCCGAGGGCGTGCTGACCCACGTGCACGACGCCAACGTGGGCAGCATCTTCGGCATCGGCTTTCCAGCCTGGACGGGCGGGGCCATGCAGTTCATCTACGGGCAGGGCGTCGAGGCCTTTGAGCAGCGCTGCGCCGAGCTGGCGGCGGCGCATGGCCAGGGCTTTGCGCTGGATGAGGCGGCGAAGGCGGCAATCCGGGCCCACCAGCCGCGGTATTGACTCGCTCTACTGAAACGCCACCTCCGCAAAGCTGCGCAGCTTGCGGCTGTGCAGGCGGTCCAGTCCGTTTTCGCTCAGGCGCTCCAGCGCGCGGATGCCGATCTTCAGGTGCTGGGCTACGCGCTCGCGGTAGAAGTGGTTGGCCATGCCGGGCAGCTTGATCTCGCCGTGCAGCGGCTTGTCGCTCACGCACAGCAGGGTGCCGTAGGGCACCCGAAAGCGAAAACCGTTGGCGGCGATGGTGGCGCTTTCCATGTCCAGCGCCACTGCGCGCGACTGCGAAAAGCGCTGCTGCGGCGCGCCCGCGCCCAGCAGTTCCCAGTTGCGGTTGTCGGTGGTCGCCACGGTGCCGGTGCGCAGCACGCGTTTCAGCTCGGCACCCTGCAGCTGGGTGATCTCGGCCACGGCGTCCTGCAGCGCGATCTGCACCTCGGCCAGCGCCGGCACCGGGATCCACAGCGGCAGCTCCTCGTCCAGCACGTGGTCCTCGCGCACGTAGCCGTGGGCCAGCACGTAGTCGCCCAGCTGCTGGCGGTTGCGCAGGCCGGCGCAGTGGCCCAGCATGATCCAGGCGTGCGGGCGCAGCACGGCCACGTGGTCGGTGATGTTCTTGGCGTTGCTGGGGCCCACGCCGATGTTGACCATGGTGATGCCGCTGCGGTCCTCGCGCATCAGGTGGTAGGCGGGCATCTGCGGCAGGCGGGGCGGCGCGCTGCCGCTGTCGTCGCCCGGCTGCGCGGGGCTGCCCGCGCGCCGGTGCAGCACGTTGCCGGGCTGCACGAAGGCGCTGTAGGGGCTGTCCGCCTTCTTCATTTCGGCCTCGCCCAGGGCAATGAACTCGTCGATGTAGAACTGGTAGTTGGTGAACAGCACGAAGTTCTGGAAGTGCTCGGGCGAGGTGCCGGTGTAGTGGCGCAGGCGCTGCAGCGAATAGTCTACGCGCGGCGCGGTGAACAGCGCCAGCGGCAGCGGCTCGCCCGTGCGCGGCAGGTGGGTGCCGTTGGCGATGCGGTCGTCCATGGCCATCAGGTCGGGCAGGTCGAACACCTCGCCCAGCATGGCGCGCTGCCAGGGCTGCAGGCCGCCGTCGAAGTACTCGCCGTCGGCAAAGCTGAAGGGCAGGGGGATGGGCTGGTTGCTGATGCCGACTTCCAGCGGCGCGTCGTGGCTGGCCAGCAGCAGGCCGAACTGCTCGCGGTAGTAGTCGGCAAACAGGTCGGGCCGCGTCAGCGTGGTTTCGTAATGTCCCGCGTGCGCCACGAAGCCATAGGCCAGCCGCGTGTCGGGGTGCGTGCTGTGCGTGGTGCGCAGGCGCACGAAGGGGTAGCAGGCGCGCACGTGCGGCAGCGCGGCGGCAGGCGGCTCGGCCAGCGCCATGAAGGACTGCAGCTGCGCGCGCAGGTGCGCCAGGCCGGCGTCATAAATTTCTTGCACACGTGCCAGCGCGGTGGCGGCGTTGTGAAAGGCCGTGGGGGCGATGAAGGGTGGGCTCGATTCCATGCCCCATTGTCCACGGGGATGGCGGCATTTTCATGACACGGGTCAAGGCGCGGGCGGCCCGGCTGGCTATGATGGCGGTACACCCGATCCATCCTGATTTGATAGCTTCTTGCGCTTGATTGATGCGGGCAAACCAACGATTCGATGCCTGAAACCGCTACCCCCGCTTCGCCACGCCCACGCCACCGCCAGCGCGTGGTGATGGCGCTGTGGCGGCTGCTGGCCGTGGCGGCCTTTGCCCTGGGTGTCGTCGGCGCGTTTTTGCCGGTGCTGCCCACGGTGCCGTTCCTGCTGCTGTCGGCCTGGGCGGCGGGCAAGGGCTGGCCGGCGTTCGAGGCCTGGCTGCTGCGCCACCCGCGCTTCGGCCCGCCGGTGGCCCGCTGGCGCGAGCACGGCGCCGTCGGCCGCGGCGCCAAGTGGCTGGCCACCGCGACCATGGCGGCCAGCGCCGGGGTGCTGCAGCTGTTCGACTCGGTGGCCCTGGGGGTGCGCATCTTCGTGCCTTTGTTCCTGCTGGGCATGGGCATCTGGCTGTGGCTGCGGCCGGAGGAGTAGGGGGCTTACTCAGGCGGCGCGCGGCGCCCTTGTTGTCAAACACGGTTTCGGTGCGCTCCACGATGCGAGCCAGGCGACGAGCTTGGCCGATTTCCCGGGCGACAGAACCCCTTTGCGCTTGCAGCAGGCCCCTACTCTCCAGCAGATGCACAAACAAAACCCCCAGCAGCCGCAGCCACTGGGGGTTTTGTTCTTGGGGTTGGCCAGGTTTCAGCCAGCCACATCAATGGCGGCGGCGTGTCCCTGTGTGGCGTTGTCCCCAGGCCAGCCAAGCCATCAGCAGGGCCAACGTGGCCAGCGCCAGTTCCGACAGCGTAGGCACGGGCACGGGAGCGTTCACCGGGTTGGACGACGATTGCGCGCAAGCATGGCTGGGCGCGCAGGCTGGGCCAGCCGTTGGTGGGGTGTTGCCGCCCAGCGGATCGACCGAGGCGTAGTTGACCAGCACCTGGTTGAGCGCGCCTGGCTGGGTAAGCACTTTCACCAGCAGCGGGGCGGCCGAGGCGCCCGGTTCCAGGACTGCGCTGTAGCTGCACACCACTGGCGCTGTGCCGCTGCACGACCAGTTGCTGCCCGTGGCCGATGCCAGTGTCAGGCCCGGTGGCAAGGCCTCCTGTACCGTGGCGCCCGGTGCTGCCGCAGCGCCTTGGTTGCTGACCGTGATGGTGTAGGTGGAAATCTGCCCCACCGTCAACCCCGGGCTGGGAGCCGATTTGCCAATGTGCAGCTCTGGTGCGCCCAGGCAGCTGAGCGTGGCCGTGGCCGGGGTGTTGACCTGGCCCTGGCCGGTGGTGAAGTCACTGCCCGGGGTGATGGTGTTGGTGACCGTGGTGCCCGCGTCCGTGCACAGGGCAGCGCTGGCTGCGGGCCATTGCACCGGCACCGTGATGGTGCAGCCGCCCACGGGCAGGGTGGCGCCGGTAAGCGACACGGTGCTGCTGCCCACCGCAGCCATGAGCGTGCCGCCGGTGCAGGTGGTGCTGGCAGCGGCGCCCACCACCACGGGGGTGGGCAGGTTGTCCGTCACGTTCAGGCCAGTCACGGGGAGGAGGCTGATGTTGTCGACGGTGATGGTCAGTGTCGACGCGCCGCCAGCGTCAACCGTGGCGGGCGCAAAGGTCTTGCTGATGGCCGCGGGCAGGCCGCAGGCGCCGCCGGCTTTGACGGCGTTCAGGAACGCGGGGCCAATTTTGTGTTGGTTGCGGGCATAGGCCGACGGGTCATAGGGGCTCGGAGCGGGACTTGAAACAAATGGTGACAGGTCGACAGTGGCAAACAGGCAGGCCCCTTGGCCGTTGTAAGACTGGGCGGTGGGAATAAACAAGCCGTACACGTTGTTGACCGGTGTGGTGCCCGCTGCAGGAGGGACAGAGCCGGGGCTGAGATAGAGCGCATTGTTTGCCGGCACATTGTTGAAGTACTGAATGTACCCCCCGATGAACGGGTTGAGGCCGGTGAAGCTGCTGCTGTAGGGCGAATTGCTGTTGAGCACCGCTGCTACCATACCGTTGTACACGCTGCCTGCCGTTGGCGTGAATGCGCCGGTTGCTGCCACCGATGCCACCATGTTCGAGATGTTGGCTGGCACGCAGCAGCCATCGTTGAACATGATGAAGGCGTTGGCGCTGCGGTTGGAGATGGCGGTGTTGATGGGCCCCCAATTGCTCGCATCCACTTGCACATAGGCGCTGGCCATGATGACCAGGTCGTATGCGCCACCGCTGGGTGCCGTGAACGTTGCCGCGCTGATGCTGCCGGCGGTCTGCAAACCGCCCACGTCCGTGATGGTTGCGCCCGCTGCCGTAAATTCGTTCTTCAGATTCGTATATGCGTCGAGGTCTGCGTCGGGATGTGTCGGCTCATTGGTATGCAGGAAGAGCACGTTTTGCGCCGCTGCCGGGTTGCACGCCAGCGCCAAGGCCAGCAAGGTGGCGCAGGCCGCCGCGCGGCGCGCCAGGCGCTGCAGGGCGCGCGGCAGGATGGATGAAAGGTGAGCCTTCACGGCGCGATCTCCTCGGTACGATAGATGAAAATTTTGTTGCTTTTTGATTCTAGGGGCGGCTACCCGCATGACAGGTCCTATTTCTGTCCAGCGGGGGTTATGGATGTCACGGATTTGCCCGATCTTTGATCGACGGCAGGCGGCGGCCTGCAGGCAGCGCATGAAAAAGCCCGCCGGGCGGCGGGCTTGGAAGGGCTTGGCGCGGGGCTCAGTACCCCAGCGTCTTGCCGTCCGGGTTGCGCGGGTCGGAGTAGCCCCACAGCTCGCTGCCCTGCACCTGGATGGTCTGGGTGCGGCCCATGCTGGGCTTGATGACGACGTTCTGGCCCTTGTCCTTCAGCAGCTTGATCGTGTCGGGCGAGAAGCCTTTTTCGACGCGCAGCTCGTCGGGCGTCCACTGGTGGTGAAAGCGCAGCTGCGACGCCGCCTCGGCCGGGTTCATGCCGAAGTCGATGCCGTTCACGATCTGCTCCAGCACGGTGGTGATGATGCGCGGCCCGCCGGGGCTGCCGGTGACCAGCCAGGGCTTGCCGTCCTTCAGCACGAAGGTGGGCGTCATGGACGACAGCGGGCGCTTGCCGGCCTGCACCGCGTTGGCGTCGCCGCCGATCACGCCGTAGGCGTTGGGCACGCCGGGCTTGGCCGAGAAGTCGTCCATCTCGTTGTTGAGCGTGATGCCGGTGCCGGCGGCGACGATGCCGCTGCCGAAGTTGGTGTTGAGCGTGTAGGTGACGGCCACCATGTTGCCGGCCTTGTCCACCACGGAGTAGTGCGTGGTCTGGTCGCTTTCATACGGCTGCGGCTTGCCGGCGCGGATGTCCTTGGCACTGCGGGCCTTGTCGGGGTCGATCCTGGCGGCCAGCTCGGCGGCGTATTTCTTGCTGGTCAGGCCCTTGAGCGGGATCTTGACGAAGTCCGGGTCGCCCAGGTATTCGGCGCGGTCGGCGTAGGCCAGCTTCATGGCCTCGGCCATGTGGTGCACGGTGGCGGCGCTGTTCAGGCCCCAGTCCTTGATGGGCCAGCGCTCCATGATGTTGAGGATCTGCACCAGGTGGGCGCCGCCGGACGAGGGCGGCGGCATGGTGACGATTTCGTAGCCGCGGTAGGTGCCGCGCACCGGCTCGCGCTCGATGACCTTGTAGTTCTTCAGGTCGGCCAGCGTCATAGCGTTGCCGTTCTTGGCCATGTCGGCGGCGATCTTGTGGGCGATCTCGCCTTCATAGAAGGCCTTGGCGCCCTGCCGGGCAATCAGGCGCAGCGAGTGGCCCAGGTCTTTCTGCACCAGCGTGTCGCCGGCCTTCAGCGGCGCGCCGTTCTTCCAGAAGATGGCCTTGGTGGCGGGCCACCGGCCCATGTTCTTGGCTTCCTGCTTCAGCACCTTGGCCAGGGTTTCGCTCACGGGGTAGCCTTTTTCGGCCAGGGCGATGCTGGGCGCCAGCAGCTTGGCCAGCGGCTGGGTGCCCCAGTGCTGCAGCGCGTGCGTCATGCCGGCCACGGTGCCGGGCACGCCCACGGCGTAGTGGGTGTAGAGCGACTTGCCGTCGATGACCTTGCCGTCGGGGCCGACGTACATGTCACGGCTGGCGGCCGCCGGGGCGATCTCGCGAAAGTCGACCGCCACGCTCTTGTGGGTCTTGGCGTCATACACCATCATGAAGCCGCCACCGCCCACGTTGCCGGCGTTGGGCAGGGCCACGGCCAGCGCAAAGCCGATGGCCACCGCCGCATCCACCGCGTTGCCACCCGACTTGAGCACGTCCAGGCCGATCTTGGAGGCCAGCTCCTGCTCGGTGGCGACCATGCCCTTGTGCCCCACCACCGGGTGGAACACGTCCATGTCGAAGTCGTAGGCGGCCGCCGCGGCCTGGGCCGCGGGGGTGGGCGCCGCAGCGGCTGCCGGAGCAGCTGCGGCGGGCGTTGGCGCCGGTGCCGATGCTTGTGGTGCCGTGGCCGTGGGGGTGCTGCAGGCGGCCAGCACGGCCAGCGCCAGGCCGGCCAGCAGCAGCTTGGGGGTGGGCTTTGCCATCGCTCTCTCCTCGTTGAAAAGTGCGATGCTAGCCGCGAGCGTCCCCTGGCGAGCGGAGATTTGTCACGGAATGTGGCGCCTGGTGCCTGGATCGCCAGCGATGGCGCCAGACCCGACGGGGTTCAGCCCTTGAGGTCCGGAAAGTCTTCTTCAAAGTACTCGCCCGCGTCCCGGACGCCGCGCTCGCGCCGGCCGGCCTCGGTCTGGCGCAGCTCGACGCGGCGGATCTTGCCCGAGATGGTCTTGGGCAGCTCGGTGACGAACTCGATGCGGCGCACGCGCTTGTAGGGCGCCAGCGCCTGGCGCGCAAAGGCCAGGATGTCGCGCGCAGTTTTTTCGTCGGCGCTGCTGCCCTGCGTGAGGATGATGAAGGCCTTGGGCACCGCCAGGCGCACCGGGTCGGGGCTGGGCACCACGGCCACCTCGACCACCGCCGCGTGCTCGATCAGCGCGCTTTCCAGCTCGAAGGGGCTGATGCGGTAGTCGCTGGCCTTGAACACGTCGTCGGCGCGGCCCACGAAGGTGTAGTAGCCTTCGGCATCGCGCTGGGCCACGTCGCCGGTGCGGTAGTAGCCGCCGTGCATCACCTCGGCGGTGCGCTCGGGGCTGTCCTCGTAGCCGGCCATCAGGCCCAGCGGGCGGCCGGTGCCGGGGTGGCCGCCGGGGGCGTTGCCGGGCTCGTCGTCCAGCTTGAGGCAGACCTCGCCCTCATCGGCCTCGCGGCCCTCGGCGTCGAGCAGCGCGATGCGGTAGCCAGGCATGGGCAGGCCCATCGAACCCGGCTTGACCGGCAGGCCGGGCGCGTTGCCGACGATGGCGGTGGTTTCGGTCTGGCCGTAGCCGTCGCGCAGGCTCAATCCCCAGCTGGCCTTGATCTGCTCGATGATCTCGGGGTTGAGCGGCTCGCCGGCGCCGATCACCTCGCGCAGGGCCAGCTTGCCGCGCCAGGCGCCCAGGTCTTCCTGGATCAGCATGCGCCACACGGTGGGCGGGGCGCACAGCGTGTCGACCCGGCAGCGCGCCAGGGTCTCCAGCAGGGCCGGCGCGGCAAAGCGCGCCACGTTGTGCATGAAGATGCAGGCGCCCGCGTTCCAGGGCGCGAAGAAGCAGCTCCAGGCGTGCTTGGCCCAGCCCGGCGAGGAGATGTTCATGTGGATGTCGCCCGGCTTCAGGCCGATCCAGAACATGGTGGACAGGTGCCCCACCGGGTAGCTCTGGTGCGTGTGCAGCACCAGCTTGGGCTTGGACGTGGTGCCCGAGGTGAAGTACAGCAGCAGCGGGTCGGTGGCCTGCGTGGGGCCGTCGGGCGTGAAGGCGTCGCTGGCGGCGCGGCTGTCGTCGAACGCCGTCCAGCCCGGCTGCGCGGCGCCGACGACGATGCGGGTGTAGTCGCCCGCCACCGACTCGAACTTGGGCACGTGGGCCTCGCCGGCCACCACATGGCGCACGTGGCCGCGCTCGATGCGGTCGCGCAGGTCGGCCGGGGTCAGCAGCGCCGAGGCCGGGATGACCACCGCCCCGAGCTTGAAGGCGGCCAGCATGGTCTCCCACAGCGCCACCTCGTTGCCCAGCATCAGCAGCATGCGCTCGCCGCGCCGCACGCCCAGCCCGCGCAGCCAGTTGGCCACCTGGCTGGAGCGCGCCGCCATCTGCGCGTAGCTGATCTTCTGCTCGCCCGCGCCCTCGTTGACGATCCACAGCGCCGGCGCGTCGGGTTGCTCGCGCGCCAGGCGCTCGAAGTGGTCGAGCGCCCAGTTGAACTGGGTCAAGCGGGGCCAGCGAAAGTGGGCGCCCAGCGCCGCCTGTCCGGTGCGGTGCGTCAGCAGATGATCGCGTGCGGCGCGAAAAGCCTGGGCCGACGGGTTGGGGGGGGTGTCGTTGTTCATGCTCATGTCTCCTGTCGCCGCGACCCATGCGGCATGGCCAGTGCGGGCTCATTCAGCATCGCCCTGGATGCTACGCCGGTACGGCCGCTCCGGTGCGGGCATCCTGGCTGGGCTCCAGCGCCATCGCCCGCCGGCGCCATTCGGTCGGCGGCAGGCCGAACTGCAGCGCGAACCAGCGCGTGAACGCCCCGTGCGTGCTGTAGCCCAGCAGGGCGGCCACCTGGCCCACCTCGTACTTCGGGCTTTCCATGTAGCGGCGCGCCAGGTTGGTGCGCACCTCGGCCAGCAGCTCGCTGAAGCTGACGCCCTCCTGGTCCAGCTCGCGCTGAAACGTGCGCAGGCTGCGCCCCAGGCTTTGCGCCACCCAGGCGCAGGTGGCGCCGCCCGAGGGCAGGCTCAGGTAGATGGTGCGGCGCACGTCGTGGCTGAGGGTGTGCGGGCTGGACTGCGGCAGGCTCTCCAGCAGGGCGCGGGCATAGCGCGCCAGGTTCGGGTCGGCCGCCGGGTTGGGCACGTCCAGGTCGGCCGCGTGGCACACCAGGCCGTTGAACTCGGCGTCGAAGATCACCGGGCATTGAAAGACCTGGCGGTGCAGGGCGCCACTGGCCGGCGCGCCGTGGCTGAAGTTGACGCTGCGCGGATGCCAGCCCTTGCCCATCAGGGTGGCGCACAGACGATAGATCACGCCGATGGCCAGCTCCACCGACTGCCGCGCCAGGCTGGCCGACATCACCTCCTCGCGCACGATCACCAGCGGGCCGTTTTCCTCCACCTGCAGGGCCAGCGCGCTGTTGAGCAGGTGCAGGTGCTCGATGGTGGTGGTCAGCACGTCGCGCAGGGTGCCCAGGTGCGTCAGCAGCAGGCTGATGGCGCCGAAGTTGGACACCTGCCGCGACTGCGCCATGCGCAGGCCGAAGGTGTCGCAGTTCGTCGCCCGTGCGGCGGTTTCCAGCAGTTGCATCACCACGCCGGCCGGCAGGCGCATCTCCGGCTCATCGAGCACGCGCGGTGACAGGCCGGCACGGCGCAGCGCGGCAGCCGCGTCATAGCCCAGCGAGCGGGACACCTCGGCGAAATCGGTCAGCGCCGCCGCACGCACCAAGCCTTCCATGGGAGATCTCCACGATGTGCACGAAATTCATTTTGGCACGAAGTGGAAAGTGCATGGCGTGCATTGCAAAGCGCCGGTGCATACCCCTCCCTAGAATTTTGACTAGCACAAAACAAAAGGAGACAAATCAATGCAGATCAAGGAATTAACTTGCGCAATTGGCGCTGAGCTGATAGGCGTCAAACTGGCCGATGCGGCCCGCGACAATGGGCTGTTTGCCGACATCAAGGCGGCCCTGCTCAAGTACAAGGTGGTGTTTCTGCGCGGGCAGGATTTTGACCGATCCGAGCACGTGGCCTTCGCTCGCCGCTTCGGCGAGCTGGAGGATCACCCGGTGGCCGGCAGCGACCCCGACAACCCCGGCCTGGTGCGCATCTACAAGTCGCCCGATTCGCCCAACGACCGCTACGAGAACAGCTGGCACGCCGACGCCACCTGGCGCGAAATCCCGCAGATGGGCGCCGTGCTGCGCTGCGTCGAGTGCCCGCCCGTGGGCGGCGACACCATGTGGGCCAACATGGCGTTGGCCTACGAGAAGCTGCCGGAGCATATCAAGACGCTGATCGCCCCGCTGCGTGCGCGCCATGGCATCGAGTGCACCTTCGGCGCCGCCATGCCGATCGAAAAGCGCCTGGCGCTGAAGGCGCAGTTTCCGGACGCCGAGCACCCGGTGGTGCGCACGCACCCGGAGACGGGCGAGAAGGTGCTGTTCGTCAACGCCTTCACCACGCACTTCACCAACTTCCACAACGCGGCCAACGTGCGGGTGGGGCAGGACTACACGCGCGGCGGCTCGGACCTGCTGCAGTACCTCATCAGCCAGGCCGCCATCCCCGAGTACCAGGTGCGCTGGCGCTGGGAGCCCAACAGCGTGGCGATCTGGGACAACCGCTCCACGCAGCACTACGCCGTCATGGACTACCCGCCCTGCCATCGCAAGATGGAGCGCGCCGGGATCATCGGCACCAAGCCCGTCTGACGCGAGCCGCCGCGCTCGAACAAAACATCGATCCAGGAGACAAGCCCTTGAACCCCAGCAAGATGATCGCGGCCGCCATGGCCCTGTCCGGGACGGCCGCGTTTGCCCAGTCGTCCGTCACCCTGTACGGCACGGCCGATGCCGGCATCGGCAAAGTCCAGTCGATGTCCATCGGACCCAACGACGTCATCAACAAGACCAAGATGATTTCGGGCAGCCTGATGAACAACTCCACCAGCAACATCGGCGTGGCGGGCCGGGAGGACCTGGGCGGCGGCATGAAGGCCGGCTTCAACCTCGAATCCAACCTGGACCTCAACGACGGCGCCAACCTGGGCGCCGGGGGCGGCTTCTGGGGGCGCCAGGCCAAGGTGTGGCTGCAGGGCGCGTCGTGGGGTACGTTCCAGATGGGGCGTCTGTACAACCCCTCGTTCCTGGCCCTGGCGGGCTGGCAGCTCACGGGCGTGGCCAATTACTCGGTGGTGGGCAACACCTACAACTGGGGCGGCAACAGCGTGCGCCAAAGCAGCATGTTCGGCTACCGCACGCCGAACATGGGCGGCTTCACGGTCGAGATGGGCTACGTCATGAAAGCCGACAACGTGATCGCCGGCGTGGAAAGCAGCAAATGGGACGTGGCCGCCACCTACGCCAGCGGGCCGCTGGTGGCGTCGCTCTCGGCCAACAAGGTGGCTGGCGCCAAGACCAGTGCCGCGCTGGGTGGCCGCTACAAGATCGGTCAGCAGTTTGCCGTGGCCACCTCCTACAGCCACGCCGCCAATGGACAGAACATCCGCAACGGGTTTTCGCTGGGTGGGCAGGGCACGTTCGACCTGCTCATCGTCACGCTCGATCTGACCCGCGACACCAAGAACGAGTGGGGCGCCAAGAAGTACACCAATTCGCTGCTGGAAGGCCGCTACGCCTTGTCCAAGCGCACCTTCATCTACGCCGCCTACCTGAACCTGGACAGCACCCACAACTATGGGCTGGGCGTGCGCCACAACTTTTGATTTTTGCCTGCAACTGGAGAACCACCATGAACTTCCTCGACGGACACCTGTTTCCTGAAAACCAGGACAAACTCGTCATCACCGCCGCGCCCTACGGGCCTGAGTGGATTCCCTCGGACTTCCCCGAGGACATCGCGGTCTCCATGCCGGCGCAGATCCAGAAGGCGGTCGACTGCTACAACGCCGGCGCCACCGTGCTGCACCTGCACGTGCGCGAGGACGACGGCAAGGGCAGCAAGCGCCTGTCCAAGTTCAACGAGCTGATCGCCGGCGTGCGCAAGGCCGTGCCCGACATGATCATCCAGGTCGGCGGCTCGATCAGCTTCGCGCCCGAGACCGACGGCCAGGTGGCCAAGTGGCTGTCCGACGACACGCGCCACATGCTGGCCGAGCTGGAGCCCACGCCCGACCAGGTGACGGTGACCGTGAACACCACGCAGATGAACGTGACCGAGCACATGGAGGAGGCCGACATCGCCGGCACCTCCATGGCCACGCCGGATGGCCGCCGCGCCTACAGCGAGATGATCGTGCCCTCCACGCCCAGCTTCGTCGAGGAGCACGTGCGCCGCCTGAGCGCCCGGGGCATCCAGAGCGCGTTCCAGTTCTACAACCTCAACAGCTACGAGACGGTCGAACGCCTGATCCGCCGCGGCGTCTACAAGGGCCCGCTGGTGATGAACTGGGTCGCCATCAGCGGCGGCATGGACGCACCCAACGTCTACAACCTGAGCAACTTCCTGCGCGCCATCCCTGACAACTCGGTGCTGACCGTGGAAAGCAGCATGCGCAACGTGCTGCCGATCAACATGATGGGCATGGCCATGGGCCTGCACGTGCGCTGCGGCATCGAGGACAACATCTGGAACCAGGCACGCACCCAGAAGATGAGCACCGTCCAGCAGATCGAGCAGCTGGTGCGCATCTCGCGCGAGTTCGGCCGCGAGGTGGCCACGGGCAAGGAAGCACGCAAGATCTGCAAGATCGGCGTGTTCTACGACACGGTGGAAGAAACGCTGGCGGCCAACGGCTTTTCGCCCAACCGCAACGGCGGCAACCAGGGCTTTTTGCGCAAGGCGGCGTGAGCATGCCCGGAACCAAGGACAACTTGATGATCGATTTTCTTGCCGGCGTCTCCCGCAGAAGCCTGTTGATCGCCGCGCTGGCCGCCGCCCCCCTGGCGGCCCAGGCCTGGACCACCAAGCCGGTCCACCTCGTGGTGCCCGCTCCTGCGGGCGGCACCCAGGACGTGGTCGCGCGCATCCTGTCGGAGGCCATCGCGGCCGAGATCGGCCAGCCCGTCATCGTCGACAACAAGCCGGGCGCGGGCGGCACGATCGGCCTGCAGGCGCTGAACAGCGCCGCGCCCGATGGGCAGACCCTCATGTTCACGGCCAGCAACGTGCTGACCGAGGTGCCGCTGGTGCTCAAGACCCGGTTCGACCCGGCCAAGGACGTCAAGCCGATCACCATGGCGGCGCGCGCTTCCATGGTGCTGGTGGCCGCCCCGGGGGTGCCGGCCGCCAACGTGAAGGAGCTGGTCGCCTACCTGAAGACGGCCACCGGCCAGGCCAAGAGCTGCGCCTCGTACTCGCCCGGCACCAGCTCCCATTACGCCTGCATGATCTTCGCCAAGCAGGCCGGGCTGGACCTGCAGCACATCCCGTTCGCGGGTTCCCCGCCGGCGCTGCAGAACCTGATGGGCAACCAAGTCTCCATCATGTTCGACGGCCTGGCGACGTCGCTGCCGCAGATCAAGGCCGGCAAGATCAAGGTGCTGGGGGTGGCGGCCAAGACCCGCCTGGCCCAGCTGCCGGATGTGCCCACCCTGGCCGAGCAGGGCTACCCCGACATCGACTTTTCCAACTGGGTCGGCGTCATCGCGTCGTCCAAGGTGCCGGACGCGCTGATCCAGAAGATCAACGCGGTGGTGACCAAGGCAGCGTCGACACCGGCGGTGCGCGAAAAACTGCTGGCGCACGACTTCATCCCGGCGGTGAGCGCCAGCCCCGCGGCGCTGGCCAAGGACACGCGGCTCGAGTACGAGCGCAACGCGCAGATCGTCAAGAGCTACGACATCAAGCTCAACCCGTGACCTCATGACCACCGCCGTCACCGTCCTGATCGTCCCCGGGCTGCGCGACGACGTGCCGCAGCACTGGCAGACCCTGCTGGCTGCCCGCCTGCCGCGCGTTCGCGTGGTGGCGCCGGCGGGGCGCGAAAACCTGGACTGCGCCGAGCGCGTGGCGGCCGTGGAGCAGCAGGCGCGCGCGGCCGACGGCCCGCTGGTGGTGGTGGCGCACAGCGCCGGCGTCGTCACCACGGTGCACTGGGCGCAGCGCACGCGCTGCCCGGTGCGCGGCGCGCTGCTGGCCGCGCCGCCCGACTTCGAGCGGCCCATGCCCGAGGGCTACCCCACCATCGACGCCCTGCGCGCCGGTGGCTGGCTGCCGGTGCCGCGCGCGCCGCTGCCGTTTGCCAGCATCGTCGCCGCCAGCCGCAACGACCCGCTGGCCACGTTCGATCGGGTCGAGTCCATGGCGCAGGCCTGGGGCAGCCGGTTGATCGACCTGGGCAGCGTGGGACACCTCAACCCGGCATCCGGGTTCGGCCCTTGGCCGCGGGCCGAGCAGTTCATTGCCCAGTTGGCACAAGCCCAAACCGTTTGAGCGCGCGCCGCGCGCCCATCGATCGCAAAAAAACAGGAGACATCCATGCAAGCATTGGATTGCGGCCGCGCCGTGGCCGGCGCCCCCGACGACTACCTCTACGGCCCGAGGGCTGCCTGGTTCGCCTTCGCCATGACGGCGGCCCTGATGCTGTTCGACTACGTCGACCGGCAGGTCATCGTCTCGCTGTTTCCGCACATCAAGGACGAATGGGGCCTGTCGGACAAGCAGCTGGGCGCGCTGGTCTCCATCGTGTCGGTCACCGTCGCGCTCGGGGCCCTGCCGGTGGCGCTGATCGCCGACCGCATGAGCCGCGTCAAGAGCATCTTCTGGATGGCGCTGGTGTGGAGCGCGGCCTGCGTCTCGTGCATGTTCACGCGCAACTACGGGCAGCTGCTGACGGCGCGCGCCATCGTGGGCTCCGGCGAGGCCGGCTACGGTTCGGTGGGCGCGGCCCTGATCGCCAGCCACTTTCCGTCGCGCATGCGCGGCGCGCTGCTGGCCGGGTTCTTCGCCACGGCCTCGGTGGGCTCGGTGCTGGGGGTCATCCTGGGCGGCGTGATCGCGACCCACTGGGGCTGGAAGACCGCCTTCGGCGTGGTCGGCTTTCCGGGCCTGCTGCTGGCCTTGCTGTACTTGAAGGTCAGGGACTACCGCACGGTCGAGCTCACGCCCCGGCATGGCGCGGCCATGCAGTCGGCCGGCGGGGTGCTGCGCTTCATCGTCCAGGCCCTGGCGCGCTCGCGCACCATGCTGTGGACCTGCGTGGGCGGCGCGATGCAGCTGATCGTGGTGTCCTCGCTGTGGTCCTGGCTGCCCAGCTACCTCAACCGGTTCCACGAGCTGCCCGTCGACCAGGCCGCGATCAAGGCCGCGCTGATCGTCCTGTTCGGGGCTGCCGGCTCGGTGGTCTGGGGGGCCGTGGTGGATCGCTCGGGCAAGCGCAACCCGCGCAACAAGCTTTTCACCATGGCTGTGCTGTGCCTGCTGGCCATGCTCGTCCTGGGCTTCGGCTTCGGCGCCGGCGTGTGGTTCGGCGCCCCCTCGACCATGGCGGGCCAGATGGGCGTTCTGATGCTGGGCGGGTTCATCGTCACCTGCACGGTCGGGCCGGTGTCGGCCATCGTGATCGACGTGGTCCATCCGGGCGTGCGCTCCACCGGCTCGTCGGTCCTCTCGCTGTTCCAGAATCTCTTCGGCCTGGCGGCGGGGCCGTTCATTTCCGGCGTCCTGTCCGATGCCCTGGGCCTGCAGATGGCCATGGCCATCATGCCGGCGTTCGGGCTGCTGGCGGCGCTGGCCTTCATCCGGGCTTCGACCAGCTACGAAACCGACATGCGCCAGGTGAACCATCAAGCCCTGGCCGCGGCCTGATCCCGGAGGCGGCCGGGCCGAACGATTTTCGAGCGGGCCTTGCCACGCTCATTCCTGACCGGACGGCCGCAGGGCCGTCCGCACCACGACAACCGAGAAGGAAAACCCATGACCAAGGCGATTCGCTTTTATGAAACCGGCGGCCCCGAAGTGCTGAAGTTCGAGGACGTCGAGGTGGGCGAGCCCAGCCCCGGGCAGGCTCGCGTGCGCCACACCTACATCGCGCTCAACTTCATCGACGTGTACTTCCGCACCGGGCGCTACCCCCTGGCTCTGCCCAACGGCCTGGGCTCCGACGCGGTGGGCGTGGTCGAGGCCGTGGGGCCGGGTGTGGACTATGTGAAGCCGGGCGACCGCGTGGGTTACCTGATCGGCCCGCAGGGTGCGTATTCGCAGGCCCGCGTGATGCCGGCTGAGGTGCTGATCCCGCTGCCCGACGGCATTGCCGACCGCACCGCCGCCACGCTGATGATGAAGGGCATGACGGCGCAGTACCTGCTGCGCCAGGTCTATCCGCTCAAGGGCGGCGAAACCATCCTCTACCACGCGGCCGCGGGTGGCGTGGGCCTGATCGTCTGCCAGTGGGCGCGCGCGCTGGGCGTGAACATGATCGGCGTCGTCAGCACCGACGAGAAGGCCGCCATCGCCAAGGCCAACGGCTGCGCGCACACCATCGTTACCGCGCGCGAGAACATCGTCGAGCGCGTCAAGGAAATCACCAATGGCAAGGGCGTGCCGGTGGTGTACGACTCGGTCGGCAAGGACACGCTGATGGCCTCGCTGGACTGCCTGCAGCCGCGCGGCGCGCTGGTGAGCAACGGCACGTCCTCGGGCCCGGTGGTGGTCGACTCGCAGCTGCTGGCCGTCAAGGGCTCGATCTGGATGACGCGCCCGGCCATGATGCACTACATCCAGCCGCGTGCGCACATGCTGGACATGGCACGCGAGCTGTTCGACCACGTGCTGGCCGGCCGCATCACCAGCGAGCCGCAGCAGACCTTCGCGCTGGCCGATGCGGCCCAGGCACACCGCGCGCTGGAGTCGCGCAAGACGGTGGGCGCGACCGTCCTCATGCCCTGAAGTATTGGTGCAAGCGGCGCAGCCTCACATGCTGCGCCGGTACTGCCCGCCCACCTCGAACAGGGCGCCCGTGATCTGCCCCAGCGAGCACACGCGCACGGCGTCCATCAACACCTCGAACACGTTGGCGTTATCGATCACCGCCTGCTGCAGGCGCGCCAGCATGGCGGGCGCTTCGTTTTGGTGGCGCTGGTGGAAGTCGGCCAGGCGCGTGAGCTGGCTTTGTTTTTCTTCCTCGGTCGAGCGCGCCAGCTCGATGTGCTCGGGCACGGGCTCGCCGTGCGGGTTGCGGAAGGTGTTGACGCCGATGATCGGGTATTCGCCCGAGTTCTTCTGCATCTCGTAGTACAGGCTTTCTTCCTGGATCCTGCTGCGCTGGTAACCCGTCTCCATGGCGCCCAGCACGCCGCCGCGCTCGCTGATGCGCTCGAATTCCGATAGCACGGCTTCCTCGACCAGCTCGGTCAGCTCCTCGATGACGAAGGCGCCCTGGTTGGGGTTTTCGTTCTTGGCCAGGCCCCATTCGCGGTTGATGATGAGCTGGATCGCCATCGCGCGGCGCACCGATTCTTCGGTCGGCGTGGTGATGGCCTCGTCGTACGCGTTGGTGTGCAGGCTGTTGCAGTTGTCGTAGATGGCGATCAGCGCCTGCAGCGTGGTGCGGATGTCGTTGAAGGCGATCTCCTGCGCGTGCAGGCTGCGGCCGCTGGTCTGGATGTGGTACTTGAGCTTTTGCGAACGCTCGTTGGCGCCGTATTTCTCCTTCATCGCCACGGCCCAGATGCGGCGCGCCACGCGGCCCATCACGGTGTATTCGGGGTCCATGCCGTTGCTGAAGAAAAAGCTCAGGTTGGGCGCGAAGTCGTCGATATGCATGCCGCGGGCCAGGTACGCCTCGACCAGCGTGAAGCCATTGGACAGCGTGAAGGCCAGTTGGCTGATCGGGTTGGCCCCCGCCTCGGCGATGTGGTAGCCGCTGATCGACACGCTGTAGAAGTTGCGCACGTTGTGGTGCACGAAGTACTGGGCGATGTCGCCCATCACCTTCAGGCTGAACTCGGTCGAGAAGATGCAGGTGTTCTGCCCCTGGTCTTCCTTCAGGATGTCGGCCTGCACCGTGCCGCGCACGTTGGCCAGCACCCATTCGCGGATCTTCTGGCCTTCCGTGTCGGTTGGCTCGCGGCCGTTGTCGGCTTTGAACTTGGCCAGGTTCTGGTCGATGGCGGCGTTCATGAACATCGCCAGGATGGTGGGCGCCGGGCCGTTGATGGTCATCGACACCGAGGTGCTGGGGCTGCACAGGTCGAACCCGTCGTACAGCACCTTGATGTCGTCCAGCGTGGCAATCGACACGCCCGAGTTGCCCACCTTGCCGTAGATGTCGGGACGCGGGTCGGGGTTGGCGCCGTACAGCGTGACCGAGTCGAAGGCGGTGGACAGGCGCTTGGCCGGCATGCCCTCGCTCACCAGCTTGAAGCGGCGGTTGGTGCGGAAGGCATCGCCCTCGCCGGCGAACATGCGTGTCGGGTCCTCGCCCTCGCGCTTGAAGGCGAAGGTGCCGGCGGTGTAGGGGTAGCTGCCCGGCACGTTGTCCAGCATCAGCCACTTGAGAATCTCGCCGTGGTCCTCGAAGGTGGGCAGTACCACCTTGCGGATGGTGGTGCCCGACAGCGAGGTGTGCGTGAGCACGGTGCGGATTTCCTTGTCGCGGATCTTCACCACGTATTCGTCGCCGGCGTAGGCCTGTTGCATGGTGGGCCACTGCGCCAGCAGCTTGCGCGCGTCTGCATCCAGGCGCTCGGCGCGGGCCTCGGCCAGCTTGAGCACCGTGTCGCGCGCGCCGCTTTTCTTGGGGTCGTCCTCGGTCAGCATGCGCGCCGATTCGCGCAGCTGCTGCACCTCGCGCGCCAGCCGGGCCTGCGCGCGTGCGCGCCGCTTGTAGCCGCGCACGGTCTCGCCGATCTCGGCCAGGTAGCGCACGCGCGGCCCCGGCACGATGGGGGTCTGGCTGGTGCTGTGGCGCGTGGCCACGGGCGCCAGGCGGCCTTCCTTCACGGGCAGGCCCAGCGCGGCCAGCCGGGGCTTGAGCGCCTGGTACAGCGCCGTCACGCCGTCGTCGTTGAAGTGCGAGGCCTGGGTGCCGAACACCGGCATGTCCTCGGGCTTCTTGCCGAAGGCCTCGCGGTTGCGCTGCATCTGCTTGGCCACGTCGCGCAGCGCGTCCATGGCGCCCTTGCGGTCGAATTTGTTGATGGCCACGAACTCGGCGAAGTCCAGCATGTCGATCTTCTCGAGCTGGCTGGCGGCGCCGTATTCGGGCGTCATCACGTACATGGGCACGTCGACCAGCGGCACGATGGCGGCGTCGCCCTGGCCGATGCCGGGCGTCTCGACGATCACCAGGTCGAACCCGGCCGCCTTGCACGCGGCAACGATGGCGGGCAGGGCGGGCGTGACCTCGCCGCCCGCCTCGCGCGTGGCCAGGCTGCGCATGAACACCCGTGGCCCGCTGCTCCAGGGGCCGATGGCGTTCATGCGGATGCGGTCGCCCAGCAGCGCGCCGCCCGACTTGCGCCGGCTGGGGTCGATGGAGATCAGCGCCACGCGCAGCGCGTCGTCCTGGTCCAGCCGCAGGCGGCGGATCAGCTCGTCGGTCAGGCTGGACTTGCCGGCGCCGCCAGTGCCGGTGATGCCCAGCACGGGCGCCTTGCTCTGGGCCGCGGCGGCCTGCACGGCCTTGAGCAGGGCCGCATCGGCGTGGCTGTTTTCCAGCGCGGTGATGAGCTGCGCCAGCGCGCGCCAGGCGGCCTCGCCCTGGCCCTGGATGGCGTCGATCTTTTTCGGCGCCCGGCCCGACAAGTCCTTGTCGCA
Organism: Burkholderiaceae bacterium; assembly: GCA_024235995.1. Classification (NCBI taxonomy): domain Bacteria; kingdom Pseudomonadati; phylum Pseudomonadota; class Betaproteobacteria; order Burkholderiales; family Burkholderiaceae; species Burkholderiaceae bacterium. Next base: position 1,278,811 of record JACKLI010000001.1, read on the forward strand.
GCGCATCACCATCTCGCCGATCATGCCCTTCAGGCCCATGCGCTGGCCGTCCTCGGGGCTGAAGATGCGCGCCACGCCCCAGGCCTGCAGCTCGCGGATCTCGCTGGGGACGATCACGCCGCCGCCGCCACCGTAGACCTGGATCTGCTCGCCGCCGCGCTTTTTCAGCAGGTCGATCATGTACTTGAAGTACTCGACGTGTCCGCCCTGGTAGCTGCTGACGGCGATGCCCTGCACGTCTTCCTGCAGCGCGGCGGTGACGATCTCGTCCACGCTACGGTTGTGGCCCAGGTGGATCACCTCGGCGCCCATGCCCTGGATGATGCGGCGCATGATGTTGATCGCCGCGTCGTGCCCGTCGAACAGCGAGGCGGCGGTGACGAAGCGCACCTTGTTCTTGGGGCGGTACTCGGCCAGGGCTTTGTAGTCGGCGGACAGTTCGGTCATGCGCGGGTCTCCAAGGTGGTATGGCGTCGATTGAATCAGGTCGGCGCGCGCCCGTCCATCGGAGATGGCCGGGCCAGGGCGTGATTGACGTTTACGTAAACGTCATATTATGGGCGGTGACCCGGGATTCGGCAAGACGTCGCGTGGGCGGCCGTTCAGTCCTAAACTGCCGCGATGACTCCCATCCAACGGTTTGATCCTGCCTCCAGCACCTACACCTACCTGCTGTTCGACGAGGGCTCGCGCGAGGCGCTGATCATCGATCCGGTCGACGAGCAGCTCGAGCGCGACCTGGCCGAGCTGCAGCAGCGCGGCCTGACGCTGAAGTGGACGGTGGAAACCCACGCCCACGCCGACCACATCACCAGCGCCGCCAGACTGGCCGAGCTGACCGGCGCGCGCATGGCCGCGCCGGCCGGCTGCCACGTGGGCACGGCTGCCGTGCAGCTGCAGGACGGCGACACGCTCGGCTTCGGCGCCGAGACCCTGCGCGTGCTGCACACCCCGGGCCACACCGCCGGCAGCGTGTGCTTCGTGTGGGCGCCGCGCGCCCGGCCCGAGCCGGCGCAGCTGTTCAGCGGCGACACGCTGCTGATCCAGGGCTGCGGGCGGGCGGATTTCCAGTCGGGCGACGCCGGCCAGCTGTACGACAGCATCACGCAAAGGCTGTTCACCCTGCCGGACGCCACCGTCGTCTGGCCGGCGCACGACTACCACGGGCGCACGCAATCGAGCATCGGCGCCGAGAAGGCCGGCAACCCGCGGCTGGCGGGCAAGACGCGCGAGCAATTCATCGCGCTGATGGCCGAGCTGCACCTGCCGCGCCCGCGGCGCATCGACGAGGCGGTGCCGGCCAACCAGCACTCGGGCCTGCGCCAGGACGCAGGCGGCGCGCCGCTGGCCGACGACGGCGTGCGGCCGGCGCAGGGCTACGCCGGCGACGTCACGCCGCAAACGGCACAGGCCTGGATGCAGGCCGGCCGCGCGGTGCTGGTGGACGTGCGCACCGACGCCGAGCGCGAATGGGTGGGCTTCGTGCCCGGCGCGCAGGCCGTGGCCTGGAAGCAGTGGCCCGGCATGGCGCCGAACCCCGACTTCGACGCCCAGGTGCGCGCCGCCGCCCAGCACGGCCAGCCGCTGGCCATGCTGTGCCGCAGCGGCGTGCGGTCGATTGCCGCCGCGCGCCGCGCGACCGAGCTGGGCCTGGTGGCCTACAACATCGTGGGTGGCTTCGAGGGGGACCCGGACGACAACGCCCAGCGCGGCCACCTCAACGGCTGGCGCCGGGCCGGGCTGCCGTGGCGGCAGAACTGAGCAGGCCGTCCATCGATGGCTTGACGGCCAGCCAGTCGTCAATCACCTGCTCATACGCCGCCGCCAGCCGCAGCACGCCGGCGTCGTCGTGTGGCCGGCCGATCAGTTGCAGGCCCAGGGGCAAGCCTTCGGCGTTGAAGCCCGCGGGCACGCTGATGCACGGCAGGCCGGCGAAGGTGGCGTAGATCACCACCTCCATCCAGCGGTGGTAGGTGTCCATGGCGCGGCCGGCGATGCTGCGGGGCCAGCGCTCGGCGGCGTCGAAGGGCCAGACCTGGGTTGTGGGCAGGGCCAGGACGTCGTGCCGCTCGAACAGCCGCAGCATCTGCTGGTGGAACTGCGTGCGCGTGGCGCTGGCGGCCATGAACTGCGCGGCGCTGCAATTTTGCGCCTGCTCGTGCTCCCACAGGGCCTCGGGCTTGATGTGGGCGCGGTTGCCGTCCTTCAGCAAAAAGGGCGCGATGCGCGCGGCCACCAGCACGCGGCGCCAGACGAGCCAGGCGTCCCACACGCGCTCGGGCGCCATGCCCAGGCGCGCGGGTTCGATGGCGCAGCCCAGGCCTTCCAGCCGGCGCAGGGCGGTGGCGCAGCCCTCCAGGATGCCGCCCTCCATGGGCAGGTGGCCGTCCAGGTCGGCCAGCCAGCCGATGCGAGTGTTCTTGGGGTCAAAAATGGCTCCGGCCACCGCCAGATTTGCGCCATCAGCTATCGAAAGAGGAGAATCCGGCGACCATCCGGCCTGCGTGGCCAGCAGCCGCGCCACGTCGCGCACGCTGCGGCCCATGGGGCCTTCGGTGCCCAGCTGGCTGATCCACACGTCCTGCGCCGGCCACATGGGCACGCGGCCCTGGCTGGGGCGAAAGCCGAACACGTTGGCCCACGCCGCGGGGTTGCGCAGGCTGCCCATGAAGTCCGAGCCGTCGGCCACCGGCAGCAGGCGCAGCGCCAGCGCCACGGCCGCGCCGCCGCTGGAGCCGCCGGCGGACTTGCGGGGGTCGAAGGCGTTGAGCGTGGTGCCGAAGACGGTGTTGAAGGTGTGCGAGCCCAGGCCGAATTCGGGCACGTTGCTCTTGCCGATGACGATGCAGCCCGCCTGCTTCATGCGCGCCGTCATCAGGCCGTCTTCCTTGGCGACGAAGTGCCGCATCAGCGGCGAGCCCAGCGTGGTGGGCAGGCCGGCGGCGTTGGCCAGGTCCTTGATGGCCTGCGGCACGCCGTGCAGCCAGCCGCGTGATTGGCCCTGCGCCAGTTCGGCGTCGCGGGCGTCGGCCTCGGCCAGCAGTTCTTCGGGCGGCCGCAGCGACACCAGGGCGTTGCAGCCCGGGTTGAGCCGCTGGATGCGCGCCAGATACGCCTGCATCACCTCGCGGCAGGACACGCGGCGGGCGTGGATGGCCTCGGACAGCGCGCTGGCGTCCAGCGCGGTGAGGGCTTCGTCGGACGGCGGGCAGGCCATGGCGGGACTATAGGCCGCGCGCGGTGGCGGCCATCACCTGCAGGGCGTAGGTGAAGTACTCGGGCACGCAGGGCAGGTGCCCGGTGGGCGTGACCCCGCTGCATTCGCGCAGCGTGACCGGCGCGCCGCCGGTGGCGCGCAGGGTGTTCAGCGCCGACACCGAGGCGGCGAACGGCACGGTCTGGTCCTCGCGCCCGTGAAACAGGTACACCGGCGCCGAGGGCGTCCAGCCCCAGTGCACGCTGCTTTCCTGCATCAGCGTGTCGCGGTCGTCGGCCAGGTAGGCGTCGAGAAAGCGCGCGTCGTAGCGCACGTCGGCATCGTCCGGCACGAGCAGGCGCAGCAGCGCGCGGCGCACCTCGGCGCGCACGCTGCCGCCCAGGTACTTGAGGGTGCCGGGCCGCAGCATCCAGGCCACGGCCGGGTACTCGTCGCGCACCCGTTCGAGCAGGCCGTCCAGCGTGGCCTGCACGTCGTACGGCCCCGCGGCGGGCAGGCTGGCCTGCAGCTGCGCGCGCAGGGGGCTGCCGGTGCGCTCGATCTCGCGCTGGGCGGCCATGGTGGCGTAGCCGCCCTCGGAGTAGCCGACCAGGTAGAGCTGGCCGTTGTCGGCCACGCCGCTGGCCGCGCGCCAGGCCTGCGCGGCGCCGATCATGTCGATCACGGCGCGTGCCGTCGGGCGCGACAGCAGGTAGGGGTGCGGCATGCCCTGGCTCTGGCCGAAGCCGACATAGTCCGCCGCCACCACGATGTAGCCTTGCGAGGCCAGCACGATGGGCGGCTCGCCCGGCTCCAGCTTGAGCGAAGGCGCATTGGCGTTCTCGAACGTGGTGGCGTGCTGGTAGCTGATGACGGGGCTGGGCTCGCCACCGCCTTTTCGGGGCAGCGCCACCAGGCCGGAGGCCTGCACCAGCGCGCCGTCGGCGTCTTCGGTCAGATAGCGCACGCGGTAGGTGCTGACGGCGTAGCGCGCCGGAATCGCGGGCACCTTCGCCTGCCCGGCGGCCAGGGCCGCGTCGATGGCCGAGGCGGTGATTTCGATGCCCGGCACGGTGTCCAGCCATTGCCCGGCATGGGGCGTCGGCGCGGGCGTTGGATCTGGCGTGGGTGCCGGCTCCGGCGCGGGCGAGGGTGCCGGTGCGGGCGTCGGGCTCGGGGCCGGCGCAGGCGCCGGGTCGCCATCGCCGCCGCAGGCCACCAGGGCCAGGGACAGGGCGCAGGCCATGAGGACCCACCGCCGCGGGCGGTGGATGGGCGCGGACGGCATCGAGACGGAGAGCAAGGCCATGGGGGAGCTTCTCATGGATGAGGCGGCGCCGGCGTGCCGTCGGCACCCAAGCGCCTGGTGGATGCAAAACGGCACCCGAAGGCGCCGTCCTGGGGGGCGTGCTCGCCCGTGGGCGAGTCAACGATCAGAGCGCCGGGATGCGCAGCTTCTGGCCCGGGTAGATCTTGTCGGGGTGCGTCAGCATGGGCTTGTTGGCCTCGAAGATGACGGGGTACTTGTTGGCGTCGCCGTAGTACTTCTTGGCGATGGCCGACAGCGTGTCGCCGCGCACCACGTCGTGGTATTGCGAGGCGGTGCCGGCGGGGTACTGCAGGTTGTTGTCGACCCCGCTCACGCTGGCCACGTTGCCGGCGGCCAGGCCGGCCTTCTCGGCCGCTTCCTGGCTGGGCGCGCTGCCGGCCAGGGTGACCTTGCCGCTGGCACCGTCGAAACCCACGTCCAGGCCGATCACGCCCAGGTTCTGCTGCTCGATGTAGGCCTTGATGGCGTCGGCGGCCTTCTGGTTCAGCTCGGCCACGTTGGGCGCGCCGCTGGCCGCGGCCTGCTCGACTTCCTTGGCGCCGAACAGCTTCTCGCCGGCTTCCTTGATGAAACTGAACAATCCCATGGTGACTCTCCTTACGGTTGGTGCGGACGGAAACAACCACTGTAACGCCTGCAGGGGCGGTGCAAACCCTTGGCTTGGGGGCAAACTTAGCGCTTATATTGCGTGCCCATGACATTTTTGGCGATCGACGTCGGTAACACGCGGCTGAAGTGGACGCTGTACGAGCGCCCGGCCGTGGGCACGCGCGTGCTGGCGCATGGGGTGGAGTTCCTGGAGCAGCTCGACGGCCTGGCCGACGGGGCCTGGGCGAGCCTGCCCGAGCCCACGCGCATGCTGGGCTGCATCGTGGCCGGCCCGGCCGTCAAGTACCGCGTGCAGGAGCAGATGGAGCGCTGGAGCGTGGAGCCGCGCTGGGTGGTGGCCTCGGAGGCCGAGGCGGGCCTGGTCAACGGCTACGACTTTCCGGCGCGGCTGGGCGCCGACCGCTGGGTGGCCATGGTGGGCGCGCGCCACCACATGCTGGCGCGCGGGCCGGCGCGGCCGATCCTGCTGGTGATGGTGGGCACGGCGGTGACGGTGGAGGCCATCGACGCCAGCGGGCGCTTTCTGGGCGGGCTGATCCTGCCGGGCCACGGCATCATGCTGCGCGCGCTGGAGTCGGGCACGGCCGGGCTGCACGTGCCCACGGGCGAGGTGGTGGAGTTTCCGACCAACACCAGCGACGGCCTGACCAGCGGCGGCACCTACGCCATCGCGGGCGCCTGCGAGCGCATGTTCCGCCACCTGTTCCTGCGCTGCGGCGCCGAGCCGCTGTGCCTGATGACGGGCGGCGCGGGCTGGAAGATGATGCCTTCGATGATGCGGCCCTACGAGCTGGTCGAGAACCTGATCTTCGACGGCCTGCTGGTGATCGCGCAGGAGCGCGAGGCGCTGCACGGCGGCTATTGAAGCCCGTCCGCAGCCTGAAACAGCGCCTGCCGCGCCTGGCTGACGATCTGCCCCTTCCATGGGTCGGTGTCGGTGTAGAAGGCGCGCAGCATGCGGGCTTTGATCTCGGCGGCGAGCAGGGGCGGCGCCTCGGGGTGCCGCGCCAGCCAGTGGTCGCCGCGCAGCGCGTCCAGCACCTCGGTGATTGGCTCGGTGCCGTACTCCAGCGCGATGCCGGTGTACTCGGCCTGCGGCGCGGCGTCGTGGATCGCCTCCCACATCAGGCCGGTCAGCAGCGGGCTGGTGGACGAGCCGTCGTAGATCGAGGTGATGTGCTCGCCCCACCAGCGGCGCGCGCGGGCCACGTCGGCGGCGCTGTCGCGCCCGGCCCAGATGCGCTCGCCCACGCCGCTGGGGCCCAGGCCGGTGTGCAGGTCGATCCAGGCCACGCGGCGTGCGCGCGCGGCGTGCTGCGCCAGCACCCGGCGCAGGGTCTGGTTGCTCCAGGTGGGCGCGCGCCCGCCGAAGAACAGGCCGTCGGCGAACTCGTGCTGCCCGCCGGAGATCGCGGCCTGCCAGGCGGCCACGCCGTGGCGGGCGATGAAGGCCTGCACGGCCTGGCGGTTGGCCTCGTCGGGCGGCCAGGTCTCGGGCAGCAGCAGGGGGTGCACCTGGCGGTAGGCCGGGTTGTCGGGCAGGGGTTGGCCGAAGTCGTGGAAGTTGCGGTTCAGGTCCACATTCTCCTGCGTCACGCGCCGCCCGTGCGAGAAGCCCCAGGGGTTGAGCGCGTGGACGTACAGCACCGCCACGCCGGCGGCGCGGGCCCTGGCGCGCCACTCGGCGTCGTGCAGGGCGAACACCTGCACGCCGCTGCCGCAGTAGCCCTCCACGCCGTGGCAGGCGCTGCTGACGATCAGCAGGCGTTCGCTGCCGGCCTCGCCGTCGAGCGCCACGTCCATCGCGAGCTGCTCGCCGTCCTTGCCCGGCAGCGGGTGGTTGAAGGACTCGATGCGCGTGCCGGCGGTGGCCGCCGCTTCGAGGAACTTGACCCGCGCCTTGGCGTAGCTGGGCGAGAAGGCGTCCGGGATGGGGATCACTTGGTTGCTCCCGGCATGGGGCGGTCGGCGGGCGGGGTGTGGGCCAGCCAGGCCTGCGCCAGGCGTACCCAGTAGGTGGCGCCCAGCGGGATCAGCTCGTCGTTGAAGTCGTAGTGCGGATTGTGCAACGTGCAGGGCCCGGCGTCGTGGCCGCCGCCCTCGTAGCGGCCGCGGTGCGCGCCGTCGCCGTTGGCGATGAAGCAGTAGGCGCCGGGCTTGGCCTGCAGCATGTAGGCGAAATCCTCGGCGCCCATGGTGGGCTCCTGCGCCAGCGCGTGGTCGGTGCCGACGATGCCGGCCATCACCTGGCGGCAGAAGTCGGCCTCGTAGGCGGTGTTGACCGTGGGCGGGTAGTTGCGCACGAACTCGAACGCGCAGCGCGCCCCGAACGCCGCGGCCACGCCCTCGGCCACCTCCTGCATGCGCCGCTCGATCAGGTCCAGCGTCTCGTAGGTGAAGGTGCGCACCGTGCCCTGGATCTCGCAGGCGTCGGGGATGACGTTGGTGGCCTCGCCGGCGTGGATCATGGTGACCGAGACCACGGCCGCGTCCACCGGCTTCTTGTTGCGCGAGACGATGGTCTGCAAGCCCTGCACGATCTGGCAGGCGATCGGCACCGGGTCGACGCCCATGTAGGGCAGCGCGGCGTGGCCGCCCTTGCCGGTGATGGTGATCTTGAACTCGTTGCTCGACGCCATCACCGGCCCGGGCGAGACGGCGAAATGGCCGACCGCCATGCCCGGCCAGTTGTGCATGCCGAACACCGCCTCCATCGGGAACTGCTGGAACAGCCCGTCCTTGATCATCTCGCGCGCGCCGCCGCCGCCTTCCTCGGCCGGCTGGAAGATCAGGTACACCGTGCCGTCGAAGTCGCGGTGCTGGGCCAGGTGCTGCGCCGCGGCCAGCAGCATGGCGGTGTGGCCGTCGTGGCCGCAGGCGTGCATCTTGCCCTTGTGCGTGCTGGCGTGGGCGAAGGTGTTGAACTCGGTCATGGGCAGCGCGTCCATGTCGGCGCGCAGGCCGATGGCGCGGCCGCTCTTGCCGCCGTCGCGCCCGTGCACGATGCCGACCACGCCGGTGGTGCCCAGGCCGCGGTGGATCGGTAGGCCCCACTCGGCCAGCTTGGCCGCCACCAGGTCGGCCGTGCGCACTTCCTCGAAGCACAGCTCAGGATGGGCATGGATGTCGCGCCGCAGTTGGGTGATGCTTGCTGCCTGCGCCAGGATGGGTTCGATGAGGTTCATGGCGGCAGTCTAGCGGCCCGCCAAGGCTTTTGCACGCCAGGGCGGCTTGTGGACAATGGCGCTGCTCATGACGGCTCCTGCTTTCGTTCGCTGGCTTGCCCGCTGGCGCCTGTTGCCGCTGCTGCTGTCGGCTGCGCTGCTGGCCGGCTGCGGCACCGCCGGCTACTACGCCCAGGCCATCGGCGGGCAGCTGGCGCTGATGCAGGCCGCGCGCCCCATCGACGACTGGCTGCGCGACCCCGCCACGCCCGCGCCCCTGAAGGCGCGGCTGGCCCTGGCGCAGCAGCTGCGCGACTACGCCGTGACCGCGCTGGACCTGCCCGACAACGGCAGCTACCGGCGCTACGCCGACATCCACCGCCCGGCCGTGGTGTGGAACGTGGCGGCCGCGCCGGTGGACTCGCTCACGCTCAAGCGCTGGTGCTTCGCCTTCGTCGGCTGCGTGGGCTATCGCGGCTACTTCGACCCGGCCGAGGCGCAGGCGCTGGGCCGGCAGCTGCGCGCGCAGGACGGGCTGGAGGTGACGGTGTACGGCGTGCCCATGTATTCCACGCTGGGCTGGCTCAACTGGCTGGGGGGCGACCCGCTGCTGTCCACCGTCATCCACGATTCGGATGCGGCGCTGGCGCGCATCGTGTTCCACGAGCTGGCGCACCAGAGGCTGTACGTGGCCGGCGACACCGCCTTCAACGAGTCCTACGCCACGGCCGTGGCCAGCCTGGGCGCGGCGCGCTGGCTGGCGCGGCACGCCGACGCCGCGGCCCGGCGCGCCGACGAGCTGGCGCAGCAGCGCCAGCGGGACTTTCGCCAGCTCACCCACGCCACGCGCGCCGAGCTGAGCGCGATTTATGAGCAAAAAAGCGATCCAGCCCGCACGGAGCAAGCGCTGCTAGCTATGAAATCAGAAGCTATGCAGCGCTTTCGCGCGCGCTACCAGGCGCTCAAGGCGCGTTGGGCCGCGGCCGGCACGCCCTTCGACGGCTACGACCGCTGGGTGGTCCAGGCCAACAACGCCGCCTTTGCGCTGCAGGCCGCCTACGACGGCTGGGTGCCCGCCTTCGAGGCGCTGTTTGCGCGCGAGGACGGCGACTGGCCGCGCTTTTACGCGGCGGTGCGCACGCTGGGCGAGCTGCCCCGCGACGAGCGCGACGCGCGCCTGCGGGCGCTGGCCGGCGGCTGAGGCCGCATGCCCGGTTGGTTGGGCTGGCATGATCACGTCAATGCACCACATCCGCAAAAACCTCGACCTGGAGTTATTGCGCGCGGTAGCGATCTTGATGACCATTGCGCAGCACGCCGAGGTGCTGGTGTTTTGGCCGAGCAGCCTGCAGGAGCGTCTGCGTGTGTCCTTGGGGCTGTGGGCGGGAGTGGATCTGTTCTTCTGCATTTCGGGCTACATCATCACGCGCACGTTTTTGGCCAGCGCGCAATCGAACGCGCTGGCGTGGCCGGTTGGCGCGCGCTGGCCGATTGCGGTTGAGTTCTGGATCAAGCGGGTGTGGCGGCTGTGGCCGGCGGCATGGTGCTGGAGCGCGGTGGCGGTTCTGTGCGCACTGTGGTTCAACACCTCCGGGTTGTTTGGCCAACCCGGGCGCATGGCGCGGGACGCGCTGGCGGCGATCTTTCAGGTGGCCAATGTGCATTGGGCGGGGTGCTATCACAGCGACCTGTCGAGTTGCAATTTTGTTGATCAGGCGCGCGTGAACCTGCTGTTTCCGACCGGCTGGGCCTTGGTGGTGTACTGGTCGCTGTCGCTGGAAGAGCAGTTCTATCTGGTGACGCCCTTGCTGATGCTGCTGGTGCCGCGGCGCCATCTCGTGCTGCTGCTGGCCCTGGTTTGGCTGTGCCTGGTGCCGTGGAGCCGACCGCCCCTGGGGGTGGCCTGGTTTTTCCGCGTGGATGCCCTGGCCGTGGGGGTGCTCCTTGCGTTCTGGAGCCTGCGCGCGGTTGATGCAAGCCAACGCGCCCCGACCGCCCCGGCATCCATGCCGGTTCACCAGCGCGCAGCCCTGCAGGTTCTGAGTCTGCTGGCGATGGCCGTGCTGGCCTGGTTGGGCGCGCCCAGCCGTGCGGCGTGGCCAGGACTGGTCAGCGCGCTGTCCCTGATCGCGGGGTTTCTGGTGTGGATGGCCAGCCTGGATCGCCGGCTCCTGATGCCCACCGGCGTGCTGGGCGGCGTCCTGACCTGGCTGGGCGCCCGTTCGTACAGCATGTACTTGACGCACATGCTGGCGTACCTGGGCACGCGCGAGCTCTGGCATCGCCTGGGCGCAGCGCCCGAGGCGCATATGGCCTTGTATGGGGCGTGCGCCCTCGTTTTGTTGCTGGGTCTGGCCGAACTTGGCTACCGGCTGGTTGAGCAGCCGGCGCGGCGCAAGGGCTATCGACTGGCGGCCCGGTATCGGGCAAGCCGCGTGTCAGGGCAGGGCGTCGATCGCTCCGATGCATCGGCGTCCTAGCCGGACCCTCTGGGTCAGCGCAGCGCGTCGATTAGCTCGATGTATTGGCTCTTGGCTTCGTCCGTGCTGGTGCCTTCGAGCTTCTTCCAGGCGTCCCACTTGGCGCGCGCCACGATGTCGGCAAAACCGGGTTTTGCCTCTTCGTTGTCGCCTTCGGTGGCCTGTTTGTAGAGTGAGTAAATCTTCAGCAGGGTCGGGTTGTCGGGCCGTTGGCTCAGGGTTTTGGAACGCGCGACGGCGTCGGTGAAGCGGGTGTTCAGCTCGGACATGGTGGCTTGGTCAAACAACAGGAGGGTGATCGTGATGGGGGATGGGCCGGCGCTGCGCGCGCAAGGTCAGCCCGGCTCTGGTGGCGCGCTGTAGGCTTGCAACAGCGTGTTCAGGTGCTTGCGCTGTGGCGCATCCAGGTGTGGAAGCAGCAGGCCCATCACATGGTAGGCGCCGCGCATCAGTGCGTCTTGCGCGTTGTTGGGCTCCATGGCGCTGCGCGGCCGCAGCACGTACTCGTAGCTTAGCCAGTAGGTCAGCACCACCACCATGCTGGCGGCGATGGCATCCTGTCGGCGTTCGGCGTCGATCGCCGACGGGGGTTCGGCGGCAGGGGCATCGGTGGCGCGCAAATGATCCAGCACCCCCCGCAGTGCGCTCTTCTTGCGCATCAACAGCGCCGGGAAGTGGGTTTCCAGATGACGGTTGCGCGACAGCAGGTGGTTGAGGTCGCGATAGAAGAAGCGGTACTGCCAGATCAGCTCGAACAGCGAATGCAGCAGGAACCAGGCATCCTCGACATCGCGCACATCGTTGGCCGCGGCCAGCAGCTCGGTCAGGGTCCGGGCGTACTGGTCAAACAGGGTGTTGATCAACTCGTCCTTGGACGGATAGTGGTAGTACAGGTTGCCCGGGCTGATGCGCAACTCGCCAGCGATCATCGAGGTGGATGTGTTGGGCTCGCCAAAGCGGTTGAACAGCTCCAGCGAGGTGCTCAGGATCCGCTCGGCGGTGCGGCGAGGCGCTTTGCGGATCATGGCGGGGAGGTGGGCGTGCCGAGGGCGGGCGCCGTGCTGTTCGTGGGGGTGGGCTGCGAGTAGGCTCGCGCCAGGTTGTATTCGACGTGGTCGCCGGTGGGTTCGGTGACGCGCAGGCGCACCGGCAGGTAGTCCAGCGTGGGGCCGAGCCAGACTTCGATGCGGGCGTCCCGTTGGTCGTGCGGTGCGTGCACCAGCCGGATCGTCGGCACCGTCTGATCGCCCAAGGCCGGCAGGTCTTCATTGGGTTCGACCACAAAACTCCACAGCCCGGCGCCACGCAGGTGGGCCGCCGGCAGTTCGATGGTGCTGCCCACCGGATAGCGTGCCGGATCGCCCCCCAGCAAGGCACCCAGTTGAAACAGCACGCTCAGTCGATCGACCGCACCCGGCACCAGCGGGGCGTGGGCGCCCGCCGCGCTGAACCATACCTGTCGCGTGTTGTAGTCAAAGCCAATTTCCTGGGCATCGGGCGTGCGCGATTCGGCGCGCACCGGCACCAGCCCCTGCGGTGCGATCAGGCCGATGGTGCTGCGGGTTTGCTCGCCCACCTTGGGGTTGTAGAACCCCCATCGGATTTCGTACCACTGGCCATCCTGGCGCCACCGGACCGGGGTTGGCACGGTAAATTCCTGGCCGTCGATGGTGCCCGCGGCCTGATAACTCAAGACGGCGGCACGCGCCAGCCGGATCGGTGCGTCCCCCATGTCCTGCGCGAGCTTCAGTGCCGGCGCCGCTTCGCTGCTCGACAGCGGCGGCTGAATCGGCATGGGCGCGATCGCGCCGCCAAAGTCTCCCACGGGTTTGGGGGTCAGCAGGCTGACTGCGGCATCGACGCTGCCGCGAGAGGTTGCGGGTGTGCGAGGTGACTCGGCGGCGGAGGTTGAGGGGGGCGTCGGGGCTTGGGGGGGCTGTGCGGGATGGGACTTGGCTGGCCGGGGCTTCGGCTTGGGCTCAGCGGGCTTGTCCGGCTGTGGCAGGGGCGTTGGCGGCGCCACGGGCTGAGGCTCGACCGAGGGCGCCGGCGCTGGTGGGGCGATCAGGCGGGTGACGAAGGTGCCAGCGTCCTGTCCGGCCAGTGGGGTTTGGCGCAGGTGGGGCAAGCCCAGCACCAGCAGCGCGTGGATGGCCACCACCAGCACGGTGGTGCCCGCCAACTGGCGCCGATACGGAGTCGGAACGGGAGCGAGGGCGGGGGCGTGGTTCAAGACAGACTGTGAAAAGCAGGAAGGTCGGAATGTTCGGGGGGGCGCACTCACGTGGACTTGCCAGCCCCTTTGCGCCGCGCGCTGCCAGTCGGCGTTGGTGCCGCCGGCTCGGCGGGCGCGGCGCCCTGTGCGTGCGCGAGCGCGCGCTCCAGCGTGGTGACGCGTGTTTTCAGGTCGGCGATTTCAAACGCCGACGGCATGCCCAGGCTGGCCAGCGCGCGCGCCACCCGGCCTTCGAAGATGCCGCCCAGCCGGTCCCAGGCGCCCATGCCTCCTGTCGCGCCGGCGGTCAGGCTGTCCATGTGCTGCGCCGCTTCGGCCCACTGTTCCTTGGCCAGGGCCTGCGTGCGCGCCTGCATTTCGAGGCCCTGCTGCACCAGGGCCTCGAACGCCTTGGCGCCCTCGGCCTGGGCATTGGCCTGAGCGCTGGCGAGCGCCCCCAGCCCGGCCAGCCAGATGTTGTGCGCGGGGGTATTCAGACCGTCTTGCGGTGCTTGGGGAGCCGTTTCCGGTGCGTGGGTCGGACGGGCAGCGGTTTTGTCGGGTTTGGTGGCCATGGCGGGGGTTCTGGGTGGGCGGAAATCATCCTAGCCCGCACTGTAGCCTTTTCGAGGCAGGGCAAGCCACATGAAATAATGCCGAATTTCGTGCCATCGCAGCAGGTTGCGCATTGCATCAAGCCCTGCGGCACCATGGCTTGAGGGGCAGCAACATGATTCTTGTCACCGGCGGCGCCGGCTTCATCGGCAGCAACTTCGTGCTCGACTGGCTGGCCGCGGGCGATGAGCCCATCGTCAACCTCGACAAGCTGACCTATGCCGGCAACCGGGCCAACCTGGCCGCGCTGCAGGGCGACGCGCGGCATGTGTTCGTGCAGGGCGACATCGGCGACCGCGCCCTGGTGGCGCGCCTGCTGGCCGAGCACCGGCCGCGCGCCATCGTGCACTTCGCGGCCGAAAGCCATGTGGACCGTTCCATCCATGGCGCCGAGGATTTCATCGTCACCAACATCGTGGGCACCTTCCGCCTGCTGGAAGCCGCCCGTGCTTACTGGAGCGATTTGCCCGCGGGCGCGCGCGCGGCCTTCCGCTTTCTGCACGTGTCCACCGACGAGGTCTACGGCAGCCTGGCACCCGACGCGCCGGCCTTCACCGAGGACCACGTCTACGAGCCCAACAGCCCCTACAGCGCCAGCAAGGCCGCCAGCGACCACCTGGTGCGCGCCTGGCACCACACGCACGGGCTGCCGGTGCTGACGACCAATTGTTCCAACAATTACGGTCCCTATCACTTTCCCGAAAAGCTGATCCCGCTGATGATCGTCAACGCGCTGGCCGGCAAGCCGCTGCCGGTGTACGGCGACGGCATGCAGGTGCGCGACTGGCTGTACGTGGGCGACCACTGCAGCGCCATCCGCCGCGTGCTGCAGGCCGGCCGTCCGGGTGAGACCTACAACGTCGGCGGCTGGAACGAAAAGCCCAACATCGAGATCGTGCACACCGTGTGCGCCCTGCTGGACGAATTGCGCCCGCGTGCCGACGGGCAGAGCTACCGCACGCAGATCACTTACGTGAAAGATCGCCCCGGCCACGACCGGCGCTACGCCATCGACGCGCGCAAGATCGAGCGCGAGCTGGCTTGGCGCCCGGCCGAGACCTTCGACACCGGCATCCGCAAGACCGTGCAGTGGTATCTGGACCATGCCGACTGGGTGGCGCAGGTGCAGTCCGGCGCCTACCGCGACTGGGTGGCCACGCAGTACGGCGCCCGCGCATGACGATCCTGCTGCTGGGCAAGAACGGCCAGCTCGGCTGGGAGCTGCAGCGCAGCCTGGCGCCGCTGGGGCGGGTGATCGCGCTCGATCGCCACGGCGGCGATGGCCTGTGCGGCGACCTGGCCGACCTGGACGGCCTGGCCGCCACCGTGCGGGCGCTGCGGCCCCGCGTCATCGTCAACGCCGCGGCCTACACCGCCGTCGACCGCGCCGAGTCCGAGCCCGAGCTGGCGCGGCGCATCAATGCCGATGCGCCCGCCGTGCTGGCGCGCGAGGCGGCGGCCTGCGGCGCACTGCTGCTGCACTACGGCACCGACTACGTGTTCGACGGCAGTGGCCAGACGCCCTGGCGCGAGATGGATGCCACCGGCCCCCTGAGCGTGTATGGCCGCACCAAGCTGGCCGGCGAGCAGGCCATCGTGGCGGCGGGCGGCGCGCACCTGATTTTGCGCACCAGCTGGGTCTACGCCGCGCGCGGGGGCAACTTCGCCAAAACCATGCTGCGCTTGGGCGCCGAGCGCGAGCGCTTGACGGTCATCGACGATCAGTGGGGCGCGCCCACCGGCGCCGAGTTGATTGCCGATGTCAGCGCCCACGCCATCGCGCAGGTGCTGTGCCAGCCCGCCAAGGCCGGCGTGTATCACCTGGCCGCGGCGGGAGAGACCACCTGGTTTTCCTATGCAAAATACGTTCTGGCGCAGGCCCAGCAAGCGCAATCAGCTATTAAATTAATAGTAAACGAGGTGGCTCCCATCGCCACCGCCGACTACCCCACCCCCGCGCGGCGGCCGCACAATTCGCGTCTGGACACGCGCAAGCTGCAAGCCGCCTTTGGCCTCACCCTGCCGCCCTGGCAGGACGGCGTGCAGCGCATGCTGCAAGAAATCCTGCAAACACCATGACCTCTCCACGCAAAGGCATCATCCTGGCCGGCGGCTCCGGCACCCGGCTGCACCCGGCCACCCTGGCCATCAGCAAGCAACTGCTGCCGGTGTACGACAAGCCGATGATCTATTACCCGCTGGCCACGCTCATGCTGGCGGGCATGCGTGACATCCTGGTCATCAGCACACCGCGGGACACGCCGCGCTTTCAGCAGCTGCTGGGCGACGGCAGCCAATGGGGCATCCAGCTGCAATACGCCGTGCAGCCCAGTCCCGACGGCCTGGCGCAGGCCTTCATCATCGGCGAGCGCTTTGTCGGCGGCGCGCCCAGCGCGCTGGTGCTGGGCGACAACCTGTTCTACGGCCACGACTTCGAGACCCTGCTGTCCAATGCCGACGCGCGCAGCCAGGGCGCCACGGTGTTTGCCTACCACGTGCACGACCCCGAGCGCTACGGCGTGGTCGAGTTCGACGCCCGCGGGCGCGCCGTCAGCATCGAGGAAAAGCCCAAACAGCCGCGCAGCAACTACGCCGTCACGGGGCTGTACTTTTACGACAGCCAGGTGGTGGACATCGCCAAGTCGATCCAGCCCAGCGCGCGCGGCGAGCTGGAGATCACCACCGTCAACGACGCCTACCTGAAGCAGGGCCAGCTCAACGTCGAGATCATGCGGCGCGGCTACGCCTGGCTGGACACCGGCACGCACGACAGCCTGCTGGACGCCGGCCAGTTCATCGCCACGCTGGAGCGCCGCCAGGGCCTGAAAGTGGCCTGCCCCGAGGAGATCGCCTGGCGCAAGGGCTTCATCGACGCCGCGCAGCTGGCCCGCATCGCCGAGCCGCTGGCCAAGAGCGGCTATGGGCAATACCTGATGCGGCTGTTGCAGGATGCGGGCGCGCCAAAGCGACGTTGACATGGCCAATCCCCCCAGCGTCCCCTTCTTCTGCGCCGCCGGCGCCGCCTTCGGCGTCGACCTGGGCGCCTGCCTGCAGCAGGTGGCCGACAGCGGCTGGTACGTGCTGGGCCCGGCGGTGCGCGGCTTCGAGGCCGCGTTCGCGCGCCACGTCGGTGTCGAGCACGCCGTCGGCGTGGCCAACGGCACCGACGCCATCGCCCTGGCCCTGCGCGCGCTGGGCGTGGGCCCCGGCCAGCGCGTGCTGACGGTGGCCAATGCCGGCTGCCCCGGCAGCGCCGCCATTGCCCAGGTGGGCGCCGACGTGGGCTGGGTCGACGTCGACGAGCCAAGCCTGACGATGGCGCCCGACGCGCTGGCCGCCGCGCTGGCGGCCGGCCCGGTGGCCGCCGTCGTCGTCACCCACCTGTACGGGCAAATGGCCGCCATGCCGGCCATCGACGCCCTGTGCCGGCAGGCCGGCGTGCCGCTGATCGAGGACTGCGCCCAGGCGCACGGCGCCACGCTTCAAGGCCGCCGCGCCGGCA
This sequence comes from Burkholderiaceae bacterium, assembly GCA_024235995.1. NCBI lineage: Bacteria > Pseudomonadati > Pseudomonadota > Betaproteobacteria > Burkholderiales > Burkholderiaceae > Burkholderiaceae bacterium. Next base: position 1,295,922 of record JACKLI010000001.1, read on the forward strand.
GCTGGGGGCGGCTGGGCTGCTTCAGCTTCTACCCCACCAAGAACCTGGGCGCCCTGGGCGACGGCGGCGCGGTGGTGACGTCGGACGCGGCGCTGGCCGAGCGCCTGCGCGCGCTGCGCCAGTACGGCTGGGTGCGCAAGTACGAGGTCGCGCTGGCCGGCGGCGTCAACAGCCGCCTGGACGAGCTGCAGGCCGCCGTGCTGGCGGCCAAGTTGCCGCGCCTGGATGCGGCCAACGCGCGCCGCCGCGCCATCGCCGCGCGCTACAGCGCCGCGCTGGCCGACCTGCCCCTGCGCTGCCCGCCCGCGCCCGGCGCCGAGCACGTGATGCACCTGTACGTCGTGCGCACGCCGCGCCGCGCCGCGCTGCAGGCCCACCTGGCGGCGCTGGGCATCGCCAGCGACGTGCACTACCCCATCGCCGACCATCGCCAGCCCATCTGGGCGCACCGCCCGCCGCCGTCGCTGCCCGTCACCGAATCGGCCTGCGCCCAGGTGCTGTCGCTGCCCTGCTATCCGGGCCTGAGCGATGCGCAGGCGGACGCGGTCATCGCCGGCGTGCGCGCCTTCTTCGCCCAGGGTTGACCGGTGCTCAGCCTCATCATCCCGGTCTACCGCAACGAGGGCTCCATCCCCGAGCTGCTGGCCGCCGTGCAGGGCCTGCACCGGCAGCTCGCCGGCGCGCTGGAGGTGGTGTTCGTGGTCGACGGCAGCCCCGACCGCTGCCACGCCCTGCTGCGCGAGCAGTTGCCGGCCACCGGCCTGCGCGCCACGCTGGTGCTGCTCACGCGCAACTTCGGCGCCTTCGCCGCCGTGCGCACCGGCCTGCAGCACGCCCGCGGCGAGCACTTCGCCGTCATGGCGGCCGATTTGCAGGAGCCGCCCGAGCTGGTGCCGCAGATGCAGGCCGTGCTGGCGCGCGGCGAGGCCGACGTGGTGGTGGCCGAGCGCGCCCTGCGCCACGACCCCTTCATGCAGCGCTGGCAGGCGCAATTGTTCTGGGCCGCCTACCGCCGCTGGGTGGTGCCCGAGATGCCGCCCGGCGGCGTGGACATCTTCGCCTGCAACCAGGCCTTTCGCGACGCGCTGCTGGGCCTGCACGAGAGCCGCAGCTCGCTCATCGCGCAGATCTTCTGGCTGGGCTTTCGCCGTGCCAGCGTGCCCTACGCGCGCCAGCCGCGCCGCCACGGCGCATCGGCCTGGACCTGGAGCAAGAAGATCGCCTACCTGGCCGACAGCGTGTTCGCCTTCACCGACCTGCCGGTGCGCTGGCTCACCCGCGCCGGCCTGCTGGGCATGGCGGTGGCGGTGGTCATGGCCGGTCTGGTGCTGTTCGGCAAGCTCACCGGCCTGATCGAGGTGCCGGGGTATTCGATGACCATGATCGCCATCCTGTTCTTCGGCGCGCTCAACCTGCTCAGCCTGGGCATCGTCGGCACCTACGCCTGGCGCGCCTATGAAAACACCAAGCAGCGCCCGCAGGCCGTGGCGCTGCGCATCGATCGCTTCGAAGCTCCATGAGCCAGCGAGCCCTGCCCACCGGCCCCTGCGTCATCGACAGCGCCGTGCGCGGCGTGCGCCTGCACGTGCTGCGCGAGGTGAAGGACGCGCGCGGCGATCTGTGCGTGGCCGAGGTCGGGCCCGACCTGCCCTTTGCCGTGCAGCGCAGCTTTCTGGTCTACAACGTGCCCAGCGCCGAGCTGCGCGGCGCGCACGCGCACCGGCGCTGCAGCCAGTTCCTGATGGCCGTCAAGGGCTCCATCCACGTCATTGCCGACGACGGCGCGCGGCGCGAGGCCTTCGTGCTCGACCGTCCCAACCTGGGCCTGCTGCTGCCGCCCATGGTGTGGGGCGTCCAGCACCGCTATTCGCCCGACGCCGTGCTGCTGGTGCTGGCCTCCGACCCCTATGACGCGGCCGACTACATCCGCGACCACGCGCAGTTCGTGGCCGAGGTGCGCGCCGCCGGAGCCGCTGCGTGATCGCACGCGAGGCCCTGCGCTATCTGGCCGCCGGCGGCGCCAACACCGCCGTGACTTACGCGCTGTACCTGGCACTGCTGCAATGGCTGGACTATCGCCTGGCCTACGCGCTGGCCTTTGCCTGCGGCGTCGGTCTGTCCTTTCTCCTGCTGCGCCATGCGGTGTTTGCAAGGCCTGGCAAGCGCTGTTCGCTGTTGTGGGCCGCCTTCAGTCAAGGTTTGCAACTGGGCCTTGGGCTCGCCGTGGTGCAAGCATGGGTTGCCTGGCTGCGGGGCCCCGCATGGCTGGCCCCCCTGGTCGCCACGCTGGTGTGCGTGCCCCTGATGTTTTTTGTGCAGCGCTGGATTTTCACCCCGCATGGCACGCATTGAAAAGCACTCGTTTGCCAGGACCTGGCTGTTGCGCGCCTGCGTCGCCTTGCCGCTGCTGATGCTGGGCGCCAACGTGCTGGCGTGGCTGCGCTGGGGCACCGATCTACCCTTTCTCGATGATTGGCGCGTCTACGATCAGCGCAACGCGCTGTCGCTCGATCCGGCGCGGCTCTTTCGCGCGGTCAACAACACCCTGGCGCCCATCGGGCTGGGCCTGGACGCATGGGCCCAGCGGTGGCTGGGCGGCAATGCCCTGGCATACCAGACCTTGTCGATGCTGGGCGTGCTGGGCGGCCTGCTCTGGCTGCAATGGCGCCTGTTGGGGCAGGTGTGTGGCAACCGTCTGCAACAAGCGGGCTTGTTTGCCTTTTGCATTCCCATGCTGCAGTCCGGCAGCTACTGGGGCGAGCAGAGCCTGGCGTACCACCAGGCGCTGCCGCTGCTGCCGTTGCTGGGCGCCATGGGCCTGGTGCTTGCCCCACAGGATGGGGGGCGCGGGCAACGGGGGTGGATTTTCCTGCTCGGGCTGCTGGCCGGCCTGTCCTACATCTCCGGCGCCGTGGCGGCGCTGGTGCTGGGGGCCTGCTGGATCATGCTGGCCTGGGGCATGCGCGGGCATGAACGGCCGGCGCTGCTGGCGCGCGTGCGTGCGGCCGGGTGGGCGTTGGGCCTGGCGGGCGCGCTCACCAGCGGCTTGCAGCTTTATCTGACGCGCAACCCCGCGCGGATTGACGGTGTGCAGCAGTACCTGGGCGTCACCTGGCCCGACCGTTCGGACTTCTGGGCCTACCTGTTGGGCAAGATCGGGCGCGGCACCGGGCACGGTTTTCATTCTGTCGCCCTGGAGCTGGGATGGGCTGCCGGGGTGTGCCTGATCTGGGGGGGGGCTCTCGCCTGGGTGCTGCGCCGGGGGTTGACCCGCCCGGCGCCGTCATCGGCGCGCTGGCGCCGCCTGGCCCTGGTGCTGCTGCCCCTCAGCGCCGTGGTTTTTTCCTATCTGGCAATCGTCAGCATGGGCCGCGCCGGCTTCCGCGATCCGGCCATCCGCGGCGCCGTGCAAGTCTTCCAGTTTTCCTACGAACGGTTTCATTTTTTCTGGGTGACCCTGCTGTTCCCCTGGCTGGCCGCCGTGCTGTTCCTCGGCTGGCGTCGGCGCCCTCACGCCATGCCGGCCCTGGTGGGGGCGCTGCTGGTCCTGGCGCTGCTTGGCTGGGCGCGCGGCGTTTTCGATGTCCAGACCCACTATCGCCAGGCCGCGCAGGCCCGCGCCAGGGACCTGGCCTGCCTTCAGCGTCAGCTCGGCTCGGGTGAGCCGATTGATTGCCTCGATCTGGCCTGGATGGGAATCCCCGACCTGACGCGCGCCTACATCCATGCGCGCGACATTCACGCCTCCTTCGTGCGCTACCTGCCCATCGTGGCCCGCCAGGGTTTCGGCCAGACCTTGCTGCACTGGTCCGGCACGGCCGATTTCGAGCGTGCATCATGGCGGAACGCGGTGCTTTTGCGCGACGGATGGTTTCGGGGCGAAGGGGATGTTCAATGGCTTGTTCCCGTGCCGGCTTCCCCTGCTGCCCAGGGCCTGGATCGATGCCGTACTCTCGGCGTGCGCTTGACGCTGCTCACCCGGGCGCAGGAGACCACCGAGATATTTTTTCGCCCCCGAGGGGCCGCCGCATACACTCAAGCGCAGTCGGCGCGGCAAGCGCACGCTCCTTGGGGCGATGGCACCGTATCGATGGAATTCTCGATCGACAGCCCCGTGGGGTTCGAGCCGCAGTTGCGCATCGACCCCGTCAGCGGACAAGGGCTTTTCAAGTGGCTGGACTTGCAAGTAACCTGCCGTCTTTGGGATCGACCCTGAAGCCCGGCCGGGCCCCTGGCCTTGAAACGAACTGAGAGCACGGTGACTGCTGCATCCATACACCCGACAGCCCTTGTCGACGACCAGGCGATCATCGGCTCGAACGTGGCGATTGGTCCCTACACCATCGTGCACAAGAACGTATCCCTTGGCGACAACACCGTCATCGGGTCGCACTGCGAATTGGGTTGCCCGGCAAGCGATGCGGCGCATGGCGGCATGCTCTCGATCGGAAAAAACAGCCTCATCCGCTCCCACAGCGTCTTTTATGAAGGCTCGACATTCGATCAAAACCTGACCACCGGCCATCGCGTCACCGTGCGAGAGCAAACGCGCGCCGGAAAGAATTTCCAGATCGGAACATTGGGCGACATCCAGGGGCATTGCAGGATTGGTGATTTCGTCCGGTTCCATAGCAATGTCCATGTCGGGCAGAAATCCAGCATCGGGAATTTCGTCTGGATTTTCCCGTATGTGGTCCTCACCAATGACCCTCACCCTCCCAGCGAGGTTCGAATGGGTGTCGTGGTGGAGGACTTCGTGGCCATTGCCACCATGTCCGTCATTTTGCCCGGGGCGACCATCGGCCGGGGGGCTTTGGTGGCCGCCCACAGCTCGGTTGCACGCGATGTTGCCCCCGATGTGGTTGTGGCGGGCTCGCCGGCCAAATTTGTCTGCAATACCGACGCAATAAAAATGAAGGATGGTTCAAATGCCAGTGCATATCCATGGCGCAGGCATTTTCACAGGGGCTATCCCCCGGATCAGGTGCTGCAATGGATCAATGAATTCACGCACTGATTTTTGATTTTTCCTCCAAGATTCATGAAAGTCATTTCAACGGCCCTTCCAGGCGTTCTCATTCTGGAGCCCCAGGTGTTCGGCGACGCCCGCGGCTTTTTCACCGAAAGCTACAACCGCCGCCGCTTTGCCGCCGCCACCGGGCTGGACATCGACTTCGTGCAGGACAACCACAGCCGCTCGGCCAGGGGCGTGCTGCGCGGCCTGCACTACCAGTTGCGCCAGCCGCAGGGCAAGCTGGTGCGCGTGGTGCAGGGCGCGGTGTTCGACGTGGCGCTCGACATCCGCCGCGACTCGCCCACCTTCGGGCGCTGGGCGGGCGTGGAGCTGACGGCCGACAACCGGCGCCAGTTGTGGGTGCCGGCCGGCCTGGCCCATGGCTTCGTGGTGCTCAGCGACAGCGCCGACTTCCTCTACAAGACCAGCGACTACTACGCGCCCGAGCATGAGCGCAGCATCCGCTGGGACGACCCGGCCATCGGCATCCAATGGCCGCTCGCGGCCCACGGCATCGACACCCCCATCCTCTCGGCCAAGGACCGCGAGGGCCTGCCGCTGGCGCAGGCCGAGTTGCCGTGATGCAGCAGGCGTCGGCCCCGGCGCCGTCGGACGGCATCACGGCCTCGGTCGTCAGTCACGGGCAGGGGCCCGAGGTCGATCGGCTGCTCGCCGACCTCGCCGCGCTGGGCGAACCCCGGTTGCAGCGCGTCATCGTCACCCTCAATCGCCCCGACCCGGCGCGGGCCGGGCGCTGGCGCGCCCAGCGCTGGCCGTTCGAGCTGCGGCTCATCGAATCCCCGGCGCCGCTGGGCTTTGGCGCCAATCACAACCGGGCCTTTGCCCTGGACGGCAGCCATGGCGGGCAACCGCTGTTTGCCGTCCTCAACCCCGACCTGCGCCTGCCCGCCAACCCCTTTCCAGCCCTGTGCGAGCGGCTGGCCGGCGACCCCCGCATTGGCGCCGCCTATCCGCAGCAATGCGACGCCCAGGGCCGCCGGCAAGACCACCAGCGCCTGGCCCCCACGCCGGCCCGGCTGCTGCGCCGCCACCTGCTGCGCCGCCCGCACGAGCTGCGTCCCGGCCAGGCGCCCGAGTGGGTCAATGCCGCCTTCCTGCTGCTGCGCCGCGGCGCCTATGCCCAGCTCCAGGGCTTCGATGAAAGCTTTCACATGTACTGCGAAGACGTCGATCTGTGCCTGCGCCTGCAACTGGCCGGCTGGCGCCTGGCGTGCGCCGACACGGCCCTGGTGCAGCACCAGGCCCAGCGCGCCAGCCGGCGCGGCTGGCAGCCCCTGCTGTGGCACGTCACCAGCCTGCTGCGCCTGTGGCGCTCGCCCGTCTGGCAAGCCTGGCAGGCCCACGGCGCCCAGCGCGGAGGGTAGCCCAATGAGTCCGCCATCGCCGGCCGCGCGCTATCAGCGCAACTTCGGCCTCGACATGCTGCGCACGCTGGCCATCAGCGTGGTGCTGATGAACCACGGCTACTTCGGTTTTTTTCTCGCCACCGGCCTGTCCGACTGGAGTGGCTGGCATGCCGCCCTCAGCGCCTGCGCCGTGTTTTCCATCGAATGGCTGTTCGTGCTCAGCGGCTTTCTCATCGGCTCCATGATGATCCGCAGCTTCGAGACACGGGGCGCCTGGTGGGCCAGCGCGCGCGACTTCTGGCTGCGCCGCTGGTTTCGCACCATTCCCAACTACTACCTGTTCCTGCTCGTCAACGCGCTGCTGGCGTGGTGGGGCATCGAGCAAGGGCGCTTCGCATGGTCTTTTGCGGTGTTCTCGCAAAACCTTTTCAAGGCCGAGACCAAGCCCTTGTTTTTTGCCGAGGCCTGGTCCCTGGCGCTCGACGAATGGTTCTATTTCCTGATGCCGCTGCTGCTGGGCGCCGTCGCCTGGCTCGTTCGCCTGGAGCGCCGGCATTTGTTCTGGGTTGTCGCCGGGTTGTTGATCGGGGTGCCCACCGTCCTGCGCACCCTGGTGACCCCCTCGACCGATTTTTTCAATTGGGACGACAACATCCGCCGCGTCACCCTGATGCACCTGGACGCGACCGGCTGGGGCGTGGCCGCCGCCATCCTCAACCGCTGGCACCCGCAATGGTGGGGCCGCGCCCAGGGCCGCAAGGCCTTGCTCGGCCTCGCGCTCACCCTCGGCGCGGCCGCCGCCATGTTTTACTTCATGCTGGTCGGTTGGGGCCGGTTTGCCGGCGGCCGCTTCAACGATCTGGCGCTGATCGTCGCGCCCGGCGTCGGCACCGTGCTGATCCTGCCTTGGCTCACCGCCCGCCGCGGGGGCATTTGGGGCGTGCGCTGGCTGGCCGCGCGCGTGGGCGACTACTCCTACTCCATCTATCTGTGCCATTACCCCCTGATCGCCCTCATCACCCACTTCATCAAGGTGTGGGCAATCGACCCGGCGCCCATCGTCGGCTGGCTGGTGCTGCTGTGGGTGCTGCTGGTGTTCGCCGTCTCGGCCCTGGTGTTTCACAGCTTCGAGAAACCCAGCTCCGACCTGCGCGAGCGCTTCACGCGCCGCGTGCAGGCCGGCCCCTTCGGCGTGCGCGGCGGGGGGTGAACGGGCGTGCACCTGCACCCCGTAAAATTCCAGTTTGCTCTCCGGCTCCTGCCGTTCACCCGCCCCGCGCGCGCCACAGCCCATGACCGATTTGCCCTCCAGCCCCCTTGTTTCGTCCCCGCCCCCAACCGCGGCGGACGGCTGGACCGTGCGCTGGCCCGAGTACGGCGAGCTGCTGGTGCGCGCCGGCAAGCTCACGCCGCGCGACCTGGAGCGGGCGCTGGCTGCGCAGCACGAGATGGGCGGCGCGCTGGACGGCGTGCTGGTCAGCCTGGGCCTGGTGTCCGAGCCCGACGCCGCCCACGCGCTGGCCGAGCACCTGGGCCTGCCCTTCGTGGCCGCCGAGGCGTTTCCCGAGGTGCCGCCCGAGCTGCCCGGCCTGCTGCCCGAGTTCCTCAAGACCCACCACGTGCTGCCGCTGCGCGCCGAGGACGGCCGGCTCGACGTGGTCATGCGCGCGCCGCAGGACGCCTTCGTGCTCAAGGCCCTGCACCTGACCACCGGCCTGGCGGTGCGCCCCGCCGTGGGCCTGCCCTCCGACATCGGCAAGGCGCTGCAGCGCCAGCAGGAGGAGGCCGCGGCCGAAACCGGCGACGACGGGGCGCTGGACGAGGAGGGCGCGGGCGACTTCGTCGAGCACCTGCGCGACCTGGCCAGCGAGGCGCCGGTGATCCGCCTGGTCAACAGCCTGATCGGGCGCGTGATCGAGCTGCGCGCCTCCGACATCCACCTGGAGCCCTTCGACGACGGCCTGCACGTGCGCTACCGCGTCGACGGCGTGCTGCACCCCGGCGAGGTGGTGCCGGCGGGGCAGGGCGCGGCCGTCAGCTCGCGCGTCAAGCTGCTGGCGCACCTGGACATCGCCGAGCGCCGCCTGCCGCAGGACGGGCGCATCAAGACCCGCGTCAAGGGGCGCGAGCTGGACCTGCGCGTGTCCACCGTGCCCACGGTGTACGGCGAGAGCGTGGTCATGCGCGTGCTCGACCGCGCCAGCGTGCGCTTCGGGCTGGGCGACATGGGCTTCGCGCCCGACACGCTGGAGCGCTTTCACCAGCTGGTGCATCGCCCGCACGGCATCCTGCTGGTGACGGGCCCCACCGGCTCGGGCAAGACCACCACGCTGTACGCCGCCCTGGCCGAGCTGGACGCCACCTCGCAAAAGATCATCACCGTCGAGGACCCGGTCGAATACCAGATGGCCGGCATCAACCAGATCCAGGTCCACACCCAGATCAACCTGACCTTCGCCAACGCCCTGCGCTCCATCCTGCGCCAGGACCCGGACATCATCATGATCGGCGAGATGCGCGACGGCGAGACCGCGCAGATCGCCGTGCAGTCCTCGCTCACCGGCCACCTGGTGCTGTCCACCCTGCACACCAACACCGCCGCCAGCGCCGTCATCCGCATGCAGGACATGGGGGTGGAGCGCTACCTCATCACCTCCACCGTCAACGGCGTGCTGGCCCAGCGCCTGGTGCGCCGCCTGTGCCCGCACTGCAAGGCGCCGGTGCAGCCCGCGCCCGAGCTGCTGCAGGACTCGGGCCTGGGGCGCTTTCTGCCCGCTGGCCAGCCCATGTACGAGGCTCGGGGTTGCGATCACTGCCGCGGCACCGGCTACCAGGGCCGCACCGGCATCCACGAGCTGCTGGTGGTCGACGAGGCCCTGCGCAGCGCCATCCTGCAGGGGCAGGACGCGAGCAGCCTGCACGCCCTGGCCATGCATGCGGGCATGCACAGCCTGTACGAGGACGGCCTGCGCAAGGTGGCGGCGGGCGTCACCAGCCTGGACGAGCTGCTGCGCGTCACGCAAGACCAGGGTGAGGGCTGATGCCTGAGTTCGCATGGCGCGCCGCCCAGGCCGACGGGCAGCTGATCGAAGGCCGCAGCCAGGCGGCGGCCGCCGACGCCGTGCTGCGCCAGCTGCGCGAGCGGGGCCTGACGCCGCTCAAGGTCGAGAGCGCGGCCGCCGCGGCCGGCGTCACCGTGGGCGGGCGCGTGCGGCGCGTGGACAAGGGGCCGGTCAACCGGGCTGATGTGCTGGCCTTCACCAGCGAGCTGTCCATCATGCTGCGCGCCGGCCTGGCGCTGGACAACGCGCTGCGCGTGCTGATCGAGATGAGCGCCAAGCCGCGCGTGCAACAGTTGCTGCAGGGCGTGCTGGAGGACGTCAAGGGCGGCGCCACCTTCTCGCGCGCCCTGGCCAAGCACGACAAGCTGTTTGGCGACTTCTACCTCAACATGGTGCGCTCGGGCGAGGCCAGCGGCCAGATGTCCGAGGTGCTGGCCCGCCTGGTCGCGCACATGGATCGTTTGCGCGCCCTGCGCGAAAGCGTCATCTCCGCCACCCTGTATCCCGCCATCCTGCTGGGCGTGGCCGCGCTCTCGCTGGCCGGCATGCTCGGCTTCGTCGTGCCCCAGTTCGAAAAGCTCTTCAAGGGTATGGGCGACGCGCTGCCCCTGCCCACCCGTTTCGTCATGGCCCTGGGCCAGGGTTTTCGGCACTACGGCCTACTCATCGGCATCGCCGCCCTGCTGTTTGGCTGGCTGGCCTGGCGCTGGTTTCGCTCGCCCTCGGGTCGTGCCTGGTGGCAGGCGCGCGTGCTCGGGCTGCCCGTCATCGGGCCGCTGCTCTACAAATACGATCTGACCCTGTTCGCCCGCTCGCTGGGCACCCTGCTGGGCAACGGCGTGCCGCTGCTGACTGGCCTGCACATCGCCACCGAGACCGTGGGCAACGCCAACCTGCGCGCGCCCCTGGCCAAGATGGCGCCGATGGTCAAGGAAGGCGCGCGCATGGTGCGCGCCATGGAGGCCACGCAGGTGTTTGAACCTTTGGCCATCAACCTGATCCGAGTGGGCGAGGAAACCGGCCGCATCGGCCCCATGATGAACGAGTTGGCCGACGTGCTCGACCGCGAGGTCGAAACCGGCATCAAGCGGGCGCTCACCCTGCTGGAGCCCATTCTCATCCTGGTGCTGGGTGCGCTCATCGCGGCCATCATCGTCTCCATCCTGCTCGGTATTTTGTCCATCAACGACCTGGCGGGCTGACCCCTCCATTCAAAAGGAACCACCGCATGCAAGCCATCATCCGCCGCCAATTCGCCCGCGCCGCGCGCGGCTTCACCCTGATCGAGATGCTGGTGGTCATCGCCATCATCGCGCTGCTGGCCGGCCTGGTCGGCCCGGCCGTGATGGACCGCCTGGGCGGCGCCAAGACCAAGACGGCGGGCATCCAGATCGCCGACCTGGACAAGGCGCTCGAAATCTTCAAGCTCGACGTCGGTCGCTACCCCACCAACGCCGAGGGCCTGCAGGCCCTCGTCGCCAAGCCCGCCTCGGCCAATGGCTGGAACGGCCCCTACCTCAAGGGCGGCCTGCCCGCCGACCCCTGGGGCAACCCCTACCACTACGCCAACCCCGGCCCCAACGGCGGCCTCGAAATCCTGTCGCTGGGCGCCGACAACGCCCCCGGCGGCGAGGGCGAGAACGTCGACGTGCGCAACAAGCAGTAAGTCACGGCCGGGGCATTGAAATATTGGTCAAATATGGCTCTGGCGCTTGTCGGTAAAGCGCGAGCAGCTATGAAAAACAGAGTATTTCGAGGGCTTGGCCGGCCCCCGCGCCGCGCCGCCGGCTTCACCCTCATCGAGCTGCTCGTCGTCATCGCCCTGATGGCCCTGATGGTCGGCCTGATCCCCATCGCCTTCGAGCGCCTGCACGAATCCAGCCAGTACCGCGACACCGTGCGCCAGGTGCTCGCCGACATGCGCGTCGCGCGCCAGCAGGCGCAAAGCCAGGGCGTCGAAACCCGCTTCACCGTCGATCTGCGCGCCCGCAGCTTCGGCATCGACGGCGGCCCCCGGCACACCGTGCCCGAGCCCCTCGCCATGCGCGCCGTCATGGCCGCCGAGGAAAGCACCGCCGACGGCCGCCTGGCCATCCGCTTCCTGCCGCGCGGCGGCGCCTCCGGCGGCAGCGTCGACCTCATCCGCCCCTCCGGCAGCGGCGTGCGCCTGCGCGTCGACTGGTTCTCGGGCCGCGTCGAGCAGGAGCCGATCCAGCCATGACCACGGCCGCCGGCCCTCACCCCAACCCTCTCCCGCAAGCGGGCGAGGGGGCCATGCCTTGGCTCCCTCTCCCCTCTGGGGAGAGGGGCCGGCAGCGCCTCCAGCCCACGCAGCGCGGCTTTTCCCTGCTCGAAATCCTGGTCGCCTTCGCCATCGCCGCCATGGCCCTGGGCATGCTCTACCGCGTCAGCGGCAACAACGCCCGCCAGGCCGGCGTGCTGGCCCGGCACGAACATGCCATGGGGTTTGCCCAATCGCTGCTGGCCGCCTACCAGACCGTGCCCGCCCAGGGCCTCAACGAAGCCGGCCAAGCCGCCGGCTTCGGCTGGCAAGTCGCCAGCCGCCCCTATCCCACCCCCGTCAACAGCGCCGATCCCCAGGCCGCCCGCCTGCACCAAATCGTCATCGACGTCTCCTGGCTCGACGGCACCGTCCAGCGCACGTTCGAGCTCACCAGCCTGCGGCCCGAGCGCCGCCCGCCGCGCGGGGGCGTCGTCCCATGAAGTCCGCGCCCGCATCCCCGGCGCCGCGCGGCTTCACCCTGGTCGAGGTGCTGATTGCGCTGGTGCTGCTGGCCATGCTCATGCTGGTGCTCACCAGCGCGCTGCGCTCCATGGGCCAGGTCGAGCAGCGCGTCGAGCAGCGCATCGAAGCCGCCGACGACTACCGCCTGGCCAGCACCCTGCTGCAGGACGTGCTGGGCCGCGTATCCGCGCGCCGCCACCAGCAGCTCAGCGCCGACAGGCCCGTCCAGGTGCCGTTCTTCCAGGCCGGCCCGGCCGAGCTGTCCTGGATCGGCATCATGCCCGCGCGCTACAGCCTCGGCGGGCGCCACTACCTGCACCTGGGCCTGGAGCCAGGCGAGGGCGGCTCCCGCCTCGTGCTGCGCTACGCCCCCTGGAGCGGCGCCCCCGGCTTCGACGCCTGGGGCCAGGCGCCCGGGCGCGTGCTGGCCTGGCCCGTCAGCGCCTTTTCACTCAGCTACCAGGACCCCTACAGCGGCCAATGGAGCCCCGTCTGGCCCCCGCCCGGTGTTCCCGCCAACGCCCTGCCGCCCACCATGCTGCCCGCCGCCGTCCAAATCCAGATCGAAGGGCCGCAGCCCCCCTGGCCGCCCCTCGTCATCAGCCTGCTGGCCACCCGCACCAGCGACCCCAGCGCCACCGGAGGCTCCTTTGGTGGCCGCAATTGAGCTGAACCAATCCATGGCGCCCCCCCGTCCGCGGCCCGTCGCCGCCCCGCGCGGCATGGCCCTGGTGGCCGTGCTCTGGATCGTGGCCGCGCTCAGCATCCTGGTCATTGGCGTCAGCACCACCGTGCGCCAGCAAATCCAATTGGTCGGCCTCCAGCGCGACGCCGCCACCGGCCAGGCCCTGGGCGAAGCCGCCAACGCCCTCGTGCTGCAGCAATTGCAGGCCACGCGCAACCGGCCCGCCGCCGCCACCACCGTCACCGTCGACTACGCCGGGCTGTCCATCCAGGTGCAGCTCATGCCCCTCGGCGGCCTGATCGCCCTCAACGGCATCACCCCCGACCAGATGGCCGCCGTGCTCCAGTTTGCCGGCGGCCTGCCCGCCGGCCCCGCCCGCGACCTGGCCGGCACCGTCGTCGACTGGGGCAACGGGCGCTTCCAGGGCGACCCCGCCGGCGCCGCCCTGGCCCGCGCCGCCCCGCGCCAGTTCGAGGCCGTCGAAGACCTCATGCTCGTGCCCGGCTTCGACTACGGGCTCTACGCCCGCGTCGCCCCCTTGCTCAGCGCCGACCTCGACGCCGGCACCCGCGTCAACCCCGCCGCCGCCCCCCCCGACGTCCTGCTCGTGCTCGCCCAGGGCAACGCCGGCGCCGTGGCTCAATACCAGGCCCAGCTCGCCGGCGGGCAGCCCGGCGCCAACACCACCGGCTTCAGCCCCCAGCTCCTCGGCAGCGCCGGCGCCTCGCCTTTTTACCGCCTCAGCGCCCGGGTGCCTCTGGATGCAGGCAAAATACTCACCCTGACCCAGGACGTGGCCTTGGGGCCTGAATACTCGCCCACGGCGCCCTGGCGCCTGATGCGCACCGACCGCCAGATCGCGCAAGCCGCCCGCTGACGCAAGGCTGCCTTTGTTTCATGACCGCTGCCCAACCCGACATACCCCGCTTCTTCGGCCTCCAGCCCGCCCAATGGCCCCACCAATGGCGGGCCGCTGGCGCCCTGCTGCTGGACTGGCCCCTGCTGCGCCGGCTGGTGCCCCAGGTCCCCGTGCAACTGCACCAGGCCGACGGCCGCGCCAGCACCTGGCTGCTGGCCCACGGCCAGGCGCAGCCCACCCCCGCCCCCGTGGCCGACGACGCCGTGCAGGCACTGGAGCTGCCCGCCGCCCTCTGGCTCGACCGCCGCCTCACCCTGCCGCCGCTGGCCCCCGCCGAGCTGGCGCAGGCCGTCCAGCTCGAAGTCGCCGCCGCCAGCCCCTTTGCCGCCGGGCAAACCATCTCCGGCTACAGCGCGCGGCGCCTCGACCCCCAGCGCATCCAGGTCGACATCGCCATCACTTCCCGCCAGCAACTCGAATCGCTGGCCACCCGTTTCAGCACCGTCACCCAGCCTGAAATCTGGGCCCTGCCACCCGCCGCCACCACGGCCGCCCCAACACCAGCCCTCACCCCCATCGTCCTGCGCGGCTTCGGCGAAGGCGCGCGCGAACGCCGCGTGCGCCAGGGCCTCATCCGCCGCCTGCTGCTGCTGGCCCTGGCCCTGGCCCTGCTGCTCGCGCTCGTGCTCACCCCCACCATCCTGCTGCGCGGGCGCGCCCAGCAGGCCAGCCAGGCCTTTGCCGCCCTGCAAAAAGACAGCGCCCCGCAGCAGGCCCAGCGCGAGGCACTCACCCAGCAGCTCGACCACCTGCGCCTGATCCAGCAGCAATTCAACGCCCAACTGGCCTTGCCCCCCGTGCTCGACATGCTCACCCGCACCCTGCCCGACGACGCCTGGCTCTCCGTCCTGCGCGTCGAAGGCGTCAAAGTGGTGCTCAACGGCCAGGCCGACGACGCCGCCGCCCTCGTGCAGCGCCTGGGCGCCCAGCCCGGCGTGCACGACGTGCGCCTGGCCTCGCCCGCCACCCGCCCCGTCGGTGCCGACAAGGAGACCTTCATCATCGAACTCAAGCTCGACGCCAGGCGCTACGGCCCCATCCTGGGCCCCGAGGGCGCCGCCTCATGAACACCAGCCGCGCCCCACGCCCCGAACTCCTCTGGCTGCTGGCCGCCGGCGCGCTGCTGCTCGCGCTGCTCGCCTGGTCGTCCTGGTTCGTCGTCAGCCGGCACCAGCAGGCCGCCGCCCAACTGGCCGCCATCGACCCCCGCTACGCCCGCCTCACCGGCCTCATCCAGCACAAGGACGAATTCGCGCAGATGAGCCAGGCCGTGCAGGCCAACCTCCAGCAATTCGTCTACCCCGCCGGCCAGGACGCCGGCCAGGTCGGCAACAACGCCCTGCAGCGCGTGCGCGAACTCGCCACCGCCCGCGACCTGCGCATCAGCAGCAGCCAGGCCGCCGCTCCGCGCGACGAGCACGGCTTCGACCGCATCGGCCTCGTCCTGCGCATCGAAGGCCAGTGGCCCCAGTTGGTCGGCTTCCTGCGCGAACTGGTGCAGCAGCGCCCCGCCATCTACACCACCAACATGCAACTGGCCGTGCAATTTGGCGGCATGCCCGGCACCTCGCCCGTGGTGCTCGCCCAGCTCGACCTCTACGTGCTGCAGGAGCGCCGGCCATGACCCGCCTTGCCACCCCCCTGTACGTCGGCGCCGTCGCCCTCATGGGCCTCCTGCTCGCGGCCCTGTGGCTCGGCCCCGGCCCGCTGGCGCACTGGCGCCAGTGGCAGGCGCCAGCGCCCCAGGCCCCCAACCTCGACGACGCCCGCGCCAGCGCCCTGCGGCCCAACCCGGCCGCCGCCGCCGACTACCCCGACATCCTGGCCCGCCCGCTGTTCTACCCCGCCCGCCGTCCCCAGGCCCCCGCCAGCGCCGCCTCGGCCGCCGCCCCCGCCGCCCCGCCGCCCACCGCCATCGAGCAGGTCAGGCTGCAAGGCCTGGTGGCCGGCCCCCTGCTCACCGGCGTCATGCTGCAGGAAGACGGCAACGACCGCTTCGTGCGCACCGGCGAGCAAGTCGGCGACTGGACCCTGCGCGCCATCGAAGGGCGCGACGCCGTGTTCGAGCGCGCCGGCCAGCAGCGCCGCATCCAGTTGTCCGTCCTGCCCGACCCCGACGCCGCCCCCTCCGGCGCCAACGCCCCGGCCCGCCCATCCGCCACCACACCCCGCCAGCGCCCGGGCACCCGGCCCGCCGCGGCTCCGACTCCGGCACCGGCCGCACGGTTCGCGCCACCGGCTCCGGCCGCCCGACCGGCGCCGGCCACGCCAGCGCCACCGGCTCCGGCCGCCGCCCCAGCCGACATCCCGCTCGGCAGCTTTGGCGGCTCCGCCCGGCGCGTTCCGCCCCGCTCCACGGGCGTCAAGCCCTGACCCGACGCAACCCACACCCGCTGCCCCATGCCCGCCATGCACCGCCCTTCCTCCTCCCTGTCCCTGCTGCTGCTCCTGGGTGTCCTGTCGGCCTGCACCCAGCCCGGCCCGCTGCCTGGCGACGCCCAGCCCGTCGCCACCTGGACCGAGCCCGCTCCCCTGCCTGCGCAGCCGGCCAGCGCCCCCGTTCCCGCCGCGCCCGCCACGGCCGCCTCCGCGGCCTCCGCCGCGTCGGCCAGCGAGCCCGTCATCATCCGCGGCAACGACCGGCTGCTCGCCCCCCCCGCGGTGCCCGTCAGCCGCCCCGCCAAGGGCGCCACCACCAGCCTCAAGTTCGAATCCGCCCCCGCCGCCGAGGTGGTGCGCGTCATGCTGGGCGAGCTGCTCAAGGTCGACTACGTCGTTCACCCGCCGCTCAACGGCACCATCACCCTCACCACGCGCGGCAGCGTCAGCGCCGACCGCGCCCTGCTGCTGCTCGAATCCGCGCTCCAGGTCAACGGCATCGTCATGGCCCGCGACCCCCGCGGCACCTACCACGTCGGCACCCCCGAAGCCCTCAAGGGCATCGTTGCCGCCCCCGTGCTGGCCGAGCCCGGCAAACCCCTGCCGCCCGGCTACGGCACCATCATCATCCCGCTCGAATACCTGGGCGCCGGCGAGATGGCCAAAATCCTGCAGCCCATGGTCGCCTCCGACGCCATCGTCCGCGTCGACAACCTGCGCAACGTGCTCATCATGCGCGGCACCCGCGCCGAGGCCGAAGGCTGGCTCGACCTCGTCAAGACCTTCGACGTCAACCTCCTGCGCGGCATGTCCGTCGGCGTGTTCCCGCTCAAATACACCAGCGCCGCCGAGATCGACAACGCCCTGCGCATGCTCTCCGGCGGCACCGCCGCCGCTGCCGCCACGGGCGCCGCCACCGGCACCGCCCCGCGCGCCGGCACGGCCGCGCCCGCCCCGGCCCCGCAGGGCGCCCCCGGCGCCGCCCCCGCCCTGCAGGGCATGGGCGAATCCAGCCCCCTGTTCGGTGCCCTGCGCGTCATCCCCATCGAGCGCATCAACGCCGTGCTGGTCATCACCCCGCGCGCCGCCTACCTCGACGAAGTGCGCTACTGGATCGAGCGCTTCGACCAGCCCAACGTCAACAGCACCGAACCCCAACTGTTCGTCTACAAGGTGCAAAACGGCTCCGCCGACCACCTGGCCGAGCTGCTCAACGGCATCTACGGCGCCACCACCCAGACCAGCACCGGCTTCAGCGGCCTCACCGGCGTCGCCCCCGGCCTCACCAGCGCCGGCGGCTACAGCAACGTCAACAACAGCTTCGCCAGCCAGTTCGGCTCCAACCGCAACCAGTTCGGCACCGGCGGCACCGGCGGCTTCGGCACCGGCGGCACCGGCGGCTTCGGCTCCAGCGGGGGCTTCGGCACCGGCGGTTTTGGCGGCGGCGGCTTTGGCACCGGCGGCGGCTTCGGCGGCGGTGGTTTCGGCGGCGGCGGTTTCGCCGGCGCGGGCGGCATCGGCCAGCAGCAGGGCGGCGCGCGCGGCCCCAACGTCGTCACCACCACCCTGGCCGGCAACGTGCGCGTCATGGCCGACCGCATCAACAACACCCTGCTCATCCACGCCAGCGCGGCCGAATACCAGCGCATCGCGGCCACCCTCAAGCGCCTGGACATCCAGCGCGCGCAGGTGCTCATCGAAGCCTCCATCGTCGAAGTCACCCTG
Organism: Burkholderiaceae bacterium; assembly: GCA_024235995.1. Taxonomy (NCBI): domain Bacteria; kingdom Pseudomonadati; phylum Pseudomonadota; class Betaproteobacteria; order Burkholderiales; family Burkholderiaceae; species Burkholderiaceae bacterium. Next base: position 1,313,819 of record JACKLI010000001.1, read on the forward strand.
GGCGACAACCTGCAATACGGCCTGCAATGGGCCTTCAACGGCGGCCTGGGCCGCTTCGACGGCCTCGGCGTGCTGGGCAACCCCAACCCCATCTCCAGCTCCAGCGCCACCCCCACCCCCACCGCCCAGACCAGCGACGCCTTCACCTACAGCCTCAGCAACGGCAGCAAGGTTGCCGCCGTGCTCACCGCCCTGGCCAAGAAATCGCTGGTCAAGGTCATGTCCAGCCCCTCGCTCATGGTGCTCGACAACCACACCGCCGCCTTCCAGGTGGGCGACCAGGTGCCCATCAACACCGGCACCACCCAGTCCGGCGCCGTCACCCCCTACCTCACCACCAACATCCAGTACAAGGACACCGGCGTCATGCTCGGCGTCACGCCCTCCGTCAGCGCGGGCGATTTGGTCACCCTCGACATCAACCAGATGGTCACCAACATCGGCCCCGACTCCAGCTCCGTCGCCACCGCCGGCTACCCCACCTTCATGCAGCGCCAGATCAACTCCAAGGTTGCCGTCCGCTCGGGCGAAACCCTGGTGCTCGGCGGCCTCATCAAGGACTCCAACTCCAACGGCAAGTCCGGCCTGCCCATCCTCTCGTCCATCCCCGTGCTGGGCGCGCTGTTTGGCCAGCACAAAAACAACACCGAGCGCACCGAGATGCTGGTCATCCTCACCCCGCGCGTGCTGCGCTCCGACGAAGACGCCCGCGCCGTCAGCCGCGAGCTGCGCGACCGCATGCAGGGCCTGCTGGGCAGCGGCGCCCTCGGTGCCGCGCTGCCCGCCGCCACCACCCAGCCCTGAGAAGGTGTGAACGAACCCGCCATGCCCGCTCATCCCGCCCAAACGCGCCCGCTCGGCGTTGCAAATGCTCGCCGTAGCCCGAGCTACGTCTGCGCTTTGCGCCTTGATCGGCCGCGTTTGGGCGGTCTGCTCGGACACGCCGGATTCATTCACACCTTCTGAGTCACCCCCCGCCCCCGCGCGCCGCCCGCCCGGGGCGCCGGCGCCCGCCTGCACATCCGGCGGCACAAATTTTACGTTTGCTAACCTCGCGGCCCCGGCCCGCGGGAACGCGCGCCGCCCCGGGCGCTCTTCTCCAATGCCGCCGCCCACGCGCCGGCGTCGCCGGTTTGCGACAATCCGCTTCTTTTCAACCCACCCACAACCCCTCACCACGCCATGCCCCTGACCCTTCCCCCCGCTTCCAGCCTGCGCCGCCATGCCCTGGGCGGCATCCTGGCTGCCGGTGCGCTGCTGCTCTCGGCCTGCGCCAGCCTGGGCCCCCAGACGACCGAGCAAATCGTCACCCAGCGCGTCGAGGCTCGCTGGGACGCCCTGATCGCCGGTGACTTCAAGACCGCCTGGACCTACGCCCAACCCAGTTTTCGCGCCATTGTCAAGCAGCGCGACTACGCCAGGCGCTTTGGCAGCGGTGGGCAGTGGGAAGGCGTGCAGGTGCATGCCGTCAACTGCGCCGCCGAGCGCTGCACCGTCCGCCTGCGCGTCACCAGCAAGCTGCTGGTGCAGCCCTTCGTCGGCCAGCAAATCAACGCCGTCGTCGACGAAGAATGGATTCGCGAAGACGGCCAGTGGTGGTTTTTTCAGGCCCTTTGAGCGCGCCAGTTCCGCGCGCCGGCACGCAGGGCAAAAGATGTCAGGGCACCTCTAAAAACCGCCGTTTTCAGCAGCGTGCCGACTGAGGCAGACCGAGCATTTCAGTTCTGCCCATTTTTTAAGCAAATATGGCATGTTCCAGGGCGTTTTCCGCCCCATTTCTCACGCATTGATCCCCTGCAGGCGCACCTCGCTCTTTGATGGCCCGCCCTTGTAGAACGCATCCACCCCATCTTCGAGGAACCTGGCCAGGCGCTTGAGGTTGTAGCAGGCCGCCATCATGGTCATGGCCACCGCAGCGCGCACCTGGCCGATGGTGCGAATGAGCTTGCCGCCCATGTGGCGCATTTGGGCAAAGGGGTGCTCCACTCGGGCACGGATCCTGGCAATGCGCGTGTTGCGCTTCTTCTGGCATGCGCTCAGGGGCTTGCTCTTCTGGGCCTTGCGCTGGATATGCTCCCGCCAGCCCAGCACCTGGAGCATTTCGCTGCGCCGTGCGCTCGGGTAGCCCTTGTCGGCATAGACATCCCGGCTGGTGTTGTGCTCGTCGAGCACCTCATCGAAGTGCCTGCTGTCGTGCTCGCTGGCCGTGCCGGTGGCGATCTTGCGGATGAACTTGTGCTTGACGTCTACATTGATGCTCAGCTTGTAGCCGTGGTAACTCTTGCCGTGTTTCTTGGTATGGGTGGCGTCCAGGTCTTTTTGCCGGCGCTTGGCATCGCTCCAGTCCTCGGGGGTCTTGCCCTGGGCCAACTGCTCTTTCTCATCCTTGGTGAAGTGCTGGATGGGCGCGGGCACCAGGGTGGCGTCGATGATCTGCCCGCAGCGTGCAATGAACCCGTGGCCCAGCAACTGGCCATCGACCGCCTGGAACAAGGCCGTCACACCATCGGCGCCCAGGCGCTGCTGGTAATGCCAGACGGTATTGCGGTCGGGGATGGTGGCGCTGTCCTCCAGCAAGCAAAAGCGCTGGTAGCTCATGCGGTCGAGTAGTTGGTATTCCACCTGCTCGTCGCTCAGTTGGTTCAGGTACTTCAAGACCAGGATGCGCACCATGACGGATGTGGGGTACGGCGGGCGTCCGCCCTTGCGTCCGTCTCCCCGGGGCAGCAGGTCATCGATGACCTGCGTGAGGTGGTCAAAGTCAATGTGCCGGGCAATGAGCTGCAGCGGATCGCCCAGCGCTTCGATCTTGCGCTTGCGCGCGGCATCGGCAAACAGGTCGAACTTGACGGCGCTGCGGTCGGGAGGTGTGCTCATCGGAGGATTGTCTAACTGTTTGGGCGGTAGGTCAGGGTAGGACGGGGGTTTTTAGAGGTGCCCGTCAGTTCCCGGTTGTTTTCAAAAAACAACAAATCTCCGTGCTTGCATCTTCCCTGATGGGGCGCGGTTGAAATTCTCATTGGCACCGTGTTAGCATTACCTTGCATTTCCAAGATTCGCTTGGGTCTTGCAACTATCTTCTTTTAATGGAGTCATGCTATGAAAAAGAGCATTCTGTCGCTGAGTGCAGCAGTCGCCCTGGGCGGATTGGGCTATGTCGGCGCCGCCAGCGCCGCCGTGGTACTTCAGGTTCCTGGTATCACCGCCCCCACCGCGGTCAACGTTTTCAGCAACCCGGGCGGTGTCGGTCATGCCCTGATCACCCCGTACTACACGGCGCAAGGCGTGATGAGCACGGCCTTCAACATCGCCAACACCGATCTGAAAAACGGCAAGGCGGTCAAGGTCCGTTTCCGTGGCGCGTCCAACTCCGACGACGTGATGGACTTCACCGTGTTCCTGTCGCCTGGCGACGTGTGGACGGCGGCCGTCAGCCGTGACGTCGCCACCGGCCTGGCGCAAATCTCCACCGAAGACAAGTCCTGCACCTACCCCACGCAGACCAGCGGCCTGTGGCCGGCTGACTTCAACACCGACCGCCTGTCGATCCAGCTGTCCGACGCTCAGCGGGCCGCGCTGACCCGCGAAGGCTATGTCGAAGTGCTGAACATGGCCGACATCCCGCCGACCATCGCCGGCACCAAGGACGGCTACGGCAACCCGCTGGTCAACCCGCTGTTTGCCGCCACCAAGCACGTGGCTGGCGTGGCGCCCTGCACGGCAGGCCCGATTGGCGCGCTGATGAACTCCAGCCTTGTCACCACCCCCGACGGTGCGCTGGCTTACGGCCTGGACAGCCCCACCGGCGGTCTGATGGGCTCCTGGGGTGTGTTCAACACCGAGCAACTGGCTGTCTATGGCGGCGCGCAGTCCGCTCTGCTGGCCACCGCCGAGCCGACTCTGGGCAACAACGGCACGGCCAGCACCGCGCCGGCGCTGATCAACTTTGCTCCGCAAACCAACGTGCCGGCGGACGGTCTGTTCCCCGGTGGCATGGAGCAAGTGGCTGGCTACACCAGTGACGTGATCCTGCTGGCGGGTTCCGTCGGGTTCCCGCCGCTCATCAACCCGGGCAACCTGGGTCCGCGTCCGGTGCTGATGGACTTCCCGGATCTGTCCACTCCCATGGTTACGGGTGATGATCCTTTCGACCAGGCTTCGAGGATCGGCATTGCGTTCGAGAAAGAGCGCCTGCTGAACGACTACGTGGCCGCCGCCGCCGACGCCAGCACCGTGAGCTGGATGACCGACTGGGTCGTGACCCAGCCCGTCCGCCGCTACCATGCTGCCGTGGCGTATGACGTGATCAACCCGGGCCTCAACATCCTCAACCTGCTGGTGGACGGTGCCTTCCTGATCAACGCCGATGAGTTCACGGGTGGTGTCAAGGGCGATCCGTTCAAGCCTTATACCCAGCAACTGCGTCTGCAGCACACCGCCTACGGCCCCATGGCCTGCATGGACGCTGCCCTCAGCACCCTGGATCGCGAAGAGCGCACCCGCAACAACCAGGAATTCTCGCCTGGCACCATCAGGCAGTATTGCGGCGAGTCCTTCACGCTGCAGTTCGGCAACAGCTCGGTGCTGCAGGCAGGGATTACCGCCCACAGCGTGGCCGACCTGGTGGCTGGACCGGCCGGCTGGGCCCAACTGGTTCTGGGCACGCCCAACCCCAACGCGGGCCAACCGGGCCGCTTCCCGACGGCCATTCCGGCCATCGGCTTTGCCGCCACCTCCATCAAGGCGGGCAACGGCAACTACGGTCTGACCCTTCCGCATCGCTGGACGGGCCCGGCTCGTTTCTACGCTATGCCTTCTTGAGTTGAATCCAGGCAGCGGCTGTGCCGCACGGATGTCCGGGCCCTTGGGCCCGGGCACCCAGGGTACGGCAACAAAAGCGGGGGGGCAACCCCCGCTTTTTTTTGCGTCGCGCGCACCGGTGGCGCCCCCGGCGCTGCGGAACTCTGGCGCCCCGCGGCGCTCTACCGCTGGCGCTGCGCTATGATGGCGCCCTTGTGCCGCGGTGCTGCTGCGGCCTTTTTTCTTGATTTTTTCTCCTGTCTATGCACCACGCCAACCGCAATCCGCAACCCTTTCTTCAAGCCCGGCCGGGCCACGCCTGGGCCGCGCCCCTGCTGGCGCTGAGCCTGTGGCTGCCGGTGGGCGCGGCCTTGGCACAGCCGGCCGCCGCACCCGCCGCCGATGCCGTGGTGGCCAGCGGCCCGGCCGGGGGCGTCACCGCCGCCCAACTGGAGGCCGCTGTCAACGAGTTGGTGCCCGAGCGCGAGCGCGAAACCTTCTGGGCCACCCCGGCCTCGGTCCATCGCTTTGCACGCAGCCTGTACGTGCAGCACGCCCTGGCGGCCCAGGCGCGCCAGGCCAGGCTGGACCAGACCCCCGAAGGCGCCGCCCTGATGGCCCTCAGGCAAGAGCAGGCGCTGATGGAGTTGAGCCTGCGGCGCGCCGTGAGCGGCGTGCTGCCCGATGACGAGGCGCTCAAGCGCTACGCCCGCTCCGAATACCAGGCCAAGCCCGACCGCTACACCCAGCCCGAGGAGGTGCGCGCGCGCCACATTCTGCTGGCGGTGGCCAAGGACGGCAGCGACGACGACGCCGTCAAGGCCCGCGCCCAGGCGCTGCGCGCCCAGGTGCTGAAAGGCGCCGACTTTGCCAAGCTGGCGGCCGAGAACTCCACCGACAAGACCAACGCCGAGCGCGGTGGCGAGCTGGGGTTTTTTGCCCGCGGCAAGATGGTCAAGTCGTTTGAGGATGCCGCTTTCGGCCTGGCCAAGCCGGGCGACGTGAGCGAGCCGGTGCGCACGCCGTTTGGCTATCACATCATCCAGCTCGAAGAGCGCAAGGCCGCCAGGCTGAAGCCTTTTGACGAGGTCTACCCCCTCATTCGCGAGGAGGTGCGCAACACCGTGACGGCGCGCGAGCGCGGCCGCGTGTGGGAGGCCGAAGACCGGAACGCCCAGGTGCAGGAGCCGGCGCTGCAGGCCGTGATGGGGCATCACGTCAAGCTGATCCCCTTGTCTGGCGGCGCCAAGCACTGAGAAGGTGTGAACCAACCCACCATGCCCGCTCATCCCGCTCAAACGCGCCCGCTCCGCGTTGCAAATGCTCGCCGCAGCCCGCGCTACGTCTGCGCTTTGCGTCTTGATCGGCCGCGTTTGGGCGCTCTGCTCGGGCACGCCGGATTCATTCACACCTTCTGACCCGCAGCCCGCGGCGGCCCATGCCGGCCGGGGGCTGCCGTCTTGATTCATGACGGCCTTGCTGCACGACTGCCGCCAGCTTTGGCGCCTGCGCGCCTTGCTGGCGGTGCTGACGCGGCGCGAGCTGGGCGCGCGCTTTGCCGGCTCGGCCGGCGGCCTGCTGTGGGTGTGGCTGCCGCCGCTGCTGACCATTGCCTCGTATTTTCTGGTGTTCGACGTGGTGTTTGGCATGCGCCTGGGCCAGGGCGCGCCCACGTCGCGCGTGGGCACCTACCTGATCGTCGGCATGCTGCCCTGGATGGCCTTTGCCGACGCGGTGCAGCGCGGCATGAGCAGCCTGCTGGACGCCGGCTCCCTGCTGCACAAGAACCCGCTGCCGCCGGTGCTGTTTCCGGCCCGCGCGGTGCTGGCCAGCGGCGTGGTGTTTGCGCCGCTGCTGCTGTTGTTGGTGCCGCTGTACGCGGGCAGCCACCAGTTTGCGCCGGGCGTGTGGGCGCTGGCGCCGCTGCTGGCGCTGCAGGGCGTGCTGGCCTTTTTGCTGGCCTACCTGCTGGCCATTCTGGCGGCGGCGCTGCGCGACGTGGTGCAGGTGGTGGGCGTGCTGCTGTCGCTGGGGGTGTTTCTGTCGCCGGTGCTGTTTCCGGTCACGCTGTTTCCCGAGGGCTGGCGCTGGCTGCTGTGGCTCAACCCGATGACGGCGCCGATCATGGGCTATCAGTCGGCCCTGCTGCAAGGCTCGTGGCCGCCGCCGTCGGTGTGGCTGGCGCTGGCGGCCTGGATCGGCGCGCTGGCGCTGGCGCTTTCGCTGGCCATCGCGCGCAGCCGCGACGCGCTGGTGGACTGGCTGTGATGGGCGAGCCAGGCCAAGCGGGTAGACTTGAAAATGGGCAGTCCACAGCAACACGGTAACGAACCCTTGGGCGCGGCCGAGCTTGGGCCACTGCGCCAGTTGCTCGAAGGGCGAGATGGCCTGCGGCTGGCTTTCGTTTTCGGTTCGCTGGCGCAAGGTGGCGCGGGCCTGGACAGCGATCTGGATATCGCCGTGCAAGCCGATCGCCCGCTGTCGGTGGCGCAGGAGGTGGAGTTGATCGAGTTGCTGGCGGCAGCGTGCGGGCGGCCGGTTGACCTGATTGACCTGACGACGGTGGGCGAACCCTTGCTGGGGGAGATCCTGGCGCACGGCCAGCGCCTGTTCGGCAGTGACGCGGACCATGCGGCGCTGATTCGGCGCCACGTTTTCGACACCGAGGACTTTCTGCCTTATGCGCAGCGCATGCTGCGCGAGCGGAGACGCGCGTGGAGTGCGCCTGCAAACAGAGGTATGGCAAAATAGCCATATCATTGCTGGGCTGCGTTGATGCATGAATCGAATTTCGAGTGGGACGATGCAAAGAATGCGGCCAACCAGCGCAAGCATGGTGTTTCGTTCTACGAGGCGCAGCAGGCAGTTCTGGACCACAGGCGTGTCATTGCCGAAGACTTGACGCACAGTCAGCATGAAAAACGCTACTACTGTTTCGGCGCGAATCGGGACGCAAGCGGGATCCTTACCGTCCGCTTCACGGTCCGCGCCGGCCGCATCCGGATCATCGGGGCGGGCTACTGGCGCAAAGGCAAGGCGGTGTATGAGCAAGCCAATTCGATACGGTGACGAGCCCTTGGGCGCGATCCGGGTGGTGCCGGACTTTCTGCCCTCGCCTGAAGAGCTGGCGCTGAAAAACGAGCAGACGAAAGTCACGATCTCGCTGAGCTCGGACAGCGTGGAGTTCTTCAAGGAGACCGCGCGCAAGCACCACATGCAGTACCAAAAAATGATTCGGCAACTGCTGGATGAATATGTTGCGCGGCACAGACGGGTGTGAGGGTGTTGACACCGGCGCCACGATCGACCGGCCCGGGCCACCGCCCCTGCGGCTGCACGACGTGGGCAAGGAGTACCGCTTGTACGACTCGCCGCGCGCGCGCCTGCGGGCGCTGCTGACGGGCCGCGCCACGCACCGCAGCCACTGGGCGCTGCAGGGCGTGAGCCTGGAGCTGGCGCGCGGGCAGTGCCTGGGCGTGGTGGGCCACAACGGCGCGGGCAAGAGCACGCTGCTCAAGCTGATCTGCGGCACGGTGCAGCCCACGCAGGGGCGCGTCGAGCGGCACGGGCGCATCACGGCCATCCTGGAGCTGGGGGCGGGCTTTCACCCCGACTTCACGGGGCGGCAGAACCTGTACTTCGGCGGCAGCCTGATCGGCATCGAGCACGATCAGATGGCACGGCTGGAGGCCCAGGTGCTGGCTTTTGCCGAGATCGGCGAGGCGATCGACCGGCCGGTCAAGACCTATTCGTCGGGCATGGTGGTGCGCCTGGCCTTCGCCCTGGTGACGGCGGTGGAGCCGGATTTGCTGATCATCGACGAGGCGCTGGCGGTGGGCGACCAGCGTTTTCAGAAAAAATGCATCGAGCGCATCGAGGCGTTTCGCGCCAACGGCTGCACCATTTTGTTTTGCTCGCACAGCCCCTACCACGTGCGCCAGTTGTGCGACGTGGCGCTGTGGCTGGACCATGGCCGGGTGATGGAGCTGGGGCCGACGGAGCCGGTGATTGGCGCGTATGAGATGCACACGCGCATGCTGGCCGCACCCGCGGCGAGCGACGAGGCCAAGGCGGCAGCGGCCCCCGCGCCACCGGCGGCCCCGGCCCATGGCGATGACATGGCCGCCATCCTGTCGGTGGACGTGGCCAACCTGGACGGAGGTGATCCGCCTTTGCTGGGCAGCACCGACCTGGTGGTGACGATCACGGTGCGTGGGCGCGGGCAGGAGCGGCCCAACATCGGCTTCATGATCGAGCAATCGCACGGCGTGGGCATTACCTCGCTGGCCACGCACGAGGACGGCGCGGTGCCGCAGCCGGTGTCGCCCGGCGTGTGGCGCTCGGTGCTGACCTTCCCGGAGTTGGGCTTGCACAGCGGGCAGTACGTGATCAGCGCGTTTTTGTTCGATGCCAGCGGGTTGGTGGTGTATGAGCAGTGGTTTCAGTTTCGGCATTTCCGCTTCGTGCGGCCGACGCTGATGCCGGGTCTGGTGCGTCTGCCGCACCGCTGGGAGTGAGAGAGGGCCTGCGATGAACGTGGTGAGCCTGGAGCAGGCGCAAGCGCTTTTGCAAGCGGGGCAGTGCTGCCTGGATGCGGGCGACCGCGCCGGCGCGGCAGCGGCATGGCAGGGCGCTCGCGCGCAGCCGGCCACCCGCCTGGCCGCGCACAACCTGATCGAGCTGAACGGCCTTGAAGGCGCGTTCGCGCAGATGTTCGGGCTGAACTGTGCCATTGCGCCGCAGGACGACATCTTTCATTTCTTTGCCGGCCACCCGACCTCGAACAACCCGCTGCGCGACTATCTGGCCGATGGCTGGCGCACGCTGTCGGAGTTGCTGCTGTTGCTGGAGCGCGCCGACCAGCCGCTGGTCAAGATGAATCACGTGCTGGAATTTGCCAGCGGGCACGGGCGCTTCACGCGCCATCTGGTCAAGGCCATCGGGCCGGGGCGCGTGACGGTGTCGGACGTGGTGGCGGACGCGGTGGACTTTGCGCGCCAGAGCTTCGGCGTGCAGGGCTTTGTGTCGCACGCCGTGCCCGAGCAACTGGCGTGGCCGCGCCGGTACGACCTGGTGTTCGTGCTGTCGCTGTTCAGCCACCTGCCGCGCGGCAGTTGGGGGCGCTGGCTGGCCGTGCTGTGGGATGCCGTGGCGCCCGGTGGGCTGCTGGTGTTTTCCACCCACGGCAGCGAGGCCGCGCGCCGCGCCGGGGTGGCCCTGGATGGCGAGGGCTATTTCTTTGCGCCGTCGAGCGAGTCGAACGCCATCGACGCGCAGGAGTACGGCACGGCCTTCACCGACGAGGCCTTCGTGCGGGCCCGGGTGAACGAGCTGGCCCCGGCGCCGGTCCAGGTGGATCGGGCGCCCGTGTGGTTCTGGAACCACCAGGATGCCTGGGTGCTGAAAAAGCAGGGTCCATAGCCGTTTCCAGGTTCAACCGCGATGGTCTGCATCAGCGCAGTTGCCGGCCGGTGAAATGCCCACGCCCCATGCGGCAGAACACTGCATCGCGCACGGCAGCGGCCATCAGGCGGACCATGCGCCAGCGACCGTGCTGCGCGGCAGCCATGTGCAACACCATGTAGCCCGGCAGTTTGAGCAACTGGTCTACACGCCAGATCGGCGCAATGGGCGCGCGAAGTGCCATGGCCAGCGAGTTGCGCACATGAAAGTAGGCGCGAAAGTCATGGCCCACATACAGCGTGCGATGGCCCAGTTGAACGGTGCGCGTGGCTTGATCGTGGGCCATCTCGACGGTGGGGTGAACGGCAATGGCAAGGCCCAGTCGGCGCGCGCGCAAGCACCACTGCACGTCCACGCGGTCGATGAAGTAATCGGCTTGCAGCGGGCCTACGCGCTCGAACAGCGCCAGGTCGATCAGGCTGCCCGACGCGGGGATGTATTCGACGGCAACAGGGCGATCACGGGTGGGGGTGCCAGGTACTGTCGTTGGCGTGGGCGCCATTCGGTGAATGCGCCAGCCCTGGCGCTGGATCAGCGGCATGATGCGGCCGGTTTTAACGTCGCGGCACAACGGGCCGATGGCTGCCACCGGCTGCGCATGGGGTTGTCGCATTGCGCGCAGCAACTGGGCCACGAGGTTGGGCGGTGGCAGGCTGTCCTGGTCCATCAGCAGGACGTGGCTGGCGCCCAGCGCGCGTGCGCGGGCAATGCCCAGGTTTTGCGCATGCGCAATGCCGGCATTGTGGCCCAGGCGCAGCACGGTGGCGTGGGCGTCGGGCCTGGATGCCGCGGACGCCTGCATGCTGGAGGCTGGGGCGTCGGTGTTGTCCACGCATACGGTGTGCGCGACTTGCGGCGCCAGGCGTGCCAACAGTTGTGCCAGGCGTTCCGAATCGGGGTGGTATGCAACCACCACCGCCACAATCACGGCGGCAGTCATGGCCCCGTATCCCGCGTCGCAATCACCGGCTCAGCAGGCGTTTGATGCGAAAGCGCAGACCTTGCGGGACGGCGCGCATGACGGGGCTCAGCATGGGCGCGCGCTGCAGGCGCAAGGCCAGGTCGTACAGGCCGCCACGCGCGGGTTCGGGCGGTGGGTTGCGACGCCGGGCCTCGGCAAGGAGCCGAGCGATCTCTTGCGCGCGCTGCAAGGTTTCCTCATGGGACGGGGTGAGCCTGGGAAAGTCCAGGTAGTCGCGGTGATAGTCCCACGTGCCTTGTGTCTGAGCCAGTTGTGCCAGCGCGGCGGGCATGGGCGGGGCTACTGGCGTGTGGTTGTTGTTGGCCAGCAACTGGGTGCGCACGGTGCGAAAAAAATCAACCCATTGCTCGGGCGTGCTGTCCCAGGCCTGTACCCAGCTCCAGGGGCGCCCGGCCACGCGTTCGACGAAGGCGCCCAGGTCGGGCACCACCACGGGCAGATTGGCGGCCAACGCGGCGCTCAGCGTGTAGCTGTAGGTCTCGGGCCACAGGGCGGGGAACCACACCACATCGGGCGCGATGCGCTGCAGCATGGCGGGCAGGTCGGCCTCGTCGTATTGGCCGTGCACCTTGGTCAGGGCGGTGGCGGGGGTGGTCTGCAGGTGCCGATAGGCGTAGCCGATGAGCTGAAACTCGATCGGCGCGCCGGTCTTGCGGGCCAGTCGGGCGGTGTCTTCCAGCACATCGGCGCCCTTGATGGCGCTGAGCGCGCCAATGACGACCACGCGCAGCGGGCGCTCGGTGGGCAGCGGCGTGGGTTGGGGCGCGGGCAGGGCCGAGGGGTTGAGGTCGGTGTGCGGGGCAAACCGGACCGACGCCTGGGGGACGAACTGCTGGATACGGACGGCGGTGTCCAGGCTGGGGGCGAGCACGAAGCGGGCGAGCAGCAGGAATTGCCGGTTGCGTTTGCGCCAGGCCTGGATGTCTTCCTGCACTTCCGGCAACGAAGGGGGGTGCTGGCCGCCGCAGCATTCGCCGTGCCCGTCCATCTGGTAGCGGCCGTGCTGGCCGGTCAGCGTGATGTGGGTGCAGCGGCTGTAGAAATCGTGGACGGTGAAGTCGTAGCTTACGCCCAGCGTTTGCGCCAGCGCCCACACGGTGGGGCCGTGGCCGAGCAGGTGGTGGTGGTGGATGTGCGCCACCGGCATGGCGCGCAGCAGGTGCAGCAGGGCGTCCCGTTGGTGCGCCAGATCGAACTGCACCGACCACCGCTCGGAAAACGCGGCGTGGCCGTCCTGGGTCTCGATCAGACGCAGCACCACGTGCTGCTGCGCCCCCGCGGGCTGCAAAGACAGGAACAGGGCTTCGTCGGCCAGGTGCGCGGCCAGTTCGAGCACGTGGCGCTCGGTGCCGCCTCCGCGCGCGTGATGAACCGCCAGGATCACGGGCTTGCGGCCGCCGTCGGTGGCGCGCAGCCAGTCGACCGCCAGCCGCGCGGGGCGTGCCGGGTCGGCCTGCACGAAATCACGCACCTGGGCTTCGTAGCCGGGGTGCAGGCGGCGCAGGGTGTCCATGGCGGCGAGCTCGCGCGGGCTCTTGCTGTCGCCGAAGCTCACGCCACCGGTGTGGCGCACGTAGGTATCCAGCGCATGGAGGTTGACCCAGCCCAGGTCGATGGCGCGCTGGCAGAAGTCGTTTTCCTCGCCGTAGCCCTTGCCGAAGTGGGCTTCGTCGAACAGCCCCACGGCTTGCAGGGCGTCGCGGCGGATGTACATGCAAAAACCGACGGCGGTGGGCACCGGCACGCTGCGGCCCGCGTTGGCCTGGGCGAACAGGGCGTCCAGGCTGGCGGTGTCGTGGCCTGGCGGCAGGGAATTGTCGGCGCAGAACTCGGGGTAGCTGCAAATGGTGGCATTGCCCGAGAACGGGGTGACCGAGCCGACGCGCGCCTGGCTGTAGGCGCAGCGGCGCAAGCGGTCGAGCCAGTCGTTGGCCACTTCGGTGTCGCTGTTGAGCAACAGCACGTCGTGCTCGGCCGACAGTGCCATGCCGCGGTTGACGGTGCCGACGAAACCCAGGTTGTGCTCGTTTTCCAGCAGGGTCAGGCGCGGCTCGGCAGCGGCCAGCGCGCGCAGCCACTCGGTGACTTCGGGCTCGGGGCTGCAGTCGTTGATGACGATCAGGCGCCAGTCCGTGGTTTGTGGGTTGGTCAACACCGACTCAAGGCACTGCCGGGTGTCGGCCAGGCCGCGGTAAACGGGCACGATGATGTCGACCCCTGCGCTGCGCGGCGCCGGGATGGGCAGCATCACGGGTGCGGGCGTCGGCGCGAGGGCGGGTGAAGCGGGTATCGGCAAGACGCCGGGTGGGCGGCCGAGAAGCCGGTTGCGCAGGTTGGCCAGCGGGCGGGTGTAGCGGACGGCGCGCAGGTTCTGCAGCCGGTACACCGCATCGGTGGCGTCGCGCAGTTGCTGCTGCAATGTGGCGATTTGTTGCTGCGCTTGGAGGACGGCTGGATGGGGCGGGGTGGCATTGGCGGCGGACAGATGGGTGTTTTCTGCCGCAAGCTTTTCGTTGTTGGTGGACAACGCCGCGTTTTCCGTAGACAACGCCGCGTTTTCCGCCGACAACTCGTTGGTTTGCAATGACAGCCCCTGGATTTGGGCGCGCAGTTGATGGATCGCTTGCGACTGGTGTTCGGTGGTCTTCGACAGCTCGGTGTGGGCTTGACGCAAGTCGGCGTGTTGCCGGTGCAGGTCGGTGTGGCGTCGATGCAGGTCGGCGTGTTGTCGGTGCAGGTCGGTGTGTTCCAGGGCCAGTTTTTCGTGGTCTTGCATGATGGCGACCGTGCGCTCGACTTGTTCGCGCAGGAATTGCCGTTCGCTTTGCAGCGGACCGATGACGCTGGCCAGGTGCAGATAGTCGGCCGACATCGGCCAGCCCAGATCCACCTCGACCGTGAGGGCGTGGTGGGTGGCGGCGCGCGCCAGCGTGGTGCCGTCGATGGGCAGTTCAATCGATGGATCGTCTCCGGTCAGGACGGCTGCTGCAGCGCTGCCGGGCAGTGGCGCGCCCCAGACCACTTGATGGCATGGGGTGCTTTGCAATGACGCGCCGACGCCGGGCTCGGACGCGCGCCAGTGCCACAGGGGCTGCTCCTGATCGGCGCAGCGCAGGCGCAGGGCGTGCAGATGCAGGATGCCGGGCCGGTCGGCGGGGTCGAGCTTGAGGCGTCGCAAGCCGTCCAGCCCGTCGGGCAATTCGAAGCGCAGAGTCTGCATTTCGCGGCCGATGATGCCGCTGGCGACTTGCTTGCGTTGCTCGGCGAAGCCCTGGCCCTGATCCCAGTACAACTCGGCCGAGAAATGGGCCTGGACGGGCAGGTGCGCTGGCGGTTCGGGGGGGGCGATGGCCTCGTCGGGCGCGGCCGGGCGGCAGCGCACGATGAACTGGTAGCTCAACGCATCGGGCAACGCGAGCAGGTGGCGCGCCACGGCGGGGGGCAGGGCGTCGAAGGCGACGCGGAACTCGGAGTCGGGCAGGGGCCGCGGGACAGTTTGGATTTCCTCCACGGCCCAGTGCTCGGCGGCCAGAAAACGGGTCAGTGTCTGGCGGGTGAAAAAACGCAGGTGGGTTTCGTCCAGCAGGCCTTCGGGGCGGTAGCGGAACTCGCCGGTCATCAGCTCGGCGATCAGGCCCGCGTAACCGGTATTGGGGATGGACAACAGCACGCGCCCGCCCTCGGCCAGCAGCAGGCGACAGGCGCGCAGCACCTGCTCGGGGTGGCGGATGTGCTCGAGTACGTCGGCGCAGACGATGGCGTCGTAACTGCCCGGTGCAAACAGGGCGGCCAGGTCGCAGCTTTCGAGGTCGGCGACCTCGACGCGGCGGTAGTGCGGTGCGGCCAGCGCGGCTTCTTCTGGGCTGATGGTCAGGCCGTCGATGATGAGGCTGCTGCCCTCCATGCGCAGGAAGCGACCGAGGGCGCCGCTGCCGCAGCCCAGGTCTAGCACGCGGGCGCCGAGCCCAATGTGGGTGGCGAGCACGGTCAAGGAGGTGCGCTCGCTGGCGTCGATGTCGCGCCGATAGATGTGCAGTGTGGAGGGAGCGGATGCCATGGAAATCAAGCGGCTTGCGACCGGTGGGCGCCGCGGGCGGCCGTCTCCGGGCAGGGCCTTGGATGCTACCATGAGGCCCTTTTTTGAACGCATCGTCGGCGGTGCGGGCGGGGGCAGGGCGGGTTTCACCCCAGAGGTTCGGGTGACTCGGGCATTCGCAAGCACGCGCGCTGGAAACAAGGCGATTCCAGGTGGTCGACTGCCGTTTCAGGTTCAGGTTTTTCGAATGATTTCGGTGGCGGCTCTCGCGTTCGTGTTGTCTCTGGTGCTGACCCTGGCGGCGCGCCGACTGCTGCGGCCGCGCTCGGCGCGTTATCCGCAGGACGCACCGCAGCGCTTTCATGTCGGCGACGTGCCGCGTGTGGGCGGTATTGGCCTGCTGGCGGGCGCGACGCTGGCGTTGGCAGCCCTGCCGTTGCTGCAGGCGGCCGATCTGGCGGGCAACATCGACGTCGATCGGGTTTCATGGGTCACCTGGGCGCTGGTCGTGCTGCCGGCGTTTGCCGGCGGCGTGCTGGAGGATTTGACGCAGAAACTGGCCGTGCGCTGGCGCCTGCTGCTGACCCTGAGCTCGGGCCTGCTGGCCTGGGGTTTGTTCGGTATCGCGGTGCCGCGGCTGGACTTTGCGTGGCTGGATGCTGTTTGGAACGCTTGGCCGTGGCTGGGTGTGGGGTTGGCGGTGCTGGCGGTGGCCGGCCTGCCGCATGCTTTCAATATTATTGATGGGTACAACGGCCTGGCGGGCGTGGTGGCGCTGGTGGTGTGCCTGGCGCTGGCGCATGTGGCGTTGCAGGTGGGTGATCGTGAACTGGCGGTGCTGGCCGTTGCGCTGGCGGCGGCGACAGGGGGGTTTCTGGTGTGGAACTATCCGCGTGGACTGGTGTTTGCGGGCGACGCCGGTGCTTATGTGTGGGGCGTGGGAATTGCCGTGATCAGCCTGCTGCTGGTGCAGCGCCATCCCATCGTGTCACCCTGGTTTCCGCTGCTGCTGCTGATCTACCCGGTGTGGGAGACGCTGTTTTCCATCTACCGCAAGCTGATGCGCGGCGACTCGCCGGGCATGGCCGACGCCCTGCACCTGCACCAGCTCATCTACCGGCGCGTGGTGCGCAGCGTGCTGGACGAGGATGAAGCGCGCAGCATGCTCAAGCGCAACAACCGCGTGGCCCCCTACCTGTGGGGCTTCATCGCGCTGTCGGTGGTGCCGGCGCTGCTGTTCTGGCGCTTCAGCGGCGTGCTGCTGGCGTTTTGCTTGCTGTTTGCGCTGAGCTACGTGGCAGCGTACATGGCGCTGATCCGATTCAAGATGCAGCGGGTGTTTCGCAATACCCGGCTGTAGCGCTCCCTATCATTGACGGCTTGCCGCATCTCTGCCCCTACCTGCCATGACCAACGACATCAACGCCACCGCCGCCCGCGACAAGGCCCACATCCTGGCGCAGGCGCTGCCCTACATCCGCCGGTTCCATGGCAAGACCATGGTCATCAAGTACGGCGGCAACGCCATGACCGAGCCGGCGCTGCAGCAGGCCTTTGCCGAGGACGTGGTGCTGCTCAAGCTGGTGGGCATCAACCCGGTGGTGGTGCACGGCGGCGGCCCGCAGATCGAGACCGCCCTGAAGCGCCTGGGCAAGCAGGGCCACTTCATCCAGGGCATGCGCGTGACCGACGACGAGACCATGGAGGTGGTGGAGTGGGTGCTGGCCGGCGAGGTGCAGCAGGACATCGTGGGCCTGATCAACCAGGCCGGCGGCAAGGCGGTGGGCCTGACCGGGCGCGACGGCGGGCTGATCCGCGCGCGCAAGCTGCGCATGGTGGATCAAAAGGACCCCGCCGTGGAGCACGACGTGGGCCAGGTGGGCGACATCGAGGCCATCGACCCGGCGGTGGTCAAGGCGCTGCAGGACGACCAGTTCATCCCCGTGGTCAGCCCGATCGGCTTCGGCGCGCACAACGAGAGCTACAACATCAACGCCGACGTGGTGGCCGCGCGCCTGGCCATGGTGCTGCAGGCCGAGAAGCTCTTGATGCTGACCAACATCCCCGGCGTGCTGGACAAGGCCGGCCAGCTGCTGCCCGAGCTGACGCCGGCGGGCATCGACGCGCTGGTGCGCGACGGCACCATCTCCGGCGGCATGATCCCCAAGATCAGCGGCGCGCTGGACGCGGCCAGGAGCGGCGTCAACGCCGTGCACATCATCGACGGGCGCGTGCCGCACGCGATGCTGCTGGAGGTGCTGACCGACCAGGCCTTCGGCACCATGATCAAGGCTGGATAGCCCCGTGGGGCAGCCGGGGTGGCTATGGCAGAATCATTTGGAAACACCCGACGCCGCCATGCAGCCCGACGACGCCCCCGCCAGCACGGCCGACCCGGCCCCGGGCACCGCCGCGCCGCGCCGGCGCGCCAGGCCCGGCGAGCGGCGCGAGCAGATCCTGCAGGCGCTGGCCGCCATGCTGGAGCAGCCCGCGCTCGACCGCATCACCACCGCCGCGCTGGCCGCGCGCCTGCAGATGAGCGAGGCGGCGCTGTACCGCCACTTCGCCAGCAAGGCGCAGATGTTCGAGGCGCTGATCGATTTCATCGAGTCGAGCGTGTTCGGCCTCGTCAACCAGATCGGCGCGCGCGGGCCGGCCGGCCCGGCGCGGGCCGCGCGCATCGTGACCATGGTGCTGCAGTTCGGCGAGAAGAACCCCGGCATGGCGCGCGTGATGGTGGGCGACGCCCTGGTGGGCGAGCACCAGCGCCTGCAGGAGCGCATGAACCATCTGTTCGACAAGCTGGAAGCGGCGCTGCGCCAGAGCCTGCGCGACGGTGCGGCGCAAGATGGCGCCGCCACCGCCACGCCCGACGCCGATGCCAAGGTGGCGGCGGCGCTGCTGGTGGCCTTCATGGCCGGGCGGCTGCAGCGCTTCGCGCGCTCAGGCTTTCGGCGCAGCCCGCTCGACCAATTGCCGGCCTGCCTGGCGCGGATACTATGAATATTGTAGTTTGTGGCGCTTGATCGGCAGGCGCTGCAGCCATATTGTTCATGTTTTCTGGCGCATGCCATGAAGCGGGTGCGCCATGGCCCCATGGGCAAGAAAGAGCCCCGTCTGCTGGATGAGGCCGCCATGCCGGCCCCTCCGGCCCGCCCCGCCCGTTGACAGACGCGCCCGGCGCTCGCACAGTGTCCCCGAGGGCATCGAATGCAGTGATCTACGGGTAAATACTTAGTCGATGATGGATCCTGGCTCTTGGCAGACGTCCAAAACAACCTCAAAATAGCACGATCGTTCGTTTTATTATGACCACTTCGATCCTGCTTCCTCCCCCCCATTCGGCCGTCCGCGCCGGCGGGACGCCGCGCGCGCTGGCCAAGGGCGAGCAGACGCGCGCCGAGATCGTGGCCGTTGCCCTGGGCATGGCCGCGCGCGTGGGGCTGGAGGGCCTGTCCATCGGCACCCTGGCCGAGGCCGTGGGCAAGAGCAAGTCGGGCGTGTTCGCCCACTTCGGCTCGCGCGAGGAGCTGCAGATCGCCGTGGTGCGCGAGTACTACCGCCGCTTCGAGGCCGAGGTCTTCGCGCCCGCCATGCGCAAGCCGCGCGGGCTGCCGCGGGTGCGCGCCCTGTTCGAGAACTGGATGCGCCACACCAGCGCCGAGCTGGACTCGGGCTGCATCTTCATCAGCGGCGCGGTCGAGTTCGACGACCGCCCCGGCGCGGTGCACGACGCGCTGGCCGAGGCGGTGGACGCCTGGATCGGCGCCATGACGCGCGCCGTGGCCCAGGCCTGCGAGGAAGGCCACCTGGCCGCCGGTGCCGACCCGCGCCAGATCAGCTTCGAGATCCACGCCCTGATCCTGGCGCTGCACTACGAGGCGCGCTTCATGCGCCGGCCCGGCTCGCAGGCACGCGCCCGGCAAGGTTTCGTCAACATCCTTCAGCGCTACGGCGCCTGATCCTTCTTTCATTCAAACCAGGAGAGCCCCCGCCATGCCCAGCTACACCCCGCCCCTGCGCGACATGCAATTCGTGCTGCACGAACTGCTTGGCGCCGTCGACCAGCTCAAGGCCATTCCGCGCTACGCCGACGTGGACGCCGAGACCATGGACGCGGTGCTGGAGGAAGCCGGCAAGTTCGCCGCCGGGGTGATCGCCCCCATCAACCTGAGCGGCGACGCCGAAGGCTGCACGCTGGACAAGGCCACGCATGAGGTGACGGCGCCCAAGGGCTTCAAAGAGGCCTACCAGCAGTACGTGGAAGGCGGCTGGCCCGCGCTGTCGTGCGACCCCCAGTACGGTGGCCAGGGCCAGCCGATGGTGATGAACACCTGCGTGTTCGAGATGCTCAACAGCGCCAACCAGGCCTGGACCATGTACACCGGCCTGGCGCACGGCGCCTACGCCGCGCTGCACGCGCACGGCAGCGAGCAGCAGAAGAAGCTGTACCTGCCCAAGCTGACCAGCGGCGAGTGGACCGGCACCATGTGCCTGACCGAGCCGCACTGCGGCACCGACCTGGGCCTGCTGCGCACCAAGGCCGAGCCGCAGGCCGATGGCAGCTACAAGATCACCGGCAGCAAGATCTTCATCAGCGCGGGCGAGCACGACTTCGCGCCCAACATCGTGCACCTGGTGCTGGCGCGCCTGCCGGACGCGCCCAAGGGCAGCAAGGGCATCAGCCTGTTCGTCGTGCCCAAGTTCAAGCTCAAGGCGGACGGCAGCCCGGGCGAGCGCAACCCCGTGGTGTGCACCGGCCTGGAGCACAAGATGGGCATCCACGGCAACGCCACCTGCCAGCTCAGCCTGGACGGCGCCGAAGGCACCCTGGTGGGCGAGCCCAACAAGGGCCTGGCCGCCATGTTCGTGATGATGAACGGCGCGCGCCTGGGCGTGGGCAACCAGTCGCTGGGCCTGACCGAGGTGGCCTACCAGAACGCGCTGGCGTACGCCAAGGAACGCCTGCAGATGCGCAGCCTGTCGGGCCCCAAGGCCAAGGACAAGCCGGCCGACCCGATCATCGTGCACCCCGACGTGCGCCGCATGCTGCTGACCGCCAAGGCCTACGCCGAGGGCGGCCGCGCGCTGGCCACCTGGTGCGCGCTGCTGCTGGATCAGGCCGAGCACCACCCCGACGAAAAGGTGCGCCAGGACAACGAGGAGATGGTGGCGCTGCTGACGCCCATCGTGAAGGCCTTCCTGACCGACAACGGCTTTGCCGCCACCAACGCCTGCATGCAGGTGTATGGCGGCCACGGCTACATCCATGAGACGGGCGCCGAGCAGTTCGTGCGCGACGCGCGCATCAACATGATCTACGAGGGCACCAACACCGTGCAGGCGCTCGACCTGCTGGGCCGCAAGGTGCTGATGAACCAGGGCGCCACGCTCAAGAAGCTGGGCAAGCAGATCGAGGCGCTGGTGCGTGCCGAGGGCGTGAGCGAAGCCATGGCCGAGTTCATCAACCCGCTGGCGGGCCTGGCCGACAAGTTCAGCAAGTTCACCACCGAGATCGGCTTCAAGGGCATGACCAACCCCGACGAGGTGGGCGCGGCGGCGACCGACTTTCTGCGCGTGGCCGGGCACCTGGTGTTCGGCTACCTGTTCGCCCGCATGGCCAGCGTGTCGCTCAAGCAGATCGCCGCCGGCAATGCCGACCCCTTCTACGCCGCCAAGCTGCAGACCGCGCGTTTCTACTTCGCGCGCCTGTTCCCCGAGACGGCCACGCTGATGATCACCGCGCGCGCCGGCGCGGTCAACCTGCTGGACACCGAGGCGGCGCTGGCCTGAGCGGCCCCTCCCTCGCCCCAACCCTCTCCCGCGAGGCGGGGGAGGGGGTGGCGGTCAATGACCCAAAAATCTGTCTGGAGCCTGCATGAAACAATCCCTGGTCGCTATCGCATTCGGAGCATTCTTGACGCCCGCCCTGGCCCAGATGACCCCCGTGGGCACCTGGAACAGCATCGACGACAAGACCCAGGAGCCCAAGGCCGAGATCCGCATCGCCGAGGGCCCCAATGGCCTGTCGGGCCGCATCGAGAAAACCCTGCGCAAGGGCGCCAAGACGGTGTGCGACGAGTGCACGGACGACCGCAAGGGCCAGCCCATGGTGGGGCTGGAGATCATCCGCGGCGGCAAGAAGAACGCGGACAAGGACGTGTGGGAGGGCGGCACCATCCTCGACCCCGAAAACGGCAAGGAGTACCGCGCCAGCTTCACGCCCGTCGATGGCGGCAGGCAGCTGCAGGTGCGCGGCTACCTGGGGCCGTTCTGGCGCACGCAGACCTGGCAGCGCGTGCAACAACCGAATTGAATGGAAAAAACCATGTCCCGATTCAACGTGAGAAAAGTCGCCGTGCTCGGCGCGGGCGTGATGGGCGCGCAGATCGCGGCCCAGCTCGTCAACCTGAAGGTGCCGGTGGTCTTGTTCGATTTGCCGGCCAAGGAAGGCCCCAAGAACGGCATCGTGCTGAACGCGATCGCCAACCTGAAAAAGCTCAAGCCCTCGCCCATCGGCGTGGCGGCCGACGCCGACCTGATCGAGCCCGCCAACTACGAGGACGACCTGAAAAAGCTCAAGGGCTGCGACCTGGTGATCGAGGCCATTGCCGAGCGCATGGACTGGAAGAGCGATCTGTACCACAAGATCGCCGCCTCGGTGGGCAAGAACGCCATCCTGGCCAGCAACACCTCGGGCCTGTCGATCACCGAGCTGTCGCAGGCGCTGCCCGAGCAGCTGCGCCCGCGCTTTTGCGGCATCCACTTCTTCAACCCGCCGCGCTACATGCACCTGGTGGAGCTGATCGCCACCCCCACCACCGAGCCCGGTGTGCTCGACCAGCTGGAGGCCTTCGTCACCAGCGGCCTGGGCAAGGGCGTGGTGCGCGCCAAGGACACGCCCAACTTCATCGCCAACCGCATCGGCATCGGCAACATGCTGATGACGATGCAGGAGGTGCAGCGCTACGGCCTGACTTACGACGTGGTCGACGACCTGACCGGCAAGCGCCTGGGCCGCGCCAGCAGCGGCACCTTCCGCACCGCCGACGTGGTGGGGCTGGACACGCTGGGCCACGTGATCAAGACGCAGCAGGGCAAGCTGAGCCTTGATGCCGATCCGTTCTACGCCGCCTTCAGCACGCCGGCCGATCTGGCCAAGCTGATCGAGCTGGGCAACCTGGGGCAAAAGACCAAGGCCGGCTACTTCAAGAAGGTGGGGCGCGAGGTGCTGCGCTTCGACCTGAAGAGTGGCAGCTACGTGCCTGCCGGCGCCAAGGCCAACGCGGTGTACGGCCGCATGCTGCAACGCCCCGCCGCCGAGCGCCTGAAGCTGCTGCGCGAATCGACCGGCGCCGAGGGGCAGTTCCTGTGGGCCATTTTGCGCAACGGTTTTCACTATGCCGCCGTGCATCTGCAAAGCATTGCCCACACCGCGCGCGACGTCGACCAGGCCATGCGCTGGGGCTTTGGCATGCAGCAGGGGCCATTCGAGCTGTGGCAGGAGGCCGGCTGGCTGGAAGTGGCGCAGATGGTGCAGGCCGACATCGACGCCGGCAAGGCGATCTGCAAGGCGCCGCTGCCCGACTGGGTGTTCAAGGGCCCGGTGGCCGAGGCCGGCGGCGTGCACACCGACAAGGGTTCGTGGAACCCCGGCACCGGCCAGTTCGAGCCGCGCCGCACGCTGCCGGTGTATCAACGCCAGATCTTTCCCGAGCTGCTGCTGGGCGAAGGCGGGCCGCGCGCTATTGGCGCCGGCAAGACCGTGTTCGAGGACAAGGCGATCCGTGTATGGACGCTGGACGATGAGGTGCTGATCGCCTCGCTCAAGACCAAGATGCACGTCATCAGCCCGCAGGTGGCCGAGGGCTTTGCCAAGGCGCTGGATGCGGCTGAGAGCGAGTATCAGGGGCTGGTGATCTGGCCCGGCAGCGAGCCGTTCTCGGTCGGCGCCGACCTCGAATCCATGCTGCCCGGCTACGTGGCTGGCGGGGCCGACCTGGTCGGCTCGATGGAGCAGGAGCTGCAGGAGATGATGCTGCGCGTGCGCTATGCCCAGGTGCCCGTCGTCGCGGCCATCCGCGGCATGGCGCTGGGGGGCGGCTGCGAGCTGTCGGTGCACTGCGCGCGCCGCGTGGCGCACCTGGAAAGCTACATGGGCCTGGTCGAGGTCGGTGTGGGCCTGGTGCCCGGCGGCGGCGGCCTGGCCTACATCGCCCGCCGCGCGGCTGAGAACGCGCAGGCCAGCACGGGCAAGGACCTGCTGCCCTTTTTGACCGAGGGCTTCACCGCGGCGGCCATGGCCAAGGTGGGCACCAGCGCCATCGAGTCGCGCCAACTGGGCTACCTGCAGTGGAGCGATGTGATCGTGCCGCACAAGGACGAGGTGCTGCACGTGGCCATCAGCGAGGCCAAGACCATGCACCAGGCCGGCTGGCGCGCGCCGCTCAAGCGTTTGTTCCCGGTGGCGGGGCGCGACGGCAAGGCCACCATCCTGGGCCAGCTGGTCAACATGCGCGACGGCGGCTTCATCAGCGCGCACGACTTTCACATCGCCAGCCTGATCGCGGGCGTGCTGACCGGCGGCGACGTGGATGCTGGCACGCTGGTGAACGAGGAATATTTGATGGCGCTGGAGCGCCAGGCCTTCACCGGCCTGCTGGGCCACCCCAAGACGCAGGCCCGCATCATGGGCATGCTGGCCACGGGCAAGCCGGTGCGCAATTGAAGGCGAAGCAAGGAGCAAACGAATCATGAGCAAGCAAATCCAGGACGCCTACATCGTCGCCGCCACGCGCACGCCCATCGGCAAGTCGCACAAGGGCTATTTCAGGAACACCCGGCCCGACGACCTGCTGGCCGCCGTGCTGCGCTCGGCGCTGCGGCAGGCGCCGGGGCTGGACCCGGCCGCCATCGAAGACCTGGTCTGCGGCTGCGCCATTCCCGAGGCGCAGCAGGGCCTGAACGTGGCGCGCGTGGGCGCGGTGCTGGCGGGGCTGCCCAAGTCGGTGGGCGGCATCACCGTCAACCGCTTTTGCGCCTCGGGTCTGTCGGCGGTGCAGATCGCCGCCGACCGCATCCGCGTGGGCGAGGCCGAGGTGATGGTCGCCGCCGGTGTGGAAAGCATGAGCATGGTGCCGATGATGGGCAACACGCCCTCGCTGTCGCCCGCCGTCTTTGCCGACACCGACAACGTGGACGACTACGGCATTGCCTACGGCATGGGGCTGACGGCCGAGAAGGTGGCGCAGCAGTGGGGCGTGTCGCGCGAGGCGCAGGACGCGTTTGCGCTGCAGTCCAACCAGCGCGCCGTGGCGGCCATTGCCGCGGGCGAGTTCAAGGACGAGATGACGCCCATCGAGGTGACCGAGCGGCGCGTCAACCTCAAGACCGCGGAGGTGGGCACCCGCACGCGCACGGTGGACATCGACGAAGGCCCGCGCCCCGACACCAGCCTGGAAGGGCTGGGCAAGCTGCGCACCGTGTTTGCCGCGCGCGGCAGCGTGACGGCGGGCAACAGCAGCCAGACCAGCGACGGCGCGGGCGCGCTGATCCTGGCCAGCGAGTCGGCGGTCAAGCGCTTCGGTTTGACGCCGCTGGCGCGCTTCGTCAGCTTTGCCGCGCGCGGCGTGCCGCCGCACATCATGGGCGTGGGGCCGATCGAGGCGATTCCGGCGGCGCTCAAGGCCGCCGGCCTCAAGCAGGACGCGCTGGACTGGATCGAGCTGAACGAGGCCTTTGCCGCGCAGTCGCTGGCGGTGATGAACACGCTCAAGCTGGACCCCGCCAAGGTCAACCCGATGGGCGGCGCCATCGCCCTGGGCCACCCGCTGGGCGCCACCGGCGCGATCCGGTCGGCGACAGTCGTGCATGCCTTGCGGCGCCACAATCGCCGGTACGGCATGGTCACCATGTGCGTGGGCATGGGGCAGGGCGCGGCGGGCATCTTCGAGCGCGTGTGATCCCCACCCAATTCGGGTTCAATCGGGCGCTCGCCCTTGCCTGGCAAGCGCGAGCAGCCATCAATCGAGGAATCTTATGGATGGGGATGCGGGACTCGCGGAGCACGCCTTCGATCGCGCGGTGGCGCTGCAGCCGCTGCCGGCCAGTGCCGCCGGCGCGCCGCGGCGCTTTCGCGGCCACACCAGCGCCGGCTACGCCAACATGGTCGGTCCCTTTGGTGGCATCACCGCCGCGCAGGCGCTGCAGGCCGTCCTGATCCATCCCGAGCGGCTGGGCGAGCCGGTGGCCTTCACCGGCAATTTCGCCGCCGCGCTGGCCGACGGCCCGTTCACGGTCGAGGCCGCGCCGGCGCGCACCAACCGCTCGACCCAGCACTGGATCGTCACCGTGCATCAGCCCGACGCGGCGGGCACGGACGCCGTGGTGTTCACCGCCACCGTGGTCACGGCCGTGCGGCGCACCACCTGGGGCGCCACCGACCGCACGATGCCGGCGGTGCCCGCGGTGGATGAGGTGCCCAGCGCGCCGCGCAGCGCGCGCGTGGCCTGGTTCGGCCGCTACGACATGCGCTTTTTCGAAGGCCCGATGCCGCGTGACTGGAACGGCGCCGAAACGCCCGGCAGCGAGACCGGCCTGTGGGTGCGCGACGAGCCGCCGCGCCCGCTGGACTACGCCAGCCTGACGGCGCTGTGCGACACGTTCTACCCCCGCGTGTGGCTGCGCCGCGCCACCATGACGCCCATCGGCACCGTTTCGTTTTCGATCTACTTCCACGTCGACCCGGCGCTGCTGGCCGCCTGCGGCACCGGCCACGTGCTGGCGCAGGCGCGCGGGCAGCGCTTCTTCAACGGCTACTTCGACCAGAGCGGCGAGCTGTGGAGCGCCGGCGGCCAGCTGCTGGCGACCACGCACCAGGTGGTTTACTTCAAGGAGTGAAGCCCGCCATGTCCCAGCAGGCAGCCGCCCTCGTCGTCGGCGCCGGTGACGCCACCGGCGGCGCCATCGCCCGCGCCTTTGCGCGCGAGGGCTACGCCACCTGCGTCACGCGCCGCCATGCCGACAAGCTGGCGCCGCTGGTGGCGCAGATCGAGGCCGCGGGCGGCACCGCGCACGCCTTCGGCAGCGATGCCCGCAAGGAAGACGAGGTGGTGGCGCTGGTCGAGCGCATCGAGCGCGAGGTCGGCCCGATCGAGGTGCTGGTGTTCAACATCGGCGCCAACGTGCCCGAGAGCATCCTGACTGAGACCGCGCGCAAGTACTTCAAGGTGTGGGAGATGGCCTGCTTTGCCGGCTTCCTGAACGCGCGCGAAGTCGCCAGGCGCATGGTGGCGCGCTCCATGCCCGCCGGTGGGCACCGCGGCACCATCGTGTTCACCGGGGCCACGGCCTCGCTGCGCGGCGGCGCCCGGTTCGCGGCGTTTTCCGGCGCCAAGATGGCGCTGCGCGCGCTGGCGCAAAGCATGGCGCGCGAGCTGGGGCCGCAGGGCGTCCACGTGGCGCATGCCGTGATCGACGGCGGCATCGACACCGAGTTCATCCGCACGCAGTTCCCCGAGCGCTATGCCCTGAAGGCGCAGGACGGCATCCTCAACCCCGAGCACATCGCCCAGCAGTATGTGATGCTGCACCGCCAGCCGCGCGATGCCTGGACGCACGAACTGGACCTGCGCCCGTGGTCTGAAAAATTCTGAACCAGGAGCCGCGCATGACCACCAAGACCGTCGAGTTCTACTTCGACTTCGGCAGCCCCGCCGCCTACCTGGCCTGGACGCAACTGCCCGCGCTGTGCCGCGACGCCGGCGCCGAGCTGGTCTGCAAGCCCATGCTGCTGGGTGGCGTGTTCCAGGCCACGGGCAATCGCTCGCCGGCCGAGGTGCCGGCCAAGAGCCGCTACGTGCGCCGCGACCTCGAGCAGCATGCCGCGCGCTACGGCGTGCCGCTGCGCTTCAACCCCCACTTTCCCGTCAACACCCTGCTGCTGATGCGCGGCGCTACGGCCATGCAGATGCACGATGGCGGCGCGCGCTTCGGCGACTGCTGCCGCGCCATGTTCCAGGCCATGTGGGTCGATGAAAAGAACATGGGCGATCCGGCCGTGGTCGGCGTCGTCCTGCAAGCCGCCGGCTTCGACCCGGCCCAGGTGCTGGCGCAGGCCGGCCAGCAGCCGGTCAAGGACCGCCTCAAGGCCGTGACCGAGGAGGCCGTGGCGCGCGGCGTGTTCGGCGCGCCGACGATGTTTGTCGGCGAGCGGATGTTCTGGGGCCAGGACCGGCTGGACTGGGTGCGCGAGGCGCTGGGCTGAGAGGCCAGGCCGCGCTTCAGCGTGGGGCCAGCGCCCACTGCCCGATGCGGTGCAGCAAGCCGGCGAACGCCGCCACCCAGGCCAGCACCGCGGCCAGGCCGAACAGCGGCGGCAGCCAGGCCAGGAAGGGCAGCTCGAGCGCGCGGATCAGGTCCAGCGTGCACACCGCGTACATGCCCAGCGGAAACACCGCGCCCCAGTACATCGGGTCGTAGCGCAGCGGCACGCGTGCGATGCCGTAGCGCCACACGCCCAGCACCAGCAGCAGCGGAATCCACCAGCTGCCGCTGGCCCAGTAAAACAGCGTGAAGCCCTTGATGAAGGGCAGCAGTGACCGCAGGAATGGCGCCTGCGGCGCGGCCAGCACCAGCAGCGCGCCGGCCAGGGTGGAAATGGCCATGGCGCCCATGTTGATCCAGTACGGTGGCGTCAGGTCCTCGGCGGCCAGGGTGAAGAAGGTGTAGCGGTAGAAGATCAGCGCCATGATCCAGATGTAGAGCATGCCGCCCCACAGCCACAGCGCCAGCGCCATGAAGTTGACGGCCAGGTGCAGGCTGCCGGGCAGGCCGGGCGCCAGCAGCACGCCCAGCACGGCCAGGGACTGCGTGGCCACCACGGCCAGCAGCCAGGTGCCGTTGATGCCGCGGTCCAGCGTCGG
The DNA here is from genome assembly GCA_024235995.1 of Burkholderiaceae bacterium. Lineage (NCBI taxonomy): Bacteria > Pseudomonadati > Pseudomonadota > Betaproteobacteria > Burkholderiales > Burkholderiaceae > Burkholderiaceae bacterium. Next base: position 1,342,023 of record JACKLI010000001.1, read on the forward strand.
CTTGACGGCCTTGGTGGTCAGCACCGCGAACAGGCCGTAGGTCAGCAGCAGCCACAGCAGCGCGGTCAGCCCCCACAGCGCCAGCGCCGCGCCGCGCGGCCCGCCCAGCAGCAGGCACTGGCTGCCCAGCACGCCCGAGCCGGCCACCGCGGTGAAAAAACCCGGCCCGCGCTCGTGGTCCCGAAGGTCGGCGACCAGGCGCGCGCGGTGGCGGGCCAGGCGCAGCAGCGTCAGCGCCCACAGGCCTGCATACAGCGCCGCGTTGACGGCCAGCAGCGCGCGTGCCAGCACGGCCTGGCCCAGCAGGTGCATGGCGATCGAGACGATGCCGGTGGCCATCACCATGCCGAAGTTGGCCGGCGACAAATCGGCCAGCGTGCGGCGCGGCAGGGGTGGGGCGGCGGCGTTCATCAGGCGTGATTGTGCAAGAGCGTCGCGCAGGCGGCAGGGCGCCGCCCGCGCGCGCGGTAGCATCGCCGGGTTACAACCCGGAGGCCCTCATGAGCGACATCCTCACCCACGTCGAAGCCGGCGTGATGACCCTGACCTTCAACCGGGTCGACAAGAAGAACTCCATCACCCGCGCCATGTACGCCGCGCTGGCCGACGGCCTGGAGCAGGCGGCGCAAGACGCCGCCGTGCGGGTGGTGCTGATCCAGGGCGACGCCACGGTGTTCTCGGCCGGCAACGACATCGGCGACTTTCAGGCCGCGCCGGCCGACCCCGGCCCGCGCGAGCAGCAGCCGGTGTGGCGCTTTCTGCGCGCCATCGCCAGCTTTCCCAAGCCCATCGTGGCGGCGGTCTGCGGCCCGGCGGTGGGCGTGGGCACCACGCTGCTGCTGCACTGCGACCTGGTCTACGCCGGCGACAACGCCGCCTTCGCGCTGCCCTTCGTCAACCTGGGCCTGGTGCCCGAGGCGGGCTCCAGCCTGCTGCTGCCGCAAATGTTCGGGATGCACCGCGCGGCCGAGGCCCTGCTGCTGGGCGAGCCCTTCATGGCCGAGGCGGCGCTGGAGGTGGGCCTGGTCAACCGCGTGGTGCCGCCCACCGAATGCAACGCCATCGCCCAGGGCCAGGCGCGCAAGCTGGCGGCCAAGCCGCTGACCGCGCTGATGGAGACCAAGCGCCTGATGAAGGGCGGGCAGCAGGCGGCGGTGCTGGCGCGCATGGACGAGGAGGGCGCGGTCTTCGGCCGCATGCTGCACGAGCCGGCCGCGCGCGAGGCCTTTGCCGCCTTTGCGCAGAAGCGCAAACCCGATTTCAGCAAGTTTTGAGGCACTGGCCCGCGTCGGAAAAGCGCGGCAAGCTATGATTATGATAGTTGACCCGCTTGCTGCCTGAACCATGAGCCCCAAAGCCCCTGTCCCCGCCCGGCCCTTCGAGCCCGCCTTCGTCGCCAGCCTGTCGCAGCTGTTCGAGGAGCGCATCGTCTTCAACACCCTGCTGGGCCTGAAGGTGACCGAGCTGTCGGGCGAGCGCGTGTGCTGCGGCATCGACATGCGGCCCGAGCTGATCGGCCACTACCAGCACCAGCGCCTGCACGGCGGCGTGATCAGCGCGGTGCTGGACGCCACCGCCGGCCTGGCGGTGATGGCGGCCATCGGCGCGCGCCACATGGACGAGCCGCCCGAGCAGCGCCTGGCGCGCTTTGCCAAGCTGGGCACGATCGATCTGCGCATCGACTACCTGCGCCCCGGCGTGGGCCCGCATTTCAGGGCCGAGGCGCAGGTGCTCCGCCTGGGCTCGCGCGTGGCCAGCACGCGCATGGCCTTTCACGGGGCCGACGGCGGCCTGCTAGCCACCGGCGCGGCGGCCTACATCGTGTCCTGACGCAGCGGTGTCGCCAGGTCGCGCACCGGCACCTCGCGCGGCCGCCCGTCCTCGTCGATGGCCACGTAGGTCAGCTGCGCCTCGGTCACCTTGATGTAGCGCCCCTGGTTGCGGATGCGCTCGGCATACACGCCCACGTTCACCGTCATCGAGGTGCGGCCGATGCGCTCCATCTTGGCCACCAGCGAGAGGATGTCGCCCACCCGCACCGGCTGCCTGAAGATGAACTGGTTGACCGCCACCGTGGCCATGCGCCCCTGCGCATAGCGCGCGGGCAGCACCGAGCCGGCCAGGTCCACCTGGGCCATCACCCAGCCGCCGAAGATGTCGCCGTTGGCGTTGGCGTCGCTGGGCATGGGGATGACCTTCAGCACCAGCGTGTGGTCGGCGGGCAGGGGCTCGAACGGGGCGTTGACCGGCTCCTCGTTGGGCGGGCGCAGCAGGGTGGTTGGGCGGGGATCGGATGGCATCGGCACAATGTCCTGTGAGGAATCGATGAATGGCATTTTCCAACATGCGCGCCGCCGCTGAGCCCATGCCCATGCCCGCCGGCACGGCCTCCCAGTCGGACTGGCGCACGCTGGCGCGCCTGGCGCCCTACCTGTGGCGCTACCGCTGGCGCGTGGGCGCGGCGCTGCTGATGGTGACCGGCGCCAAGCTGTCCAACGTGGGCGTGCCGCTGCTGCTCAAGGCGCTGGTCGACCGCATGAACGTCAAGGCCAGCGACCCGCTGGCGCTGGTGGTGGTGCCGGTGGGCCTGCTGCTGGCCTATGGCCTGCTGCGCCTGATGACCACCGTGTTCACCGAGCTGCGCGAGCTGGTGTTTTCCAAGGCCACGCAGGGCGCCACGCGCCAGGTGGCGCTGCAGACCTTCGAGCACCTGCATTCGCTCAGCCTGCGCTTTCACCTGGAGCGCCAGACCGGCGGCATGACGCGCGACATCGAGCGCGGCGTGCGCGCCATCGAGTCGCTGGTGACCTATTCGCTGTATTCCATCGTCCCCACGGCGGTGGAGGTGGCGCTGGTGCTGGCCATCCTGGGCACGCGCTTCGACGCCGGCTTCGTCTGGATCACGCTGGCGGCACTGGGCGCCTACGTGGTGTTCACCGTGTGGGTGACCGAGTGGCGCACGCACTTTCGCGTCGAGGCCAACGCCGCCGACTCGGCCGCGCACAACCACGCCATCGACTCGCTGCTGAACTACGAGACCGTCAAGTACTTCGGCAACGAGGGGTTCGAGGCGCGCCGCTACGACGAGAGCCTGCGCCGCTACCAGCGCTCGCGCCTGAAGTCGCAGTCGTCGCTGTCGCTGCTCAACACCGGCCAGCAGCTCATCATCGGCATCGGCCTGGTGGCCATGCTGTGGCGCGCCACCGCCGGCGTGGCCGACGGGCACCTGTCCATCGGCGACCTGGTGATGATCAACGCCTTCATGATCCAGCTGTACATCCCGCTCAACTTCCTGGGCGTGATCTACCGCGAAATCAAGCAGAACCTGACCGACCTGCACCGCATGTTCGCGCTGATGGACCGTCCGCGCGAGGTGGCCGACGCGCCCGGCGCGCCCGACCTGCACACCAACGGCCCGGTGGACGTGAGCTTCGAGCACGTGGACTTCGCCTACGAGAGCAACCGCCCCATCCTGCACGACGTCAGCTTCACCATTCCGGCTGGCAGGACGGTGGCGGTGGTGGGCCCCTCGGGCTCGGGCAAGTCCACGCTGGCGCGGCTGCTGTTCCGCTTCTACGAGCCGCAGGCCGGCAGCGTGCGTATCGCCGGGCAGGACATCCGCGGCGTCACCCAGGCCAGCGTGCGCCGGGCCATCGGCATCGTGCCGCAGGACACGGTGCTGTTCAACGACACCATCGCCTACAACATCCGCTACGGCCGCCCCGCGGCCACCGACGAGGAGGTGCACGCCGCCGCGCGCGCCGCGCGCATCCACGACTTCATCGTCTCCACGCCCAGGGGCTACGACACCGTGGTGGGCGAGCGCGGCCTGAAGCTGTCGGGCGGCGAGAAGCAGCGCGTGGCCATCGCCCGCACCCTGCTGAAGGACCCGCCGGTGCTGATCTTCGACGAGGCCACCAGCGCGCTGGACTCGGCCAACGAGCGCGCCATCCAGGCCGAACTGGCCAGCGCCGCGCAGGGCAAGACGGCGCTGGTCATCGCGCACCGGCTGTCCACCATCGTCGATGCGCACCAGATCCTGGTGATGGAGCACGGCCGCATCGTCGAGCGCGGCACCCACCTGCAACTGCTGGCCGCGCACGGCGCCTATGCACAGATGTGGGCGGTTCAGCGAAGTAATCAACACAATCCGGAGGCCAATTAAGGGTTCACCACTAGACGGGGGTTCGTAGAATGGCAATCCCTAGGAACGCGCCTGAAGCGTTTCTCATCTGTTTTTTTGAAAGGTTCCCTGACATGAAGAAGCAACTGCTGGCTTTCTCCATCGTGGCACTGAGCGCCGGCGCCGTCATGGCGCAGGCCCCCGACACGCTGGCCAAGATCAAGGAGCGCGGCGCCGTCAACCTGGGCGTGCGCGACTCGTCGGGCCTGGCCTTCACGCTGGGTGGCGGCAAGTACGTCGGCTTTCACACCGAGATGGCCGAGCGTATCGTCGGCGACCTGGCCAAGGACGTGGGCAAGCCCTTGACGATCAACTACCAGGTCATCACCTCGCAAAACCGCATTCCGCTGATCCAGAACGGCACCATCGACTTCGAGTGCGGCTCCACCACCAACAACAAGGCGCGCCAGAAGGACGTGGACTTCGCCTACACCACCTACGTCGAGGAGGTGCGCATGGCGGTCAACACCAAGTCCGGCATCAAGTCCATCAAGGACCTGAACGGCAAGACCGTGGCCACCACCACCGGCACCACCTCGGTGCAGACCCTGCGCAAGAACGAGCGCGCCGAGGGCATCGACTTCAAGACCGTGCAGGGCAAGGACCATGCCGACAGCTTCCTGCTGCTGGAGGCCGGCCGTGCCGACGCCTTCGTGATGGACGGCTCCATCCTGGCGGCCAACATCGCCAAGGCCAAGAACCCGAAGGACTTCGCCATCGTGGGCGAGGTGCTGTCGGTCGAGCCCATTGCCTGCATGCTGCCCAAGGGCGATGCCAAGCTGAAGAAGGCCATCGACGATTCCATCGTGCGCCAGATCAAGGACGGCTCGCTGGCCAAGCTGTACGACAAGTGGTTCATGCAGCCGATCCCGCCCAACAACGTCAACCTGAACATGCCGGCATCGGAAGGCACCAAGAACGCCTGGGCGCACCCCAACGACAAGCCGATGGAAGACTACGGCAACAAGTGATCGCGCAGCAGCGCGCGTTGATGGCGTGAGCTGCATGGACGCCCACTTGGCCTCAAGTGGGCGTTCGTGGTTATGAAGGTCGCGGATCGGGCCGGTTCGGTCGCAGGAGGGTCGTGATGGCAATGGATTGGATGGTGTTCTGCAAGGACACCCTCACCGGCGATGTGATGCCTGGCTGCCTTGGCAGCGGGCGCGACATCACCTATCTGAACTGGCTGTTCTCGGCCTGGGGCTGGACGGTGTCCGTCTCCCTCACGGCGCTGGTGGTGGCGCTGGTGGTCGGCTCGCTGATCGGCGTCATCCGCACCCTGCCCAGCAGCCCCTGGCTTGCGCGGCTGGGCAATGCCTGGGTCGAGCTGTTTCGCAACATCCCGCTGCTGGTGCAGATCTTCCTGTGGTACTTCGTGCTGCCGGCGCTGGTGCCGCCCATGAAGAACTTTCCGCCCTTCATCCTGGTGGTGCTGGCGCTGGGCCTGTTCACCTCGGCGCGCATCGCCGAGCAGGTGCGCGCCGGCATCCTGGCGCTGCCCAAGGGCCAGCGCTACGCCGGCATGGCGCTGGGCTTCACCACGCCGCAGTACTACCGCTACGTGCTGCTGCCCATGGCCTACCGCATCATCATCCCGCCGCTGACCAGCGAGTCGATGAACATCTTCAAGAATTCGGCAGTGGCCTTTGCCGTGTCCATCCCCGAGCTGACGCAGTACGCGCTGCAGGTGGGCGAGGAGACCGCGCGCCCGATCGAGGTCTACCTGGCCGTCACCGTGCTCTACGCCATCTCGGCGCTGGTGATCAACCGCATCTTCGCCTGGATCGAGAAGCGCGCCCGCGTGCCGGGTTTCGTCTCGTCGGGTACCGGCGCAGGGGGGCATTGAGATGCTCAATCTTGATTTCTCCCTGCTCAACTGGGGCCTGATCCAGAACTTCATCCTCAAGGGCCTGTGGTTCAGCATCTTCCTGACGGCGGTGGCCACCGCCGGCGGCATCTTCTTCGGCACGCTGCTGGCGCTGATGCGCCTGTCGGGCAGGAAGTGGCTGGACGCGCCGGCGGCGCTGTACGTCAACGTCATGCGCTCGGTGCCGCTGGTGATGGTGATCCTGTGGTTCTTCCTGCTGGTGCCGCTGATGATCGGGCGGCCCATCGGCGCCGAGTATTCGGCCGTCGTCACCTTCGTCGCCTTCGAGGCCGCCTACTTCAGCGAGATCATGCGCGCGGGCATCCAGTCGATCCCGCGCGGCCAGGTGTTCGCCGGCCAGGCCGTGGGCATGACCTATGCGCAGAACATGAAGCTGGTGATCCTGCCGCAGGCCTTCCGCAACATGCTGCCGGTGCTGCTGACGCAGACCATCATCCTGTTCCAGGACACCTCGCTGGTCTACGCCATCGGCGCCTACGACCTGCTCAAGGGCTTCGAGACCGCCGGCAAGAACTACGGCCGCCCGATCGAGACCTACCTGATGGCGACGGTGACCTACTTCGTCATCAGCTATTCGCTGTCGTCGGTGGTCAAGGCCATCAACAAGAAAATCGCCATCATCCGATAAGGAGATCGTCCCATGTCCTCCTCCATGATTCAGATCAAGAACGTCTCCAAGTGGTACGGCCCGGTGCAGGTGCTGCACGACTGCTCGCTGGAGGTCGCCAAGGGCGACGTGGTGGTCGTCTGCGGCCCCTCGGGCTCGGGCAAGTCCACGCTCATCAAGACCGTCAACGCGCTGGAGCCGGTGCAGCAGGGCGAGATCGTCGTCAACGGCATCACCGTGACCGACCCCAAGACCGACCTGCCCAAGCTACGCAGCCAGGTCGGCATGGTGTTCCAGCACTTCGAGCTGTTCCCGCACCTGTCGGTCACCGAGAACCTGACCATCGCCCAGATCAAGGTGCTGGGCCGCAAGCCCGACGACGCCAAGGTGCGCGGCCTGAAGATGCTCGACCGCGTGGGCCTGATGGCGCACAAGGACAAGTTCCCCGGCCAGCTGTCGGGCGGCCAGCAGCAGCGCGTGGCCATTGCGCGCGCGCTGTCCATGGACCCCAACGTGATGCTGTTCGACGAGCCCACCTCCGCGCTCGACCCCGAGATGGTGGGCGAGGTGCTGGACGTCATGGTCAAGCTGGCCAGCGAGGGCATGACCATGATGGTGGTCACGCACGAGATGGGCTTTGCCCGCAAGGTGGCCAACCGCGTGATCTTCATCGACGTCGGCGGCCATATCCTGGAGGACTGCAGCAAGGACGAGTTCTTCAACCATCCCGAAAACCGTCAGCCGCGCACCAAGGACTTCCTCAGCAAGATCCTGCAACACTGATTGGGCACGGCGCAAAAAAACGCCCCGCGTCGCGGGGCGTTTTTGCATGCCTCAGGCGCTCACTTCTTGCGCGCCGCGATCGCCTTCTCGGCCATGGTGACCAGCTCGGTGCCCACCTGCGGCTTCCACTTGTCGTAGACCGGCTTGGTGGCCTTGACGAAGGCGGCGCGCTCGTCGGGCGTCAGCTCGGTGATGGTCACGCCCAGCGCGGCGATGTCCTTGAGCAGCGGCTGGCCCGGCTCGGCCAGGCCCTTGCGGGCCAGGGCGATCTCTTCCTTGCCGGCCTCGAGGGCAGCCTGGCGCACGGCCTCGCGGTCCTCGGGCGTCCAGGAGGCCCAGATGTCCTTGTTGACCACGAACACCAGCGGGTCGGCCACGTAGTGCCACATGGTCACGTACTTCTGGCCCACCGTCTGCAGCTTGGCGGCGGTGAAGATGCTCATCGGGTTTTCCTGCCCGTCCACCGCGCCGCTGGCGAAGGCCGGCTGCGCGTCGGCCCAGCTCATCTGCGTCGGGTTGGCGCCCAGGGCGGTGAAGGTGTCGATGAACAGCGGCGAGCCGACGATGCGGATCTTCAGGCCCTTCATGTCCGCCGGTGTCTTGATCGGGTGCTTGGAGTTGGTCAGCTCGCGGTAGCCGTTCTCGCCCCAGGCCAGCGGCACCACGCCTGCCTTGCCGAGGGTGGTGAAGATGTCCTTGCCCACCTGCCCCTGGGTCAGCGCGTCGATGGCGGCGTAGTCGGGCATCAGGAAGGGCAGCGAGAACAGGTTGAGCTGCTTGACCTGCGGCGACCAGTTGATGGTGGAGCCGATGGCCATGTCGATCACGCCCTGGCGCAGGGCGGAGAACTCGCGCGTCTGGTCGCCCTGGATCAGCGAGACGCCGGGGTACAGCTTGATGTTGATGCGCCCCTGGGTCTTTTCCTTGACCTTGTTGGCCCAGATCTCGCCGCCCTTGCCCCAGGGGAAGGCGGTGCCCACCACCAGGGACATGCGGTACTCGGACTTGTACTTGCCTTGCGCGGCGGCGGGCAGGCTGGTGCCCAGGGCCAGCGCGGCGGTGGCGGCGGCGGCCACCGTGAGCAGGGTGCGGCGAAGCTTCATGGTCGAGGTCTCCTCAGGTTGCTACACAAAAAATAGCTGCTTGCGCTTGATCGGCGCGGGTCAACGCCCAAAAACATCAATAACCCAGCGCATGCGGCAGCCACAGCGCCAGTTGCGGCCAGATGATGACGGCCACCAGCACCAGGCCCATGGCCAGCAGCATCGGCCACACCCAGCGGATGGTCTGCTCCATGCGCACGTTGGCGATGCGGCACGACACCATCAGGTTGACCGCCAGCGGCGGCGTGAACTGGCCCAGCGACACCTTCAGCGTCAGCAGCACGCCGAACCATACCGGGTCCCACTTGTAGTGCTCGACGATGGGCCACAGCAGCGGCACGAAGATCAGGAAGATCGACACGCCGTCCAGGAACATGCCGATGGTGATGAGCATCAGGATCAGCAGCGAAAGCACGCCGTACTCGCCCAGGCCCGAGTTGACGATGGCGTTCGTGATCGGGTCGATCACCCCCAGCGTGGACAGCGAGAAGGCGAAGATGCCCGCCAGCGCCACCACGATCAGGATGACGGCCGACAGCTCGCCCGACTCCTTCAGCACGATGATGACGTCGCGCCAGGTCATGGTGCGGTGAATCACCATGCCCACGAACAGGCCGTAGAACACCGCCACCACGGCGGCTTCGGTCGGCGTGAACCAGCCCATGCGCATGCCGCCCAGGATGACCACCGGCGCCAGCAGGCCCCAGATGGATTCGATGAAGCTCTTGAGGATGGGCGGCCTGGGCAGGCTGGCCTCCAGCTGGCCCATCTTGTGGCGCCGCGCCATCCACACCGCCGGCACGATCAGCGCCAGGCCGGCCAGCACGCCGGGGATCATGCCGGCGGCGAACAGCGCCGGCACCGAGGCGCCCGACACCAGCACCGAATAGATGATGAAGGCCACCGAGGGCGGGATCAGGATGTCGGTGGCCGCCGCCGCGCCCACCACGCTGGCCGAGTAGCTGGCCGGGTAGCCCGCGCGGTTCATCGCCGCGATCATCACCCCGCCCACGGCCGCGGCGTTGGCCGGGCCCGAGCCCGAGATGCCGCCCAGGAACATCGCCACCGCGATGGCCACCAGCGGCAGCATGCCCGGCCCGCGCCCCACCAGCGCGATGGCGAAGTTGACCAGGCGCTGCGCCACGCCCGAGCGGTCGAAGATCGAGCCCACCAGCACGAACATGGGCACCGCCAGCAGCGGGTACTTGCCCAGGCCGGCGTAGAAGTTCTGCGGCACCGCCAGCAGGCCGAACCACTGCGCGTCGCTGTTGGCCAGCGCGATGGCCGCCGCGCCCGCCAGCCCGAGGGACGCGCCGATCGGCACGCCCAGCAGCATGGTGACGATGAAGAGGGTGAAGAGCAGCGTCGCGATCATGGAACTTGGCCCCCACGCTTCGCTGCTGCGCATGCTGCGCTGCCCCCCGAGGGGGCGTTCGCCGCCTTGGGGCGGCCCGGCGGCGGCTCAAGGTCCCCACGCTTCGCTGCTGCGCATGCTGCGCTGCCCCCCGAGGGGGCGTTCGCACCTTCGGACGGCCGTGCGGTGCTCATGGCGCCTGCTCCTCGTCGCGCACCTCGGCCGAGGTTGGCATCTCGGGGTTCTCGGCCGCCGGCCGGCCGCCGCGCAGCATCAGGCCGATGGCGCGCAGCGCGATGGCGATGGAGACGATGGGCAGCCAGATCGAATACCACCATTGCGGCACGCCGATGCCGGGCGAGGTCTCGCCGTACTGGATGTCGTCCCACACCAGCCGCACCGACAGCACCGCCATCAGGACGAACAGCAGCGCCACCAGCGCCGCGCCCAGGACGGCCAGCGCGCGCTGGCGCTTCTCGGGGCCGCTGTCGGCGAAGAACTCGATGCGGATGTGCCGGTTGCGCGCCACCGCGGCCGAACTGGCCACCATGGCCAGCAGGATCATCAGGAACACCGACACCTCCTCCGTCCAGGCAAACGAGGCGTCGGTGAAGTAGCGCACCAGCACGTTGGCGAAGGTGATCAGCGCCAGCAGCGCCATGATGATGACCGTCAGCCAGTCCTCGATCGCCAGGGGCACGCGGGCTTTTTCAGGGGCCGGGGAGGAGGCCGGGTCGGCGGCCGGCGGACTCGTGCTGGGATCGGGAGCGGACATGGGGACGCGGAGGGCCAAAAAAACGGCTGACCCCTTGATCAACCGTACAAGCGCCCTATCTTAAAGGCGCCGGCAAGGCTTTGGGCCGGTCCTGCGGCTATCATTGATCCATGCAAACCCTGAGCGTCCTGCCCGTGCGCGTCCCCGCGCACCTCGACGCGGCCCCCGCGGCCGCCGGCAGGGCGCGCGCGCGCCGGGTGCCTCACGTGATCTGGCGAGCCCGCACGGCTCGCGCGGCCCGCCTCGCGGCCGCACTCGCCTGAGCCCGACGGTCCCGCTGCACCCCCTCGCACCCGCACAGCGCCCCCACCGATCGTCGGGCCCGCACCGCACCGGCGCCGTGACCGCTTTGCCTGACCTCGCCCACCCGGGCGCTTTTCCCTCGTTCGCCCGCACAGGAGCCACCATGACCGACACCGCCTTTGGCCGCACCATCACCGACCTGGACCACATCCGCCTGTACAAGCTGCTGCAGCGCCAGGGCTTGGCCGACGATGCCCCGCTGGCCGAGCTGATCGACGCCGCCGAGATCGTCACGCCGCAAACCGTCGCCCCCGACGTCGTCACCATGCTCACGCGCGTGCGCGTGGCCGACCTCGCCGGCGGCACCGAGCGCAGCCTGACCCTGTGCTACCCGCCCGAGGCCGATGCCGCGCGCGGCTTCATCTCGGTGCTGTCGCCCCTGGGCACCGCGCTGCTGGGCCTGCGCGCGGGCGAGAGCGCACGTTGGCGCGGCGCCGATGGCAAGCCCGGCGAGGTGGTGGTGCGCGCCATCGAGTCCCAGCCCGAGGCCAATGGCGACTACACGGACTGAACGAAAATGGCGCGATGACTGCCCCGCAAACGCTCACCCTCACCCGCCCCGACGACTGGCACCTGCACGTGCGCGACGGCGCCGCCCTGGCCGCCGTGGTGCCGCACACGGCGGCGCAGTTCGCGCGCGCCATCGTCATGCCCAACCTGCGCCCGCCGGTCACCACCGCCGCGCAGGCGCTGGCCTACAAGGCGCGCATCCAGGCCGCGGTGCCGGCGGGCGTGGCCTTCGAGCCGTTGATGACGCTGTACCTGACCGACAACACGCCGCCCGATGAGATCGCGTGCGCGCAGGCGGCCGGCGTGGTCGCGCTCAAGCTGTACCCGGCCGGCGCCACCACCAACAGCGACGCCGGCGTGACCGACGTGCGCAAGACCTACAAGGTGCTGGAGGCCATGCAGCGCGCGGGCCTGAAGCTGCTGGTGCACGGCGAGGTGACCGACCCCGAGATCGACCTGTTCGACCGCGAGGCGGTGTTCATCGAGCGCGTGCTGAGCCCGCTGCGGCGTGACTTGCCCGAGCTGAAGATCGTCTTCGAGCACATCACCACGCGCGAGGCCGCGCAGTACGTGCAGCAGGCCGATGCCAACCTGGCCGCCACCATCACCGCGCACCACCTGCTGTACAACCGCAACGCCATCTTCCAGGGCGGCATCCGCCCGCACTACTACTGCCTGCCGGTCTTGAAGCGCGAGCAGCACCGCCAGGCCCTGGTGCAGGCAGCCACCAGCGGCAGCCCCAAATTCTTTCTGGGCACCGACAGCGCCCCGCACCCCGCGCAGCTCAAGGAGCACGCCAGCGGCTGCGCCGGCTGCTACACCGCGCACGCCGCGCTGGAGCTGTACGCCACCGCCTTCGACGCCGCTGGCGCGCTGGACAAGCTGGAGGGTTTTGCCAGCCACCACGGCCCCGACTTCTACGGCCTGCCGCGCAACACGGGCACCGTGACGCTCAAGCGCGAAAGCTGGACGCCGCCCGACAGCTACCCCTTCGGCGACGCGGTGCTCAAGCCGCTGGCCGGGGGCGAGGCGCTGGCGTGGCGGCTGATGGCTTGAATCAGGCTCGCCGCCCGCGCTCCTGCGCCACAATCGCCATCACCGGCCCCAGCGACAGCAGCAGCAGGCCCCAGGGCAGCGGCAGCCCCCGCGCCACCGCCAGCGGCCCCAGGCCGATGCAGGCCAGCACCAGCAGGGTGAGGGCGATCTGCCGCTGCGGCGCGCGCGTGGCGTGGCGGTGCAGCGCCCAGATCGAGGCCACGTAGATGGCCTGCGGCACGGCCACGGCGCTGACGGCGGCCAGCGCCGTGGCGCCATCGGGCTTCATGGCGTCGGCCACCACCTCCAGCCCGCTGCCCACGGCGGCCAGCGCGGCGAAGGTGACGTAGTGGCCGTAGCCCCAGCCGAAGCTGCGCTCGCGGTGCGCGTGCAGCGCCGCGCCCGAGGGCAGCAGGAAGTACATCCACCACAGGCAAAAGGCCAGCAGCGCGCCGCCCAGGCCCACCAGCGCCAGCTCGGCCGTCAGGCCGCTGGCCTGCACCAGGTTGCTGACGGCGTTGGTGGCGCCCAGGATGCTCTCGCCCAGAATCATGATGACGAAGCCGCTGTAGCGCTCGGCGATGTGGTGCGCGTGCCAGGGCGTGGGCGGGCCGCGCGTTTCGGCCCACACGGGCACGGCCAGCTCCAGCAGCACCAGCAGGCCAAACGCGGGCCAGGCCGCGCCGGCCGGCAGCCAGCCGTGCGCGCCGGCCGCGTAGTTGGCGATCCACAGCGCCTGCACGGCCGCCACGCCGCCGGCGTAGCGCAGGCAGGTGGCGCGCCGCGCCGCGTCGCCCTGCGCCGCGCGCAGCCACTGCAGGCACAGCGGCAGGCGCATGGCGGCGTAGCCCACCACCGCCAGCAGCGTGCGGCCCTCGAACAGGCCCGGCACGCTGGTGGCGAAGATCAGCACGCCCACCATCTGCAGCAGCGTCAGCACGCGCCAGACGGCGTCGTCGCTGTCGTAGGCCGAGCTGAACCAGGTGTAGTTCATCCACGCCCACCAGATGGCGAAGAAGGCCAGCAGGTAGCCCGGCAGCACCTGCAGCAGGTGGCCGGCGCCTTCGGCGTGGTGCAGCTGCGCGGCGGCCAGCGCCACGCCGACCACGAAGGTCAGATCGAACAGCAGCTCCAGCGGCGTGGCCGTGCGGTGCTGCTCGTGAATGTCGCGCCCGCGCAGGGTGGTTGGCTGGACGCAGGCTTCGGTCATCGGGTCTCCCTGGGTGTGTGGCACGATCGGCGGCCATGGTAAGGCAAGCGATGTGGACGGCGGCGGTGGGCCTGGCTGCGCCCGAGTGGGCCGCGCCCTGGTTTGCGCCCTGGCGCGGCGTGGGCTCGGCCGTGTGGCGCGCGGCTGGATCTGGGGCCGCGGCGCCGGGCACGGTGGCGGCGGCGCTGAATGCCTGCGCCGCGCCCGCTATCCCGGTGCGCTTCGTGCCAGCGGTCGAGGTGCCGGCCGATGCGGCCTACGAAGCCTTCATCGCCCGCCGGCGCGCCGTGCCCACGCGCGACAACCTGCACGACGCCTTCAACGGCCTGGCGTGGCTGCGCCTGCCGGCCGCCAAGGCGCGCCTGAACGCGCTGCAGGCGGCCGAGATCGCGCGCGACGGCGTGCGTGCCACGCGCGGGCCGGTGCGCGACGCGGCCACCGTGTTCGACGAGAACGCCGTGCTGCTGCACGCGCCCGATGCGCTGTGGCAGGCGCTGCGCGAGCGCCGCTGGGCCGAGCTGTTCGGCCCGCTGCGCCCGCTGTGGGCCGGCACGCGCGTGCTGGTGTTCGGCCATGCCGCGCTGGAAAAGCTGGTGGCGCCCTACAAGTCCATCACCGGCCACGTGTGGCGCGTGGCGCCGGCGTTCGATCCGGCGGGCGATCTGCAGGCGCTGGACGAGTGGCTGGCCGCCGACCTGACGGCCGACCGGCTGGCCGCCAAGCCCTTTGCGCCGCTGCCGCTGCTGGGTGTGCCGGGCTGGTGGGCGGGCAACGAGGACGCCGGTTTTTACGACGACGCGCAGGTATTTCGGCTGGCGCGGCCTGGCGTCATTGGCCCGCATCCGGCGGCGGCCGGGTGATCAGAAAGCCGCTGTCGTCGGCCCGCTCGCCCGGCCCCTGCAAGGGCAGCCACAGCGTGAACACCGTGCCGCCGCCGGGCTGCGGCGCCCAGTCCACGTGCGCGCCCAGGGCCTGCGCGCGCGCCTGCACGTTGCCCAGGCCCTTGCGGCCGGGCTGGCGCGTGCCGGGCGGGGGCGGGGCAAAGGGGCGGCCGTCGTCCTGCACCTGCACCTGCACGCCGGGCGCGCCGTCGCGCTCGGCCGGCGCCGTGCGCAGCGTGATGGCCCGCGCGCCGCTGTGCTTGACGATGTTGGCCAGCACCTCCTGCACGATGCGCAGCACGTGCAGCGCGTTTTGCGCGTCCAGCCAGGGCAGGGGCGGCACCTCCTGCACCTGCCAGTGCAGCACCAGGCCGGCGCCCTCCAGGCGCGGCGCCAGCCGAAAGCGCAGGCCGGCCAGCAGCGCCAGCAGGTCGGCGTCCACCGGCTCCAGCGAGTCGATGGAGATCTTCAAATCGTCGATGCTCTCGCGCAGCACCTGCGCCACGTCCACCTCGCCCGGGCGGCCCTGCTCGACCCAGCGCAGCGCGCTCATCAGCGAGGAGCCCACGCCGTCGTGCATCTCGCGCATCAGGCGCTGGCGCTCGGCCATCAGCGTCTGCTCGCGCTCCACCTGGCGCAGGCGCGCGTGGCTGGCGGCCAGCTCACGCTCGCGCTCGGCCAGGCGCCGCGCCAGCGTGGCCTGGGCCTGCGCGGCCACGTCCAGCGCCCGCACGTAGCGCGTGTAGGCGATCAGCAGGAACATCGCGAACAGGCCGACGTAGACATACGGCGTGTAGTAGATGTCTTCCAGGTTGCCCTGGTAGCTTTGCAGCCGCAGGTCGTGGATGCCGATGGGCAGCGACAGCAGCAGCCAGCCGGCCAGCAGCGCGCTGGACCACGAGCGGGTGCGCAGCGCCCCCCACACGCCGATGCCGATCACCACCAGCGCCGGCGGCGCCAGCGCCATGCGCGCCAGCGGCAGCGCGGTGCCCAGCGGCAGCCCCAGCCCCGGCAGCGTGGCCAGCGTCAGCACCAGCGCATACAGCACCATGGCCCAGGCCAGCCGCGGCAGCCGCAGCCGGTTGATGACGCACAGAAAGAAAAACGAGCACAGGTTGGCGCCCAGCGCGCCCAGCACGTAGGTGAGCCAGGCAAACCAGTCGTCGGTGATGCCGAAGCCTTCGTTGTCCACCAGGTAGTGCAGCGTGGACAGCAGCTGGAACACCGACATCAAAAAAAACAGCAGGTACAGGCGCTCGTCGCGCCGGCGCCGCAGCAGCCAGAGCCCCAAAGCAAACACGCCGATCACCAGGTACGAGCCGCGCGAGAACGCCACCAGGTCGGCCTGCGCCAGCGTGCGCGCGCGCCAGGACAGCTTGAGCGCCTCGGCCGGCCCCGCCCACAGCGTGCTCAGCGCGCCGCCCGCGTCGCGCTGGCTGGCCATGCGCAGGTGCAGCGCCAGCGGCTGGCCCGGCGGCGCCACGCCGCCCAGGTCGATCCACACCGGGCGGTTGAAGCTGTTCCACACCCGCCCGTCGCCGCGCGACTGCCACAGCAGCCGCCCGTTGCCGTACACCGCCAGCGTGCCCAGCGTCTGCCAGCGCGGCAGGTACAGCCGCGGCCCCTGGGGCGTGGCCGCCAGCGCGGCGGCCGGCACCTGCAGGCGAAACCACGACACCTCGGGCGCGGCCTGCGCGTCGGCCAGGGTGCTGGCCACCGCGCGCGGCTGCGTGTGCGGCAGAGCCACCGTGTGCCAGGCGGTGGCCGCGTCCAGCACGCCGTCGCCCGCCTGCGCCAGCGAGTCCGGCGGCGCCCAGTCGGTCGAGGGCGAGTGCCACAGCTGGGCCTGCGTCAGGTGCGCCGGCGCCGGCCCCACGGCCGTGGGCGCGCAGCCCGCGAGCGCCAGCAAGGCCGCCGCCAGCATCAGGGTTACTATTGAAAATATAGCTGCCTGCGCACTGCGGATGCTGGCCAGGACCCTGTTTTTTATACAAACGTCAAGTCGCATCGAGCAGCCCTTGCCGCGCCGCCTCCCGCACCGCCGCCGCGCGCGACTTGACCTGCAGCTTGGCGTAGATGCGCCGCACGAAGGTGCGCGCGGTGTGCTGCGACACGTCCAGCGCCTGCGCCACCTCCACCAGCGTGTGTCCGCGCGACACCAGGCGCAGCACCGCCATCTCGCGCGCCGACAGCGGCGGCAGGCCGTCGGGGGCGGGCGCCGCCGTGCCCACGCCCGGCGGTGGCGCGTCGGCCAGCCGCGCGTGCAGCAGCAGCTTGCGCGCCACCAGCGGGTTGATCGGGCTGCCGCCGGCGTGCAGGCTGCGCACCTCCTGCACCACGGTCTCGGGCGTCGCGTCCTTCAGCAGGTAGCCCATGGCGCCGGCCTGGATGGCGGCCAGCACGTGCGCCTCGTCGCCGAAGATGGTGCACACCATGGGCGCGCAGGCCGGCCAGTGCCGGCGCGCATGGGCAATCACGTCCAGCCCGCTGCCGTCGGGCAGGCCCAGGTCCACCAGCAGCACGTCCAGCGGCGCGCCGGGCAGCCGCGCCAGCGCCTGCGCGTGGGTGGCGGCCACCCAGGCCAGGCGCATGTCCGGCGCCGACCCGATGGCCAGCGCCAACCCCTCGCGGCAGGCGGCATCGTCTTCCACCACGGCCACCGCCATGCCCTCGGCGGCCGGCGCGGGGCGAGCGGGCTCGGGGGCGGTTGGCGGGGCGGTCGGCATGGCGCGAAGGGGGGTGTCGGCCGTCCGGTCTGGCCCGGGCAGCCGGCCCGATCTTGACGCAAAGCCCCGCGCTTGTCTTGTCGCCATTTCGGGGGACACATCGAGGGCCACGCGCCCGCCAGTCCTTTGGCGCGTGGCCCGGATGGGCTGCGCGTCAGCGGCGGGCGCAGGCAACGGTGGTCATGGCTGGCTTGGATAGACGCCGAACACATTAATGCACCAGCGCATGCCCAGGTAGGGGTTGCGGATGGGAACCGGCTGCCCTCCGCCTGTCGCGCCGATGCTGTTTGCCGCCAGCGCCGTGTCCGCAGAGCCTTGCACGTAGCTGCCGGCGTTCTGGGTCACGGCCAGGGCGCGGTCGTTGGCCGGTGCCGCATGCGTGGCCGGCTGGCTGCTGGCCTGCAGCGCATGGGTGTGCGGCGGCAACTGGGATGTGAACAAGGTGACGGTTTCCGTGCCGCCGCTTTGGCCCCGCACCACCGGTGACAGGCCCGGGCCCGTGCCTTGTCCCACCGGCACCCGGCCGCGCAGGTCCGGCAAGGCAAAGGTGCTCTGCCCATTGCCGCCGTAGCTGGTGCCGAGCAGTGAGTACAGGGCCGGGTTATCCGAGATCGACAGCATTTGTCCATTGGCCTCCAGCCAGTCCTTTGGGCAGTAGCTACTGGCGACCAGCATCAGCTGGCCCATGAAGGGTTCGGTCTGGGCGTGCGCCGCCGGCAGGTGGGCCGCGGCCAGCAGCAGGCCGGCCAGCGCCGCGCGCCAGGGGGTGCGGGTGTGGATGGAGCGGCCCGGCAGGGTTTGGGGTGCGTGCATGAAGAATCTCCGGCTCGAGGGCGATGTCAGCGGGCGGCCAAAAAGCAGATGCTGGATACCGTTTCGTTGGCTTCCAGCCAGCCCACGGCCAGCACTGCGCCATTGACGCCGGTGGTGGCGCCCACGGCCAGGCTGCGGCCGCTGCTGGCGCGTGCGTCCATGATGAAGCTGGCGGCACCGCCCAGCGGGGTGGTGTAGCTGACGGTGTAGGTGGTGCCGCTGAGGGCCACGTTGTAACCCGAGCCGCTGAGGATGGCGCCAGTGCGGTCGAAGCAGCCGTGCCGCACCTCGCTCAGGCCGGTGATCCCCGATCCGGCTGGCCCGATGGGGCCCTGCAGTCCGATGGGGCCAGGGGGGCCGACGACCCCGGTTGCTCCGGTGGGTCCGGCCGGTCCGGTGGGGCCCGTGGCGCCCTGCGGGCCGGTGGGCCCAGTCGGGCCGGTGAGTGCCTGCGGATCGCACTGGCCCAGCACGCCGTTGGCGTCGCGGCACACCACGCCGGGGTACTGGGGCGCGGTCACCAGCCCGGGCACCTGGACGCGCCCATCGGGCATCACCACCAGGGCCGGCGTGGCCGGCGCCGAGTTGATGACCACACTGCCGCCACTGGGGGGCGTGACGGTGACGTTGGCCGCCGGCGCGGCGGCGCCCACGGTGGTCAGGCCGGTGGCCAGCAACGCAGTTCGCAGGTTCATCAAGAGCTCCGTCAAGAAATTCAAGGGGGTGGGCATCAGGCGCCCGTGTGCGGCGCGCGTCGGCGTGCCTTGGGCGCCTGCATGGCCGCATCGAAAAGCGTCGGATTGTTTCGAAAGTAGGAAAATTGTATAAATTGACGCGAGGCAAGGATACATGGGGTATCCACTCGGGGTGGCCCGGAAGCGACGGTGGTATGGGTAGCCGGTGATTGGGTGTCCAATTGGCCGCTGGCCCTTGTCGATCCAGCGCAAACAGCTATCGTTACAAGAGCGTCAACCCGGCGGCAGGGCCGCGTCCCAGGCCTGCCAGTCGACGGCATCCCGGGTGTCGATGCGCAGCGCCTGCGCGGCCTCGTCGGCTAACAAAGGCTCGCGCTGGGCCAGCTGGTCCTGCAGCACCGCCAGGTCGGCCTCGGACGCATCGCCGCCGCCGGCGTGGCGCTGGCGCACGCGCTCGCGCAGCACGGGCTCGGGCGCGTCGAAGGCCAGGATGCGCCAGGGCATATCCAGCGCCTGGGCCAGCGCGATGAAGGGCCTGCGCCGCGCGCGGCGGATGAAGGTGGCGTCCACCAGCACTGGCTGGCCGGCCTGCAGCAGCGTGCGCGCCACGCCCAGCAGGTGGGCGAACACGCGCTCGCTGGCGTCCTCGCCGTAGATGCCGCCCGGCACGCCGGCGCTGCTGGCCTCGGGCGCCAGGCCGAACAGGCGCTTGCGCTCCACGTCGGCGCGCAGGCGCACCAGGGCGCGCTGCTCGATCAGGGCCTGCGTCTGGCTGCTCTTGCCCGAGCCGCTGACGCCCATGGTCAGCCCCAGCCAGGGGCGGCGCGGCGCGGCCAGCCGGGCGGCCAGGCGCACGTGGCGCTGCGCGTCGGCCAGGGCCTGGGCGCCGCCGCCTTGCCCGGCCCGCAGCGCGGCCACCTTGGCGCGCACCAGGGCGCGGTAGCTGGCGTCCCAGGGCAGGCGGGCCACGGCGCCGAAGTCGCCGCTGCACTCCAGCCAGCGGTTGAGAAAGCGCCAGGCCAGCGGCGCCAGCCCGTGCGCGTGCAGGTCCATGAACACGAACGCGATGTCGCAGGCGGTGTCGATCCAGCGCAGCTGCGGGTTGAACTCGATGGCGTCGAACAGGCGCGCGCGGCCGTCCAGCCACAGCAGGTTGCCCAGGTGCAGGTCGCCATGGCCCTCGCGCACCCGGCCGGCGGCGCGGCGCTGGGCCATCAAAGGGGCCAGTCGCCCGTATTCCGCCTGCGTCCATTGCTTCAGATGTTGTAGCGTCTCGGCCAGCTCGGTGCCGGCCAGCAGGGCGGCCAGGGGGGCGAAGTTGTCCTGCGCCCGCTGCGCCAGCTCGTCCGGGCGGCCCCAGGGGCTGTTGGCCGCGGCCACCGCGGCCTGGGCCTGGAAGGCGGCCACCTCGCGCGCCAGCGCGTCGATGGGCTCGGGGCCCAGCTGGCCGCGCGCGGCACGTTCGGACAGCAGCGCGTCGTCGGGAAAGCGGCGCATGTGCACCGCCCAGTCGATGGCGCCTCGCGCGTCGCCGCCCAGGCGCGGCGCATCGGGCGTGCCGGTGACGGGCAGCACCTGCAGGTACAGATCGGGCGCGCTG
Source organism: Burkholderiaceae bacterium (assembly GCA_024235995.1). NCBI lineage: Bacteria > Pseudomonadati > Pseudomonadota > Betaproteobacteria > Burkholderiales > Burkholderiaceae > Burkholderiaceae bacterium. The sequence continues at coordinate 1,362,489 of JACKLI010000001.1, forward strand.
CGGCGGTTGATGCGCAGCTCCTCCTCGCACGCCGCGCGGCGCTGCTCGGGCGTGCCGAAGTCCAGAAAGTCGAGCGTGAGGGGCTTTTTCAGCTTGTAGGCGTGCGGGCCGGCCAGCAGCAGCCAGGAGATGTGCGTCTCGATGCGCCGCACCGCGCCGCCCGGGTGCTCGGCCTGCAAGCGGCGCTGCAGGCCGTCCACCAGGCGGGCCGTGGCGGCCTCGGCGCTGGCGCGGGGCGGTGGAGTCAGGACGGGCATGGGCGGTGTCCACTGTAGCGGAGCGTCCCGCGCCCTGGGCCGCCCGCCGGCCCATCAGGGTTTTCCTGAAGCCGGTTTGGGGGACATACAAACAGATTCACATTCGATAGGCTTGATACCCGACTGAATTCCGCATGCTTTGGCTGTCACCGCCACCCAGGGAAGTCCCATGAGAAAAACGATCCTGCCGCGCCTCGTCCCCCTGCTGGCCGCGCTGGCCCTGGCCGGCCCGCTGCACGCGGCCACGCTCACCGTCATCAACGGCGCCGACAGCGGCGCGGGCAGCCTGCGCCAGGCGCTGGTCGATGCGGCCGCGGGCGACGTCATCGTCTTTGCCAGCGGCGTCACCCAGGTCCTGCTGGACAGTCCACTGGAGATCGACAGGAACCTGAGCATCAACGGCCCCGGCGTCACGCTGGACGGCCAGCTCAAGGGCCGCGTGCTGCACGTGGCCGCCGGCGCCAGCGCCACCCTGCAGGGCCTGACCATCACCCGCGGCCTGCTGGCCGGCAAGGGCATCGACTGGAACGGCAGCGCCGACTCCGGCTCGTCCTGGGGCGCGGGCATCCGTAACGACGGCGCGCTGGTGCTCGACGGGGTTCAGGTGGTGGGCAACTACGCCACGGGGGGCGGTGGGGGCGGCGGCGAGTTTTATGGCGGTGGCGGTGGCGGTGGCGGGGTGCGAGTGTCGGTGGGTGGGACGTGGTTGTATGGCGCGGGAGGGACGGGTGGCGTTGGTTACCCTAGCTATGTAGGAGGCGCTGGCGGCACCGACAGCCCGGCAGGCGGCAGCGGTGTCAGTAACGAAAATGGTGGCTCCGGAAGCAATGGCGGCGGTGCGGGCGGTGGCGGCATCAGTGGCAGTGGCGGTGGCGGTGGTTGGGGTGGTGGTGGCGGTGGCGGTGGGTGGTGGGGTGCCGGTGGCGGAGGTTATGGGGGTGGTGGCGGTTATGGTTTTGGGGGTGGAGGCAGCGATGGGACCAATGGTGGTAGCAGTGCCAGCGACGAGTTCGGAGCAGGCGGTGCCGGCGGCGGGCCCGGAGCTGGGGGTGACGCGGTGGGATACGGTGGAGGTTTCGGTGGCGGCGGCGGTTACGCCACGCTGGCCGGCGTGTGGGTGGGCGGCGGCGGCGGCGCGGCGGGCAACAGCGGCAGCGACGGCGGCGCGGCGGCCGGCGGCATCTACAACGCGTCGGGCGCCACGTTGACCATTCTGGGTGCCGGCTGCGCCGTCGGCGCCAACCTGGCGGCCGGCGGCGGCGGCCCGGGGTACCGTGGCGGCGGCCAGGCCGTGGGCGGGCTGTGGAACGATGGCACGCTGGGCATCACGGCGGCCTGTCTGGCCGCCGTCAGCGGCAACGCGGCGGGGGCCGGGCGCAACGGCCAGGGCACGGGGCCGGCCGCTTCAGACAACGACCTGCGCGGCCCGGCCGCGGCCGTGCTGGATTTGAGCGTCGCCGTCAGCGGCGCAGGCAGCGTCTCGGCCGGGGCCACGCCAACACCCTTCAGCGGCGGCATCAACACCTGCACCAGCGCGGGCGGCGCGGCTTGCACGGCAACCTATCTGGAGACCACGCCGGCCGGCAACGTCACCCTTGCCGCCAGCGCGGCGCCCGGGCAGATCTTGGCGCAATGGGGCGGCGCCTGCAGCGGCAGCGCGCCCGATTGCACCGTCGCCATGGACCAGGCGCGTGCCGTGACGGCCCAGTTCGTGCCGGTCGTCACCACCTTCAGCGGCACCACCGTGCCCCCCAGCGGCGCGGGCGGGCCGGCCACGGCGCAGTTCACGGGCGGCGGGCCGGCCTGCCGGTTCGACCTGGCTGCCACCGCCTTCATCGCCGCGCCTGCGCCGCCGCCGCAGGGACAAAGGCTGCCGCAGGGCATGTTCCAGTTCAAGCTGATCGGCTGCGACAGCACGCCGGTGAGCATGAGCATCGCCTGGCCGCGGCCGGTGGGCAACCTCATCAAGTGGGGCGTGGCAAGCACGGGCGCGGCGCCCAGCTATTTCGCGCCGGAAGGCCTGAACGTGAGCGGCAACACCAGCACCTTCACCGTGACCGACGGGCAAAAGGGCGACGACGACTGGGTGGTGAACGGCACCATCGTCGACCCGGTGGGGCCGATCGTCAGCACCGAGGTGGCGCCGATCCCGGCGCTGGGCCCTTGGGCGCTGGCGCTGCTGGGCCTGCTGGCGGCCGGTTTCGGGCTGGGGGGCCTGCGGCGGCGGCCTGCTTGAGCAACCGTGTCGGCCGTCGGGCGATGGCGTGCCGGGCGCGAGCGTTCGATTTAAAGCCGGATCGCCTGTTTGCGCCCGCCGATCAAGCCGCGTCAGCTATCAAACCAAGAGCGTTCAGCAGAGCGACTCGGCGATCCGCCGCAAGAAGCGGTCGCACTGCGCCAGCTGCTCCAGCTCGACCCATTCGTCGGCCTTGTGCGCCTGCTCGATGGAGCCGGGGCCGCACAGCACGGCGGGGATGCCGGCCTGGGTGAACTGGCCGGCCTCGGTGCCGTAGGCCACCTTGCGCACGCCGCGGTCGTCGGTGAGGGCGCGCACCAGGGTGGTGATGGCGGCCTGCTCGCTGGCGTCCAGCGCGGCCACGGAGGCGCCGCATTCGATGTCGATGCGCGCGCCGGCGTATTCGCGCCGCATGCGCGGCAGCAGCTGTTGGTCGACGTAGCGCCGCACGTCGGCCTGGATGTCCTCGGCGCCGTGGCCGGGCAGGTGGCGAAAGTCGAAGCTGAAGGTGCACGACTCGGGCACGGTGTTGGCGGCGATGCCGCCGGCGATCAGGTTGGTGGTGATGGTGCTGTACGGCACGTCGAAGGCCTCGTCGTACGGGCCCTGGGTGCGCCAGGCGTCGGCCAGGTCGCGGATGTGGCAGATCAGCCGCGCGGCGTATTCGATGGCGTTGCAGCCCTGCGGCGTGAGCGAGGAATGCGCCGCCCTGCCGTGCACCCTGCAGTGGAAGAAGTAGCCGCCTTTGTGCGCCACCACGGGCTTCATCGACGTGGGCTCGCCCACCACGCAGCCGTCGGCGCGGATGCCGCGCGCCTGCAGCTCGCGCAGCATGACGGGCGCGCCCAGGCAGCCCAGCTCCTCGTCGTACGAGAAGGCCAGGTGCAGCGGCTTTTTGCGCGGCATGGCCAGCGCCTGCGGCACCAGGGCCAGGCTGCTGGCGATGAAGCCCTTCATGTCGCAGCTGCCGCGCCCGTACAGGCGGCCGTCGCCCTTGTCGGTCAGCCTGAAGGGGTCGCTCGTCCAGTCCTGGCCGTCGACCGGCACCACGTCGGTGTGGCCCGACAGCACGATGCCGCCCTGCGTCTGCCCGTCCTGCGCGGGCAGGGTGCAAAACAGGTTGGCCTTGCTGCCTTCGGCGTTGGCGGCCAGCCAGGGCGCCAGGCCGTGGCCGGCCAGCGCGTCGCGCACGGTCTCGATCAGGCCCAGGTTGGAGTTGCGGCTGGTGGTGTCGATGGCGACCAGGCGCTCGAGCCAGGCTGGGGTGGTCATGGCATAAGTCCTCGAAATGTTTCTGCAGTGTAGGACAGCCGCGCGGGGAACCGCGGGGCTTGAATCGGCTCCAATTGCCCCTACCATTCGCGCCAGCCCCGGCACCCTGACCGGCGGCGGCCTTTCTTGAGGGAATCCATGAAGCGCATTGCATTGTTCGTGCTGACCAACCTGGCCGTGATGGTGGTGGTGGGCATCGTCACCAGCCTGCTGGGCGTGGGCCGCTACACCGGCACCAACACCGTGCAGCTGATGATCTTCTCGCTCGTCGTCGGCTTCTCGGGCGCCATCGTGTCGCTGCTGATGAGCAAGACCGCGGCCAAATGGAGCATGGGCGTGCAGGTCATCGAGACGCCGCGCAATGCCGACGAAGCCTGGCTGGTGGAGACGGTGCGCGGCTTTGCCGACAAGGCCCACATCGGCATGCCCGAGGTGGGCATCTACGAGGGCGAGCCCAACGCCTTTGCCACCGGCGCGTTCAAGAACTCGGCCCTGGTGGCCGTGTCCACGGGCCTCTTGCGCGGCATGACGCGCGAGGAGGTGGAGGCCGTGCTGGGCCACGAGATGGCCCACGTGGCCAACGGCGACATGGTGACCATGGCGCTGATCCAGGGCGTGATGAACACCTTCGTGATGTTTGCCAGCCGCGTGATCGGCTCGCTGGTGGACGGCTTTCTGCGCCGGGGCGACGACCGCAGCGGGCCGGGCGTCGGCTACTACGTCGTGTCCATGGTGCTGCAGATCGTGTTCGGCTTTCTGGCCGGCATCGTGGTGGCGTGGTTCTCGCGCCAGCGCGAGTTTCGCGCCGACGCCGGCTCGGCCCAGCTGATGGGCAACCCGCGCAACATGATCGCCGCGCTGCAGCGCCTGGGCGGCATGCACGCCGAGGGCGCCGAGATGCCCAAGAACCTGGCGGCCATGGGCATTGCCGGCAGCATCGGCGAGCTGTTTGCCACCCACCCGCCGATGGAGCAGCGCATCGCGGCGCTGCAGGCCTTGGGGCGCTGAGTCAGTCAGGCGGGCAAATAGCCCTCGACCGACAGGTAGCGCTCGCCCGTGTCGTAGTTGAAGCCCAGCACGCGGGCGCCGGCAGGCAGCTCGGGCAGCTTCTTGGCGATGGCCGCCAGCGTGGCGCCGCTGCTGATGCCCACCAGCAGGCCTTCCTCGCGCGCGCTGCGGCGGCCCCATTCGCGCGCCTCGTCGTTGTCCACGGTGATCACGCCGTCCAGCCGCCCGGTTTCCAGGTTCTTGGGGATGAAGCCCGCGCCCAGGCCCTGGATGGTGTGCGGGCCCGGCGCGCCGCCGCTGATGACGGCCGAGGCGCTGGGCTCCACCGCAAACACCTTCAGCTTGGGCCATTGGGCCTTCAGCAGGCGCGCGCAGCCCGTCAGGTGCCCGCCCGTGCCCACGCCGGTGATCAGCACGTCCAGGCCTTCGGGAAAGTCCTGCAGGATTTCCTGCGCCGTGGTGCGCTCGTGCACGTCGGCGTTGGCCGGGTTGTCGAACTGCTGCGGGATCCAGCTGTTGGGCGTTTGCGCCGCCAGCTCCTGCGCGCGGGCGATGGCGCCGTTCATGCCCTTCTCCTTGGGCGTCAGGTCGAACGTGGCGCCGTAGGCCAGCATCACGCGGCGGCGCTCGATGCTCATGCTGTCGGGCATCACCAGCACGATCTTGTAGCCCTTGACGGCGGCCACCATGGCCAGGCCCACGCCGGTGTTGCCGCTGGTGGGCTCGATGATGGTGCCGCCGGGCTTGAGCGCACCGCTCTTTTCGGCCACCTCCACCATCGCCAGCGCGATGCGGTCCTTCAGCGAGCCGCCCGGGTTGGCGCGCTCGCACTTGATCCACACCTGGGCGGTGGGGCCGTACAGGCGGTTGATGCGCACCTCGGGCGTGCGGCCGATGGTCTGCAGGATGTTGTCGTATTTCATGCTCGGATGCCCCCGTGGATTGGAAAGCGCGCATTGTGGCCCGCTGCCGCGCGCGCGTCACCCATATCGATATGCCGGCGGGTGATAATCGGCGGGTGAAGTTCACCAGGCCGCCGCTGGTGCAAGGCCCGAAAGGGCGCACTGGAGGAACGTCCGGACTGCACAGGGCAGCGCAGCAGCCAACGGCTGTCCACCGTGAGGTGAGGATCAGAGCAACAGAGACGAGCCAGTTAAGTCTGGGTGAAACGGGCAATCTCTGCGCGCAGCAACACCAAGTAGGCACACGTCGAGGCGGCCCGCCGAGTGTGCGGGTAGGTGGCATCGAGCCGTTCGGGCGACCGGCGGCCCAGATTGATGGCGGTCACGCACCGGGCAACCGGCGCGCACAGAATCCGGCGTATCGGTGGACTTCACACTTTTTTTCTGAGGCGCGCGCGGGCGCCTCAATCGTTGCCCGGCGCCGTGGCTTGGATGCGCTCCACGTGCGCCAGCAGCGAGCGCTTGGCCACCGGCCACACGCGCGCGGGCACGTCGTCGTAGGCCTTGGCCACCCAGTCGTCCAGCGTGCCGTCGGGGTCGGCGCGCATGACGGCCAGCACCTTGGCCTCGCGCGCCAGGCGGTGCGCCTTGAGCTGCGCAATGACCTGGCGCGCCGGGGCCAGCACGTGGCCGTGCGCGGGCAGGATGAACGTCACCTGCTGCGCGGCGCAGGCGGCGTCCAGCTTGTCCAGCGATTCGAGGTAGGCCGTCATCTCGCCGTCGGGCGGGTCGATCACGGTGGTGCTGCCGTTCAGGATGTGGTCGCCGGAAAACAGCAGGCCGTCTTCCTGCAGCAGCAGGCACAGGTGGTTGGCCGCGTGGCCGGGCGTGTGGATGACGCGCAGGGTGTGGGTGATTTCGCCATCTGGCCCGCGTCCGGCCAGCGCGATCAGCTCCTGATCTTGTAGCGATCGGTCGGGCGTGAAGGCGCTGTGCGCGCGCGCCGTGGGCAGCGAGGGCAGGCCCAGGATGGGCGGCTTGCCGGCGCACAGGTCTTGCAGGGGTTGGGCGCCCGGTGCGTGGTCGGGGTGCGAATGGGTGCACACGATGGCGCGGATCTGCCCGCCGGCGGCGCGCCACAGGCGCTCGACGTGCTCGGCGTCGGCCGGGCCGGGGTCGATGGCGATGTAGCCGGTGTTCGGGTCGCCCACCAGGTAGCTGTTGGTGCCCGGCCCGGTCATGAAGCCGGGGTTGGGCGCCGTCAGGCGCTGCACGTTCTTCAGCAGCGGCACGGGGCGCTCGCTCTGCCAGTCCAGCGTATGCACGATCTGCCCGTCGGGGCTGACCAGCTGCAGCTCGCCGTAGGGCATCTCGTGCTCCATGTAGCGCGCTTCCTTGCCGGCCAGCCAGCCCGCGCGCGGGCAGCTCGTCCACAGCGGCTGTTCGGAGGCAGCGGCGGCCAGCACGGCGTCCACGCTGGCGTACTGTTGCAGGCGCTCCAGCGTGCGGATGGTGGGGAAGATGATGAAGAACTGCCCGGCGGCGTGGCGCTGCAGGGCATCGGCAGGACGCACCCACACGGGCTCGAACTGCTCGGCCTCGTCGGCCACGGGCGTCTGGCCTTCGGGCATGCGGGCCACCAGAAAAGGCACGTCGAAGCGCCGCGGCAGGTCGCGGTCGGTGATCCAGTGCGCCAGCACGTAGACGTCGGCTGCGGCCAGCGTCAAACCGTGCGTGGCGCACTGCGCGGCCAGGGGCGCGTGGCGGTCCAGCGCGGCCACGTCGGCGGCGGTGGCAAATGAGCCATCGGCGTGGCGTGCCAGCAGCACGCCCAGCTCTTCGAAGCTTTCGCGGATGGCGGCAATGGCCTGCGTCAGGTGCGTGTCGCTCTGCGTGGCCCGGCGCGTGGCCTGCGCGTGCGCGGCGCTGTCGGCGGGGTCGATGCCGCCGCCCGGAAACACGTAGGCGCCGGGCGCGAAGCTGGCCGTCATCGAGCGGCGCGTCATCAGCACCTCGATGCCGGCGGCCGAGTCGCGCAGCAGCAGCACGGTGGCGGCGGGGCGGGTGGGCGCGGGCTCGCGCTGCGGGTGCAAAAGTTGGCTGGGGCGGGGCATGGCTTGATTATGTGGGCGTCCACCGCCGTTGGAATCAAATTCGCCGGCCTGCGTGGTCAACCCTCGGCGGAAAAGGCGGCATGGTAGGCAACCTCGCCTTGCGGGGTGCCTGAACCGAACGGGAGCGCCAGGAAAAACGCCTGCGGCACGCCGGGGAGAACCAGCCCTGGGGTATGGGCGAAACCAAACCGTCCGTAGAACGAGGGTTCGCCGAGCAGCACGCAGCCGGCGGCGCCGCTCGCGCGCAGCAGCGACAGGCCCCGTTTGATGAGAGCCCGGCCGATGCCGCGCCTTTGAGCCGGTGGAAGCACCGAAACCGGCCCCAGACCCAACCAGCCCGGAGCACCGTTGGAGACGGTGACCGGCGAAAAGGCGATATGGCCGAGCACCTGGCCGGCCTGCTCGGCCACCAGCGAAAGGGCCAGGGCGTCGGCCTTGCGCAAGGCTTCGACAATGAAGTGCTCGGTATGGCTGCTGTGAGGGTGGGTGGCGAATGCCTGGCGGGTCAGGTTGCCAATGGTTTCTTCGTCGCCTTGGCATTCGGGACGGATGACGAGCGGCATGGCTTGAGCGGGCTACTGTTGTTGCGGCAACGCGGCCTGATCGGGTGCGGCAAGGTCCTCGACGGCCTTGCGCGGCCGCCCCGGCCGCGTGCGGCTGACCCGGCGCTGGGTGCGCCGCGCCAGGTCGGCCACGAAGGCGTCGCCGCCCAGGGCCCAGGCGGTGCGCAGGCCGCGCGCCAGCTCGGCCTGGCGGGGCGAGCCGGGGGCACCTTCCACCAGGTCGGCATAGGCGCGCTCGCGGGCAAAGGGCGTGTTGCCCAGCGCCCAGTACAGCGGGTGGGGGGTGATGAGCGGGTCGATGCGCAGGCCGATCATGTGCCCGTGGCTGGACCAGGGGTAGTCCGCCGCCGTGGCCACCATGCCGGCGCGCACCGGGTTCAGGTCGATGTAGGCCATGCAGGCCAGCAGGTAGCGCTCGGCCTCGATCAGGGTGCTGCGGTAGCGGCCCTCCCACAGCGTGCCGGTGCGGGCGTGGCGCCGGTTGAAGGCCTGTACGTAGTTGCGGCCCAACGCCTGCATCAGGCGCGGGATGCCCTCGGCCGTCTCGGGCGTGAGCAGCAGGTGCAGGTGATTGCTCATCAGCACGTAGGCGTTGACGGCCACCTGGGCCAGCGCCGCCTGCTCGCCCAGGCCGTCCAGCAGGCGCCGGCGGTCGGCGTCGTCCAGCACGATGGCTTGCCGGTTGTTGCCCCGCAGGATGATGTGGTGCGGGTAGCCGGGGACGGTCAGGCGGGGCTGTCGGGCCATGGCGGATGGGGAGATGTCGATGGCGCCACTTTACCTGGGGCGGGGAGGTTTCTGGACAAATATTATGATCTGACCCCAATTAAATTCTAACAAATGGAAATCAAAATTAATTGTGATCTGACCCTAATTAAAATGCTTTGAGATTTTGTTGCGCTGCAATATGCTCGGGCTCCTTTGTGTTGCGACTGATGGAGCCCTCGATGTCCACGCCGACTGAACAAGAACATTTGCAAGCCCAGGGCCTGTACGACCCGGCGCACGAGCACGACGCCTGCGGGGTCGGCTTCGTGGCCCACATCCGGGGCGAGAAGAGCCACGCCATCATCGGCAACGCGCTCAAGATCCTGCAGAACCTCGACCACCGCGGCGCGGTGGGGGCCGATGCGCTGATGGGCGACGGCGCCGGCATCCTGATCCAGCTGCCCGATGCGCTGTACCGCGCCGAGATGGCCAAGCAGGGCGTGGATCTGCCGCCGCCCGGCGAATACGGCGTGGGCATGATCTTTCTGCCCAAGGAGCACGCCAGCCGCCTGGCCTGCGAGGAGGAGCTGGAGCGCGCCATCCGGCTGGAAGGCCAGGTGCTGCTGGGCTGGCGCGACGTGCCGGTCAACCGCGAGATGCCGATGTCGCCCGCGGTGCGCGACAAGGAGCCGATCATCCGCCAGGTGTTCATCGGCCGCGGCCACGACGTGATCGTGCAGGACGCGCTGGAGCGCAAGCTGTACGTCATCCGCAAGACGGCCAGCGCCCACATCCAGGCGCTGGGGCTGCGCTACAGCAAGGAGTACTACGTCCCCAGCATGAGCAGCCGCACGGTGATCTACAAGGGCCTGCTGCTGGCCGATCAAGTGGGTACTTACTATCTCGACTTGCAGGACGAGCGCTGCGTTTCGGCCCTGGGCCTGGTGCACCAGCGCTTTTCGACCAACACCTTCCCCGAGTGGCCGCTGGCGCACCCGTACCGCTACATCGCGCACAACGGCGAGATCAACACCGTGCGCGGCAACTACAACTGGATGCGCGCGCGCGAGGGCGTGATGAGCTCGCCCGTGCTGGCCGCCGACCTGCAAAAGCTCTACCCGATCAGCTTTCCGCACCAGTCCGACACCGCGGTGTTCGACAACTGCCTGGAGCTCTTGACCATGGCCGGCTACCCGCTGGCCCAGGCCATGATGATGATGATCCCCGAGCCCTGGGAGCAGCACACCACCATGGACGAGCGCCGCCGCGCGTTCTACGAGTACCACGCCAGCATGCTCGAGCCCTGGGACGGCCCGGCCTCGATCGTGTTCACCGACGGGCGCCAGATCGGCGCCACGCTGGACCGCAACGGTCTGCGTCCGGCGCGCTACTGCATCACCGACGACGGCCTGGTCATCATGGGCTCCGAATCGGGCGTGCTGCCGATTCCGGAGCACAAGATCGTCAAGAAATGGCGCCTGCAGCCGGGCAAGATGTTCCTGATCGACCTCGACCAGGGCCGCATGATCGACGACGAGGAGGTCAAAGCCACGCTGGCCAACGCCAAGCCGTACAAGCGCTGGATCGAGGACCTGCGCATCCGACTGGACGACGTGCTCAGGCCCGTGGCCGGCGCCGACGCGCAGGAGCTGCCCATCGGCGAGACCGAGCCGCAGTCCAGCGGCGTCGAGAACACCTCGCGCGCGCTGCTCGACCTGCAGCAGGCCTTCGGCTACACGCAGGAGGACGTCAAGTTCCTGCTCAGCCCCATGGCCGCCAACGGCGAGGAGGGCATCGGCTCCATGGGCAACGACAGCCCGCTGGCGGTGCTGTCCAGCAAGAACAAGCCGCTGTTCAACTACTTCAAGCAGATGTTCGCGCAGGTGACCAACCCGCCGATCGACCCGATCCGCGAGGCCATCGTGATGAGCCTAGTCAGCTTCATCGGCCCCAAGCCCAACCTGCTGGACATCAACCAGGTCAACCCGCCGATGCGCCTGGAGGTGAGCCAGCCGGTGCTGGACGCCGCCGACATGGCCAAGCTGCGCGACATCAAGAAGCACACGCAGGGCAAGTTCAGCTCGGCCGTGCTCGACGTCACCTACCCGCTGGCCTGGGGCTCGCACGGCGTGGAGGCGCGCCTGGCCAGCCTCTGCGCGCAGGCGGTGGACGCCATCAAGGGCGGGCACAACATCCTCATCATCAGCGACCGCGCGCTGGGGCGCGAGCGCGTGGCCATCCCGGCGCTGCTGGCGCTGTCCAGCATCCACCAGCACCTGATCCGCGAGGGCCTGCGCACCAACGCCGGCCTGGTGGTGGAGACCGGCAGCGCGCGCGAGGTGCACCACTTCGCCGTGCTGGCCGGCTACGGCGCCGAGGCCGTGCATCCCTGGCTGGCCATGGAGACGCTGGCGGCCATCCACAAGGACCTGCCGGGCGAGCTGAGCGCGCACAAGGCCATCGCCAACTACGTCAAGGCGATCGGCAAGGGCCTGTCCAAGATCATGTCCAAGATGGGCGTGAGCACCTACATGAGCTACTGCGGCGCCCAGCTGTTCGAGGCCATCGGCATCAACAGCGACACGGTGGACAGGTACTTCACCGGCACCGCCAGCCGCGTGCAGGGCATCGGCGTGTTCGAGATCGCCGAGGAGGCCATCCGCTGCCACCGTGCCGCCTTCGGCGGCGACCCGACGCTGGCCACCATGCTGGAGACCGGCGGCGACTACGCCTGGCGCACGCGCGGCGACGAGCACATGTGGACGCCCGACGCCATCGCCAAGCTGCAGCACGCCGCGCGCGGCGGCAACTGGAACACCTACAAGGAATACGCGCAGATCATCAACGACCAGAGCCGCCGCCACATGACGCTGCGCGGGTTGTTCCAGTTCAAGGTCGATCCGGGCAAGGCCATTCCCATCGACGAGGTCGAGCCGGCCAAGGAGATCGTCAAGCGCTTCGCCACCGGCGCCATGTCGCTGGGTTCCATCAGCACCGAGGCGCATGCCACCCTGGCCGTGGCCATGAACCGCATCGGCGGCAAGAGCAACACCGGCGAGGGCGGCGAGGACGCCGCGCGCTACCGCAAGGAGCTGAGCGGCATCCCCATCAAGAAGGGCGAGACGCTGGCCTCGGTGATCGGCCCCGACGTGGTCGAGGTCGACGTGCCGCTGCAGGACGGCGACAGCCTGCGCAGCCGCATCAAGCAGGTGGCGTCGGGGCGCTTTGGCGTCACCGCCGAATACCTGGCCAGCGCCGACCAGATCCAGATCAAGATGGCCCAGGGTGCCAAGCCCGGCGAGGGCGGCCAGCTGCCCGGCGGCAAGGTCAGCGAGTACATCGGCCGCCTGCGCCACAGCGTGCCCGGCGTGGGCCTGATCAGCCCGCCGCCGCACCACGACATCTACTCCATCGAGGACCTGGCGCAGCTCATCCACGACCTCAAGAACGTGGCGCCGCACAGCGACATCAGCGTCAAGCTGGTCAGCGAAGTGGGCGTGGGCACCATCGCCGCCGGCGTGGCCAAGTGCAAGAGCGACCACGTGGTGATCGCCGGGCACGACGGCGGCACGGGCGCCTCGCCCTGGTCGTCGATCAAGCATGCGGGCTCGCCGTGGGAGATCGGCCTGGCCGAGACGCAGCAGACCCTGGTGCTGAACCGTCTGCGCGGGCGCATCCGCGTGCAGGCCGACGGCCAGATGAAGACCGGCCGCGACGTCGCCATCGGCGCGCTGCTGGGCGCCGACGAGTTCGGCTTCGCCACCGCGCCGCTGGTGGTCGAGGGCTGCATCATGATGCGCAAGTGCCACCTCAACACCTGCCCCACCGGCATCGCCACGCAGGACCCGGTGCTGCGCCAGCGCTTCACCGGCCGCCCCGAGCACGTGGTCAACTACTTCTTCTTCGTCGCCGAGGAGGTGCGCCAGATCATGGCGCAGCTGGGCATCCGCAAGTTCGACGACCTGATCGGCCGCAGCGACCTGCTGGACATGAGCGAGGGCATCGCCCACTGGAAGGCGCGCGGCCTGGACTTCTCGCGCCTGCTGGCCCAGCCCCAGGCGCCGGCCGAGGTGCCGCGCCACCACGTCGAGAAGCAGGACCACGGGCTCGACCATTCGCTGGACAACCGCCTGATCGAAAAGTGCCAGCCCGCCATCGAGCGCGGCGAGGCAGTGAAGATCATGGACACCGCGCGCAACATCAACCGCTCGGTCGGCGCCATGCTGTCCGGCGCGGTGACCAAGGTGCACCCCGAGGGCCTGCCCGACGAGACCATCCGCATCCAGCTGGAAGGCACGGGTGGCCAGAGCTTCGGCGCCTTCCTGTGCCGCGGCATCACGCTGCAGCTCATCGGCGACGCCAACGACTACACCGGCAAGGGCCTGTCGGGCGGGTGCATCGCCGTGCGCCCCAGCCTGGACTTCGGCGGCAAGGCGCACGACAACATCATCGTCGGCAACACCGTGCTGTACGGCGCCACCAGCGGCCGGGCCTTCTTTGCGGGCGTGGCCGGCGAGCGCTTTGCCGTGCGCCTGTCGGGCGCCTCGGCGGTGGTCGAGGGCACGGGCGACCACGGCTGCGAGTACATGACCGGCGGCACCGTGGTGGTGCTGGGTCGCACGGGCCGCAACTTCGCCGCCGGTATGTCGGGTGGCGTGGCCTACGTGTACGACGAGGACGGCCAGTTCGTCCAGCGCTGCAACCGCGCCACCGTCGCGCTGGAGAAGGTACTGCCCGCGGCCGAGCAGAAGGCCACCGGCGAGCCGGGCCACTGGCACCGCGGCCAGACCGACGAGGAGCAGCTCAAGGCCCTGATGGACGAGCACCTGCGCCGCACCGGCAGCCGCCGCGCGCGCGAGCTGCTGGACGACTGGGCCGCCGCGCGGGCGCGCTTCGTCAAGGTCATGCCGGCCGAGTACCAGCGTGCGCTGCATCACATGCATGAGAAAAAATCGGCTGCAGCCCCGGTGCACAAAGCGCCGAAAGCTACAAAAAAAGAAGCAGCTGCGGCCAAGTGAGGCACCGCCGATGACGCGCCAGGCACGCCGCCTGGCCGGCATCGGTGCACCAATTCAAGGAATCACACCATGGGAAAGATCACCGGTTTTCTGGAGTTCGACCGCATCGAGGAGGGCTACGCCCCCGTGGCCGAGCGCGTGCAGAACCACAAGGAATTCGTCATCGGCCTGACCGAGCCGCAGGCGCGCCAGCAGGGCGCGCGCTGCATGGACTGCGGCACGCCGTTTTGCAGCCACGGCTGCCCGGTCAACAACATCATTCCGGACTTCAACGATCTGGTCTACCGCAACGACTGGAAGAACGCCTTCGCGGTGCTCGACTCGACCAACAACTTCCCCGAGTTCACCGGCCGCATCTGCCCCGCGCCCTGCGAGGCCGCCTGCGTGCTCAACATCAACAGCGACCCGGTGGGCATCAAGAGCATCGAGCACGCCATCATCGACCGCGCCTGGGCCGAGGGCTGGGTGCTGCCGCGTCCGGCCGCGCGCAAGACCGGCAAGTCGGTGGCCGTGATCGGCTCGGGCCCCTCGGGCCTGGCGGCGGCGCAGCAACTGGCGCGCGCCGGCCACGCGGTGACGGTGTTCGAGAAGAACGACCGCATCGGCGGCCTGCTGCGCTACGGCATCCCGGACTTCAAGCTCGACAAGTCGCACATCGACAAGCGCGCGGCGCAGATGCAGGCCGAGGGCGTGGTCTTTCGCACCCGCGTGCTGGTGGGCGGGCTGCCCGGCGAAGGCCCTGGCGCCAAGGTCACCAACCTGTCGCGTGAGACCGTGTCGGCCGCGCAACTGATGCAGGACTTCGACGCCGTGGTGCTGGCCGGCGGCGCCGAGCACTCGCGCGACCTGCCCGTGCCGGGGCGCGATCTGGCCGGCGTCCACTTCGCGATGGAGCTGCTGCCGCAGCAAAACCGCGCCAACGCGGGCGACAAGGTGGAGGGCGCCATCAGCGCCAAGGGCAAGCACGTCATCGTCATCGGCGGCGGCGACACCGGCAGCGACTGCGTGGGCACCAGCAACCGCCACGGCGCCAAGAGCGTGACGCAGTTCGAAGTCATGCCCATGCCGCCCGAGCACGAGAACGGCCCGCTCACCTGGCCCTACTGGCCCATCAAGCTGCGCACCAGCTCCAGCCACGAGGAGGGCGTGCAGCGCGAGTTCGCCATCGCCACCCAGGCCTTCGTGGGCGACGGCAAGGGCGGCAAGACCGGCAAGGTCAAGGCGCTCAGGACGGTGCAGGTGCAGCTGCAGGACGGCAAGTTCAATGAAGTGCCCGGCACCGAAAAGGAATGGCCGGCCGACCTGGTGCTGCTGGCCATGGGCTTCACCAACCCGGTGGCCAGCGTGCTGGAGGCCTTTGGCGTGGCCAAGGACGCGCGCGGCAACGCCAAGGCCAGCACCGACCTCAAGGGCTGCTACGCCACCAACGTCAAGAAGGTGTTTGCCGCCGGCGACATGCGGCGCGGGCAGAGCCTGGTGGTGTGGGCGATTCGTGAAGGCCGCCAGGCAGCGCGCGCGGTGGACGAGTTTTTGATGGGCGCGAGCGACTTGCCTCGGTGAGTCGCCGGGGTGCGTCCTTCACGAACCGCCCGTTGGGCGAGCAAGAGACACGCACGCTGACCGCGTGCGTGGCGCGAAGGCCGCCGGGCGGCGCGTGCGGTGGATGAGTTTTTGATGGGCGCGAGCGACCTGCCGCGCTGAAGGTTTTGCGCCCTCGCCCCTCTGGGGAGAGGGCTGAGGTGAGGAGCAGCGGCCGCATCCAGCCGCGCGCCGGGTTTTCGCTCTGCAACCCAACCCACGGTCTTTTTGCCGGCGAGGCGCCGGCGCTCCCGGATGCAGACGTCCAACTGCCCGCCCGGCGGTAACGGGCGGGCCTGGGCGGCGTTGCAAGCCTTGCAGGCCGTATCGCCGCGCTCCTGATGCCAGTTGATGGATTGCGCATGTCGCCATTTCTGGCGACATACAAATTGTCGCGTTCTTGCTAGGCTTGCAACATTCGCCGCAGCAAGGCGCCTGGCATCGGGCAGGCTGTGGCAAACATCAAAACATTCCAGGAGCTTGCCCATGAATCCATTGGCCGAGCCGCTGCCAGGCGGCAGCGTCGCCCGCCGCCGCGCACTGCTGGCGGGCACGGGGCTGGCTCTGTCGGGCGTGTTGGGCGCCTGGGACGGCAGCGCACAGGCCGCGCCGAGCGAGGTGCCGGCGGCCGTGCAGGCGGCGCTGGCGCGCTTTGCCACGCTGGCGACCGACACCAGCGGCGCGCTGGTGCGTACTCATGCCTGGCCCGATGCCTCCGCCAGCGTGGGCTGGCGTGCCGCCCACGGGGCGGATCGCACACTGTTCATCGGCAGCGCCACCAAGACCTTCATGCTGGCGCAGTTCCTTCGTGCCACGGAGGCCGCCCAGGCGCCGCTGTCGGCCGCGGCGCCCTGCGCCATCGACGATGGCGTGCGTTCGCCCGGCAGCCCGGTGTTCGAGGCGCTCACAGGCCGCACCGCGTACCGCAACGTGCTGGAGGCCATGATGACCCACAGCGACAACACCGCCACCGACGCGGTGCTGGCTGCCGTCGGGCCGGACGCGGTGCGCGCGCTGATTGCCCAGGCCGACCTGGCCAGCGTGCACATTCCCGACTCCACCCGCAAGCTGTTCAGTTGCCTGGCTGGCGCCCCCAGTGGCACCGACCTGGGCTGGGAAGGCATGCAGCGCCTGGCGCGTGGACAGGACATGGGTTTGACGCCCCTCACCGACCTCATGAGCGCGCCGCAGCGCATGACCGGTTCGGCCGACGACATGGTGCGCTGGTACGCCGGAGCGCTGGCCGGGCGCTGGTTTGCGCAGGCCGACACGCTGCGCGAGTTCCGCCGCATCCATGCCATGGCCGACGCGCTGGCGCTGGTGGTGCCAGCCGGGCTGGCCGCCTACGGCAAGGGCGGCAGCATCGATTGGGAGGGCTTTCACGCCCTCAGCGTGCCGGGGCAGATGGTGGTGGGGCGGCGCGCCGCCACGTTCTGCTTCACCCTCAACTGGCGCGGCGGCGCCGACAGCGTGCAGCGCGTGCCTGAATTCGTGGCCGCGGTGGCACCCGTGCTGCAGGCCACCGCCGACGCGCTCGGCGCCTGACACGGAAAGCCGCGCCCGATGAACGAAGAACTGCCCAACATCCTGCTGGCGGCGCTGCCCGCGTTCATGGCGCTGATCGCCATCGGCACGGTGACCAGCATGTACCGGGGAGACGGACGCTACCGCGCACGCGACACGGCGGCCAATCTTTCGCTCGCGCTGGGCTACCTGCTGCTGAGCACCTTGCTGGGCGGCATGGTGCTGCTGGTCTACGGCTGGCTGTACCAGCACCGGCTGCTGACTCTGCCCATGGGGGCCTGGTGGGTGTGGGGGCTGTGCTTCTTTGCCGACGACATCACCTATTACTGGTTCCACCGCATCAGCCACGAGTCGCGCTGGTTCTGGGCCTCGCACTCGGTGCACCACTCATCCGAGCACTACAACCTGAGCGTGTCGTTGCGCCAGACCTGGACCGGCACGGTGAGCGGCAGCTTCCTGTTCTGGGCCTGGATGCCGTTCGTGGGCTTCCATCCCGCCATGGTGCTGTTCATGCAGTCGGTCAGCCTGATTTATCAGTTCTGGATCCACACCGAGGCCATCGGCCGCCTGCCGCCATGGTTCGAGGCCGTCTTCAACACGCCGTCGCACCATCGCGTGCACCATGGCAGCGACGAGGAATACCTGGATCGCAACTATGCCGGCACGCTCATTGTCTGGGATCGGCTGTTCGGCAGTTTCTACACCGAGCGCCAGACGCCGCGCTATGGCCTGACGCACCCGGTCGGCACCGACAACCCGCTGCGCATCGCCTTTCACGAATGGGCCGGCATCTGGCGCGACCTGCGCTGTGCGCGCAGCGCGCGCGAGGTCCTGGGCTGCCTGTTCGCGGCCCCTGGCTGGAGCGCCGACGGCAGCAGCCTGACCACGCGCCAGCTGCGTGCCACCACTCCCCGAACCGCGTCGGCCAAGGACTGAGGCCGGTTGACACCCATGCTGGCGCTCACGCCCATGCTGGCCCTGGCCTGCGCCGCAGGCGATGCGTGCGTGCCTGCGGGCGAGAACGAGGCGATTCGCGCCATTGCCGCGCAGACGCTGATCCGCTACGGCCGCGATCTGGCCCTGCGCCCACCCGCGGCGCCCGCCCTGCGCGATGCCCATGCCAAGGCGCATGGCTGCGTGGCGGCGCGCTTCGTGGTGGCCGGCGATGTGCCCGAGGCCTTGCGCGTGGGCCTGTTCGCGGCGCCGGGGGACTATGCGGCGGTGATCCGGTTCTCCAACGGCGCGGCGCTGCCCGCCGACGATCACCGCGGCGACGGGCGTGGCATGGCCGTCAAGCTGACCGGAGTTGCGCATGCACCCCAGGGCCAGGATTTCCTGATGATCAATCACCCGGTCTTTTTCGTGCGCGATGCGGCCGATTACACCGGCCTGACCCGCGCCATGGCCGAGGATCGCGGGGCGCAATTTTTTGCGACCCACCCAGCCGAGGCCGCCATCGCGGCGGCAACCGCCCGGCCGATCGACGATGTGCTGGAGCAGCGCTATTTCAGCCAGGTGCCTTACCGGCTGGGCGCCACGTTCGCCAAGTTCGCGGCGTTTCCTGCCGCTTGTCCGGGCCATGGCGCTGCGGCGCCGGCGCCGCAGCCCGCCGGGCCGGATGGAGCCGACTTCCTGGCCGCGCGCCTGTATCAGCGCCTGGCTGGCGCGCCGGCCTGCTTCGATTTCGCGCTGCAGCCGCAGACGGACCCCGCAACGGATCCGATCGAGGATGCGACGGTGCCATGGAAAGGCCCGTTTCACACCGTGGCGCACATCCGGATCGAACCGGCCCCGCCGCCGACCAGCGAGGACAGGGCGGTTTGCGAGAACCTCCAGTTCTCGCCCTGGCACAGCCTCGAAGCCCACGCGCCGGCGGGCGGCATCAACCGGGTGCGCCGCGTGATCTATCCCATGATCTTCGATCTGCGCCACCGACTGAATGCCAACACCGACGAAAGGAAAGACCCATGAAAACCAAGCGCCTTCTTGTCCTGGCTGCGTTGCTTCCCTTGGCGGCCGCGACTGCGCCGATGCTTCTCAACCAAGGCTGGAGCGACGATGACCGTGCCCTTTTTTACGGCACCACGCAGGGGACGGCCATGTATCCCGCCGCCATCATGCAGGCGCTGGAGACGGCCGACGGCAAGCCCTTCATGGCGCGCGACAACCTCGAAAAATATGGCGTCCTGTACCCCGAGGATGGGCTGAAGGTGCCCAACAATCCCTGGGGCTGGCCGATCGGCTTCGTGGTGGACGACCTGCCCAGGCTTGGCGGGCGGCAGTTCTCGGTCACCTGTGCCGCCTGCCATACCGGCGAGGTGCGCCACAAGGGCAAGCGCCTGCTGATCGAGGGCGGACAGTCCGTGACCGACATCGCGCGGATGGGCGGCGACTGGATGCGCAGCTTTCTGGAAACCGACGCCGATCCGGCCCGGCGTGCGCGCCTGTTCAAGCGCGCGGTCGCGTTGGGTCATCCCGCCGACCGCATCGAGTCGGACTGGGCGCAGGTGATCGACAAGACCAGGCGCGAGGCAGCGCGGAGCGCCCATCTCGTGTCCACCGTGCCGGGGCCGGGACGTGTGGATGCGGTGGCCTCGATCGCGACCGCGGTGTTCGCCGACGGTTTCGACAACCCGCACAACCTCTTTCCCGCCGACGCGCCGCAGAGCTACCCGCCGCTGTGGGATATCTGGTATTTCGACTGGGTCCAGTCCAATGCCTCGGCGCATCAGCCGATGCTGCGCAACGTGACCGAGGCGATGGGCACGGGGCCCAACCACTTCGTCAACGCCGATGGCACGCTCAAGCCTGAGCCCGAGCGCTGGCGCAGCAGCTACCGGGTCAAGAACCTGCATGAGATCGAAAATCGCCTGCAATCGCTGGCGCCGCCGCCCTGGCCCGAGAAGCTGCTGGGGACCATCGACACGCAACGCGCGGCGGTGGGGCAAAAGCTGTTCGAGAACCGCTGCGCGGGCTGCCACGGCATCAAGCAGATTGAAGGCAGCAAGACCCCGACGTGGCACCTGCCGGTGGTGCCGCTGGCCAAGATCGGCACCGATCCGATGCTGGTCTATGCCATGTCCGGGAGGCAGTTCGACGCTTCGATCCTGGGGCTCAAGCACACCATCAACGCACTGGAGGGCCTGAACCTGGTGGCCACCAAGGTCAAGCAGCAGGCGTATGCCGATGCCGGGATCACCGCGCAAGAGGCGCCCCGTTATGACGGCTTCGGCCGCAAGGCCGAGATGAACCCCGACACCTGCGGCTATCGCCCGCGCCCATTGATCGGCATCTGGGCGACGCCGCCGTTTCTGCACAATGGTTCGGTGCCGACGGTGGACGATTTGCTGAGCGAGCAGCGTCCGGCCCGCTTCGCCTCGGGCGGCAACGACTACGACCCGGTGCGGCTGGGGCTGGCGACCCAGGGCGGTCCGGGCGCCCTGGAGTTCGATGCCAGCGTGCGGGGCAACAGCAATGCAGGCCATTGGTTCACCGACGATGCCGCGCGCCCGGGGCGCATCGGCCCGGCGCTGAGCGCCCATGATCGCGCCGCCATCATCGAATACCTGAAGGTCGCTTCACGCGACACCTATCCGGTCAAGACGGTCGCCTATCCGCTGAAACCGGTCGCATGCCCCAAGAATGCCGACTGGGCCATTCAGGGCCTCAAGGCGCTGGGTCTGCCGGTGTCCAACTGAGGGTTGTCTGGTCCCGATCCATCGAATCACGGCACGGCCTGATCCCGTATCATTGCCCGCCGGCCATCGTGGCCGGCTTTTTTGATGGCATGAACCCTCCAACTCCCCCGGACGCCCTGGTCGAGCTGCGCGACGTGAACTTCGGTTATGGCGAGCGCGCGGTTCTGACCGGCGTGACGTTCGCCGTGCCGCGCGGCAGCGTGACGGCGGTGATGGGCGCCTCGGGCGGGGGCAAGACCACGGTGCTGCGCCTGATCGGCGGGCAGCAGCGCGCGCAGCAGGGCGCCGTGCTGTTCGACGGGCAGGACGTGGGCGCGCTGGACGAGGCCGGGCTGTACGCCGCGCGCCGGCGCATGGGCATGCTGTTTCAGTTCGGCGCGCTGTTCACCGACCTGTCGGTGCTGGACAACGTGGCTTTCCCGCTGCGCGAGCACACCGACCTGCCCGAGGAGTTGATCCGCGACATCGTGCTGATGAAGCTGGACGCCGTGGGCCTGCGCGGCGCGCGTGATCTGATGCCGGCGCAGGTCTCGGGCGGCATGGCGCGGCGCGTGGCGCTGGCGCGCGCGATTGCGGCCGACCCCGAGCTGGTGATGTACGACGAGCCCTTTGCCGGGCTGGACCCGATCTCGATGAACACCACGGCGCGGCTGATCCGCCAGCTCAACGACGCGCTGGGCATCACCAGCATCGTGGTGTCGCACGACGTGGCCGAGACCTTCGCCATCGTCGACCGGGTGGTGATCCTGGCCGACGGCGGCGTGGCCGCCAGCGGCACGCCGGACGAGCTGCGCGCCAGCCGGCACCCGCTGGTGCGCCAGTTCATCGGCGCCAGCCAGGAGGGGCCGGTGCAGTTCCACTACCCGGGCCCGACGGTGGAGCAGGACTTTGGCCAGGAGGCGGCGCGATGAGCTGGTGGCGCCCGTCCGACGTGGGCCTGGCCGTGCGCCGCAAGCTGGCCGACATCGGCCAGGGCGCGCGCTTCTTCGCCCGCCTGATCGCGCTGCTGGGCTCCACGCTGCGGCGCTTTTCGCTGGTGCGCGACCAGGTGCACTTTCTGGGCAACTACTCGCTGGCCATCATTGCCGTGTCGGGCCTGTTCGTCGGCTTCGTGCTGGCGCTGCAGGGCTACAACATCCTGCAGCGCTACGGCTCGTCCGAGGCGGTGGGGCTGATGGTGGCGCTGTCGCTGCTGCGCGAGCTGGGGCCGGTGGTCACGGCGCTGTTGTTCGCCGGCCGCGCGGGCACCTCGCTCACGGCCGAGATCGGCCTGATGAAGGCCGGCGAGCAGTTGTCGGCGATGGAGATGATGGCCATCGACCCGATGCGCCGCATCGTCGCGCCGCGCTTCTGGGCCGGGGTGATCACGATGCCGCTGCTGACGGCGGTGTTCAACGCGGTGGGCGTACTGGGCGGCTGGGTGGTCAGCGTGTGGATGATCGGCGTCGATCCGGGCGCGTTCTGGAGCCAGATGCAGGGCGGCGTGGACGTGTGGGCCGACCTGGGCAACGGCGTGCTCAAGAGCTTCGTGTTCGGTGTGGCCGTGACCTTCGTGGCGCTGCTGCAGGGCTGGGAGGCCCGGCCGACGGCCGAGGGCGTGTCGCGCGCCACCACGCGCACCGTGGTGATGGCCTCGCTGGCGGTGCTGGGGCTCGACTTCATCCTGACGGCGCTGATGTTCACTTACTGATGTTTCAAACCAAAAGGACACGAGAGCATGGGACGCTCCAAGAATGACGTCTGGGTCGGCCTGTTCGTGATGCTGGGGCTGGCGGCGCTGGTGTTTCTGGCGCTGCAGTCGGCCAACCTGCTGTCGCTGAGCTGGCAGTCCACCTACCGGGTGACGGCGCACTTCGACAACATCGGCGGGCTCAAGCCCAAGGCGGCGGTCAAGAGCGCCGGCGTGGTGGTGGGGCGCGTGGGCTCGATCGGCTTCGACGACGAGCGCTTCCAGGCGCTGGTGGCGCTGGACATGGACAGCAAGTACAAGTTTCCCAGCGACAGCTCGCTCAAGATCCTGACCAGCGGGCTGCTGGGCGAGCAGTACGTGGGCATCGAGGCGGGCGCGTCGGACACCAACCTGAAGGCTGGCGATAATGTCGGCAACACGCAGTCGGCGGTGGTGCTGGAGAACCTGATCAGCCAGTTTCTCTACAACGGCGCGGCCAGTGGCGGCTCTTCCGACGCGGGTGGCAAGCCCGCGCCCGGCAAGGGCAAATAGGCAATTCGAGGGCGAGGGCCGGCGCGCCGAAGCATGGCGCGAGCGGATCGATGGACAGACATTCAATCATGACGATCAACACAGCGGCGGTCCTGCGCCGCGCCGGCGCGGCGGCGGGTTTGCTGGCCGTCCTGCTGCTGGCCGGCTGCGCCACCGTGGCGCACCCCGACCCGCGCGACCCGTGGGAGGGCTACAACCGCGCCATGACCCGCTTCAACGACGGCGTGGACAAGGCGGTGATCAAGCCCGTGGCCACCGTCTACAAGGAGGTGCTGCCCAGCCCGGTACGCACCGGCGTGGGCAATTTCTTCGGCAACCTGGGCGACGCCTGGTCCTTCGTCAACAACGTGCTGCAGGCCAAGCCCGAGGGCGCGCTGCACTCGTTCTGGCGCGTGGTGGTCAACACCAGCATCGGCCTGGGCGGCCTGTTCGATCCGGCCACCGAGATGCACCTGGTGCGCCACCGCGAGGACTTCGGCCAGACCCTGGGCCACTGGGGCGCCGACTCGGGGCCCTACCTGGTGCTGCCCATCCTGGGCCCGTCCACCCTGCGCGACACGATCGCCCTGCCGGTGGACTACCTGGGCCGCCCGCAGGCGCAAATCTCCGACGTGCCGGTGCGCAACTCGTTCACCGTGCTGGAGGTGATCGACACGCGCGCGCGCCTGCTGGGGGTGGAGCAGTTGCTGGACCAGGCCGCGCTGGACCCCTACAGCTTCCAGCGCGACGCCTTCCTGCAAAAGCGCCGCAACGACATCCGCGACGGCGAGCCGCCCGAGGAAGAGCGCTACGACCTCGACGAGCCGCCTGCCAAATAGCGTGCAGAAAGGCGCGGCGCGTGCTACGCCTTGTCACCCCGCGCCCAGGTGCCCGGTTTATGCTTGGCCGACCCGCCATCGCATGGCGCCCCACGACCGATCCACGATGAACATGAGCCTGACCGAACGCCGCCGTTTCCTGCAATCCACCGCCGCCGCCCTGGCGCTGCTGGCGGGCGCGCCCGCGGCGCGGGCCGCCGACGAGGCGCCCGACGCGATGATCGGCCGCCTGTCCAACGAGGTGCTGACCATCATCCGGGGCGACAAGGCGATCCAGAGCGGCGACATCGACCGCCTGATCGGCGTGGTCGACGGCAAGATCATGCCCAACGTCAACTTCGTGCGCATGACGGCCTCGGCCACCGGCCCGGCCTGGCGCCGCGCCACGCCCGAGCAGCGCCAGCAGCTGCAGGCGGCCTTCAAGGTGCTGCTGGTGCGCACCTACGCCGGCGCGCTCAAGCAGGTCAGCGACCAGAAGGTCGAGGTCAAGCCGCTGCGCGCCGGCGCCGACGACAAGGAGGTGACGGTGCGCACCGAGGTGGTCGGCCGGGGCGATCCGATCGAGCTGGACTACCGGCTGGAGCGCACGCCCGGCCAGGGCGCGGGCTGGAAGATCTACGACCTGAACGTGCTGGGCGTCTGGCTGGTGGCCAACTACCGCTCGCAGTTCGCCGAGCAGATCAACAAGTCGGGCATTGACGGCCTGATCCAGGCGCTGGATGAGCGCAACCGCAGCAACGCGGCCGACAACAAGGCGTCGAAGTGATGCTGGTGCTGCCCGCCGAGCTGACCCACGCCCAGGCCCGTGCCGGGCTGGCGCTGCTGCGCCAGGCCGCGGCGGCCGAGCCAGGCCCCGAGGTCGTGGTCGACGCCACGGCGCTGGAGCGCTTCGATTCCTCGGCCCTGGCCGTATTGCTGGGCCTGCGCCGCAGCTGCCGGCACGCCGGCCACACGCTGCTCGTGCGGGGCCTGGCGCCGCGGCTGCGCACCCTGGCCGGCCTGTACGGCGTGGACGCGCTGCTGCCCGACGCCGCGCCGGCCGCCTGAGCGGCGCCAAAAATCGCCAAAATCGTACAATCGAGGGCTTCATGCCCGCGATCAGCTTTCAATCGGTTTCCAAGGTCTACGCCAGCACCGGGAAATCCGCTCTTCCCCCGTTCAAGGCCCTCGACGACGTCAGCTTCGACATCGAGGAGGGCGAGTTCTTCGGCCTGCTGGGCCCCAACGGCGCCGGCAAGACGACCCTGATCTCCATCCTGGCCGGGCTGGTGCGCGCCACCGGCGGGCGTGTGCTGGTGCACGGCTACGACGTGCAGAAGGACTTCGTGGCCGCGCGCCGGCACCTGGGCATCGTGCCGCAGGAGCTGGTGTTCGACCCCTTCTTCACCGTGCGCGAGGCGCTGCGCTTCCAGGCCGGCTACTTCGGCCTGCGCCACAGCGATGACTGGATCGACGAGCTGCTGGACGGCCTGGGCCTGGCCGACAAGGCCGGCGCCAACATGCGCCAGCTGTCGGGTGGCATGAAGCGGCGCGTGCTGGTGGGGCTGGCGCTGGTGCACAAGCCGCCCGTCATCGTGCTGGACGAGCCCACCGCGGGCGTCGACGTCGAGCTGCGCCAGACGCTGTGGCAGTTCATCTCCAACCTCAGCCGGCGCGGCCACACCGTGCTGCTGACCACGCACTACCTGGAGGAGGCCGAGGCGCTGTGCCAGCGCATCGCCATGCTCAAGCAGGGGCGCGTGATCGCGCTGGACCGCACCAGCGCGCTGCTCGCGAAGGCGGCGGCCAAGGTGCTGCACTTCAAGACCGACGACGCGCTGCCGCCCGAGCTGGCGGCGCAGGCGCGCGTCACGGGGCGCATCGTGGAGCTGCCGGCGCCCATGGCGGCCGAGGCGGAGCACCACCTGGCCGCGTTGCGCGAGGCCGGCGTACGCATCGAGGATCTGGAAATCCGCAAGGCCGACCTGGAGGACGTGTTCATCCAGCTGATGAGCGGCCCGGGCGCGCCGGCGGTGCCGGCGCTGGAGCACGCGCAATGAGCAACGGACAGGCCATCACCCCCGCGCCCCAGGGCGCGCGCCATCTGCACGCGCTGCCCGCGCCCGAGGACGGCTGGAAGATGCTGCTGGCCAAGGAGGTGCTGCGCTTTTGGCGCGTGGCCACGCAGACCATCGCCGCGCCGGTGCTCACCAGCGTGCTGTACCTGCTGATCTTCGGCCACGTGCTGGAAGGGCGCGTGCAGGTCTATCCCGGCGTGGGCTACGTGGCCTTCCTGGTGCCCGGCCTGGTGATGATGAGCGTGCTGCAGAACGCCTTTGCCAACAGCGCCTCCAGCCTGGTGCAAAGCAAGATCATGGGCAACCTGGTGTTCCTGCTGCTGACGCCGCTGGGCGCCTGGCACTGGTTCGTCGCCTACGTGGGCGCCGCCCTGCTGCGCGGGCTGATGGTGGGCGTGGGCGTGTACCTGGTCACCCTGTGGTATGCACCGCCGCAGGCCGCAGCGGCGGGCTGGATCATCGCCTTTGCCGTGCTGGGGGCGCTGCTGATGGGCGTGCTGGGCCTGCTGGCCGGGCTGTGGGCCGACAAGTTCGACCAGATGGCGGTGTTCCAGAACTTCATCGTCATGCCCATGACCTTCCTGGCCGGTGTGTTCTACTCCATCCACACCCTGCCCGGCATGTGGCAGACGGTGAGCCGCTTCAACCCGTTCTTCTACATGATCGACGGCTTTCGCTACGGCTTCTTCGGCGTCAGCGACGTCTCGCCCTGGCTCAGCCTGGGCGTGGCCGTGGCCAGCGTGCTGGCGGTGTCGGCGCTGACGCTGCACCTGCTGAAGATCGGCTACAAACTCAGAAACTGATATCCATGGACGCTGAACAAATCCGACAACTCATCGCCGCCGCCCTGCCCTGCGAGCACCTGCAGGTGGAGGGCGACGGCCGCCACTGGTTCGCCGTCATCGTCTCGCCCCAGTTCGAGGGCAAGCGCACCATCGCGCGCCACCAGATGGTGTATGCCACGCTGGAAAGCCAGATGCAGTCCGAGGCGGTGCACGCGCTGTCCATGCGCACCTTCACGCCCGCCGAATGGGCGGCCGCGGGCCAGTAATACTCCATATTCGATAGCTGATGGCGCTTGTTTGATGGGCGCTGGAGGCCGATTTGACTGAAAAATAACGGCCACAATGGACCAATTGCTCATCCACGGCGGACGCCCGCTCTCGGGCACGGTGACGATCTCGGGCGCCAAGAACGCGGCGCTGCCCGAGATGTGCGCGGCGCTGCTGACCCGCGAGCCGGTGCAGCTGACCAACGTGCCGCGCCTGCACGACGTGCGTACCATGCGCCGCCTGCTGGAGCACATGGGCGTGGCCACCGAGACGCATGGCGAGCGCGGCGGCATCGGCCTGGTCGCGCCCGACGCGCTGCGGCCCGAGGCGCCCTACGAGCTGGTCAAGACCATGCGCGCCTCGGTGCTGGTGCTGGGGCCGCTGCTGGCGCGCTTCGGCCAGGCGCGGGTGTCGCTGCCGGGCGGCTGCGCCATCGGCTCGCGTCCGGTGGACCAGCACGTCAAGGGCCTGCAGGCCATGGGCGCCGAGATCGCGGTCGAGCACGGCTACATGGTGGCCCGCCTGCCGGCCGGCCGCACCCGCCTGCGCGGCGCGCGCATCACCACCGACATGGTCACCGTCACCGGCACCGAGAACCTGCTGATGGCCGCCTGCCTGGCCGAGGGTGAGACGGTGCTGGAAAACGCCGCGCAGGAGCCCGAGGTGGCCGACCTGGCCGAAATGCTCATCGAGATGGGCGCGCGCATCGAGGGCCATGGCACCAGCCACATCCGCGTGCAGGGCGTGCCGCGGCTGCACGGCTGCACGCACCGCGTGGTGGCCGACCGCATCGAGGCCGGCACGTTCCTGTGCGCGGTGGCCGCCTGTGGCGGTGATGCGCTGCTGCGCCACGCGCGCGCCGACCACCTGGAGGCGGTGATCGACAAGCTGCGCGACGCCGGCGTGCGCGTCGCGCCCGAGGAGGGCGGCGTCCGCGTGGCCAGCGGCGGCGGCGCCGGGCTCAAGGCGCAGGGCTTTCGTACCATGGAGTACCCGGGCTTTCCGACCGACATGCAGGCGCAGTTCATGGCGCTGAACCTGGTGGCGCAGGGCACGGTGAGCGTGACCGAGACGATCTTTGAAAACCGCTTCATGCACGTCAACGAGCTGATGCGCCTGGGCGCCGAGATCATGGTCGACGGGCGCGTGGCCACCGTGGCCGGCGGCGCCCGGCTGTCGGGCGCGCGCGTGATGGCCACCGACCTGCGCGCCTCGGCCAGCCTGGTCATCGCCGGCCTGGTGGCCGAGGGCGAGACCGTGGTCGACCGCATCTACCACCTGGACCGCGGCTACGACCAGATGGAGGAAAAGCTGCGCGCCCTGGGCGCCGACATCACGAGGGTTTCGGCATGATCACGCTTGAAAAACAGGAGACGCAATCGTGATCACGCTTGCTTTGTCCAAGGGCCGCATCTTCGACGAAACCCTGCCGCTGCTGGCGGCCGCCGGCATCACGGTGACGGAAGACCCGGAGACCTCGCGCAAGCTCATCCTGGCCACCAACCGGCCCGAGGTGCGCGTGGTGCTGGTGCGCGCCACCGACGTGCCCACCTACGTCGAATACGGCGGCGCCGACCTGGGCGTGACCGGGCTGGACGTGCTGATCGAGCACGGCGGCGCGGGCCTGTACCAGCCGCTGGATTTGCGCATCGCCAAGTGCCACATGGCCGTGGCCGCGCCCGAGGGCTTCGACTACGCCAGCGCCGTGCGCCAGGGCAGCCGCATCACCGTGGCCACCAAGTACCCGGCCATCGCGCGGCGCTTTTTTGCCGACAAGGGCGTGCACGTGGACCTGGTCAAGCTCTACGGCAGCATGGAGCTGGCGCCGCTCACCGGCCTGGCCGAGGCCATCGTCGACCTGGTCAGCACCGGCAAGACCCTCAAGGCCAACCACCTGGTCGAGGTCGAGCACATCATGGACATCAGCTCGCGCCTGGTGGTCAACCAGGCGGCGCTCAAGCTCAAGACCGCGGCCATGCGCCCCATCATCGATGCCTTTGCGGCCGCGGTGTCGCCGGAGGTGATATGAACTTGATAGCTGCTCCCGCGCGTCTTTCAACGGCCGAGGTCGATTTCGAGTCCAAATTCCAGCAGCGCCTGCACTGGAGCGCCGAGCAGGACGCCGCCATCGAGCAGCGCGTGGCCGCTATCCTGGCCGACGTGCGCGCGCGCGGCGACGCGGCGGTGCTGGAATACACCGTGCGCTTCGACGGCGTGAGCGCGGCCAGCATGGGCGCGCTGCAGCTCAAGGCCGACGAGCTGGCCGCCGCCTTCGACGGCCTGCCCACCGAGCAGCGCCAGGCGCTGCAGGCCGCCGCCGGGCGCATCCGCCGCTTTCACGAGTGGCAAAAGACCCAGGGCGGCGAGACGGCCAGCTACCGCGACGAGGACGGCACCCTGCTGGGCCAGAAGGTCACGCCGCTGGACCGCGTGGGCATCTACGTGCCTGGCGGCAAGGCCGCCTACCCCAGCAGCGTGCTGATGAACGCCATCCCCGCGCACGTGGCCGGCGTGCGCGAGATCATCATGGTGGTGCCCACGCCCAAGGGTGACAAGAACCCGCTGGTGCTGGCCGCGGCGCACGTGGCCGGCGTCACGCGCGCCTTCACCGTCGGCGGCGCGCAGGCGGTGGCGGCGCTGGCCTATGGCACGGCCGCCATCCCCAAGGTCGACAAAATCACCGGCCCCGGCAACGCGTACGTCGCCAGCGCCAAGAAGCGCGTGTTCGGCCAGGTCGGCATCGACATGATCGCCGGGCCCAGCGAAATCCTGGTGCTGGCCGACGGCAGCACGCCCGCCGAGTGGGTGGCGATGGACCTGTTCAGCCAGGCCGAGCACGACGAGCTGGCGCAGGCCATCCTGCTCAGCCCCGACGCCGCCTACATCGAGCAGGTGCAGGCGGCGATGAGCCGCCTGCTGCCCACGCTGCCGCGCGCGCCGATCATCGCCAGCAGCCTGGCGGGCCGCGGCGCGCTCATCCACACGCGCAGCATGGAGGAGGCCTGCACCCTGGCCAACCGCATCGCGCCCGAGCACCTGGAGGTGGCCAGCCGCACGCCCCACCGCTGGGAGCCGCTGCTGCGCCATGCCGGCGCCATCTTCCTGGGTGCCTACACCAGCGAAAGCCTGGGCGACTACTGCGCCGGCCCCAACCACGTGCTGCCCACCAGCGGCACGGCGCGCTTCTCGTCGCCGCTGTCGGTGTACGACTTTCAAAAACGCACCAGCCTGATCGAGGTGAGCGAGGCCGGCGCGCAGGCCATCGGCCGCATCGCCAGCGTGCTGGCGCATGGCGAGGGGCTGCAGGCGCATGCCCGGGCGGCGGAGCTGCGCTTGAAGTCCTGACCGGCCGGGCCCGCGGCGCGGGGCTTGACAGCGCGCCCGAATCGGGTAGCGTGGGCTGATTTCCAGAGAAGGAGGTCTGCCATGTCTCTCGTCGATCGCGTCAAAGGCATCCTGCTCGACCCCCGGCGCACCTGGCCTGTCATCGAGGCCGAGTCCACCAGCACGGCCGAGCTGTACCGCGGCTACCTGGTGTGGCTGGCGGCCATCCCGGCGGTGTGCGGCTTCATCGGCCTGTCGCTGATCGGCATCGGCGGCTTCGGCTTCACGGTGCGGGTGCCGCTGCTGATGGGGCTGGGCAACCTGGTGGTGTCGTACGTGCTCAGCCTGGTGGGGGTGTTCGTGCTGGCGCTCATCGTCGATGCGCTGGCGCCCACTTTCGGGGGCACGCGCAGCTCCATTCAGGCGCTCAAGCTGACGGTGTACGCCAGCACGGCGGCGCTGGTGGGCGGCGTGTTCAGCCTGCTGCCCATGCTGTCCATCCTGGGGCTGCTGGCGGCGCTGTATTCGGTCTACCTGATCTACACCGGGCTGCCGGTGCTGATGAAAAACCCGCCTGAAAAGTCGCTGGCCTACACCGCGGTGGTGATCGTGGCCGGCATCGTGATGGGGCTGGTGATCGGCGCCATCAGCGCGCTGTTCCGGCCGCACCATGGCATGGTGGGGGCCGGCGGCGCGGGGGTGTCCATCACCACGCCGCAGGGCAAGGTGTCCATCGATACGGCGGCGCTCGAGGCCGCCGGCAAGAAGATGCAGGAGGCCACGCGCCAGATGGAGCAGGCGCAACAAGGCGGCAAGCCGGCCGATGCCGCGGCCGCCGCCGGGCAGGCCGCGGCTGCGGCCATGGGCGCGCTGGGCGGCGCGCAGGGCAGCGTCGGGGTGCCGGCGCTCAAGGCCGCGCTGCCCGACCAGCTGGGCGGCCTGCCGCGCACCGCGCTGGAGGTGCAGAACAACCAGGCCATGGGCGTGGCCATGGGCCAGGCGCGGGCCGAATACGGCAGCGCGGGCAAGCGCCTGCGGGTGGAGATCATCGACATGGGCGGCCTGTCGGGCCTGGCGCAGATGGCCGGCCTGGTGCAGGGCGAGAAGGAAAGCGATGGCCGCATCGAGAAAACCTGGCAGTCCGGCGGGCGCACCCTGATGGAGGAATATCACAAGGACGGCAGCCAGGCCGAGGCCAAGACCATCCTCAAGAACGGCCTGGTGGTGAGCGTGGAGGGCACCGGCGTGCCGATCGACGGCGTGCGCGCCGCCCTGGGCCAGCTCGACCTGGCGGCGCTGGAAGGCCTGGCGCGCACGGCGCAGCAAAAATAATCGGGGTCAGATCACAAAATAATCGGGGTCAGATTACCATTTAAAAACACGAATTTCGTGTAACACGAAATTCGTGTAGACTGGGTGACATGAAGAACGTCACCATCACCGTGGAGGACAGCGTGCTCGAATGGGCGCGGGTGGAGGCGGCCAAGCGCGGCAGCAGCGTCTCGCGCATGGTGGGCGAGCTGCTGGCCGAGAAAATGCGCCAGGAAGACGCCTACGCGCAGGCGATGCGCGATGCGCTGCGCTTCGAGTCCTGGGGCGCGAGCGACGGCCCCTACCTGACCCGCGACGAGATGTATGAGCGCGCTCGTTTTCGTTGATACCAACGTCTTTCTCTACACGGTCGACGAGCGCGACCTGCCCAAGCAGGCGCGCGCGCGCGAGTGGGTGCGCTGGTGCTGGCTGAACGCGGCCGGGCGCATCAGCTCGCAGGTGCTCAACGAGTTCTACAACAACGCCATCACCCAGTTTCGCAGCGTGATGCCGGTGCAGCAGGCGCGCGCGCAGGTGCGCAACCTGCGCCAGTGGCAGCCCCCGCACCTGGACACCTACGTGATCGACGGCGCCTGGGCGCTGCAGGACCGCTACGCGCTCAGCTACTGGGACGCGCTGATCGTTTCTGCCGCTCAGCAGCAGGGCTGCCGCTACCTGCTGAGCGAGGATTTGCAGCACCGGCAGCGCTTCGAGACCGTGCAGGTGATCGACCCATTCCGGGTGGGCCCGGACGAATTGCCACCAAGTGAAGATTGACATGAACGCCCCCATTCTTCCCGTCCCCACCAGCAGCCCCCTGGCCCGCATCCGCCGCGACGTGCAGGGCATGCACGCCTACGCGGTGCAGGACTCGCGCGGCCTGGTCAAGCTGGATGCGATGGAAAACCCGCACCGCCTGCCGCCCGCGCTGCAGGCCGAGCTGGGCGCGCGCCTGGGCCAGGTGGCCATCAACCGCTACCCGGGCGAGCGCATCGACGCGCTGCGCACGACGCTGCTGGGCCACGCGCAGCCGCCCGCCGGCTGGTCGATCATGCTGGGCAACGGCTCGGACGAGCTGATCAGCCTGCTGGCCATGGCCTGCGACATTCCGGGCGCAAGTATTCTGGCCCCCGTGCCGGGCTTCGTCATGTACGCCATGAGCGCGCAGCTGCAGGGCCTGGCCTTTCACGGCGTGCCGCTCACCGCCGACTTCGAGCTGGATGAAGCGGCCATGCTGGCGGCCATCGCGCAGCACCGCCCGGCCATCGTCTACCTGGCCTACCCCAACAACCCCACCGGCACGCTGTGGGACGAGGGCGCCATCGCGCGCATCGTCGCCGCCCAGGGTGCGGCCGGCGGCCTGGTGGTGATGGACGAGGCCTACCAGCCCTTTGCCGCGCGCAGCTGGATCGACAACGTGCGTGCCGTGCCCGATGCGCACCGCCACGTGCTGATCCTGCGCACGCTCAGCAAGTTCGGCCTGGCGGGCGTGCGCATCGGCTACCTGCTGGGCGAAGCCACGCTGGTGGCCGAGCTGGACAAGGTGCGCCCGCCCTACAACGTGAGCGTGCTGAACGCCGAATGCGCGCTGTTCGCGCTTGGCCATTCGGATGTTTTTGCCGCGCAGGCCCAGGACATCCGTGCGCAGCGTGCTCTGCTTTTCGAAGCGCTGGCCAGGCTGCCCGGCGTGCACGCCTATCCCAGCCAGGCCAACATGATCCTGCTGCGCGTGCCCGATGCCGCCAAGACCTTCGAGGGCATGAGGGCACGCGGGGTGCTGGTCAAAAACGTTTCTAAAATGCATCCTCTGCTGGCCCAGTGCCTGCGCCTGACGGTGGGCACCGCCGACGAGAACGCGCAGATGCTGGCCGCCCTGCAAGCCGCCCTATGACGACTCCTGCCCGCACCGCCGAGGTTTCGCGCGACACCGCCGAAACAAAGATCCACGTTCGCCTCGACCTGGATGGCACCGGCCATTCCCAGCTGGCCACCGGCATCGGCTTTTTCGACCACATGCTCGACCAGATCGCGCGCCACGGCCTGATCGACCTGCAGGTGCAGGCCCAGGGCGATTTGCACATCGACGGCCACCACACGGTGGAGGACGTGGGCATCGCCATCGGCCAGGCCGTGCGCCAGGCGGTGGGCGACAAGGCGGGCATCACGCGCTACGGCCACAGCTACGTGCCGCTGGACGAGGCGCTGTCGCGCGTGGTCATCGACTTCTCGGGCCGCCCCGGCCTGGTGCTGGATGCGCGCTTTTCCAGCGGCATGATCGGCGGCCTCGACACGCAGCTGGTGCACGAGTTCTTCCAGGGCTTCGTCAACCACGCCCACGTCACGCTGCACATCGACAACCTCAAGGGCGTCAACGCGCACCACCAGGTCGAGACCATCTTCAAGGCCTTCGGCCGCGCGCTGCGCATGGCGCTCACGCTCGATCCGCGCGCGGCGGGGCAAATCCCGTCCACCAAGGGCGTTCTTTAAGCAAAATAGGCCTCCAGCCCGCGTCTTCCTTGCGCGAGCAGCTATGAATTCAAGAGTCAATCAAACCGTTGCCGTGGTCGACTACGGCATGGGCAACCTGCGCTCGGTGGCGCAGGCCGTGATGCACGCCACGCAGGACACGCACGTCAACGCCGTCATCACGGCCGACCCGGCCCAGGTGCGCGCCGCGCACCGCGTGGTGCTGCCCGGCCAGGGCGCCATCGCCGACTGCATGCGCGAGCTGCGCGAGTCGGGCCTGCTCGAATCGGTGCTGGAGGCCGCCGCCACCAAGCCGCTGTTCGGCGTCTGCGTGGGCATGCAGATGCTGCTGGAGCACAGCGCCGAAGGCCCCACGGCGGCCGGCACCCCCGGCCTGGGCCTGATCGCCGGCGAGGTGCTGCGCTTCGAGCTGGCCGGCCAGCGCGCGCCCGACGGCAGCCGCTACAAGGTGCCGCAAATGGGCTGGAACCGGGTGTTCCACAGCCGCCCGCACCCGGTGTGGGGCGAGCAGGCCGACGGCCAGTGGTTCTACTTCGTGCACAGCTTCTACGCCCGCCCGCACGCGGCGGCCCAGTGCGCGGGCGAGACCGAGTACGGCGTGCGCTTTGCCTCGGCCATTGCACGCGATAATCTTTTTGCCACGCAGTTCCACCCCGAAAAGAGCGCGGCGCAGGGCCTGCAGCTTTACCGCAACTTCCTGCACTGGAACCCCTAAGTTCCGACTCACTCTTGTTTTCATAGCGTCTCGCGCAAGCACAACCAGCGCAACCAGTCTTTTCTCTGCTCAACCGATCATGCTGCTGATTCCCGCGATCGACCTCAAGGACGGCCATTGCGTGCGCCTCAAGCAAGGCGACATGGCCCAGGCCACCACCTTCAGCGAAGCCCCGGCCGAGATGGCCGCGCACTGGCTGGACGAGGGCGCGCGCCGCCTGCACCTGGTGGACCTGAACGGCGCCTTTGCCGGCAAGCCGCAAAACCTGAGCGCCATCAAGGCCATCCTGAAGGAGGTGGGCGACGACATCCCGGTGCAGCTGGGCGGCGGCATCCGCGACCTGGACACGATCGAGAAGTACATCGACGCCGGGCTGCGCTACGTCATCATCGGCACCGCGGCCGTGAAGAACCCGGGCTTTCTGAAGGACGCCTGCAGCGCCTTCGGCGGCCACATCATCGTCGGCCTGGACGCCAAGGACGGCAAGGTGGCCACCGACGGCTGGAGCAAGCTCACGGGCCACGAGGTGGTCGACTTGGCCAGGAAGTTCGAGGACTGGGGCGTCGAATCCATCGTCTACACCGACATCGGGCGCGACGGCATGCTCTCGGGCATCAACGTCGAGGCCACCGTGCGGCTGGCGCAGGCGCTGTCCATCCCCGTCATCGCCTCCGGCGGCCTGTCCGGCATGGCCGACATCGAGGCCCTGTGCGCGGTCGAGGGCGAGGGCGTGGAGGGCGTGATCTGCGGGCGCGCCATCTACTCGGGCGACCTGGACTTCGCCGCGGCGCAGGCGCGCGCCGACGCGCTGGCGAACGACTGATGCTGGCCAAACGCATCATCCCCTGCCTGGACGTGACCGGCGGGCGCGTGGTCAAGGGCGTCAACTTCGTCGAGCTGCGCGACGCGGGCGATCCGGTGGAGATCGCCGCGCGCTACAACGAGCAGGGCGCCGACGAGCTCACTTTTCTGGACATCACCGCCACCAGCGACGGGCGCGACCTGATCCTGCCCATCATCGAGGCCGTGGCCAGCCAGGTCTTCATTCCGCTCACCGTGGGCGGCGGCGTGCGCACCGTCGCCGACGTGCGCCGGCTGCTCAACGCCGGGGCCGACAAGACCAGCTTCAACTCGGTCGCCATCGCCAACCCGCAGGTCATCCGCGAGGCCTCGGGCAAGTACGGCGCGCAGTGCATCGTGGTGGCCATCGACGCGCGCCGGCGCACCGGGGGCGAGGTGGCCGCGCGCGGCGAAGGCTGGGACGTCTACAGCCACGGCGGGCGCCGCAACACCGGCCTGGACGCCGTGGCCTGGGCGCGCCAGATGGCCGAGCATGGCGCCGGTGAAATCCTGCTGACCAGCATGGACCGCGACGGCACCCAGATCGGGTTCGACCTGGAGCTGACGCGCGCCGTGAGCGACGCCGTGTCGGTGCCCGTGATCGCCTCGGGCGGCGTGGGCACGCTCGAGCACCTAGCCGACGGCGTGCAGCTGGGCGGCGCCGACGCGGTGCTGGCCGCCAGCATCTTCCACTACGGCACCTTCACCATCGCGCAGGCCAAGCAGCACATGGCCGCGCGCGGCATCGAGGTGCGGCTGTGAACATCGCGGCCCCCTGACCGGCACACGCAGCCACCCCACCATGTCACGGCGCCGGCAGAACGACACCTTTCCCATCTGGCCGCCGCCACGCCAGCCGGCGGCCTGGCCCTGGGCCAGGCCGCGCGGCCCCGCGCCGCATGCTGCCGTGCCATGCCCCCCATTCTTGTTTTAGGAGGAATTTCCTGTGTCGACCCAAAGCCTTGAAGATTTCATGGGCGCCGTCCAGCGCCGCGACCCCAACCAGCCCGAGTTCCTGCAGGCCGTGCGCGAGGTGATGGTCTCGCTGTGGCCCTTTCTGGACGCGCATCCCAAGTACCGCGACTACGGCCTGCTGCAGCGCCTGGTCGAGCCCGATCGCGCCATCCAGTTCCGCGTGGCGTGGGTGGACGACAAGGGCCAGACCCAGGTCAACCGGGCCTTTCGCGTGCAGCACAACATGGCCATCGGCCCCTACAAGGGCGGCATGCGCTTTCACCCCAGCGTCAACCTGTCGATCCTGAAGTTCCTGGGCTTCGAGCAGACCTTCAAGAACGCGCTGACCACGCTGCCCATGGGCGGCGGCAAGGGCGGCAGCGACTTCGACCCCAAGGGCAAGAGCGACGGCGAGGTGATGCGCTTTTGCCAGTCCCTGATGTGCGAGCTGTATCGCCACCTGGGCCCCGACACCGACGTGCCCGCGGGCGACATCGGCGTGGGCGGGCGCGAGGTCGGCTTCATGGCCGGCATGATGAAGAAGCTGGCCAACAACGCCGGCAGCGTGTTCACCGGCAAGGGCATCGCCTTTGGCGGCAGCCTGATGCGCCCCGAGGCCACCGGCTACGGCACGGTGTACTTCGCGCAGGAGATGCTGCGGCGCAAGCAGCTGGGCTTCGACGGCCGCACGGTCAGCATCTCGGGCTCGGGCAACGTGGCCCAGTACGCGGCCGAAAAGGCGCTGGAGCTGGGCGCCAAGGTGGTCACGCTGTCCGACTCGGGCGGCACCCTGGTGCACGACCACGGCATCAGCCACGGCATGCTGCAGGACCTGATGGAGTTCAAGAACGTGCAGCGCGGCCGGCTGGCCGATTTCTGCAAGAAGAACAAGCTCAAGTTCGAGGCCGGCAAGCGCCCCTGGCACGTGCCGGTGGACATCGCGCTGCCCTGCGCCACGCAAAACGAGCTGGACGAGGGCGACGCCAAGGCGCTGATCGCCAATGGCGTGATCTGCGTGGCCGAGGGCGCCAACATGCCCAGCACGCTGGATGCGGTCGATGCCTTCCTGGCCGCCGGCACGCTGTACGCGCCGGGCAAGGCCAGCAACGCCGGCGGCGTGGCCACTTCGGGCCTGGAGATGAGCCAGAACGCCATGCGCCTGTCCTGGTCGCACAGCGACGTGGACCTGCGCCTGCACGAGATCATGAAGGACATCCACGGCAACTGCGTGCGCCACGGCGAGCACAAGGACGGCACCGTCAACTACGTCGAGGGCGCCAACATCGCCGGCTTCGTCAAGATCGCCGATGCCATGCTGGCCCAGGGCGTTTATTGACCACTCCCGGGCTGGTATCGGCTCCCTCTCCCCCAAGGGGCGAGGGAGCAGGGCAGGGCGGCCGCCGCGCGAATCGCGGACAATCCCGCCTATGAGCTGGTTGGATGACGTCAAGTGGGACGCGCAGGGCCTGGTGCCCGTGATCGCGCAGGAGGCGGGCACGGGCGACGTGCTGATGTTCGCCTGGATGAACCGCGAGGCGCTGGCCAAGACGGCCGAGCTGGGCCGCGCGGTGTACTTCAGCCGCTCGCGCCAGCGCCTGTGGTTCAAGGGCGAGGAGTCGGGCCACGTGCAGCAGGTGCACGAGATCCGCATCGACTGCGACCAGGACGTGGTGCTGCTCAAGGTCACGCAGCTCGGCCACCAGCCGGGCATTGCCTGCCACACCGGGCGCCACAGCTGTTTCTTCAGCGTGCTGAAAGACGGTGCCTGGACGGCCGTCGATCCGGTCTTGAAAGACCCCGGAACCATCTACACATAGGGGCCATGTTGCAACAAGACGTCCTGGCGCGCTTGAGCGCCGTCATCGAAAGCCGCAAGCCGGAGGCCGGGGGCAACCCCGACACCAGCTACGTCGCGCGCCTGCTGCACAAGGGGCCCGACGCCTTTCTCAAGAAGATCGGCGAGGAGGCCACCGAGGTGGTGATGGCCGCCAAGGACGCCGAGCACCAGCCCGGCGCCGCGCATGCGCGCGAGAAGATCGTGGCGGAGATGGCCGACCTGTGGTTTCACGGCATGGTGGCGCTGGCGCACTTCGGCCTGTCGTCGGCCGACGTGGTGGCCGAGCTGGCGCGCCGCGAAGGGCTGTCGGGCATCGAGGAAAAGGCGCTGCGCAAGGCGCGCGAGCGCGAGCGCAGCGAGTCCACGCAAGGAGGCACCCACGCATGAGCAACAACGACATCATCGACGTCGAGCCCAAGGGTCAGGCGCAGGCCGACAGCCTGCGCACCTGGGGCTGGGTCAGCTACATCCTGCACCTGGTGGTGGCGGTGGGGGCCGTGTTTCCGGGCGCGCAGCCCAGCATCGCGCTGCTGCTGGTGGCGCTGATCGTCGACCTGGTCAAGAAGGACGAGGCCGCCGGCACCTGGCAGGCCAGCCATTTCAGCTGGCGCATCCGCTCGGTGCTGTGGGCGGGCTTCTGGTACGTGCTGACCGCGCCGCTGTGGCTGCTGTTCGCGCTGCCCGGCTGGATCGCCTGGGTCGTCATCTCCATCTGGTTCCTGTACCGCATCGTTAAAGGCATGGTGCGCATGAACGCCGGCCAGGCCGTCGATGCCTGAGGCCGCGCGCACCAGCGCCGCCAAGGCGGACGAGGCCCCGCGCTCGGTCGACCTGGCGCTGCAGGGCGGCGGCTCGCACGGCGCCTTCACCTGGGGCGTGCTGGACGCGCTGCTGGAGGACGGCCGCATCGCCCTGGATGGCGCCAGCGGCACCAGCGCCGGCGCCATGAACGCCGTGGTGCTGGCCCACGGGCTGGCCCGGGCGCGCCAGGACGGCCTGAAGGGCCAGGACGTGCACGAGGCCGCGCGCGCGGCGCTCAAGCGCTTCTGGGAAGGCGTGGGCCTGCTGGGCAGCTTCACCACCGGGCTGCCGCTGCCGGCCACGCAGGCCGTGGTGTCGTGGTTTTCGCAGTGGCTCACGCCGGCGCAGGTCAACCCGCTGGGGGTCAACCCGCTGCGGCGCCTGCTGCTGGACCAGGTCGACTTCGACCTGCTGGACAGCGTCCACGCCATGAAGGTGTTCGTCTGCGCCACCAACGTGCGCACCGGCGGGGGCGAGGTGTTCAGCGGCAAGCGCCTGACGGTGGACGCGGTGATGGCCTCGGCCTGCCTGCCCACGCTGTTCAAGCCGGTCGAGATCGCCGGCGAGCTGTACTGGGACGGCGGCTATTCGGGCAACCCGGCCCTCTACCCGCTGATCTACAACACGCGCAGCAACGACGTGGTGCTGGTGCAGATCAACCCGGTGGCCGTGCCCTTCAAGGCCGACGCCGACGCGCAGGACATCATGGAGCGCGTCAACGAGATCACCTTCAACGCGCCGCTGCTGGCCGAGTTCCGCGCCATCGAGTTCGTCGCCCGCCTGCTCGACGAGGGCCGGCTGGACCCGGGCCGCTACCGCAAGATGCTGCTGCACCGCGTCGATGGCGGCGCGGCGCTGCGCGCCTTCGGCACGGCCAGCAAGATGCGCGCCGACATCGTCTTTCTGCACCGCCTGTTCGAGATCGGCCGCCAGACGGGCCAGCACTGGCTCAAGACGCACTTTCGCAACCTGGGCGTGCGCAGCACCGCCATCGAAGCCCCCCTGACCGCCAAGAACGGAGAACGCGCATGAGCAACGCCGGGCCCCACCATGATCCCGACTGCATCTTCTGCAAGATCGTTGCCGGCCAGATTCCCTCGCGCAAGGTCTACGAGGACGAGGAGCTGTTCGCCTTCCACGACATCGCGCCCTGGGCGCCGGTGCATTTTCTGATCGTGCCCAAGGCCCACATCCTCTCGTTGGCGCACACCGGCGCCGAGCACGAGCGCCTGCTGGGCCGCATCCTGACGCTGGCGCCGCGCCTGGCGCTGGAGCAGGGCTGCAACCCCTACCCAGACGGTGGCTTCCGCGTGGTCGTCAACACCGGCGCCGAGGGCGGGCAGGAAGTGCATCACCTGCACGTGCACGTCATCGGCGGGCCGCGCCCCTGGCGCAGGGGTTGATGCAACCATCCCCGCGCCCCGCAGTCTAAAATTCAGGTTGACGCGCCGCTTTCGCCCGGTGCAAGGAGTCTCACCATGGGTTCGTTTTCCATCTGGCATTGGTTGATCGTGTTGCTGATCGTGGTCATGATCTTCGGCACCAAGAAGCTCAAGAACATCGGCACCGACCTGGGCGGAGCGGTCAAGGGCTTCAAGGACGGCATGAAGGACGGCGCGGCCGACGCGCCCGCCGCCGACGCGCCGGCCGGCCAGGTCACCAACGCCGCCGCGCGCAAGGAAACCATCGACGTCGAAGCCAAGGAAAAGAGCTGATCCGCGCGTAGGCGAGGCGTTGATTCGTGCTTGATCTCGGCATCTCCAAAATGGCCCTGATCGGCGCCGTGGCGCTGATCGTCATCGGCCCCGAGAAACTGCCGCGCGTGGCCCGCACCGTGGGCATGCTGCTGGGCAAGGCGCAGCGCTACGTGGCCGACGTCAAGGCGGAGGTCAACCAGGCCATGGACCTGGACGAGTTGCGCAAGATGAAGGAGACGGTGGAGTCGGCCGGGCGCGACGTCGAGAAGGGCATCCACGAGACCACGGCCAGCTTCGAGCGCGACTGGAACGAGGCCACCGCCGGCCTGAGCCACCCCGACGACCCGCTGCCCGACGGCGGCTGGACGCCGCCGCCCGAATACCGCCGCCCCGACAAGAACTGGCGCCTCAAGCGCGGCGCTATCCCGCAGTGGTACAAGGCACGCCATGGCGTGCGCCGCCAGGTGCAGTCGGGCGCGGCGCGGGTGGCGCGCTTTCGTCCCAAGAAATCCAATCGCTGAGCTTTTCGCGCGGTGCCTAGGCCCGGGCGTCGCCAGCTCCTGCCCTCGGGCCCTGCATGACCGACTCGACCCCCAAACCCGAACCCGAAGACGAACTCGCCGGTACCGAGCAGCCCTTCGTCGCCCACCTGATGGAGCTGCGCGACCGGCTGATCAAGTCCATCGTGGCGATCGGCATCGTGGCCGTCGCGCTGGCCATCTACCCGGGCCCCGGCCATCTGTACGACCTGCTGGCCGCGCCGCTGATCGCCCACCTGCCGCACGGCGCCACGCTGATCGCCACCTCGGTGATCTCGCCCTTCATGGTGCCGCTGAAGATCCTGCTGATGGCAGCCTTCATGATCGCGCTGCCGGTGGTGCTCTACCAGGTCTGGGCCTTCGTCGCGCCGGGGCTGTACTCGCACGAGCGGCGCATGGTGCTGCCGCTGGTGGTCTCCAGCACGCTGCTGTTCTTCGCCGGGGTGGCGTTCTGCTACTTCCTGGTGTTCGGCCGCGTGTTCGCCTTCATCCAGAGCTTCGCGCCCAAGAGCATCACAGCGGCGCCGGACATCGAGGCCTACCTGAGCTTCGTGCTGACCATGTTCCTGGCCTTCGGCCTGGCTTTCGAGGTGCCGATCGCCGTGGTGGTGCTGGCGCGCCTGGGCGTGGTCAGCGTGGAGCAGCTCAAGCACTTCCGCGGCTACTTCATCGTGCTGGCCTTCGTGGTGGCGGCCATCGTCACGCCGCCGGACGTGGTGTCGCAGCTGTCGCTGGCCATTCCCATGTGCCTGCTGTACGAGCTGGGCATCTGGGCGGCGCGCGTGTTCATCAAGAACACCGCGCAGCCCGACGAAGAGGCCGAAGCCAAGGAAGCCTGAATCAGCGCGTGGGTTGCGCGCGCGGACGCGGGCGCTGCACCGGCGTCACGCTGGCCTGGCTGGTCTCGCCGCGGCGCAGCAGGGTGAAGGCCGCGGGCTGGCCGGGCGCCAGGGCGGCGATGCGCGTCAGCAGCTCCGACACGGTGCGCACCGGCTGGCCCGCCACGTCGCTGATCACGTCGCCCGGCCGGATGCCGGCCAGGGCGGCCGGGCCGCCGCCCAGCACGCCGGTCACGATCACGCCCTGCCCGGTGGCCACGCCGAAGGTCTGCGCCAGCTCGGGCGTCAGCTCGCCGGGCTCCACGCCGATCCAGCCGCGCACCACCTGGCCGTTCTTGATGATGCTTTCCAGCACCTGCTTGGCGGTGTCCACCGGAATGGCGAAGCCGATGCCCAGGCTGCCGCCGGTGCGCGAGTAGATGGCGGTGTTGACGCCCATCAGCTGGCCCTCGACGTCGACCAGCGCGCCGCCCGAGTTGCCGGGGTTGATGGCGGCGTCGGTCTGGATGAAGTTCTCGAAGGTGTTGATGCCCAGCTGGCTGCGCCCCAGCGCGCTGACGATGCCGCTGGTCACCGTCTGCCCCACGCCAAAGGGGTTGCCGATGGCCAGCACCCGGTCGCCCACCTGCAGCTGCTCGGAGTGGCCCAGCACCATCACCGGCAGCTTGTCCAGCCCGATCTTGAGCACCGCCAGGTCGCTTTCCGGGTCGGTGCCGATGACCTTGGCCGGCGCGCTGCGGCCGTCGGCCAGCACCACCTCGATGGCGTCGGCGTCCTCGACCACGTGGTTGTTGGTCAGGATGTAGCCCTCGGGGCTCATGATCACGCCCGAGCCCAGGCCGTTTTGCTGCTGCTCGGCGCCGCGGTCGCCAAAGAAAAAGCGAAACCAGGGGTCGTTGGCGGCCGGGTTGTGCGTGGTGGTGCTGGTGTTGATGCTGACCACCGCGGGCGCCGCGCGCCGCACGGCCGCGTTCAGGCTGCCCGGGGCGCTGGCGCCCACCGGCGTCTCGGGCGCCTGCAGGATCGAGATGGTGCCCAGGCTGCCCCCCATCGGCCCGGCGCGGCCCAGCCACTGGGGCTTGAGCGTGAGCACCACGAACCAGGCGGCCAGCAGCACGGTCACCACTTGCGCAAACAGAAGCCACAGACGTTTCATGCCCGCCATTGTGGGGCATGGCCGGGGGGCGCCACGCGGCTGGGCGCCATGCCCGACAATGCCCGCATCGCCCGTGCCGCGCCCGCCTTGACATGACCGTTTCCCGCTCGCAATTGCTCACCGCCCTGAACGCCGAACTGCAGCCCGAGCGTTTCAGGGACTACGGCCCCAACGGGCTGCAGGTGGAAGGGCGCCTGGAGATCGGCAAGCTGGTCAGCGGCGTCACCGCCAGCCGCGCGCTGATCGACGCCGCCATCGCGGCGGATGCCGATGCCATCCTGGTGCACCACGGCCTGTTCTGGCGCGGGCAGGACGGCACCGTCACCGGCTGGATGAAGCAGCGCCTGCAGCGCCTGCTGGCGCACGATATCAACCTGCTGGCCTACCACCTGCCGCTGGACGCGCACCCCACACTGGGCAACAACGCGCAACTGGGCGCGCGCCTGGGCCTGCAGGCCACGGGGCGCTTTGGCGAGCAGGAGCTGGGCTTCATCGGCCGGCCGGCCGACGGCGTGCCGCTGGCCGACGCGGCGGCCCTGGCCCGTCGCCTGGAAAAAGCATTGAATCGGCCTGTTGTCCAGGTGGGACAAGCGCCATCAGCTATTGAAACAATAGCTTGGTGCAGCGGCGGCGCGCAGGGTTACTTCGAGGCCGCCATCGCCGCCGGCGCGCAGGCCTTCATCACCGGCGAGATATCCGAGCCCCAGGCGCACCTGGCGCGCGAGTGCGGCGTGCTGTTCTACGCCTGCGGCCACCACGCCACCGAGCGCTACGGCGCGCCCGCGCTGGGCGCTCACGTGGCGGCGCAGCTGGGCATCGCCCACCAGTTCATCGACATCGACAACCCCGCCTGACGGCGTGCTCCCGGCATGTCCTACGCCCGTACCTCCACGCCATCCCGACCCGGCCACGCCAAG
Organism: Burkholderiaceae bacterium; assembly: GCA_024235995.1. NCBI lineage: Bacteria > Pseudomonadati > Pseudomonadota > Betaproteobacteria > Burkholderiales > Burkholderiaceae > Burkholderiaceae bacterium. Next base: position 1,406,932 of record JACKLI010000001.1, read on the forward strand.
CCCATCGCCATCACCCTGGGCGACGCGGCCGGCATCGGCCCCGAGATCATCGCCAAGGCCTTTCGCGACGCGCCCGAGCTGCTGGCCGGCTGCTTCGTGGTCGGCGACGTGGCGCTGATGCGCCGCGCCGCCGCCTGGGTGCAGGCCGGCGGCGTCAGCCTGCCGGTGGCCCGCATCGACGAGCCGCGGCAGGCCCTGCAGGCCCCGCCGCGCTGCGTGCCGGTGCTGCAGCCGGGGCCGCCCGCGGCCGTGCCCGAGCCCGGCCGCATCAGCGCCGCGGCCGGCCGGCTGGCGGGCGACTGCGTGGCGTGGGCGGCGCGCGCCGCGCTGCGCGGCGAGGTGGGCGCCATGGTGACGGCGCCCCTGCACAAGGAGGCGCTGGCGGCCGCGGGCGAGCCGTACGCGCGCTACCCCGGCCACACCGAGCTGCTGCAGGCGCTGGCGGCCGAGCACGCGGGCGTGCCGGTGTCGGCCATGCCGGTGCGCATGATGCTGGCCAACGACGAGCTGCGCACCGTGCTGGTGAGCATCCACGTGTCGCTGCGCGAGGCGATCGCGCGGGTAACCGAAGGCAACGTCCTGCAGACCCTGCGCATTGCGCACCAATCCGTTGGCACCGCGCTACAGCGGGCGCCGCGCATCGCGGTGGCCGGCCTGAACCCGCATGCCGGCGAGGGCGGGCTGTTCGGGCGCGAGGAGATCGAGGCCATCGCGCCGGCCATCGCCCGCGCGCGCGCCGAGGGCATCGACGCGCAAGGCCCCTTCGCGCCCGACACGGTGTTCATGCGCGCGCGCGGCCTGGCCGAGTTCGACCTGGTGCTGGCCATGTACCACGACCAGGGTCTGATCCCGGTGAAATACCTGGGCGTGGAGCGCGGCGTCAACGTCACGCTGGGCCTGCCGCTGGTGCGCACCAGCCCCGACCACGGCACGGCCTTCGATCTGGCTGGCAGCGGCCGCGCCGACGCCGGCAGCCTGCTCGCGGCGGTGCGCGTGGCGCGCCAGCTTGCCGAATGAAAAACGCCCGCCGCGCGGAGCGGACGGGCGTCAGAAGCTATGAATAAAGGAGCGTCTCAACGCTTCAGGCTGTCGCGAATCTCGCGCAGCAGCTGAATGTCCTCCGGCGGCGCCGCGGGCGCGGGGGCCGGCTCTTCCTTCTTCAGGCGGTTGATCTGCCTGACCATCATGAAGATGATGAAGGCCAGCAGGATGAAGTTGACCAGGATGGTGATGAAGTTGCCGTAAGCGAACACCGCGCCGGCCTTCTTGGCCTCGGCCAGGCTCAGGCCGGCCGCTTGCCCCGCCAGCGGGATGTAGTAGCTGGAAAAGTCCAGCCCGCCAAAAATCTTGCTGACAATCGGCATGATCAGGTCGCCGACGATCGAGTCGACGATCTTGCCGAATGCGCCGCCGATGATCACACCGACCGCCAGGTCGATGGCGTTGCCCTTGACGGCGAATTCCCGAAATTCCTGCATCATGCCCATGGTGGAAACCTCCTGAGTTGTTGAACGGACGGCCAGTATTGCGCGCCGTCAGGGAATGTCAATCCGGGTGGTGCGGCCCGACGCGCGCAGCCGCCGCGCTGTGCGGGGCCCCGATGCGCTCCGCTACAATCCTTGGTTGATTCGCATAAAAAAACACATCCCTGCCGTTTCAGAGGACCGCCATGAGTGACGCACCACCCAGCAACTTCACCCCTGCACCCATGGACAGCAGCAAGCGCACTTGGCTGCTCGCGTCCGGCGCCGCCGGCGCCGTCGGTGCGGTGGCGCTGGCTACCCCTTTCGTCGAGAGCTTTTCGCCGTCCGAGCGCGCCAAGGCCGCCGGCGCCCCGGTCGAGGTGGACATCTCCGCCCTGCAGCCCGGCGAGCGCATGATCGTCGAGTGGCGCGGCCAGCCGGTGTGGGTGTTCAAGCGCACGCCCGAGATGCTGGCCACGCTCAAGACCACCGACAGCGAGGTGGCCGACCCCCTGTCCAAGCGCACCGACTTTCCCACGCCCGAGTGGGCGCAAAACGAGGACCGCGCGCGCGAGAGCCACAAGGACATTCTGGTGGTGGTGGGCATCTGCACGCACCTGGGCTGCTCGCCGGTCGAGAAGTTCAAGGCCGGGCCCCAGCCCTCGCTGCCCGACAACTGGGTGGGCGGCTTCTTCTGCCCCTGCCACGGCTCGACCTTCGATTTCTCGGCGCGCGTGTTCAAGAACAAACCGGCGCCGTCCAACCTGGTGGTGCCGCCGTACACGTACCTGTCGGACACCAAGCTGCTGATCGGCGAAGACAAGAAAGCATAAGAGGCGGTCATGGCTGAATTCAAGGAAATCTCTCCCAACGCATCCGCCGGTGCCAAGCTGCACAACTGGCTGGACAACCGCTTCCCGACGCTGTTTGCGGAATACCGCAAGCACATGAGCGAGTACTTCGCGCCCAAGAACTTCAACTTCTGGTACTTCTTCGGCTCGCTGGCGCTGCTGGTGCTGGTGATCCAGGTGGTCACCGGCATCTTCCTGGTGATGCACTACAAGCCCGACGCGGCCAAGGCCTTCGAGTCGGTCGAGTACATCATGCGCGACGTGCCGGGCGGCTGGTTCATCCGCTACATGCACTCCACGGGCGCCTCGGCCTTCTTCATCGTGGTGTACCTGCACATGTACCGCGGCCTGATCTACGGCAGCTACCGCAAGCCGCGCGAGCTGGTGTGGATCTTCGGCTGCGCCATCTTCCTGTGCCTGATGGCCGAGGCCTTCATGGGTTACCTGCTGCCCTGGGGCCAGATGTCCTACTGGGGCGCGCAGGTGATCGTCAACCTGTTCTCGGCCATTCCGTTCATCGGGCCCGATTTGTCGCTGCTCATTCGCGGCGACTACGTGGTGGGCGACGCCACGCTCAACCGCTTCTTCAGCTTCCACGTCATCGCCGTGCCGCTGGTGCTGATCGGCCTGGTGGTGGCGCACCTGCTGGCGCTGCACGACGTGGGCTCCAACAACCCCGACGGCATCGAGATCAAGGCCGGTCCCAAGGGCAACCGCTGGTCGCCCACCGCGCCGGCCGACGGCATTCCGTTCCACCCCTACTACAGCGTGCACGACATCGTGGGCGTGGGCGGTTTCCTGATGATCTTCTTCGCCGTGCTGTTCTTCGCGCCGGAGATGGGCGGCTACTTCCTGGAGTACAACAACTTCATTCCGGCCGACCCGCTGGTCACGCCCGCGCACATCGCGCCGGTGTGGTACTTCACGCCCTTCTACTCGATGCTGCGCGCCACCACCGACACCATGGTCAACGTGCTGTGCCTGATCATCGCGCTGGCCACCGTGCTGGCCTGGCTCAAGGGCCGCGGCTCGACCAAGTCCAAGATCATCCTGACCGTGGCGGCGATCGTCGGCGTGGCCCTGCTCAAGACCTTCGATCCCAAGTTCTGGGGCGTGATCATCATGGGCGGCGCGGTCATCATCCTGTTCTTCCTGCCCTGGCTGGACCGCAGCCCCGCGCGCTCGATCCGCTACCGGCCGGACTGGCACAAGACCGTGTACGTGGTCTTCATCATCTGGTTTGTCGTGCTGATGATCCTGGGCATCATGGCGCCAGGTCCGATCTTCTCGCAGCCGTCGCTGGAATGGCTGACCAATGAGCGCGTGGCGCTGGTGGGCACCCTGGTGTATTTCGGCTTCTTTCTGCTGATGCCGTGGTGGAGCCAGCTGGGCACGCCCAAGCCGGTGCCCGATCGCGTCACCTTCAAGCCCCATTGATGCCGGCCGGAGTACAACAACCATGACCATGTGGAAAAAGATCATCCTCGGGCTGACCCTGGCGCTGGGCATTGGCGCCGTGGCGCAGGCGTCCACCGGCGGCATTGCCTGGGACAAGGCGCCCGGCAAGCTGGACGACACGGCCTCGCTGCAGCGCGGCGCCAAGATTTTCGTCAACTACTGCCTGAGCTGCCACTCGGCGGCCTTCATGCGCTTCAACCGCCTGCAGGACATCGGCCTGACCGACCAGGAGATCAAGGACAACCTGCTGTTCACCAGCGACAAGGTCGGTGCCATGATGAAGGCCGCCATCGACCCCAATGAAGCCAAGGCCTGGTTCGGCGCCAACCCGCCCGACCTGACCCTGGTCGCGCGTTCGCGCTCGGGCGCGGGCGGCACCGGCGCCGACTACATCTACACGCTGTTCCGGACCTACTACCGCGACGACTCGCGCCCCACGGGCTGGAACAACCTGGCCTTCCCCAACATCGGCATGCCGCATCCGCTGTGGCAGCTGCAGGGCGAGCGCAAGCCGATCTACCATACGAGCGAGTCGCACGGCCAGGAGGTGCACACCTTCAGCGGCCGCTGGGAGCAGGTCACGCCCGGAACCCTGACGCCGCTGCAGTACGACCAGGCCGTGGGCGACCTGGTCAACTTCCTCAAGTGGATGAGCGAGCCGGCCCAGACCAAGCGCGTGCAGATCGGGGTGTGGGTGCTGCTGTTCCTGGCCTTGTTCACCCTGATCGCGTGGCGCCTGAATGCGGCGTACTGGAAAGACGTCACGTAACACGCATCGATCATCCGGGCGCTCGCGCGTCCGGGCTTTTTCTTCGGAGTGGGGTTCGCCTGGGTGATGGCGGGCTTCCACTCCTTCGGTTTTAAGGAGTTGACCCCCATGATGGTGCTGTATTCAGGAACGACCTGCCCGTTCTCGCATCGCTGCCGCTTCGTTCTGTTCGAGAAGGGCATGGACTTCGAGATCCGTGACGTCGATCTCTACAACAAGCCCGAGGACATCAGCGTGATGAACCCCTACGGGCAGGTGCCGATCCTGGTCGAGCGCGACCTGATCCTGTACGAGTCGAACATCATCAACGAGTACATCGACGAGCGCTTTCCGCACCCGCAGCTGATGCCGGGCGACCCGGTGGACCGCGCGCGCGTGCGCCTGTTTTTGCTCAACTTCGAGAAGGAGCTGTTCTCGCACGTCAGCGTGCTCGAGAACCGCGCCGCGCGCAGCAACGAGAAGGCGCTGGAGAAGGCGCGCGGCAACATCCGCGACCGGCTCACGCAGATGGCCCCGGTGTTCCTGAAGAACAAGTTCATCCTGGGCGACAACTTCTCCATGCTCGACGTGGCCCTGGCGCCGCTGCTGTGGCGCCTGGACTACTACGGGATCGACCTGTCCAAGAACGCCGCGCCCCTGCTCAAGTACGCCGAGCGCATCTTCTCGCGCCCGGCCTACATCGAGGCGCTCACGCCGTCCGAGAAGGTGATGCGCAAGTAACGGCACTGGGGCCCCCGGCCCCGGCAACGACGATGAACGCCCTGGAATCCGCCTCCACCCGCCCGTATCTCATCCGCGCGCTGTACGAGTGGTGCGCCGACAACGCGCTCACGCCCTACGTCGCGGTGTTTGCCGACGACAGCGTCCAGGTGCCGCGCGAGTACGTGCAAAACGGCGAGATCGTGCTGAACGTCAGCACCGACGCCACCAGCGGCCTGAAGATCGGCAACGAGTTCATCGAGTTCCGCGCCCGCTTCGGCGGCGTGCCGCGCGAGATCATTGTGCCCATCGACCGCGTCATGGCCATCTACGCCCGCGAAAACGGCCAGGGCATGGCTTTTCCCCTGCAGGCGCGCCCGCCCGCCGGCGCGGCCCGGCCCGAGGCGAAGCCCGCGGCTTCCGTCAGCACGCTCGGCGTGGTCGACGCCGGCGTTTCGTCGACGGCGGCCGACGACGACACCGAGCCGCCCGGCCCCGCCTCGCCCGATCCGCGCAAGCGGCCGGCGCTCAAGCGCATCAAGTAGGCACCGGGTCTGGACGCCCGGCGCCGTCCTCTAGAATCGCCCCGGTTTGCCGCCTTAGCTCAGTTGGTAGAGCAACCGCCTTGTAAGCGGTAGGTCGTCAGTTCGAATCCGACAGGCGGCACCATTTTCTTTTGATCCTCTAACGCCCAGCCGGGTCCTGATGCACCCGGATGCGGATCTCGCGCCCCGGATGGCCGGCCGCCTCCAGGGCGGCGCGCAGGGCGGGCAGCAACTGCCGGATCTTGGCCGCGGCGGCCGAATGCGGCACCAGCAGGCACCATTCGTCGTCGTCGATCGGCCCGGCCAGCACCGCGCGGCGCAGGGCGGCGGGCAGCAGCGGGCGGATGGTGTCGAGCCGGGCGGCGGAGGCCGCCAGGCGCGCGCGCAAGGGTTGCAGGGCCGGGGCGGCGTCCAGGGCCTGCCCCACCGAGGCACTGCGATGGGACTTGGGGGGCATGGGCATGATCGAGGTTCGGCGCCCGGGCAGGCGGTCGCCGGTGAGTAGAATGGGGAGTTTGTCGCGACGATGGCCGGATGGCACCGCCCGATGTTGTACACGGCGGTTTCGCCCCAATCTTCGCACCATCTTGAACTCACTGGGACCGCTGGTCGCCACTGCCCGGGCGCTGCGCGCGCGGCGGCGACCGCTTAAGCATGGCCACGACCTTTCTCACCAAGATTTTCGGCAGCCGTAACGACCGACTGCTGAAGCAGTATCGCAAAGTCGCCGCGCGCATCAACGCGCTGGAGCCGCAGTTCGAGCAGCTCGACGACGCGGCCTTGCGCGGCAAGACGCAGGAGTTTCGTGACCGGCTGGCGGCCGGGGAGACGCTGGAGCAGCTGCTGCCCGAGGCCTTCGCCACCGTGCGCGAGGCCTCCAAGCGCGTGATGAAGATGCGCCACTTCGACGTGCAGCTGGTGGGCGGCATGGCGCTGCACGAGGGCAAGATCGGCGAGATGCGCACCGGCGAGGGCAAGACGCTGACGGCCACGCTGCCGGTGTACCTGAACGCGCTCGAGGGCAAGGGCGTGCACGTGGTCACCGTCAACGACTACCTGGCCAACCGCGACGCGCAGTGGATGGGACGGCTGTACAACTTCCTGGGCCTGTCGGTGGGCGTGAACCTGCCGCAGATGCCGCGCGAGGAAAAGCAGGCCGCCTACAACGCCGACATCACCTACGGCACCAACAACGAGTACGGCTTCGACTACCTGCGCGACAACATGGTCTACGAGGTGGCCGACCGGGTGCAGCGCAAGCTGCACTACGCCATCGTCGACGAGGTGGACTCGATCCTGATCGACGAGGCGCGCACGCCGCTGATCATCAGCGGCCAGGCCGAGGACCACACCGCCATGTACCTGGCGATGAACCAGGTGGCGCCGCTGCTGGTGCGCCAGGAGGGCGAGGCCGACCCGCGCACGGGCGAGGGCGTGACCAAGCCGGGCGACTTCACGGTCGACGAGAAGGCGCACCAGATCTACCTGACCGAGCAGGGCCACGAGACCGCCGAGCGCGTGCTGGCCGAGCGCGGCCTGATCGCCGAGGGTGCCAGCCTGTACGACGCGGCCAACATCGCGCTGATGCACCACCTGTACGCGGCGCTGCGCGCGCACTACCTGTTCCACCGCGACCAGCACTACGTGGTGCAGCAGGGCGAGCAGGGGCCCGAGATCGTCATCGTCGACGAGTTCACCGGCCGCCTGATGAGCGGGCGCCGCTGGAGCGACGGCCTGCACCAGGCGGTGGAGGCCAAGGAAGGCGTGCCGATCCAGGCCGAGAACCAGACCCTGGCCTCGATCACGTTCCAGAACTACTTTCGCCTGTACGGCAAGCTGGCCGGCATGACCGGCACGGCCGACACCGAGGCCTACGAGTTCCAGGAAATCTACGGGCTGGAGACCGTGGTCATCCCGCCCAACAAGCCGCCCAAGCGCGACGACCAGCTCGACCGCGTCTACAAGACCACCAAGGAAAAATACGACGCCGCCATCGCCGACATCCGCGAATGCCACGAGCGCGGCCAGCCGGTGCTGGTGGGCACCTCCTCGATCGAGAACTCCGAGATCATCTCCGAGCTGCTGACCAAGGCCAAGCTGCCGCACCAGGTGCTCAACGCCAAGCAGCACGCGCGCGAGGCCGACATCGTGGCCCAGGCCGGCCATTCGAAGATGATCACCATCGCCACCAACATGGCGGGGCGCGGCACCGACATCGTGCTGGGCGGCAACGTCGAGAAAACCATCGACGCGCTGCAGCAGGACACCAGCCTGGACGATGCGGCCCGCGCCGCGCGCGCCGCCGAGCTGCGCGCGCAGTGGCAGAAGGACCACGACCACGTGGTGGCGCTGGGCGGCCTGCGCATCATCGCCACCGAGCGGCACGAGAGCCGCCGCATCGACAACCAGCTGCGCGGCCGTTCGGGCCGCCAGGGCGACCCGGGCTCCTCGCGCTTTTACCTGAGCCTGGACGATCCGCTGATGCGCATCTTTGCCGGCGACCGGGTGCGCGCCATCATGGACCGCCTGAAGATGCCCGAGGGCGAGGCCATCGAGGCCGGCATCGTCACGCGCAGCATCGAAAGCGCGCAGCGCAAGGTCGAGGCGCGCAACTTCGACATCCGCAAGCAGCTGCTGGAGTACGACGACGTCTCCAACGACCAGCGCAAGGTGATCTACCAGGAGCGCAACGACATCCTGGACGCCAAGGACCTGACCGAGCAGATCGACGCCTTCCGCGACGGCAGCATGACCGACCTGGTGCGCCAGTACGTGCCCGCCGAGTCGGTCGAGGAGCAATGGGACATCCCCGGCCTGGAGAAGACCCTGGCCGAGCAGTGGCAGATCGAACTGCCGCTGGCGCAGGAGGTCGAGGCCGCCAGCGCCATCACCGACGAGGACATCGTCGAGAAGGTGGTGGCTGCGGCGAACCAGGCCTACGCCCGGCGGCTGGAGCTGGTGGGGCCGGAGAACTTCCACCCCTTCGAGCGCGCCGTGCTGCTGCAAAGCATCGACATGCACTGGCGCGAGCACCTGGCCGCGCTGGACTACCTGCGCCAGGGCATCCACCTGCGCAGCTACGGCCAGAAGCAGCCCAAGCAGGAATACAAGCGCGAGGCCTTCGAGCTGTTCGGCCAGCTGCTGGACGTCATCAAGAACGACGTCACGCGCACGCTGATGACGGTGCGCATCCAGTCCAGCGAGCAGATCGAGCAGGCCGCGCAGGACTTCGAGGCGCGCGGCGAGCGCGTGAGCAACGTCACTTACACCGCGCCCACCGAGACCGGCGAGGCCGAGAGCGTGCCCGAGGCGGCCGCGCGCAGCATGGCGGCCTCGATTGCCGCCACCGCTGCCGCCGTGCCGCGCGTGGGCCGCAACGATCCCTGTCCCTGCGGCAGCGGCAAGAAGTACAAGCACTGCCATGGCGCCTTGAACTGATTTCTCGTCCCTTCTCCTCCTTGCAGACACCATGCCCGTCAACCTGACCGCCACCGATCCCGCGCAACTCTTCCCGGTCGCCGGCGTGCGATTGGGCATGGCCCAGGCCGGCGTGCGCAAGGCGGGCCGCGACGACCTGACCGTGCTGCTGCTGGGTGAAGGCGCCAGCGTGGGCGGCGTGTTCACGCAAAACCGCTTCTGCGCCGCGCCGGTCCAGGTCTGCCGCGAGCATCTGGCGGGCGGCGCGCCCATCCGCGCCATCGTCGTCAACACCGGCAACGCCAACGCCGGCACCGGCGAGGACGGCCTGCAGCGCGCGCGCCGAACCTGCGCGGCGCTGGCCGGCCTGCTGCACGTCGAGCCGCGCCAGGTGCTGCCGCTGTCCACCGGCGTCATCATGGAGCCGCTGCCGGTCGATCGCATCGTGGCCGGGCTGCCGGCCGCCATTGCGGCGGCGGGTGCCGACCAATGGGGCCGCGCGGCTGCGGCGATCATGACCACCGACACGGTGCCCAAGGCGTTCAGCACCAAGGTCAAGCTCGGCGGCGCCGAGGTCACCGTCACCGGCATCAGCAAGGGCGCCGGCATGATCCGCCCCAACATGGCCACCATGCTGGGCTTCGTCGCCACCGACGCCTGCATCGACGCGGCGCTGCTCACGCCGCTGGCGCGCGAGCTGGCCGAGGGCTCGTTCAACCGCGTGACCGTGGATGGCGACACCTCCACCAACGACAGCTTCCTGCTCATCGCCACCCACCAGGCGGGCAACGCGTCCATCACCTCGCTGACGTCAAACGAGGGCCAGGCGCTGAAGGCCGCACTGCTGCAGGTGGCGCGCCAGCTGGCGCAGGCCATCGTGCGCGACGGCGAGGGCGCCACCAAGTTCATCACCGTGCGCGTGGAGGGTGGGCGCGACGCCGCCGAATGCCGCCAAGTGGCCTACGCCATCGCGCATTCGCCGCTGGTCAAGACGGCGTTCTTCGCCAGCGACCCCAACCTCGGGCGCATCCTGGCAGCCGTGGGCTATGCGGGCATTGCCGACCTCGATCAGACCCGGATCGAGCTGCACCTGGACGACGTGCACGTGGCCACCGGCGGCGGGCGCCACCCGGCGTACCGCGAGGAAGACGGCCAGCGCGTGATGAAGCAGGCCGAGATTACCGTGCGCGTGGGCCTGGGCCGCGGCACGGCGCATGACACGGTGTGGACCTGCGATCTGAGCCACGACTACGTGAGCATCAACGCCGACTACCGTTCTTGATGCGTAGACTATTGTTTTGATAGCTGTTGGCGCTTGTTGAATGGGCGCTGGAGGCCGAAATGACTGATTCCCTGGCGCGCCTGGTCGAGCGGGCGGAGCAACTCATCACACGCATCGAGGCGGTGCTGCCCAAGCCCCTGGGCGCGCCCGACTGGACGCAATCCGTGGCCTGGCGCTACCGCAAGCGCGCGTCGGGCATGGGGGTGCTGGAGCCGGTGCGCCACCTGGCGCCGATGGCGCTGGCCGACCTGAAGGAAATCGACGCGCAGAAGGACAAGATCGAGCGCAACACGCGCCAGTTCGTCGAGGGCCGGCCGGCCAACAACGTGCTGCTGACCGGCGCGCGCGGCACCGGCAAGTCCTCGCTCATCAAGGCCTGCCTGAACGCCTTTGCGCCGCAGGGCCTGCGCCTGATCGAGGTGGACAAGGCCGACTTGGTGGACCTGCCCGATATCGTGGAGGTGGTGAGCAGTCGGCCCGAGAAGTTCATCGTCTACTGCGACGACCTGAGCTTCGACGAGGGCGAGCCCGGCTACAAGGCGCTGAAGAGCATTCTGGACGGCAGCGTGGCGGCCAGCACGCCCAACGTGCTGGTGTACGCCACCAGCAACCGCCGCCACCTGCTGCCCGAGTACATGAAGGAAAACCTCAGCTACACCCACACCGAGGATGGTGAGGTGCATCCGGGCGAGGTGGTGGAGGAAAAAATCTCGCTGTCGGAGCGCTTCGGTCTGTGGGTGAGTTTTTATCCCTTCACCCAGGCCGAATACCTGGCCATTGCCGCCCAGTGGCTGAGCGCCCTGGGCGCCAGCGCCGCGCAGATCGAGTCGGCGCGCCCCGAGGCCCTGGTGTGGGCGCTGGAGCGCGGCTCGCGCTCGGGCCGCGTGGCGTATCAGTTCGCGCGCGACTACATGGGGCGCGGGGCGGCGGCGTGACGGGCGAGCCGATCCGTGCCGACGCCCATCTGCCGCGCCAGGACGGCGGGGCGCGAGCGGCGGTCGAGGTGGCTGTCGGCATCCTGATCCGGCCCGATGGGCGCTTTCTGCTCACCTCGCGTCCGCCGGGCAAGGTGTATGCGGGCTACTGGGAGTTTCCGGGTGGTAAGCTGGAGCCGGGCGAGAGCGTGGAGCAGGCGCTGGCGCGCGAGCTGCACGAGGAGCTGGGCGTGACGCTCGATCCCGCCGCCATCACCCGCTGGCGCGAGCAGCTGGTGGACTACCCGCACGCCCTGGTGCGGCTGCATTTTTGCCGCGTGACCGCCTGGCAGGGCGAGTTGCAGATGCGCGAGGGCCAGAGCGCAAGCTGGCAGCGCCTGCCGGTGCAGGTGGCGCCCGTGCTGGCCGGCACGCTGCCGGTGCTGCAGTGGCTGGCCGAGGAAGCTGCGGGCGCCGGCGGCTGATCAGTTTGCCGGCGGCGGCGTGGCGTCGTCGGGCGTGTCGTCCTGCGCCGGGACCCGAAAGCGCTCGTTGGCCCAGTCGCCCAGGTCGTGCAGCTTGCAGCGCGCGCTGCAGAACGGCCGCCAGGGGTTGTCCGCGGCGTAGCGGCTGGGGCCACCGCAGGCCGGGCAGCGCACGGTGGTCGCGCGAGGTGTCAAATCATTGCTCACTGGACGCCCCTCCGCGCTGCGCGCTGAGGGATTCGCACTTGGGAGCGGCCCGGCGTGCTCATGCGCACAGGGTCAGCTCGAAGGGCGCGTCCACGCGCTCGGCCAGCAGCTTGCCGTCGGGCTGCATGCGCATCAGCCGCACCGACACCGCCAGGCGGTTGCCGCTGATCTCGGGCACCAGGCCCAGCGATTCGTCCAGCCGCAGGCGCAGCAGCTGCGCCGTGCGGCCCTGGGGCAACCCCATCTGGTACTGGCCGGCGCTGGCGGTCACCATGCGGGGCTTGCCGCTGGTGCGCAGGATTTGCAGCAGCAGCGCGATGGCCTGCGCCATCGGCTCCAGCGAAGCGACCCAGCGGTGCAGGTCGGCGCGCCGGTTGGCGGCCTGGCCGTGCTGCCAGGTGTGGTAGGCCGGCAGATCGAACCCGCAGGTGCCGCCGGGCATGGCCGCACGGCTGCGCACGGCCATCAGCCATTCGTGCTCGGTCAGCTCGTGGGCGGGCTTGCCCAGCTGGCTGTTCAGCTGGGTGAAGGCCTGCTCCAGCTGCGCCAGCAGTGCGTCCAGCGACGCTTCGGAAATGGCCGGGTTGCCGCGGTAGGCCGCCATCAGGCCCTTTTGCTTTTCCAGGTCCTTCAGCACGTCCGACTTCAGGTCGGCGCGGCCGGTCACGTCCATGACCTCGAACAGGGTCAGCAGGGCGAAGTGGTGATCGAGCGCGCTCTCGCGCTGCAGCAGCTGGCCCAGGCGGCCGAACAGGTGCTCCAGCCGGAGGTAGGTGCGAATGCGTTCGTTGAAAGGGTATTCGTACAGGATCACGCGCCGGCTTTCACCATCGAAACCGCAGTGGGGGCCACGCCGGGCCATGCCCCGCGCGCCGCAGCGCGCGGACTCATTCGGCGTCGCTGCTGGCGCGCATCATAGCCCGAAGCCCTGGGCCAGGACGTTGATCTGTGCCTGCAATTCACCCACTGTGACACCTTCGCCGTTGAACAGCACCCAGTCGGCCGCGGCCAGGCGCTGCGTGCGCGCGGCCTGGGCGTCGAGGATGGACTGCACCTGCTCGCGCGGCAGGCCGCTGCGCGCCATCACGCGCTCGATCTGCACGGCCGGCGGGCAGTCCAGCACCAGCACGCGGTCCAGCCGCGCGCGCCAGCGCGCGCCGCCCTCGGCCAGCAGCGGAATGTCGAACACCAGCCAGGCGTGGCCGGCGCCTTCGGCGGCGCGGGCCTGGCGCTCGATCTGCTGGCCCACCAGCGGGTGGACGATGGCCTCCAGCCGCTGGCGCGCGCCCGGATCGCCATACACCTGCGCGCGCATGGCGGCGCGGTCCAGCGCGCCGTCGGCGCCGATCATGTGGGGACCGAAGGCGGCGGCGATGGCAGGCAGGGCGGGGCCGCCGGCGGCCGTGGTGGCGCGCGAGATGGCGTCGGCGTCGATCACGGCGGCGCCGCGCTCGGCCAGCAGGGCGGCCACGGTGCTCTTGCCGCTGCCGATGCCGCCGGTCAGGCCCAGGTGCAGGGGTTTGGCGCCGGCCTTCATAGCGTTAACAGGCCCTAGAGCCCAATCACGCGCAGGATGCTCGCGGGCCCGAAGATCATTGCCGTCAGGCCGGCCAGCGCCAGGAAGGGTCCGAAGGGGACCACGCCGCCTTCGCGCAGCGAGCGCATCATCTTCATGGCGATGCCGATCAGCGCGCCGATGACCGAGGCCATCAGGATGATGGGCACCAGCGCCGGCCAGCCGAACCAGGCGCCCAGGGCCGCGAACAGCTTGAAGTCGCCATAACCCATGCCTTCCTTGCCGGTGGCCAGCTTGAAGGCCCAGTACACCGCCCACAGCGACAGGTAGCCCGCCACCGCGCCCCACAGCGACTGCGCCAGGGGCACGCCGGTCCAGCCCAGGGCGGCGGCGATCAGGCCACCCCACAGCAGGGGCAGCGTCAGGTCGTCGGGCAGCAGGGTGGTGTCCCAGTCGATCAGGGTCAGGGCCACCAGCACGGCCGCGAAAAAGCACCATGCCGCCGCCGCTGGCGTGATTCCCCAGCGCCAGGCGCACCAGGCAAACAGTGCGCCCGTGGCCAGCTCCACCAGCGGGTAGCGCGCGCCGATGGGGGCGTGGCATTGGGAGCAGCGCCCGCGCAGGGCCAGCCAGCTCAGCACCGGGATGTTCTCGTACCACGCGATCGCGTGGCCGCAGTGCGGGCAGCGCGAACGCGGCGTGACCAGGTTGAGCGGCGCCTGCTCGGGCGCCGGCTGGCCATGGAGCTCGGCGCATTGCTCGGCCCACTGGCGCTCCATCATTTTGGGCAGCCGGTGGATGACGACGTTGAGAAAGCTGCCGATGAGCAGGCCCAGCGCGCCGCCGACCGCGGCTTGCAACCACAGGGGTTCGAGCATCAGACCACCTGGCCGAGCTTGAAGATGGGCAGGTACATCGAGATCACGATGCCGCCGATGACGGTGCCCAGCACCACGATGATGATGGGCTCCATCAGGCTGGACAGGCCGGCCACCATCTCGTCGACCTCGGACTCGTAGAAGTCGGCCGCCTTGCCCAGCATGTGGTCCAGCGAGCCCGATTCCTCGCCGATGGCGCTCATCTGCAGCACCATGCTGGGAAACACGCTGGCGTTGGTCATGGCGGTGGTCAGGCTGGTGCCGGTGGCCACTTCCTGCTGGATCTTGTCGGTGGCCAGCTTGTAGACCGAGTTGCCCGAGGCGCCGCCCACCGAGTCGAGCGCCTCGACCAGCGGCACGCCGGCGGCGAACATGGTGGACAGGGTGCGCGTCCAGCGGGCAATGACGGACTTTTCGACCAGGTCGCCGAAGATGGGCAGCTTGAGCAGCAGGCGGTCCATGAACATCTGCACCTTTTCGTTGCGCTTCCAGGCCTGCATGAAGAAGTAGAAGCCGAAGCCCAGGCCGCCGAAGATCAGCCACCACCATTGCACGAAGAACTCGCTCATGGCGATCACCATCAGCGTGGGGGTGGGCAGGTCGGCGCCGAAGGATGTGAACACCTCCTTGAAGGCGGGGATGACGAAGATCATGATGATCGAGACCACCACGAAGGCCACCACCATGACGGCCACCGGGTACATCAGCGCCGACTTGATCTTGGACTTGATCGCCTCGGTTTTTTCCATGTAGGTGGCCAGGCGGTCGAGCAGGCTGTCCAGGATGCCGGCGGCCTCGCCGGCCTCGACCAGGTTGCAGTACAGGCTGTTGAAGTAGATCGGGTACTTGCGGAAGGCCGCCGACAGCGAGGTGCCGGTTTCGACGTCGGTGCGGATGTCGTTGAGCAGCTTGGTGACGCTGGGGTTGGGGTTGCCGCGCCCGACGATGTCGAAGGCCTGCAGCAGCGGCACGCCGGCCTTCATCATGGTGGCCAGCTGGCGGGTGAAGATGGCGATGTCCTTGGGCTTGATTTTCTTGCCCGAGCGCATGCGGCGCTTCTTGATCTTGGTGACCACGATGCCCTGGCGGCGCAGGGTGGCATTGACCTGGTTCTCGCCACCGGCGCGCAGCTCGCCGCGCACCACCTTGCCGTTGCGGTCCTTGCCTTCCCATTCGTAGACGGTCTCCTTGACGCCACTGCGGCTGACGGGCGTGCGGGCCGTGCCGCGGGTGGCGGTGGTGGGAGCGGTGCGTGTTGCCATGGGGAGTCTCTCGTGGTGCCGCGCGCGGCTTATTGGTTGGTGACCGCCAGCACTTCCTCGAGCGAGGTGACGCCCAGGCGCACCTTGTGCAGCCCCGCATCGCGCAGCGAGCGCACGCCCTCGGTGCGCGCCTGCTCGGCGATCTCCAGCGCGCTGCCGTCGGCCAGGATGATGCGCTGCAGCTCTTCGGTGATCGGCATCACCTCGTAGATGCCCACGCGCCCCTTGTAGCCGTTGTTGCAGGCATCGCAGCCCACCGGGTGGTAGGGCGTCCAGCTGCCGTCCACCTCGTGCTCGGCGAAGCCGGCGTCGATCAGCGCCTCGTGCGGAATGTCGGCCGGCTGCTTGCACTTGGGGCACAGGCGGCGCGCCAGGCGCTGCGCGGTGATCAGGATCACGCTGGAGGCGATGTTGAACGGCGCGATGCCCATGTTGCGCATGCGCGTGAGCGTGGTGGGCGCGTCGTTGGTGTGCAGCGTGGAGAGCACCAGATGGCCGGTCTGCGCCGCCTTGATGGCGATGTCGGCGGTCTCCAGGTCGCGGATTTCGCCCACCATGATGATGTCCGGGTCCTGGCGCAGGAAGGCGCGCAGCGCGACGGCGAAGGTCAGGCCGGCTTTGTCGTTGACGTTGACCTGGTTGACGCCCGGCAGGTTGATTTCGGACGGGTCCTCGGCCGTGGCGATGTTCACGCCCGGCTTGTTCAGCAGGTTCAGGCAGGTGTAGAGCGACACCGTCTTGCCCGAGCCGGTGGGGCCGGTGACCAGGATCATGCCGTAGGGCCGCTCGATGGCGTGCATCAGGCGTTCTTTTTCCTCCGGCTCGTAGCCCAGGGCGTCGATGCCCATGCGGGCGCTGCTGGGGTCCAGGATGCGGATGACGATCTTCTCGCCGAACAGCGTGGGCAGGGTGCTGACGCGAAAGTCGATCACGCGCTCGGGCCCCACCTTGAGCTTCATGCGGCCGTCCTGCGGGATGCGCTTTTCGGAGATGTCCAGGCGCGAGATCACCTTGATGCGCGAGGCCAGCTTCTCCTTGATGGCCACCGGCGGCGAGACGATTTCCTGCAACTCGCCGTCGATGCGAAAGCGCACCCGGTACTGGTGCTCGTAGGGCTCGAAGTGAAGGTCGGAGGCGCCCAGGTTGATGGCATCCAGCAGCACCTTGTGCAGGAACTTGACCACCGGCGCGTCCTCGACGTCGGTGGCCGCTTCGTCGGCCTCCGGCGCCGGCGCATCCGAGCCCAGGCTTGCCTCGTCGAAATCGAAGTCGGTGCCGATGATGCTGTCCATCGAATCGGTGACGGTCTTGCCGTGCTTTTCGACCAGGCGCGCCAGCTTGTCGTATTCGCCGATCACCCACTCGACGCCCGACTGGCTGACGAACTTGAGCTTCTCGGCCGCCTCGTGGTCGGACGGGTCGGCGGTGGCGACGATCAGGCGCCCGCCGCGCTTGGACAGCGCCAGCAGGCGGTATTTCAGCGACAGCTTGACGTCGATCAGGTCGGTCGGCAGGCGCTGCGGGTCGAGCGCGTCGACGTCGATCAGCGGCGCCGAGAAGGCCTGGGCCAGGGTGTGCGCCAAGTCGCTGGCCGACACCGCGCCGGACTCGATCAGCTCGGGAATGAAGGACCGGCCCGCCGCCTGGGCCTTGCGATGGACGTCCTCGGCCACCTTCTGGCTGAGCTTGCCGGCCATGACCAGCACCCGGCCGACGCCGGGCAGGGCGCTGGCCAGGGAATCCTTGAGGTGCGAGTCGGTGACGGCCATCTAAAGAGCAATGCTTGAACGCGGTCAATCTTAACGATCATCCGGCAAGAGTGAACGAATGTAAACGTTCCAGCCGTGCCAAAGCTGCTCAAATCGGCCGATTGTGTGTGCCAGTAGACACGTGGGCCGCCGTTGTGACGCCGCGCCGGCGCGCTCAGCCGGCCTTGCGCAGGGTGACGTTGATGCGCTCGGCGCCGGTCAGCGGGTGCTGCGCCGCGGCTATCGGCGCCACGCCGTGATAGCGCAGGCGGTCGACGCCGCCCCACACCGCCACGTCGCCATGGAACAGCGGCACCCGCGCGGGCCGCTCGGCGCGGGTGGCGCCGCCCCACAAAAAGAGCGCGGGCACGCCCAGCGAGATGGAGACGATGGGCTGGTCGAAGTCGCGCTCGTTGCGGTCCTGGTGCAGCGACAGGCGCGTGCCGGGGCGGTAGCGGTTGACGAGGGCGGCGTCGGGCGCGAAGCCGGCAAAGCCGGCCTCCGCGGCCGCCGCCTGGCCCAGCTGCGCCAGCACGGCGGGCATGGGCGGCCAGGGCCGGCCGCTGTCGGGGTCGTCGGGGCGGTAGCGATAGCCGGCGCGGCTGCTGGTCCAGCCCAGCGCGCCGCAGTTGCTCAGCGGCACCGACATGGTCTGGCCGCCCGGCGTGACCATGAGGCGAAACGGCGCCTGCGCCAGCACGTGCTGCAGCGCCGGCCACAGCGCGTCCACCCAGGGCAGCGCGTAGCCGCGCAGCACCACGGCCTGCGGGCCCAGCACGGTGGCGGTGCCGGCCAGCGGGGCGTCGTCGGCAAACAGGTCGGCGGTCATCGGCTCAGCGAATGTCGATGCATCGAATGGGGCTGTGGCGCCGGTGCATCAAGCGCAACAAGCTATCAATAACATAGTTTTTGGCGTCAGCCGGGCCAGAGCTTCAGCAGGACCACGGTCATCACCAGGTAGCGCGCGAACTTGCCCGCCAGCATCCAGGCCGCGCACGGCAGCAGCGGCAGGCGCAGCCAGCCGGCCACGGCGCACAGCGGATCGCCGATGATCGGCAGGAATGACACGAAGCAGGCCGGCGGGCCGATGCGCCGCAGCCAGTCGAGCGCGCGCAGGTGGGTGGCCGAGTGGCGGTACTGGTCCACCACATGGTGCGCGCCCAGGCCCATCCACCAGCTCAGCATGCCACCCAGCGTGTTGCCCAGCGTGGCCACGCCGATGGCGGGCCAGAACAGGTGCGGGCTGAGCTTGATCAGGCCGAACACCGCCGGCTCCGAGCCCAGCGGCAGCAGCGTGGCCGAGACGAAGGCGACCACGAACACCGTCGACAGGCCGTACTGGGGCAGCGCCAGCGCCTGCAGCAGGGAGTGAAGCCATGCGTCCATCAGGGCGGCAAGTGTAGGGCGTGCCGCCGTGTCGTTCCCCGGATTTCGATTGCTGAAAATATGAGCAGCTAGAATGCCCGCTTCCACTGCCGCAGCCTGCGCCGGCAGCGCGCCACCGCGATGCAGATCGGCCCCTACTCCCTTCCCAACGCCTTGTTCGTCGCCCCCATGGCGGGGGTGACGGACCGGCCGTTCCGACAGCTGTGCCGGGCCTTCGGCGCCGGCTACGCGGTCAGCGAGATGGTGACCTCGCGCAAGGACCTGTGGCACACGCTCAAGACCTCGCGCCGCGCCGACCACGCGGGCGAGCCGGGGCCGATCGCGGTGCAGATCGCCGGCACCGACGCCGCCATGATGGCCGATGCCGCGCGCCACAACATCGAGCGCGGCGCGCAGATCATCGACATCAACATGGGCTGCCCGGCCAAGAAGGTGTGCGACCGGTGGGCCGGCAGCGCGCTGATGCGCGACGAGGCGCTGGCACTGGCCATCGTCGAGGCGGTGGTGGCGGCCTGCGCGCCGCAGGGCGTGCCCGTCACGCTGAAGATGCGCACCGGCTGGTGCGCGCAGGTCAGGAACGCGCTGTCGATTGCCCGCGCCGCCGAGCAGGCCGGCGTGCAGATGCTGACGGTGCACGGCCGCACGCGCGAGCAGGGCTACAAGGGCGCGGCCGAATACGAAACGATTGCCGCCGTCAAGGCGGCGGTGCGCATTCCGGTGGTGGCCAACGGCGACATCGACTCGCCCGCCAAGGCGCGCGCGGTGCTGGCCGCCACCGGGGCCGACGCGCTGATGATCGGCCGCGCCGCGCAGGGGCGGCCCTGGATCTTCCGCGAGGTGGCGCACTTCCTGGCCACCGGCCAGGCGCTGGCGCCGCCGCTGGTGCTGGAGGTGCGCCGCGCCCTGCTGGGCCATCTGCAGGACCACTACGCGCTGTACGGCGAGTCCAGCGGCGTGCGCTCGGCGCGCAAGCACATCGGCTGGTACGTGCGCGAGCTGCCGGGCGGCGAGGCCTTTCGCGCCCGCATGAACGCCATCGAGACGGCCGCCGCGCAATGGCAGGTCGTGGCGGATTTTTTCGACCAACTGGCGGCGGCGCACGAACGCCTGCCGCAGGCCGGTGCCCACGCGTGCGCCGGCCAGGGGACGGTGGAGGTCCCGTTGCAACCATGAACAAGAATGCCAGCCCCATCGAGCACAGCGTGCGGGCCAGCCTGGAGGCGTACTTCCGTGACCTGGAGGGCACCGAGCCCGACGGCCTGTACGACATGCTGATCCGTGCCGTCGAAAGGCCCTTGCTGGACGTGGTGATGCACCACGCCGGCCACAACCAGAGCCGCGCCGCCGAATGGCTGGGGATGAACCGCAACACCCTGCGCAAGAAGCTCATCGAGCATCGCCTGGTGACGGTCGAAAAATCCTGATTCGATAGCTGCCCGCGCTTGCTGCATGCGGGCGAAACCCATTTTTGACTTGAAATTTCACCTCCCATGACCACTGCGCTGATTTCCGTTTCCGACAAGACCGGCGTGCTTGAATTCGCCCAGGCGCTGCACGCGCTGGGCGTGCGCCTGCTGTCCACCGGCGGCACCGCCAAACTGCTGCAGGACGCCGGCCTGCCTGTCACCGAGGTGGCCGATCACACCGGCTTTCCCGAGATGCTGGACGGCCGCGTGAAGACCCTACACCCCAAGATCCACGGCGGCCTGCTGGCGCGGCGCGACCTGCCCGCGCACATGCAGGCACTCAGCCAGCACGGCATCGCCACCATCGACCTGCTGGTGGTCAACCTCTATCCCTTCGAGGCCACGGTGGCCAAGCCCGGCTGCACGCTGGCCGACGCCATTGAAAACATCGACATCGGCGGCCCGGCCATGGTGCGCAGTGCGGCCAAGAACTGGCGCGACGTGGCGGTGCTGACCGACGCGGCGCAGTACGCCGGCGTGCTGGCCGAGCTCAAGGCCGGCGGCATCAGCCTGAAGACCAAATTCGCCCTGTCGGTGGCCGCCTTCAACCGCGTCAGCGACTACGACGGCGCCATCAGCGACTACCTGTCTGCTATTGATTTCGATGCTGCTGGCGCAGATGGGGTGCCGGCCCGAGGCCTTTTCCCTGCGCACAGCAACGGCCGCTTCGTCAAGCTGCAGGACTTGCGCTACGGCGAGAACCCGCACCAGCAGGCCGCCTTTTACCGCGACCTGTACCCCGCCCCCGGCTCGCTGGTGACGGCGCGTCAGCTGCAGGGCAAGGAACTGTCCTACAACAACATCGCCGACGCCGACGCGGCCTGGGAGTGCGTCAAGAGCTTCGAGGCGCCGGCCTGCGTCATCGTCAAGCATGCCAACCCCTGCGGCGTGGCCGTGGGCGCCGACGCGCTGGCCGCCTACCAAAAAGCCTTCAAGACCGACCCCACCAGCGCCTTCGGCGGCATCATCGCCTTCAACCGCCCGGTGGACGGGGCCGCCGCGCAGGAGATCAACAAGCAGTTCGTCGAGGTGCTGATGGCGCCCGGCTACAGCCCCGAGGCGCTGGCCGTGTTCCAGGCCACCAAGGCCAAGCAGAACGTGCGCATCCTGCAGATCGATTTGCCCCCGGGCGGCGCCACGGACTGGGACAAGGGCCGCAACGCGATGGACGTCAAGCGCGTCGGCTCGGGCCTGCTGATGCAGACCGCCGACAACCATCAGCTCAAAGTTTCCGACCTGAAGGTCGTCACCCAAAAACAGCCCACGCCCGAGCAGTTGCAGGACCTGCTGTTTGCCTGGCAGGTGGCGCAGTACGTCAAGAGCAACGCCATCGTCTTTTGCGGCGGCGGCATGACGCTGGGCGTGGGCGCGGGGCAGATGAGCCGGCTCGACTCGGCGCGCATCGCCAGCATCAAGGCGCAGGCGGCGGGCCTGTCACTGGCGGGCTCGGCGGTGGCCAGCGACGCCTTCTTCCCGTTCCGCGACGGGCTGGACGTGGTGATCGATCACGGCGCCAGCTGCGTCATCCAGCCCGGCGGCTCGATGCGCGATCAGGAAGTGATCGACGCCGCCAACGAGCGCGGCGTGGCGATGGTGTTCACTGGTGTGCGGCACTTCCGTCATTGACGTATGACCGATGACTTCGCTGCGCTCAATGACCTGGCCGCTGCGCGGCCTTGATGACGGCGCCATGCGCCATGACTGTCCATGGCGCTTCTTGTCATCGAAGCCGCAAGTGCGGCGAGGTCATTGAGGCCGCGCAGCGGCGAAGTCATTTCGTCATTTGAAGTCAGAGTGAGCGGAACACCTCGGCGGCGGCGCTGAGGGTGGCGTCGATGTCGGCCTCGCTGTGCGCGGCGCTGACAAAGCCCGCCTCGTACAGCGCCGGCGCCAGGTACACGCCGCGCTCCAGCAGGCCGTGGAACAGCGTGTTGAAGCGCGCGCCGTCGCTTTGCATCACTTGGCCGTAGTTGCGCGGCAGCTCGGGCAGCAGGAAGAAGCCGAACATGCCGCCCTCGCTGTCGGCCGCAAAAGGCACGCCGGCTTTTTGCGCTGCCGCCTTCAGGCCATCGACCAGGCGGTGTGTCCTGGCGCCCAGGGCCTCGAAGAAGCCGGGCTGGCCGATCTCGCGCAGCGTGGCCAGCCCGCAGGCCGTGGCCACCGGGTTGCCGCTCAGCGTGCCGGCCTGGTACACCGGGCCCAGCGGCGCCAGCTGCTCCATCACCGCGCGCTTGCCGCCAAAGGCCGCCAGCGGCATGCCGCCGCCGATCACCTTGCCCAGCACCGTCAGGTCGGGCTCGAAGCCGGGGATCGAGCGTGCGTACACGCTCTGCGCGCCGCCCAGCGCCACGCGAAAGCCGGTCATCACCTCGTCGTAGATCAGCAGCGCGCCGTGCTGCGTGCACAGCTCGCGGCAACGGCGGGTGAACTCGACGCTGGCGCGCACGAAGTTCATGTTGCCGGCAATCGGCTCCATGATCAGGCCGGCGATCTGCGGGCCGTGCTCGGCAAAGGCCTGTTCCAGCTGGGCGAGGTTGTTGTACTCGAGCACCAGCGTGTGCTGCACCACCTCGGGCGGCACGCCGGCGCTGGTGGGGTTGCCGAAGGTGGCCAGGCCCGAGCCGGCCTTGACCAGCAGCGCGTCGGCGTGGCCGTGGTAGCAGCCCTCGAACTTGACGATGGCGTTGCGTCCGGTGGCGCCGCGCGCCAGGCGGATGGCGCTCATGCCGGCCTCGGTGCCGCTGCTGACCAGGCGCAGCATCTCCATGCCGGGGCGCAGCGCGATGATGGCCTCGGCCAGTTCGATCTCGCGCTCGGTCGGCGCGCCGAAGGAAAAGCCGTCGGTGGCGGCTTGTTGCACCGCCTCCAGCACGGCCGGGTGGCCGTGGCCCAGGATCATCGGCCCCCAGGAGCCGATGTAGTCGATGTAGCGCGTGCCGTTGGCGTCCCAGAAGTAGGGCCCTTGCGCGCGCTGCACGAAGCGCGGCGTGCCGCCCACGGCGCGGAAGGCGCGCACGGGCGAGTTCACGCCGCCGGGGATGACGCGGCGCGCGCGCGCCATCAGGGATTCGTTGCGATCAGTGCTTGGTGTCATGGAGGACTTGGGTGAGATCGTCGGGCGTCGGCGCATCCGGCGCCGTGCCCGTCGCGGGGGGGTCTTCGGCCTCGGCCCAGAACAGCCGGTCGGGCAGCGCCCGGCCCATGCCGGGGCAAAAGCCATGGTCCAGTGCCTGGTCGAGGTATTGCAGGGCCTCGACCGTGGCCTCGGTCAGGTCCGAGCCCATGGCCAGCAGGCCGGTCAGCGCGGCCGACAGGGTGTCGCCCGCGCCCAGGAAGTCGGCCTCGATGCGCTCGAACTCCTGCACGCACAGCTCGGCCTGCGGCGACACCAGCACGCTGCCGATGCGCTCGCCCGGCTTGACCAGGCCCGTCACCAGCACGTAGGACACGCCCAGCTCGGCGGCGGCGCGCGCCAGGTCGGTGGCGTCGGTATGGCGGCGCGAGGCCGTGTCGGGCAGCAGCCAGTGGCGTAGCGTGGTGTTGTGGCCCACCAGCACCGCCGTCTGCGGCAGCAGCAGCTCGCGCAGCGCGTCCTGGTAGTTGTCGATCTGTTGCTCGTCCCACCACGACAGGTCGGGCATGTAGGTGATCACCGGCAGCTCGGGGTAGTCCGACACGAAGGACGCCACCGCCGCCACCGCCTCGGCGCTGCCGACGAAGCCCACCTTGACGGCCTGCAGCGGCATGTCCTCCGCGATCAGCTGGGCCTGCTGGGCAATGGCCGCCGCGTCCAGCGCCGCGTGGTCGACCGTCTCGCGGCTGTCGCGCAGGTAGCTGCCGGTCATTACCGGCAGCAGGTGCGCGCCCACCGAGCCCATCACCAGCGCGTCGCCCGTCAGGCCGCCGGCGCCGGTGGGGTCGTTGGCGTTGAAGCTGAGCACGCACGCCGGCGCGCCGTCCGCCTCCGAGCCGGAATCGGAACTGTCGCGCTCATGCGACGCCTCGGGGGAGGTCAAACCCGACATAGTCCCGCCGGAGCGTGTTTTTTGCCACGGCGAAAGCCTTGTGAGCCGGCTTCCGTGGATACAATCGATTGCATTTGATGGAATTGGACTTTAGTATTAAACAACGTGACGCGGTCGGCCGTGGCGTCGCATGGAGCGCACACCTGCGCATCCAGCGGGCGGTTCGGCCATGGTATCGCGTTGCGGCCAAGGGACGCCTGGCGTCGTGCGGATGTCAGACCAGGAGAAACGCTTGAATTCGACGGGATCCATGAAAGTTCTGGTCATCGACGACAGCAACACCATTCGGCGCAGCGCGGAGATTTTTCTCAAGCAGGGCGGCCATCAGGTGACGCTGGCCGAGGACGGCTTCGACGCCCTGTCCAAGGTGGGCGACAGCCAGCCCGACCTGATCTTCTGCGACATCCTGATGCCGCGCCTGGACGGCTACCAGACCTGCGCCATCATCAAGCGCAACGAGAAGTTCGCCGCCACCCCCGTGGTGATGCTCTCGTCCAAGGACGGCGTGTTCGACAAGGCGCGCGGGCGCATGGTCGGCTCGCAGGACTACCTGACCAAACCGTTCACCAAAGACCAGCTGCTGCACGCCGTCCAACAGTACGGCGGCGCCGGCCAAGGAGAGGCTTGAATGCCCGTTCGCAGTGTGTTGATCGTCGACGACTCGAAGACCGAGCTGATGTACCTGAGCGAGATGCTCAAGGGCGAGGGCCTTTCGGTGGCCACGGCCGAGAGCGCCGAGGACGCGCAGGCGCAGCTGGAGCGCCACAAGCCCGACCTGATCCTGATGGACGTGGTGATGCCGGGCAAGAACGGCTTTCAGCTGACCCGCGCGCTCGCACGCGATCCGCGCTACGCCGACGTGCCCGTCATCCTGTGCACCAGCAAGAACCAGGAAACCGACCGCGTCTGGGGCATGCGCCAGGGCGCGCGCGACTACATCGTCAAGCCGGTCGATCGCGCCGAGTTGATGGGCAAGATCAGGCAACTGGACTGAGCATGGCTGGCAAGCAGGCGCTGCGCGAGTTTCAGACCCGGCTGGCCGAGCGCCTGCAGGCGGCGCGTTCGCAGGGCGTGGCCGCGTCCTGGCTGGCCGTGCGCGCGGGCGACGCGCGCCTGCTGGTGCCGCTCAGCCACGCGGCCGAGATTTTTTCCTGGACCGACGTGCAACGCGTGCCTTATGTCGAGCCCTGGTTCATGGGCGTCGCCAACCTGCGCGGCAACCTGAGCGGCGTGGTCGACCTGGCCGCCTTCCTGCAAGGCCGGGCCAGCGCGCCGCGCTCGGCGCTGGCGCTGGGCCAGTGCCGGCTGGTCGGCTTCAACGCGCTGCTGGAGGCCGGTTGCGCGCTGCTGGTCGATGAGCTGCTGGGCATGCGCACCACGCAGGCCTTCGTGCGTTCCAGCCCGCGCGCCGCATCCGATCCCGACCACTTCGGCCACACCTACACCGACGCGCAGGGTGGGCAGTGGCGCGAGCTCAGCTTGCAGGCGCTCTCGCAACAACCGGCTTTTCTCGAAATCGGCGTGCAGCCCGTTCATCAAGGTTAGACCATGGCACTGATTGGCAATTTGTCGGCGATGTTCAAGAAGCCCGCCGCCCGCGATGGTATGGAGCAGGGCGACACGGTGGCGGTGCACGAATTGCCCAGCACCACCGGTTCGGAATACGGGTCCGTGGACCTCGAGAGCGTGGCACCGCTGCCCGCCGCCAGCGACGTGCTGGCGCACGAGGCCGACGACGCCTTTCCGATCCCCGGCCTGGGCACGCGCACCGCGGCGCAGCACCAGCGCGTGCTGTCCATCGTGCTGGCGGCCGCGCTGCTGGCGCTGGCGGTCGTGGTGTTCTGGATGGTGTCCAGCGCCGACCGCACGGCGCAGCAGGTGGGCGCCACCGGCCAGGCGCTGATGCAGTCGCAGCGCCTGGCCAAGTCGGTGTCGCAGGCCCTGCTGGGCAACCCCGCGGCCTTTGCCGAGGTGAAGGACAGCGCGGCCGCGCTGGCCGACAACGTCGATGGCTTGCGCGAGGGCCGGCCCGGCATGGCCGCGCTGGGCAGCGCCTACAGCAGCGAGCTGGACAAGATCACGCCCATGGTCGAGCGCGCGCAAAAGAGCGCGGCCACCATGCTGGCGCAGCAAAAGGTCATGACCCAGGTCGGCACGGGGCTGCGCTTCATCAGTCGCCGGTCGTCCGATTTGTCCGAGGCGGCCGAGACGGTGTCCGCGCTCAAGCTGCAGCATGGCGCCGCGCCCGCCGAGCTGGCCGCCGCCAGCCAGCTGGTGATGATGGCCCAGCGCATCGGCAAGTCGGCCAGCGAGCTGTTGACGGTCGAGGGCGTCAGTCCCGAGGCCATCTTCCTGCTGGGCAAGGACCTCAATGCCTTCAAGGAGCTGGGCCAGGGCCTGCTGGACGGCAACAGCGACCTGCGGCTGGCGCCGGCGCGCGACGCGCAAACGCGCGACGCGCTCGCCGGCATGCTCAAGGTGTTCGAGGACATCCGCGCCCAGGCGGCCGGCATCCTGGGCAACGTGCAGAACCTGGCGACCGTGCGCGACGCGCAGAACACCATTGCCACCGACAGCGAGCCGCTGCGCAAGGACCTGGAGGGCCTGCAGGCGCGCCTGGCCGACGAATCCGGCGTGGGCGCAGGCAGCTGGCTGCTGATGGTGCTGGTGCTGGCGGTGCTGGCGCTGGCCATTGCCGGTCTGGTCTACACCTGGCTGCGGGAAAGCCGCCAGCGCCAGTCGCTGGCCGAGCTGCAGCGCCAGAGCGCCGAGCAGCAGCAGCTGGACGCCAAGCGCGTCAACGACGCCAACCAGGCCGCCATCCTGCGTCTGATGAACGAGTTGCAGACGGTGGCCGAGGGCGACCTGACGCAGGAAGCCACCGTCACCGAGGACATCACGGGCGCCATCGCCGACTCGGTGAACTACACGGTGGAAGAGTTGCGCTCGCTGGTGGGCAGCGTGCAGAGCACGGCCACCCGCGTGGCACAGACCACGGCGCGGGTGGAAAGCACCTCGTCCGAGCTGCTTGCGACCTCGACGGAGCAGTTGCACGAAATCCGCCGGACCGGCCAGTCGGTGCTGGACATGGCCACGCGCATCAACGCAGTGTCCGAGCAGGCGCAGCAGTCGGCCATGGTGGCGCGCCAGTCGCTGCAGGCCGCCGAATCGGGCCTGGGCGCGGTGCAGAACGCCATCGGCGGCATGAACGCCATCCGCGACCAGATCCAGGAAACCTCCAAGCGCATCAAGCGCCTGGGCGAGTCCTCGCAGGAGATCGGCGAGATCACCGAGCTGATCTCCGACATCACCGAGCAGACCAACGTGCTGGCCCTCAACGCGGCCATCCAGGCGGCGTCCGCCGGCGACGCCGGCCGCGGCTTCTCGGTGGTGGCCGAGGAGGTGCAGCGCCTGGCCGAGCGTTCGGCCGACGCCACGCGGCAGATCGCCACGCTGGTCAAGACCATCCAGACCGACACCCAGGACGCCGTGGCCGCCATGGAGCGCTCCACCCAGGGCGTGGTGGAGGGCGCCCAGCTGTCCGACCGCGCCGGCACCGCGCTGGCCGAGATCGACAGCGTGTCGCGCCGCCTGGCGCAGCTGATCGAGCAGATCTCGGTGTCCGCGTCCAACGAGGCCGGCCAGGCCAACGAGGTGGCGGGCAACATCCAGCACATCTTCGCGACCACCGAGCACACGGGCGAGAGCACGCGCTCGACCGCGCAGCAGGTGCGCGAGCTGGCCCGCATGGCCGACGAGCTGCGCCAGTCCGTGGCGCGGTTCAAGATCGCCTGACGGCGGACCGCCCGCCGGGGTGCGCGCACGAGCGGCACGCCGGCCTGTATCCAAGGCTCTGGAGCGCATTCCCTCATGTTCATCGGCCCCTCCTCCGAATCGTCCGCCGAGCTGGCCATCCCGGCCGGCGATCTGGGGCCCCTGGCCTGGGTGCTGGACGAGACGCGCAAGACCGTCCAGGCCGCCACCAAGGCCCTGCGGCGCTTCGCCCACGAGGCCGAGCATGCGCGCGGGGTCGATCTCGCCTCGGTGGATGCCAGCCAGCTGCGCACCGCGCGCCAGCAGCTGCACCAGGTGGCCGGCGCGCTCGACATGGTCGGGCAGGCGGTGGCGGCGCAGATGGTGCGTGGCATGGAGGCGGCGGCCCAGCGCTTCACCGCCCATCCCGAGACCTGCACCGAGGCCGCCGCGGCCGTGCTCGAGAAAAGCGGTTTCGCGTTGGTCGAGTTCGTCGAAGGCCAGCTGTCCGAGCGCCCGCGCAGTGCCCTGGGCCTGTTCCCCAACTACCGGCAGGTGCAGGAGCTGGCCGGCGCCGACCGCATCCATCCCGCCGACCTGTGGGCCTACCCCTGGCGCTGGGCCGAGCCGCAGCCGATGCCGGCAGCCACCCCCCTGACCGTCGGAGCCAGCGTGCGCAACCGGCTCGACCAGGGCGTGTTGCGCCTGATGCGGCATGCCGACCCGCGCGCCGCCATTGACCTGGCGGCCGTCAGCAGCCAACTGGCCAACGGCTCGGCACCGGGACGGGGCGCCAGTTTCTGGCGCCTGTGCGCGGGCTTCTTCGAGGCCATCGCCGCCCGGCTGGTGCCGCTGGATCTGCATGTCAAGCGCGCCGCGTCGCGGGTGCTGCTGCAATACACCAGCCTGGCACGCGGCGAGGCGGCGCTGTCCGAGCGCCTGGCGCACGACCTGTTGTTCTTCTGCGCGCAGGCGCGCCCGCACGAGGCCGCGCTGCCGCCGGCCCTGGCCGCCGTGCGCCGCGCCTGGGGTTTGCAGGGGCACGAGCCGGTGGACTACGAGCAGGCGATGTTCGGCCTGTACGACCCGGCGGTGCTGGCGCAGGCACGACGGCGCGTCGAATCGGTCAAGGAAAACTGGTCCGCCCTGGCCGGCGGCGACCTGGCGCGCCTGAAGCCCAGCGTGGACCAGCTGGGCCTGGTGGTCGAATCGCTGCAGCGCCTGCACCCGGGCAGCCAGCCGCTGGCGCAGGCGCTGGACAAGGTGGCGCAGCAGGTCCGCCGCTCGGGCCGCGAGCCTTCGGCCGAGCAGGCCATGGAAGTGGCCACCGCCGTGCTGTTCCTGGAGGCGTCGTTTGCCGAATTCCAGCCTCAGGACGCGGCGTTCTCCGCACGCTTGCAGGAACTGGCCGAACGCCTGGACGCCGCGGCCGAGGGCCGCCCCGTGGCCAGCCTGCAGCCCTGGATGGAGGAGTTGTACCGGCGCGTGAGCGACCGCCAGACCATGGGCACCGTGGTGGGCGAGCTGCGGGTCACCCTGGCCGAGGCCGAGCAGCGGCTGGATCAATTTTTCAGGCAGCCGGCCGATCGCAGCCTGCTCGACGCGGTGCCCGATCTGCTGGCCCAGATGCGCGGCGTGCTGTCGGTGCTCGGGCTCGACCAGGCGGCACTGGCGGTCGCGCGCATGCGCGAGCGGGTCGAGGCCTTGCGCGACGCGGCGGCGCCGGACGCCGCGGTATCCGAGGGCGTGTTCGAAAAGCTCGGCAGCAGCCTGGGGGCGCTGGGCTTTCTGATCGACACGCTGGGCTACCAGCCGGCCTTGGCGCGCAAGCTGTTCGTCTACGACGAGGCGCGCGACGAATTCCGTTTCGTGGGCGGGCGCGTGGGCGCCGCCAAGCCGGCCGCGTCCGGCAGCGCGGCGCCAGCGGATGCGGCCGATGCCGCCGGCGAGGCGTGCGAGCCGCCGCGCACGCCGGCGCAGCTCGATCGGGTGGCGGCCCAGGCCGCGCTGGACGAGCGCCAGGCGCTGGCGCAGGCCGCCAGCCGCGCGGCCGAGGCCGCGCGGCACAGGGACGATGCCTTGCTGAGCACGGCGCTGCAGCATCTGCAGGCCGTGGAGATGGCGAGCAGGCCCGCGCCCTTGGAACTGCCCGCGACCGCGCCTGTGCCCGAGGACGATGACGACGACCTGCTGGGCATCTTCCTGGACGAGGCCCGCGAGGTGGTGGGCACGGGCCAGGCGGCGCTGGGCGCACTGGAGCACGATCCGAGCGACGGCGAGCAGCTGACCACGCTGCGGCGCGCCTTCCACACGCTCAAGGGCAGCTCGCGCATGGTGGGGTTGGGTGAATTCGGCGCCGCCGCCTGGTCGCTCGAGCAACTGCTCAACGCCCGGCTGGCCGAGCACCGGCCCGCCGACGACGACTTGCGCGGCGTGGCCGGGGAGGCGCTGCAGGCGCTCTCGAACTGGGTCGAGGCGGTTGCGCGCCAGCAGGCCGGTGATTGGTCGGCCGCGCCGTTCGAGGCCATGGCCGACGCCTTGCGCCTGCGCGGCGAGCGCGTGGGCCTGGCCGTCGCAGCGGCGCCGGCACGGGAGCCGGCTGCCGCCACGCCGCCCGGCGCCGTCGCGCCGAGCCTGGATGCCGTCCCCGCGCCGGACGAGCGTTCGATCGAGCCACCGGCCGCCGATCTCGCCGCCGGTCAGACCGGCGCATCCGACACCGGGCAGGTACGCGACGGTCTGTTGCAGGCGTTCGATCTGCCCGACCTGGAACTGTCCGAGCCCATCGTGTTGACGGCGCCGGACGCACCCGTTGCCGACGAGCGCGAATGGGCGGTGTCCGATGCGATCGACCTGCTCGACGCGGACGCGCCGCCTCCGGTCGGTGACGTGTCCGATCCTGCCGCGCCGCCGCAGGTGCTGGACTTCGAGTTCGAGTTGCCGCCTGCGGCCGGCTCGGTGGCCGCGCCTCCGGATCTCGCGGGGCCCGAGGCCTCGGTCGAGTGGCCCGAGCTCGCGGTGCCGGCCGACGTGGCGCAGCCGATGGTTTCGCTGATTCCCGTGGCGCCCGAGGTTATCCCCACCGAGGCCGCGCCGGCACCCGCGCCCAGCGCCGAATCGGCGGTGACCTCGGTCGGTCCGCTGCGCATCAGCACGCCGTTGTTCAACGTCTACCTGAGCGAGGCCGACCAGTGGTCGGACCAGTTGGTGAGCGACCTGGCCGAGTGGGGCCGGCATGTCGACGCCGCCATCCCCGAGCGCGCCATGGCGCGCGCGCACTCGCTGGCCGGCAGCTCGGCCACGGTCGGCTTTGCCGCGCTGTCCGAGCTGGCGCGCGCGGTGGAGCACGCGCTCGAACGCCTGCAGGGACAGGCCCGCGGCACGGCGCGCCAGCACCAGATCCTGGCGCGTGCGGCCGACGAGATCCGCAGCCTGCTGCACCAGTTTGCCGCCGGGCTGCTCAAGCAGCCGGACGAGCAACTGCTGGCCGCGGTGCGTGCGCTCGAGCCGGATGAGGCGGAGGCCGGGTCGACCGACATCGCGCAGCTGCCATGGGCCGTGGCCGACCGGGCGGCGGTGGCTGACGCGCCGGCGGAGGCCGCGCCTGCGCGCGTGCTGCTCGACGATGACATCGACGCGGTCGATGCGGTCGACGCCGACCTGTTCGAGATCTTCGCCGAGGAAGCCGACGAGTTGCTGCCACAGCTCAGTGCCTCGCTGCGCCAGTGGGTGGCGCAGCCGCACGACACCGCTGCGCGGGCGCAGGCGCTGCGTGTGCTGCACACGCTCAAGGGCAGCGCCCGCCTGGCCGGCGCGCTGCGCCTGGGCGAAATGGCGCACCGTGCCGAGTCGGCCATCGAGAACCTCGGCACCGAGAACCTCGCGAGCGCCGAGCTCGAACCCCTGCTGGAGCACCTGGACCGCATTCAGGCCGACTTCCAGCAGCTGCGCCTGCCCGTCGGCGGCGAGGGCCAGGCGCCTGCCGCGGCCCAAGCCCAGCCGGCCCATGCGCCGGTGGTCGAGGCCGCCGACCTGCCCGACGCGCCGGCGATGCCGATGGCGCGCGGCGAGGTGGCCGAGCCCACGCCCTTCTCGTTCGTCGCCGCGCGCGCCAGCGCCCGCCAGACGGTGCGGGTGCGCTCGCAACTGCTCGACCGCCTGATGGCGCAGGCCGGCGAGGTGATGACCTCGCGCGCCCGGCTGGACAACGACGTCACCCAGCTGCGCGCGGCGCTGGCCGAGCTGACGGGCAACGTCGAGCGCCTGCGCGCGCAGCTGCGCGACGTCGAGCTGCAGGCCGAGATGCAGATGCAGTCGCGCCTGGCGCAGTCGCGCGACGCGCAGCAGAGTTTCGACCCGCTGGAGTTCGACCGTTTCACGCGCATGCAGGAGCTGACGCGCATGATGGCCGAGTCGGTCAACGACGTCGCCACCGTGCAGCGCAACCTGCAGCGCGCCATCGAGGCCAGCGAGGACGAGCTGGCCGCGCAGACGCGCCAGTCGCGCGATCTGCAGCGCGACCTGCTGCGCACGCGCATGGTCGAGTTCGACGGCGCGTCCGAGCGCTTGTACCGCCTGGTGCGCCAGGCCGGCAAGGAGGCTGGCAAGCCGGTGCGGCTGGACATCGTCGGCGGCGGCATCGAGGTGGACCGCGGCATTCTCGAGCGCATGACGCCGGTGTTCGAGCACCTGCTGCGCAACAGCGTGGTGCACGGCATCGAAAGCCCCGACGAGCGCCGCGCGGCCGGCAAGGACCCCAGCGGCGTGATCACCATCGACGTGCAGCAGGCCGGCAACGAGGTGTCGGTCGTGGTGCGCGACGATGGCCGCGGGCTGGACCGCGAGCGGGTGCGCCAGCGGGGTATCGAGCGCGGGCTGGTCGGCGCCGACCAGGTGCTGGACGAGCGCGAGATCGCGCAGCTGGTGTTCACGCCGGGCTTTTCCACCGCCTCCGAGGTGACCGGCCTGGCCGGGCGCGGCGTGGGCCTGGACGTGGTGCGCTCCGAGGTGCAGGCGCTGGGCGGCAGCATCGAGATCGAGGATCGCGCCGGCCAGGGCACCTCGTTCCGGCTGGTGCTGCCGCTGACCACCGCCGTGACGCACGTGGTGATGATCCGCGTCGGCGAGCGGGTGGTGGGCGTGCCCGCCAGCCTGGTCGAGCGCGTGCACCGCAGCCCGGCGGCCGAGCTGGAGCGGGCCTACGCCGAGGGCGCCCTGGCGCTGGGCGACGAGCGCGTGCCCTTCCATTGGGGCGGCGCGGTGCTGCAGCATTCGGCGCGCAGCGGCGAGCCGCGCGGCAAGACCACGCCGGTGCTGCTGCTGCGCTCGGCCGCGCAGCGGCTGGCGCTGCACGTGGACGAGGTGCTGGGCAACCAGGACGTGGTGATCAAGGCGCTGGGTCCGCAGCTGTCGCGCCTGCCGGGCCTGGTGGCCATCACGGCCCTGGCCTCGGGCGCCGTGACCCTGATCTACAACCCCGTGGCGCTGGTCGCGGTGCATGGCGCGCAGATTCGCGCCTGGGCCGAGCAGGCGGTGTCGGCCGCCACGGCACCCGCCGGGCCGGCCGCGGGCCAGCCGATGCCGGCTGGGCATTCGGACATCCCGCTGGTGCTGGTGGTCGACGACTCGATCACGGTGCGCCGCGTCACGCAGCGCCTGCTGCAGCGCGAGGGCTACCGCGTGGCCCTGGCGGCCGACGGCCTGCAGGGCCTGGAGCGCCTGCAGCACGAACGCCCGGCGCTGGTGCTGTCGGACATCGAGATGCCGCGCATGGACGGCTTCGACTTCCTGCGCAACATCCGCGCCAACCCGGCGTGGCGCGAGCTGCCGGTGGTCATGATCACCTCGCGCACGGCCGAGAAGCACCAGGAGCATGCGCGCCAGCTGGGCGCCGACCACTACCTGGGCAAGCCCTACTCGGAGGACGAGCTGCTGGGCCTGGTCCGCGGCTACGCGCGGGCGGCGGCGGCGCAGCCGGTGGCCTGATGCGCTCTAAAATGCGCGCATGGCCGACGCTGCCCCGTCCATCAACCTGACGAACCACTTCCTGATCGCCATGCCGGGCATGGAGGATCGGACGTTCGCCCGCAGCGTGGTCTACGTGTGCGAGCACAGCGAGCACGGCGCGCTGGGCCTGATCATCAACAAGCCGGGCGACATCAGCATGGCCGACCTGTTCCACAAGGTCGACCTGCCGCTGGCGCGCGCCGAACTGGGCGTGCAGCCCGTGTTCCAGGGCGGCCCGGTGCAGACCGAGCGCGGCTTCGTGCTGCACGAACCCGTGGTGGCCGAGGGCCTGCCGCCCGATGAATCCCTTTACGCGTCGACCCTGGCGGTGCCCGGCGGGCTGGAGATGACCACCTCCAAGGACGTGCTGGAGGCCCTGTCCAGCGGCGGCGGGCCGCGCCGGGTGCTGGTCACGCTGGGCTACTCGGCCTGGGACGGCGGGCAGCTCGAATCCGAGATCGCCGGCAACAGCTGGCTGACGGTGGACGCCGACGCCAACCTGATCTTCGACACCCCCATCGAGCAGCGCTATGAAAGCGCGCTGGCGCTGCTGGGCCTGCAGGCCTGGCGCCTGGCCCCCGAGGCGGGTCACGCCTGATGAACGGGGCGGCGAGCACCAGCGTTCCGGCTCAGGCCAGCCAGTTCCTGGCTTTCGACTTCGGTCTCAAGCGCACGGGGGTGGCCAGCGGCAACCGCATCACGCGCAGCGCCACGCCGCAGGGCAGCATCCATGCGGAAGGCGACGCGCGCTGGGCGCCGATCGCCGCGCGGGTGAAGGAGTGGCAGCCCGACGCCCTGGTGGTCGGCGTGCCCCGGCACCCCGACGGCGCCGAGCACGACAACACCCGCCGCGCCCAGCGCTTTGCGCGCCAGCTGCGCGCGCGCTTCGGCCTGCCGGTGTACGAGGTGGACGAGCGCTACAGCACCACCGAGGCGCTGGCGACCGGCGCGCGCGACGCTGATGCGGCGGCGGCGGCCATCATCCTGGAGCAGTTCTTGAGGAGTCTTGCATGAGTTCACTGGCTCTGGATGCCGAGGCGCTGTACGGCGAGCTGGCGCGCGGCGTGCGCGGCCTGCTGGAGGCCGATACGCAGTTGGCGGGCGTGGTCTCGGGCGGCTGGTGGCTGGCCGAGCGCCTGCAGCGCGAGCTGGGGCGCGCGGGCGCTCCCGGCGCGCTGTCCTCGGCGCTGCACCGCGACGATTTCGCCAAGCGCGGCCTGGCCGGCAGCGGGCAGACCACGCTGCCCTTCGAGGTCGACGGCGCCGACATCCTGCTGCTGGACGACGTGCTGTTCACCGGCCGCACCATCCGCGCCGTGGTCAACGAGCTGTTCGACTACGGCCGGCCGGCGCGCGTGCGGCTGGCGGTGCTGGTCGACCGCGGCGGGCGCGAGCTGCCGGTGGCGGCCGAGTTCGCGGCGGCGCGGCTGATGCTGCCCGCCACCCAGTCGCTGGAGCTGGCGCGCGAGGGCGACGGCAGGTTCAGCTTTCGCATCGAGGCACGGAGCTGAGCATGCTGGGCCGCACCAACCCCCAACTCAACCAGCACGGCGAGCTGATCCACCTGCTGTCCACCGAGGGCCTGGGCCGCGAGATGCTCACCCACATCCTGGACACCGCCGCGCAGTTCGTCAGCGTGAGCGACCGCGAGGTCAAGAAGGTGCCGCTGCTGCGCGGCAAGAGCGTGTTCAACCTGTTCTTCGAGAACAGCACGCGCACCCGCACCACCTTCGACATCGCCGCCACGCGGCTGTCGGCCGACGTCTACACGCTGGACATCGCGCGCTCGTCCACCGCCAAGGGCGAGTCGCTGCTGGACACCGTGGCCAACCTGAGCGCCATGGCCGCCGACGTCTTCGTCGTGCGCCACAGCGAAAGCGGCGCGCCCTACCTGCTGGCCCAGCACGTGGCGCCGCACGTGCACGTCATCAACGCCGGCGACGGGCGCCACGCGCACCCCACGCAGGGCCTGCTCGACATGTACACCATCCGCCACTACAAGAAGGATTTTTCCAACCTGGTGGTGGCCATCGTCGGCGACATCCTGCACTCGCGCGTGGCGCGCTCGGACATCCATGCCCTCAACACCCTGGGCGCGGCCGAGGTGCGCGTGGTCGGCCCCAAAACCCTGGTGCCGGGCGACCTGGCACCCATGGGCGTGCGCGTGTGCCACACGCTGCAGGAGGGCATCCAGGACGCCGACGTGGTCATCATGCTGCGGCTGCAGAACGAGCGCATGAGCGGCGCGCTGCTGCCCTCCAGCCAGGAGTATTTCAACAGCTTCGGCCTCACGCCCGAGAAGCTGGCCTGGGCCCGGCCCGATGCCATCGTCATGCACCCGGGCCCCATCAACCGCGGGGTCGAGATCGACTCGCAGGTGGTCGACGGCGGCCAGAGCGTGATCCTGCCGCAGGTCACCTTCGGCGTGGCCGTGCGCATGGCGGTGATGAGCATCGTGGCGGGCAACGAGGGATGACGGGCGCTAACAAAACAATAGCTTATGAGGCATGTTCCACGCGGGCTATAGGCTGATTTGATTCAAGAACCATGAAAATCCTGATCCAGCGCGGCCGTGTGATCGACCCGGCCAGCGGGCGCGACGAAATCGCCGACGTGGCGATTGCCGCCGGCCGCATCCTGAGCATAGGCCGCGCGCCGGAGGGCTTTGCGCCCACGCGCCGCATCGACGCCGCCGGCTGCTGGGTGCTGCCCGGCCTGGTCGATTTGTGCGCGCGCCTGCGCGAGCCGGGCCACGAGCACGCCCACATGCTGGAAAGCGAAATGGCCGCCGCGGTGGCTGGCGGCGTGACCAGCCTGGTGTGCCCGCCCGACACCGACCCGGTGCTGGACGAGCCCGGCCTGGTCGAGATGCTGCGCATGCGCGCCGAGAAGCTGCACCAGGCGCGGGTGTTCCCGCAGGGCGCGCTCACGCGCGGCCTGAAGGGCGAGGTGCTGACCGAGATGGGCCTGCTGACGGCCGCCGGCTGCATCGCCTTCGGCCAGGCCGACGCGCCCGTCGTCAACACCCAGGTGCTGCAGCGCGCGCTGCAGTACGCCAGCACCTTCGACTACGCCATCTGGCTGCGCCCGCTGGACCCGTGGCTGGGCGGCGGCGTGGCCGCCAGCGGGCCGCTGGCCATGCGCATGGGCCTGGCCGGCGTGCCGGTGATGGCCGAGACCATTGCCCTGCACACCGTGTTCGAGCTGCTGCGCGGCATGGCCGGCGCGCCGCGCGTGCACCTGTGCCGCCTGTCCAGCGCCGCCGGCGTGGCCCTGCTGCGCCAGGCCAAGGCCGAGGGCCTGCGCGTGACGGCCGACGTCAGCCTCCATTCGCTGCTGCTGACCGACCAGGACATCGGCCACTTCGACAGCCACGCGCGCCTGAACCCGCCGCTGCGCCAGGCGCGCGACCGCGACGCGCTGGCCGCCGCGCTGCTGGACGGCACCCTCGACGCGCTGGTGTCCGACCACACCCCGGTCGATGCCGACGCCAAGCAACTGCCCTTTGCCGAGGCCGAGCCCGGCGCCACCGCGCTCGAGCTGCTGCTGCCGCTGGCGCTGCAATGGGGGCAGGGCGGCGGCGCCGGCCTGCCGCGCGCGCTGGCCGCCGTCA
Organism: Burkholderiaceae bacterium; assembly: GCA_024235995.1. Taxonomy (NCBI): domain Bacteria; kingdom Pseudomonadati; phylum Pseudomonadota; class Betaproteobacteria; order Burkholderiales; family Burkholderiaceae; species Burkholderiaceae bacterium. The sequence continues at coordinate 1,444,675 of JACKLI010000001.1, forward strand.
CCCACGGCCCGGCCCAGGTGCTGGGCGGCGCGCTGGGCACACTGCAGGCCAGCTGCGGGCGCCTGGTGGAGGGCGGCGTGGCCGACCTGTGCGTGTTCGACCCGCAGGCGCGCTGGCGCGTCGAGCCCGCCGCGCTGCGCAGCCAGGGCAAGCACACGCCCTTCGAGGGGCGCGAGCTCACGGGCCGCGTGCGCTGCACCCTGGTGGGCGGCTACTGGGCGCACGGGGATTGACTTCTTCTCCCTCTCCCCCGAGGGGCGAGGGAGCAAGGCCGTCAACCCGGATCGGGCGCGAACACCACCACGTGGTCCACCTCGGGCTGGATGCCGATCCACTCGCCCACGCGGTGGTCGTGGTGGCTGGGCACGTGCGCCAGCACCGTCTCGCCGCTGGCCAGCTGCAGGGTGTAGAGAAACTCCGAACCGCGGAACGCCTTGCGCACGATGCGCGCCTGCACCGGAGCGTGGTCGTCGTGCACGATGTCGTCGGCGCGCAGCAGCAGGTCGCAGCGCCCGTCGGGGTAGGCGCCCGGCAGCGGGCATTCGGCGTGGTCGCGCAGTTCGCCCAGCGGCGTCTGCACGTGGCTGCCGGCGGTGTCGTGCACGATGCGCGCGGGCACGAACACGCCGTGGCCGATGAAGTCGGCCACGAAGCGCGTGGCCGGGCGGTGGTAGAGCGTGTAGGCGTCCTCCCACTGGTGCAGCCGGCCCTGGTGCATCACCCCGATCCGGTCGCCGATGGCGAAGGCCTCGAACTGGTCGTGCGTGACGAACAGCGCCGTGGCGCCGGCCGTCTTCAGGATGCTGCGCAGCTCGTGCGCCAGGCGCTCGCGCAGGTCCACGTCGAGGTTGGAGAACGGCTCGTCCAGCAGCAGCAGGCGCGGCCGCGGCGCCATGGCGCGCGCCAGCGCCACGCGCTGCTGCTGGCCGCCCGACAGCTCGTGCGGAAAGCGCGCCTCGCTGCCCGGCAGGTCGACCAGCGCCAGCGCCTCGGCCACGCGCTGGCGGCGCTCGGCGGCCGGCAGCTGCCGCAGGCCGAAGGCCACGTTGCGCCCCACGTCCAGGTGCGGAAAGAGGGCGTAGTCCTGGAACACCATGCCGATGCGCCGCGCCTCGGGCGCCAGGTGCGCCTGCGCGCTGCTGACGAGCTGGCCGTCCAGCCGGATCTGGCCGCTGCTCACGTGCTCCAGCCCCGCCACGGCGCGCAGCAGCGTGGTCTTGCCGCAGCCCGAGGGGCCGATCAGCACGCCGATCTCGCCCGCGTGCAGGCCCAGCGTCGCGCCCTGCACGGCGGCCCGCGCCTGGCCCGCGTAGCGCACGTCCACCTGGTCGATCTGCAGGAACATGGTGGAATTGTAGATGCGTACAATTCTCATTGGCCGCCGCGCGCCGGTGGATCAAGATAAAAACCGCTTGCAGCCGGCGTGCAACCTGCGCGAGCAGCTTTCGATTCCATAGCAAAACCCCCGCCATCTTGCGCGCCGTCCCGACCCTGATCCTGCTGCTCGTCGCCGCCGTGCTGGCGCTGCCGGTGCTGGCCCTGCTCGGCGCCTGGACGCAGTGGGACGCGGCCACGGCGCAGATCCTGCAGGAGATGACGCGCACCGTGCTGCCGCAGTACCTGGGCACCACCGTGGGGCTGGCGCTGATGGTGGGCGTGGGCGTGGTGGCGGTCGGCGTGCCGGCGGCGGTGCTGGTGACGGTGTTCGACTTTCCGGGCCGGCGCCAGTTCGAATGGCTGCTGCTGCTGCCGCTGGCCATGCCGGCCTACGTCACGGCCTACGCCTACACCGACTTCCTGCAGTTCTCGGGGCCGCTGCAGACCTGGCTGCGCGCCGCCTTCGGCCTGCAGGGGCGGCTGCTGCCCGAGGTGCGCAGCGTGTGGGGCGCGGCCTGGGTGTTCTCGTTTTCGCTCTACCCCTACGTGTACCTGCTGGCGCGCACCGCGCTGGCCGAGCGCGCGCCGCAGCTGATGGAGGCCGCGCGCCTGCTGGGCGCGGGCCTGGGCCGGCGCCTGCGCGAGGTGGCGCTGCCCATGGCACGCCCGGCGGTGGCGGCCGGCACGGCGCTGGCGCTGATGGAGGTGCTGGCCGACTACGGCGTGTCGGTGTATTTCGGTATCCAGACCTTCACCGCCGGCATCTACAAGGCCTGGCTGTCGATGGACAACCGCGTCGCCGCCGCCGAGCTGGCCACCGTGCTGCTGGCGCTGGTGGTCGTGCTGCTGTGGGGCGAGCAGCGCGCCCAGCGGCGCCTGCGCTTTGCCAGCGGCAGCACCTCGCACGCCGGCTCGGACGAGGCGCGCCCCATCGTGCTGCGCGGCTGGGCGCGGGCGCTGGCCTGGCTGCTGTGCCTGCTGCCCATGCTGATGGGCTTTGCGCTGCCGGTGCTGTTCATGCTGCGGCCGCTGTCGGCCGACTGGTCGGTGCTGCCCTGGGACCGTTTTCTGGGCTGGGCCTGGAACAGCATCCGCCTGGGCGCCATGACGGCGGTGCTGGCGGTGGGCGCGGCGTGGCTGCTGGCCTTCAGCCTGCGCCGCCGCGCCGACTGGCTGCGCCGCGCCAGCGTGCAGGTGGTGGCGCTGGGCTACGCGGTGCCCGGTGCGGTGGTGGTGGTGGGCCTGCTGCTGCCGGTGGGCTGGGTGCAGCAGCGCTGGCCCGGCGCCGGCGTGGGCGGCTGGGTGACGGCCACGGTGCTGGGCCTGGTGTGGGCGTACCTGGTGCGCTTCGTGGCGGTGGCGCTGCAGTCCGTGCAGGCCGGCTACGCGCGCGTGCCGCGCTGCCTGGACGAGTCGGCCAGCCTGCTGGGCGCCGGCGGCCTGGGCCTAGCCGCGCGCGTGCACTGGCCGCTGCTGCGCCGCGCCAGCCTGGCGGCGGGCCTGCTGGTGTTCGTCGACGTGATGAAGGAGCTGCCCGCCACCGTGGTGCTGCGCCCCTTCGACACCGACACCCTGGCCGTGGTGGCCGACCAGCTGGCGCGCGACGAGCGCCTGGGCGAGGCCGCGCTGCCCTCGCTGGCCCTGGTGCTGGTGGGGCTGGTGCCGGTCATGCTGCTCAGCCGCGCGCTGCGCGGCCGTTGACCGGCGCTTGGCTTATCATTTCCAGCGATGTCCACGCCGCTGACCGACACCCGCCAAGCCGCCGCGCCGACGCCCGGGGCCGAGCCCCAGCCGGAGCAGGTGTTTGAGCGCGCGGCCGAGGTGTTTCGCCTGATGTCGGCGCCGATGCGCCTGAAGATCATCAGCGCGCTGTGCCAGACCGAGAAGAACGTGGGCGAGCTGCTGCACGACGTGCCCACCACCCAGCCCAACATGAGCCAGCACCTGAACACGCTGTACAAGGCCGGCGTCGTCGGCCGGCGGCGCGAGGGCGTGCAGATCTACTACCACATCGCCGACGAGCGCGTGGCCGCGCTGTGCCGCGCGGTGTGCACGCAGATCGCCATCGACGACGCGCACTGACTGGCCACCTCAGCCGGATTCGAGAGAAATCGGGCCATGGCCCGCGTCATTCAAGCCCGAGGCGCTATATTTTCGATATCATCGCAACGGCCGGCGCGGGTTAACCCCCGGTGCCGGCGTGCCGCAGCGCCCCGTATCATGGGTCCGCTATATAAGCACCGGTGCATGTTTTGCCGCCGGCCCGAACCACCCTCGCAGGAGTGCTCGAGATGAAACCCGTACTGACCGCCGCGCTGACGGCCAGCATGCTGGCTGCCGCCAGCGTCTCCCAGGCCCAGGTCGATCCCTTCCAGGTGCGCAGCTGGGCCGCCGCCTGCGCCAACTGCCACGGCACGGGCGGCCACGCCCAGCCCGGCAACGAGCCGCTGGCTGGCGCCAACAAGGACGAGATGCTGAAGAAGCTGATGGACTTCAAGAGCGGCGCCAAGCCCGCCACCCTCATGCACCAGCTGGCCAAGGGCTACTCGGACGAGCAGCTGGCCGCCATCACCGCGTGGTTCGCGGCGCAGAAGAAGTGAAGGAGGGCAGCGTCATGGATCGTCGTCAATTCGTGCAGGCCGCGTCGGCCGCCTCGGTGCTGGGCGCCAGCGCCGGCTGCGCCTCGGTCGGCGGCGGCGCGGGCGGCAAGGTCGTCGTCGTGGGGGCCGGCTACGGCGGCGCCACGGCCGCCAAGTACATCCGCATGTGGTCCGACGGGCAGGTGGAGGTCACCCTGGTCGAGCCGGGCGCCGCGTTCGTCTCCTGCCCCATCTCCAACCTGGTGCTGGGCGGCAGCAAGCAGATGGCCGACATCACCACGCCCTACGACAACCTGGCCAGGCGCCACGGCGTCAGGATCGTCCAGGACCGCGCGGCCGCCATCGATGCCGACAAGCGCCAGGTGCGCCTGGCCAGCGGCGGCGTGCTGCCCTACGACCGGCTGGTGCTCTCGCCGGGCGTGGACTTCATGTGGGACCAGGTGCCCGGCCTGAAGGCGCCCGGCGCGCAGGAGCAGGTGCTGCACGCCTGGAAGGCCGGCCCGCAGACCCTGGCGCTGCGCCGCCAGCTCGAGGCCATGCCCGACGGCGGCGTGTTCGCCATCAGCATCCCGCTGGCGCCCTACCGCTGCCCGCCCGGGCCGTACGAGCGCGCCTGCCAGGTGGCGCACTACTTCAAGCAGGCCAAGCCCAAGTCGAAGGTGCTGATCCTGGACGCCAACGAGGACGTCACCTCCAAGGGCCCGCTGTTCAAGAAGGCCTGGGCCGACCGCTACAAGGGCATCGTCGAGTACCGCCCCAACCACAAGCTGGTGGACGTCGACGTGGCCAGCCGCACGCTCAAGTTCGACTTCAACGACGACCTCAGGGCGCAGGTGCTCAACGTGCTGCCGCCCATGCGCGCCGGCACGGTGGCGCACGAGGCCGGCCTGACCACCGCCAACAAGCGCTGGTGCGAGGTCGACTGGCTGACCATGGAGTCCATCGCCGCCAGGAACATCCACGTGCTGGGCGACTCGGTGCAGATCGCGCCGGCCATGCCCAAGTCCGGCCACATGGCCAACCAGCACGGCAAGGTGGCGGCCGCCGCCATCGTCGCGCTGCTGGCCGGCCGCGCGCCCAACCCGCTGCCGCTGTACAACAACACCTGCTACAGCTTCGTGAGCGACACCGACGTCGTGCACGTGGCCAGCGTGCACCGCTACGACGCCGACAAGAAGACCATGCTGCCGGTGCCGGGCTCGGGCGGGGTGTCGCCCGCCGCCAGCGAGCTGGAGGGCCGCTACGCCATGGCCTGGGCGCGCAACATCTGGGCCGATACCCTGGCATGAGGCGCCTGGGGTGGGTCGCCGGCGCGCTGGCGCTGGCGCTGACAGGGGGCGCCGCGCTGGCGCAGGACGACGACGCACGGGCGCGCCAGATCATCGGCGGCTCGTGCTTTCTGTGCCACGGCGCCGAGGGCGAATCGGCCAGCGCGGTGTTCCCGCGCCTGGCCGGCCAGAACGCCGCGTACATCGCCAAGCAGCTCGAGAACTTCAAGAGCGGCAAGCGCCAGAGCACGGCCATGGCGCCCATGGTCGACAAGCTCACGCCCGAGGACATGGCTGCGCTGGGGCGCTTTTACGCCAGCCGCCCGCCGCACAAGGAGCCCGCTCGGGACGCGCCGCTGGCCGCCGTCGGCCAGTACATCTACCAGGCGGGCAACCGCTTCAGCGGCGTGCCGGCCTGCGCCACCTGCCACGGCCCCGACGGCGCCGGCAGCAACGCGCTGCCGCGCCTGGCCGGCCAGCACGCGGCCTACCTGGACAACCAGCTCCGGCAGTTCGGCAAGCGCGAGCGCAACAACGACAACGCCGTGATGCACGCGGTGGTCGAGAAGATGACGCCGCTGGAGATGGCGGCGGTGGCCGAGTACCTGAGCGGCCGCTGAGCGCCGCTGCCGGCCTGTTGCCCCCGCGCCGCTGCGCGCGGCCGCCGATTGCGCGACACTGGGCGCGAACCCCGTCGTCGTGAGGAACGCCCGTGATGTCGTCCGCCGCTCCATCGGCCACCCAGGCCGGCGCGCTCGAATACCTCAGCCTGCCGGCCGCCGCGCGCCTGATCGCCCGCGTGGGCGTGCTCGAGTGCCTGCGCGGCGTCGAGCAGGCGATCGAGGCGGACTTCCGGCGCTGGCCCGAGTTCAGCAAGACCGCGCGGCTGGCGCAGCCCACGCCGGACGGCGTGATCGAGCTGATGCCGGTGGCCGACGCCCGGCACTTCGCCTTCAAGTACGTCAACGGCCACCCGCGCAACACCCGCCTGGGCCTGCCCACCGTGATGGCCTTCGGGGCGATCGCGCGCGTCGACACCGGCGCGCCCGTCTTCCTGAGCGAGCTGACGCTGAGCACCGCGCTGCGCACCGCCGCCACCTCGGTCATGGCGGCGCGCCGCCTGGCGCGGCCGGACAGCCGCGTGATGGCCCTGATCGGCAACGGCAGCCAGAGCGAGTTCCAGGCGCTGGGCTTCGCCGGCCTGCTGGGCATCCGCAGCCTGCGCCTGTACGACGTGGACGCGGCGGCCACGCGCAAGCTGATGCGCAACCTGGCGGACGCCGACGTCGAGCTGCGGGCCTGCGCCAGCGTGGCCGAGGCGGTGCAGGGCGCCGACATCGTGACCACGCTCACGGCCGACAAGACGCGCGCCACCGTCCTGCAGGGCGAGCTGCTGCGCCCCGGCATGCACATCAACGCCGTGGGCGGCGACTGCCCGGGCAAGACCGAGCTGGACGCGGCCATCCTGCGGCGCGCGCGGGTGTTCGTCGAGTTCGAGCCGCAGACGCGCATCGAAGGCGAGCTGCAGCACGCGGCGCCCGGCTTCGCCGTCACCGAGCTCTGGCGCGTGCTGGCCGGCCAGGCCCCGGGCCGGCGCGACGCGGCCGAGATCACGCTGTTCGACTCGGTCGGCTTCGCGCTGGAGGACTATTCGGCCATGCGCTGCCTGCAGGCGCTGGGGCGCGCCCACGGCCTGCTGGAGAGCCTGGCGCTGATGCCCGCGCTGCGTGACCCCAAGGACCTCTACAGCCTGGTGCGCGAGGCGGGCGCCGGTACCATTTGGGCATGAACGCGCCAACCCCCCTCACGCTCATCGGCGCGCCCACCGACATCGGCGCCAGCCGCCTGGGCGCCGGCATGGGGCCGGACGCGCTGCGCGTGGCCCAGCTCGGCCCGGCGCTGCAGCGCCAGGGCCGCACCGTGCGCGACCTGGGCAACCTGGCCGGCCCGCCCAACCCGGGCGGCCCGCGCGACGCCGCCAGCGGCCTGCGCCACTTGGCCGAGGTGCTGACCTGGTGCCGCGCCACGCACGACGCCGTGCACCAGGCGCTGCAGGCGCGGCAGCTGCCGCTGCTGCTGGGGGGCGACCACAGCCTGGCCGTCGGCTCCATCGGCGCCGTGGCGCGGCACTGCCGGGCCACCGGCCAGCGGTTGCGCGTGCTGTGGCTCGATGCCCATGCCGACTTCAACACGCCCGCCACCTCGCCCAGCGGCAACGCCCACGGCACGCCGGTCGCCAGCCTGTGCGGCCTGGGGCCGCCCGAGCTGGCGCGGCTGGCCGGCTTCGCGCCCGCGCTGGCGGCGGGCCATCTGTGCCAGATCGGCCTGCGCAGCGTGGACGCGCAGGAGAAGTGGCTGATCCGGCAGCACGCCATCGAGGTGTACGACATGCGCGCCGTCGACGAGCTGGGCATGCGCGAGGTGATGGCCCGCGCGCTGGCGCCGGTGGATGCCGGCGTGCACCTGCACGTGAGCTTCGACGTCGACTTCCTGGACCCCGAGATCGCCCCCGGCACCGGCACCACCGTGCGCGGCGGTCCCACCTACCGCGAGGCCCAGCTGTGCATGGAGATGATTGCCGACACCGGGCGCCTGGGCTCGCTGGACATCGTCGAGCTCAACCCCGCGCTGGACGTGCGCAACCAGACCGCCGAGCTGGTGGTGGACCTGGTGGAAAGCCTGTTCGGCAAGAGCACGCTGGTCAAGGATGTGCGGCGGGGGTGAGTGGGCGAGCAGCCGGACAGCCGGACGCAGAGGACGCCAAGGGTTCGCAAAGGACGCAAAAGAATCGAAAATTGATCAAATGCTGGGTTGGCCGGCGTGCAGAAAGCGTGATTAGCTATTTGATTAATAGCATTCCAGGAAAAATTTCTGCGTCCTTTGCGCTTTCTCCGCGTCCTCTGCGTCCGGTATTTTCAAGGCGCCACCGGCACCACCAGCGGCGCCTGCTGCGTGGCCGGCTGCGTGGTGTGCACCGGCTCGGCCAGCCAGCGCTCCATCAGGCCGCCGCCGGCCCACATGCCGGCCAGCGCCAGCCAGGCGGTGAGGGCGAAGATGGCGCCGCCGGTCAGGCCCGCGCCCACGGCGCAGCCGCCGGCCAGCATGCTGCCAAAGCCCATCAGCATGGCGCCCACGATGTAGCGCGCCATGCTGTAGCCGTCCTTGAAGCCCTCGACCTTGAACTCGCGCCCCACCCAGGCGCCCAGCGCCGAGCCCACGAACACGCCCGGCAGCATGCCGGCGTCGAAGCCGAAGGCCGGCGCCGGGCTGGCCAGCACGCGCATCAGCCACTCGGCCGAGGGGCCGCTGAAGGTCAGCCCCTGGATCTGCACCGGATCGAAGCTGCTTCGCGCCACCAGGTGGCTGAACCACCAGGCCAGCGCCACCGCCACCCCGGTGCCGACGCCGCCGATCCACATCCAGGGCCGGTTGCCCGAGCGCAGCGAGAAGATCACCGCCACCACCAGCCACAGCAGGCCCAGCACCAGGCCGTCGACCGCGCCGCCGCCCAGGCGCTGCAGCAGATGGCGCGCGGCGCCGCCGTCGATCGTCCACCACGATGCGATTTCGCCGCGCAGCGGCGCCAGGCTGCCCGCCAGCGCCGCCTGGGCCGTGACTGCGAACACCAGCCCCGACAGCAGGGCGCGCAGGTTGCCGTTGGCCGACAGCACCAGCAGGCGGCTGGCGCAGCCGCGCGTCATGATCATGCCGGCGCCGAACAGCAGGCCGCCCACCAGCGCCCCCGACAGGCTGCCGCGGTTGGCCAGCTGGCGCGCGCCGCTCACGTCCAGCGCGCCGCTCAGGATCAGCGCCTGCACCGCGACCACCGCGCTGGCGAAGGCCAGCAGCCACACCGACAGCTTTTCGGCGAACTTGCCGTGCCAGAACTCGATGACGGCCGCGCGCAGGCAAAAGCGCGAGCGCTGGGCGAAGAAGCCGAACAGCAGGCCGATGACGGCGCCGCCCGCCGCCAGCACGGGGCCGCTGCCGTGCCGGTCCACCAGGCTTGTCAAGTCCATGGCCATTCCTGATAATTACATCAGTTGTTGCTTATGAAATTATGAATATAGGAGACCGCATGCCGGCTGCCCTTGACCGACGTCAACTTCTCTCGCGGTGCGCCTGCGCGGCCTTCACGGCCGGCTGGGCCAGCGCCTGGACGCGCTACGCCGAGGCGGCGGACGCCCCGGCCGTGCCCGAGATGAAGGCGCAGGAGGCGGCGCCCGGGTGCTGGTACGTCCAGGGCCAGTCGGCGCTGGGCTCGCCGGCCAACCAGAACTTCATCTCCAACGCCGGCTTCATCGTCACCTCGGCCGGCGTGGTGGTGATCGACGCGCTGGGCTCGCCCGCGCTGGCCGAGCGCCTGCTGGCCGAAATCCGCAAGGTCACGCCGCAGCCCGTCACCCACGTCATCCTCACGCACTACCACGCCGACCACGTCTACGGCCTGCAGGTGTTCGCGGCCTTGGGCGCCAAGATCATCGCCCAGAAGAACGGGCGCGAATACCTGTACTCCGAGACCGCGCGCCAGCGGCTGGAGGCCTCGCGCAAGGACCTGGCGCCCTGGATCGACGGCCAGACCCGCCTGGTGCCGGCCACCGACTGGATCGAAGGCCGCACCGAGCTGACGGTGGGCGGCACCCGGCTGATCCTGCAGCCCGTGGGCCCCGCGCACACGCCCGACGACCTGGTGATCTACGTGCCGGCGCGCAAGGTGCTGTACGCGGGCGACCTGGTGTTCCGCAACCGCGTCCCCTTCGTCGGCGAGGCCGACAGCGGCCACTGGATCGAGTCGCTGGACACGCTGCTGGGCTTCGGCGCCGAGGTCATCGTGCCGGGCCACGGCCCGGTGTCCACCGACGCGCGCAAGGACATGCAGCTCACGCGCGACTACCTGGCCTACCTGCGCAAGACCATGGGCGCGGCCGCGCGCGACATGACGCCGTTCGACGAGGCGTACAAGGCCACCGACTGGAGCCAGTGGGAGAATCTGCCCCTGTTCGGCCCCGCCAACCGCATGAACGCCTACAACACCTACCTGCTGATGGAGCACGAGACGAAATGACGCCGATGCCATGGCCGCCGCTGGGGCGCCGCCGCCTGCTGGCGGGCCTGGGCGCGCTGGCGGCGCTGGGGCTTGCGGCGCCGGCGCGCGCCGCGGCCAAGACCCTGTCGCCCTCGCGCGCGCTGCCGGCCGAGCTGGCGCAGGCGCTGGCGGCCGGGCACCCGCTGGTGGTCATGGTCAGCCTGCACGGCTGCCCCTGGTGCAAGGTGGTGCGCGAGCACTACCTGGCGCCCATGCACGCCGACGAAGGCCTGCCCGTGGTGCAGGTCGATTGGGGCAGCGCGCAGGCCACGCAGACGGTGGACGGCACGCCCATCACCCATGGCGAGCTGGCGCGCGCCTGGAAGATCAAGCTGGCGCCCACCGTGCTGTTCCTGGGCGCCGGCGGGCGCGAGGTGGCCGAGCGGCTGGAAGGCGGCGCGCCCGACTTCTACAGCGCGTACCTGGACCAGCGCCTGGCGCAGGCCCGGCAGGCCGTGCGGGCTTGAGATGAAACACCCCCAGTCTCCACTCGCTGCGCGATGTTTCGCCTTCCCCCTTGCAGGGGGCACGCCCTCTGGCCGGGGAAACCCCGACCAGGGGCTTACGCGCGTGGCCTGCTCTGCGGCCCTTGGGCTCTTGGTGTTTCCTGCGCTGCGGGCGGCGCGCAGCGCGGTGGATAACTGATTTTGAAATTCCTTGACCTCGGATAAACCCGATGGTCATCGGGGGCGGAAGGCATTAATATAAGCGCATGCGCATATATTGATGCTGAAATGACCGTTCCTCAATTTCCTGACCAAGCCAGCGCCGTGCCGCACTGCCGCCTGCGCAAGGCGCCCGAGGGGTTCCTCGACCGTGCCGGCATCCAGACCGTGTTCGCCGAAGGCCGCAAGGGCCGGCGCGACTTCATCCGCGGCGCCTTTGCCGCGGCCCTGGCCGGCACGGCCGCGGCCCAGGCCGGCGCGCAGGCCAATCCGGTGCCGGCCGAAGGGGGCGACCCCAACATCCTGAACCTGCCGCCCTGGTCCACCGGGCTGGGCCAGCCGGTGGTGACCGATGGCTACGGCAAGCCGTCCAAGCACGAGTCCAACGTGCAGCGCCGCCCCAGCCCCGGCCTGACGCAGACCACGCAGGCCTCGGTGTCGTTCGCGCCGCTGCAGTCGCTGTTCGGCATCGTCACGCCCAGCGGCCTGCACTTCGAGCGCCACCACCAGGGCTGGTGGGACATCGACCCGTCCAGGCACCGCTTCATGATCAACGGCCTGGTCAAGACCCCCAAGGTCTTCACCATGGACGAGCTGATGCGGCTGCCCAGCGTGTCGCGCTTTCACTTCATCGAATGCGGCGCCAACACCGGCATGGAGTGGGGCAACGTGGCCGTGCCCACGGTGCAGTACTCGCACGGCATGCTCTCGTGCAGCGAGTTCACCGGCGTGCCCCTGATCACGCTGCTGGAGATGGCCGGCGCCGATCTCAAGAAAGGCCGGTTCGTGCTGGCCGAGGGCGCCGACGGCTCCTCGATGACGCGCACCATCCCGATCGAGCTGGTCACCAGCGGCCAGGTGCTGGTGGCCTACGGGCAGAACGGCGAGATGCTGCGACCCGAGAACGGCTACCCGCTGCGCCTGGTGGTGCCCGGCGTGCAGGGCGTCAGCTGGGTGAAGTACCTGCGCCGCGTGGAGCTGGGCGACGAACCCTGGAACACCAAGGACGAGTCGGTGCACTACATCGACCTCATGCCCGACGGCCAGCACCGCCAGTACACCAGCATCCAGGAGTGCAAGAGCGTGGTCACCACGCCCTCGGGCGGGCAGGTGCTGCTGGACAAGGGCTTCTACAACATCAGCGGCCTGGCCTGGTCGGGGCGCGGCAAGATCAAGCGCGTGGACGTGTCGGTGGACGGCGGGCGCAACTGGCGCACCGCGCGGCTCGAAACGCCGGTGCTCGACAGGTGCCTCACGCGCTTCAATATCGACTGGGCGTGGGACGGCAAGCCCGCCATCGTGCAAAGCCGGGCCATGGATGAAACCGGCTTCGTGCAGCCCAACTACCGGCAGCTGCGCGCCGTGCGCGGCTCGCGCTCGATCTATCACAACAACGCCATCCAGTCCTGGCTGGTGCAGGAAAGCGGCGAGGTGAAGAATGTCCAGCTGTCGTAACGCCATCGCCGCGCTGCTGGCCGCCGCCTGCGTGCTGCCGGCGGCGGCGCAGGACAGGTTCCCCGGCATCGGCCGCGCCGCCACGCCCGCCGAGGTCAAGGCCTGGGACATCGACGTGCGCCCCGACTTCAAGGGCCTGCCCACCGGTTCGGGCAGCGTCGACCAGGGCCAGGACATCTGGGAATCCAAGTGCGCCAGCTGCCACGGCGTGTTCGGCGAGTCCAACTCGGTGTTCAACCCGCTGGTGGGCGGCACCACCAAGGACGACATCAAGACCGGCCACGTCGCCACCCTCAAGCGCACCGACTACCCCGGCCGCACCACCCTGATGAAGGTGCCTACCGTCTCCACCCTGTGGGACTACATCAACCGCGCCATGCCCTGGAACGCGCCCAAGTCGCTCAAGCCCGACGAGGTCTACGCCGTCACGGCCTACCTGCTGAACCTGGGCGACATCCTGCCGGCCGGCTTCACGCTGTCGGACAAGAACATCGCCGAGGTGCAAAAGCTCATGCCCAACCGCAACGGCATGACGACGCAGCACGCCATGTGGCCGGGCAACGAGTTCGGCGCCGGCAAGGTCAAGCCCGACACCCAGGCCAAGGCCTGCATGAGCCAGTGCGAGGTGCCGCAGGACGTGACCTCGCGCCTGCCCGCGCACGCCGACAGCGCCTGGGGCAACCTGCACGACCAGAACCGCCTGGTGGGGCCGCAGCGCGGCGCCGTCACCGTCGATGCCGCCAAGAGCGGGGCCGCCAAGCCGTCCGCGGCCGACCCGCTGGCCGCCGCCGTGGCCCTGACGCAAAAGAACGGCTGCACGGCCTGCCACGGCATGACGACCAAGCTGGTCGGCCCCGGCTTTGCCGAAGTGGCCAAGAAGTACGCCGGCCAGGCCGACTACCTGGCGGGCAAGATCGTCTCGGGCGGCGAGGGCGTGTGGGGCAACGTGCCCATGCCCGCGCAAACCCTGTCGCCTGACGACGCCAAGGCCATCGCCGCCTGGCTGGCCGCGGGGGCCAAGGCCCCGTGACGGGAGCCGGGGCATGGGGGGAAATCCCGCTGGGAAGCGCTCGCACTTCCGTTAACATCAACTCAATTGTTTAATCTGGATCAAGGAGATCGATTCATGCAGACTCGTCGCGAAACCCTTCGCCAGGGCGCGCTGGCCGCCGGCGTGTTGACCGCGGGCAGCCTGCTGTCGCAGCCGGCGCTGGCCTTCAACAAGGCTGCGTTCGACAGCAAGCAGATGGCCGACGCGCTCAAGGGCCTGGGCGTGACCAGCCCGCTGGCCGAAAGCAAGGACGTCACGCTCACCGCGCCCGACATCGCCGAGAACGGCGCCGTCGTGCCCATGACCGTGGCCACCACCCTGCCCAACGTCAAGGAGATGCTGCTGATGGTCGAGAAGAACCCCTCGCCCCTGGTGGCGATGTTCAAGGTCGGCCCCGAGGTCGAGGCCAACTTCGCCACCCGCTCCAAGATGGGCCAGTCCTCCGACGTCTACGCCATCGCCGTCACCACCGACGGCAAGGCGCTGTACGCCAAGAAGGAAGTCAAGGTGACCCTGGGCGGCTGCGGCGGCTGAGCGCGCCTCCCGCCTCTTCATCGAAACATTGAACGAACACTGAATCAGGAGTATTGACATGGGTGATCCGATGCGCATTCGCGCCCAGGCGAAGGACGACAAGACCACGGTGCGCGTGCTGATGGCGCACGAGATGGAGTCCGGCCAACGCAAGGATTCTTCGGGCAAGCTGATCCCGGCCTGGCACATCACCGACGTGACGGCCACGCTCAACGGCAAGCCGGTGTTTGCCTGCGAGTGGGGCCCGGCCGTCTCCAAGAACCCCTTCCTGCAATTCACCCTCAAGGGTGGCAAGGCCGGCGACAAGGTGGCCGTCACCTGGAAGGACAACAAGGGCGACACCCGCACCGACGAGGCGACGGTTTCCTGAGCGAGAGCGGGCCAGGGCCCCTGGCGGCGCGCGCCGCCCGATCTTTTCAACGACAACATCGATACACAGGAGACACTTGACGATGCACGCACGATCGCTTTGCCTGGCCGTGCTGGGGACGCTGGCCCTCGGCGCCCCGGCCCTGGCCCAGAAGACTTCCACCCAGGCCATCGAGGAATACCGCGAGATGCTGCAGGACGGCAACCCGTCCGAGCTGTTCGAGATGAAGGGCGAGGAGCTGTGGAGCAAGAAGCGCGGCTCCAAGAACGCCTCGCTGCAGCAGTGCGATCTGGGCAAGGGGCCGGGCGTGGTCAAGGGCGCGTTCGTCGAGTTGCCGCGCTACTTCGCCGACACCGGCAAGGTGCAGGACCTGGAGTCGCGCCTGGTGACGTGCATGAGCATGCTGCAGGGCATCGACCCCAAGGAAGTCATCAACGGCCAGTGGGGCAAGGGCGAGCGCGCCAACGTCACCGCGCTGGCCACCTGGATCGGCGCGCAGTCCAAGGGCATGCCCTTCAACCTGCCGCAGTCGCACGCGCAGGAGCGCGAGATGTACCAGGTGGGCAAGCGCCTGTTCTTCCAGCGCGGCGGCTCGCATGACTTTGCCTGCGCCTCCTGCCACGGCGAGGAAGGCAAGCGCATCCGCCTGCAGGACTTGCCGCGCCTGACGGGCAACCCGGGCGACGGCGTGGGCTTTGCCGCCTGGCCGGCCTACCGCGTGTCCAATGGCCAGATGTGGAGCATGCAGCATCGCCTGAACGACTGCTACCGCCAGCAGCGCTTTCCCGAGCCGACCTACGCCAGCGACGTCACCGTGGCCCTGGGCGTGTACCTGGGCGTGAACGCCCAGGGCGCCAAGTCCGCCGTGCCCACCATCAAGCGCTGAACCGGGAGCCCAAGCGATGACCATCAAGACCTCTTTCAAGCTGGCCGCCCTGGCGGCGGGTGCCGCGGCCCTGCTGGCCGCCTGCGCCGGCGGCGCCTCGTCGGGCACCGACATGAACCCGGCACAGCTCGATGCGCTGACGCACAAGATCGTGCAGGAGTCCTTCCACGACAAGGGCATCGTCAAGGTCAGCGAGGCGCTGGCCGGCGACCCGACGCTGAACGCGTGCGACGCCGCCGACGTGTCGGGCCACCCGATTTCGCCCGAGCGCGCCAAGGAGCTGGAAGCGCTCAACATGAAGACCATCCAGTGGCCGGCCGACGGCAAGTACCTGGGCGACTGGAAGTCGGGCGAGAAGATCGCCCAGAGCGGCCGTGGCCGCACCTGGACCGACACCGCCAGCACGCCCAACGGCGGCAACTGCTACAACTGCCACCAGATCACCAAGGAAGAAATCTCCTTCGGCACCATCGGTCCCAGCCTCTACCACTATAACAAGCTGCATGGCGTGACCGACCCCAACAGCCCGCAGGCGCAGGAGATGGTCAAGTACACCTGGGGCAAGATCTGGAACAGCAAGGCCTACAACGCCTGCTCCAACATGCCGCGCGCGGGCGCCAAGGGCATCCTGACCGAAGCCCAGGTGCGCGACATCGTGGCGCTGCTGATGGACCCCAAGTCGCCCGTCAACCAGTAAGGGCAGCGTACGGCCCGGTGTGGGCCTGTCGAGCGGGCTTCGGCCCTGCTCGAGCGGGTTCCCACCGGGCTTTTTTCATTTTGATACTTCAGCGAGTGCTGATATATGAATCTCACCAAACGCGAATTCATGCAGGTGCTGGGCGCCGCCAGCGCCGCCGGCCTGGGCCTGGGGCGCTTTGCCGACGCCAGCGCGCAGACGGCGGCCGAGGGGCTGTACGACATCCCGAAGTTCGGCAACGTGTCGCTGCTGCACATGACCGACTGCCACGCGCAACTGCGGCCCATCCACTTTCGCGAGCCCAGCGTGAACCTGGGCGTGGCCGACATGAAGGGCCGCCTGCCGCACCTCGTGGGCGAGCAACTGCTCAAGGCCACCGGCGTGAAGGCCGGCACGCCCACGGCGCATGCGCTGACGTATCTGGACTTCGAGCACGCCGCTCGGCGCTACGGCAAGGTGGGCGGCTTCGCGCACCTGGCCACCCTGGTCAAGCGCATGAAGGCCAACCGCCCGGGCGCGCTGCTGCTGGACGGCGGCGACACCTGGCAGGGCTCGGGCACGGCCCTGTGGACCCAGGGGCAGGACATGGTCGACGCCTGCAAGCTGCTGGGCGTGGACGTGATGACGGGTCACTGGGAGTTCACCCTGGGCATGGCGCGCGTCAAGGAGATCATCGACAAGGACTTCGCGGGCAAGGTTGACTTCGTCGCGCAGAACGTCAAGACCACCGACTTCGGCGACCCGGTGTTCAAGCCCTACGTCATCCGCCAGATCAACGGCGTGTCCTGCGCCATCATCGGCCAGGCCTTTCCGTACACGCCCATCGCCAACCCGCGCTACCTGGTGGCCGACTGGGAGTTCGGCATCCAGGACGAGAACCTGCAGAAGATGGTCGACGAGGCGCGCGGCAAGGGCGCGCAGGTGGTCGTGGTGCTCAGCCACAACGGCATGGACGTGGACCTGAAAATGGCCAGCCGCGTGACCGGCGTCGACGCCATCCTGGGCGGCCACACGCACGACGGCATGCCGCAGGCCAGCATCGTCAAGAACAAGTCGGGCCAGACCATCGTCACCAACGCGGGCAGCAACGGCAAGTTTTTGGGCGTCCTGGACTTCGACGTCAAGGACGGCAAGGTGGCGGACTTCCGCTACAAGCTGCTGCCGGTGTTCGCCAACATGTTGCCGGCCGACAAGGAGATGGACGCGCTCATCACCAAGATCCGCGCGCCGTATGAAGGCAAGCTGGCCGAGCAGCTGGCCGTCACCGAAGGCCTGCTGTACCGCCGCGGCAACTTCAACGGCACGGGCGACCAGCTCATCGTCGATGCGCTGATGGACGTGCAGGGCGCCGACATCGCGTTTTCGCCCGGCTTCCGCTGGGGCACCTCGCTGCTGCCCGGCCAGCCCATCACGCGCGAATGGCTGCTGGACATGACGGCCACCACCTACAGCTACGCCACCCTCACCGAGATGAAGGGCGAGATGCTCAAGACCGTGCTGGAAGACGTGTGCGACAACCTCTTCAACCCCGACCCCTACTACCAGCAGGGCGGCGACATGGTGCGCGTGGGCGGCCTCACCTACGCCTGCGACCCGCTGCAGGCCATGGGCCGGCGCATCAGCGACATGCGCCTGAAAGGCCAGCCCATCGACGCCGACAAGACCTACAAGGTGGCCGGCTGGGCCCCGGTGGCCGAGGACGCCGCCAAGGCCGGCAACAAGATGGTGTGGGATGTGGTCGAGCAATGGCTCAAGGCCCGCGGCGGCAAGGTGGCGCCGCGCCAGCTCAATACGCCCAAGCTGGTGGGGGGTGCGCTGCCCAACCCCGGCTACGCCGCCTGAGGGTTCGGCACCCGTTCAGGGTGCTATGATTGAAATAGCTTATGGCGCTTGATGGATAAGCGCCGGAGGCCATTTTGATCAGAAATTCTCATGGATGCTGAAACAAGTGGGGCGCCGGATTTCGAGCGCGAGCACCATCGCCTGGATGCCCTGCTGCGCGCGCACCTGCTGGCCGTGGTGGGGCAGGACTTTGCCGGGGCGCAGCAAAAATTTGTGCGCTGGCACCGGGGCCTGCTGCGCCACATCGAGATCGAGAACACCCGCCTGCTGCCCCACGTGCCCGCCGGCGCCCGCTGGGACGCCCGCATCTACCTGCTGGAGCACGAGCGCATCGCCCTGCTGGCGCAAGAGCACGCCGCACGCATGGCCGCGCTGGCCCAGCGCGCGCCGCGCGGCGAGCCCGCCCGGCGCCGCGCCGCCCTGGCCCTTCTGGACGCCGCGCACGCGCTGCGCCACCTGCTGGAGCACCACCACCAGCGCGAGGAGATGGCGTTGGCGCATGAACTGCCCGCTGCGCTGCAAGCGGCGGCCTGGGCATCAGGGTGATTCGGGTATTGGAACGTCGGGAAATAAAGTTCGGGTAGCTTCTCTTTCGATAGCTGTTCACGCTTGTTGGACAGGCGCTAGAGTCTGATTTGATACTCAATCAAAACCCATCGACCGGTGCCCAACCCACCAGGTTCATCTGCTCGTCCAACAGCGCCACCCAGCAGTCCAGCGTCTTGCTGCTGACCAGGGGCAGGTAGCGGAAAATAATGATCTGACCCTAATCTTCCCCTGCGCGAGCGCCTGCATCTGTCCCGGCCGGTACTGGCGAGCTACCTGCGCACCAACCCCCGCACGCTGGAAAACTGGGAGCAGGGCCGGGCCAAGCCCAACGCCCAGGCCGCGCTGCTGATCCGCCTGGTCGAGAAGTTTCCAGACACGGTTGACCGCCTGGCCGCTGTTTGAATCGTCTGCGGGCTGGGGTGCCCGGCAGGCCAAGCGGGATGGCCAATTTGCGGGTGATGGACTGTGATCTACCCTAGTCAAGCGCTGCGGGCCGGTGCAATGCTCAATCAAAACCCATCCACCGCCGCCCAGCCCACCAGGTTCATCTGCTCGTCCAGTAGCGCCAGTGCGGTGTGGTCGCGGTGTTTCAAGTCATCTGTCCCCGATATCAGCGCTCAAAACGAATCCAGTGCCACGAAAGCCAGCGGTGCCGCAGTCGTGGCGTCCAGCAGCACCGTCCACACCACGCCCTTGCGGCCCTGGATGGGCAGATATTTCAAATTGGCCACGGCGCGGCCCGACTGTGCCACGCCCGCGCGGATCAACGCTGCATCCTTGGGAAAACGCCCCTCCAAATCCGCTACGGGCCGCGCCGCCGCCAAGATGGCTTGCCGGCCTGCCGTGTAAGGTTGCCAAAGCTCGGGCCGCGCCGCCACCGGCACGCCATCCAGGGCCTGCATGGTGTAGTCCACCACCTCGCCACCCACCAGCGGGCGCAGCGACAGCCAGGTGGGACCCGTCAGCGGCAAGGCATCGATCCCCGCCGGCGTGCGCGGCAGCAGGCTGGCTGGAATGTCATTGGCGTGCACCACCCGAAAGCGGTTGTACTCAAACACCGCATGCACCGGCCGTGCCTCGTAAATGGTGTGCAGGCCATAGCCCAGCGCCGCCAGTTGCAGCACGCCGATCACCGAGAAGTCCAATACCTTCTCGCGCCGCGGCTTGCGCGGGTTGAACACCACGAACGTGATGAGCGGCCCGATCACCACGTCCACCCCCGCCACCAGCCAAAACAACTCGCGCCCGCCCGAAAGCGCCCGGAAAGGCACCCGATACCACACCCAGAACACCAGCGCCGCTGCCATGGCCGCCACGCCCAGGCTCAGTGCCAGATGAACGGCCAGCGCCCGAAATTTGTTTTTCCAGAAAATCATGTCCATTCCTCACTTGCGCCGCTTGCTCACCCGCCGGCGCCGATGCGGCAGGCATCCTTGTGCCGCGCCGCATCAAAGTCCACCATCCGCTCGCCATAAGCCACCATTCGCGGGGCGGCGCTGGACGGGCGGTTGAGAAGGCTTTCCGCCGGCAACCCACCGGCCACCTCGATCGATGACAGGTCAAGCAAGGTCGAATACAGCGCTCGGGTGGTGTAGGGCAGCTTTTCATGGGCCTGCAAGCGTTGCCACACCTCGGGTCGTCGTGCCCGCAGTTCCTCACTCAGCCAGACGAACACCGGTACCCGGTACGCTTCCTCGCTGCGGCGTGTACCGCTTTGCGAACTGCAGGCGCCCATGCTCGGGTCCACGCCGTGATCGGAAAAATAAGCCACGGCCGCACGCCCGCCCACGCCCCGCACGGCATCCAGAATTTCGCCCAGGATGTGATCGGTATAGCGAATGCTGTTGTCGTAGCTGTTGTTCACCGCATCGCCCGTACGGGCCTGCTGGGTCTCACCGCTGTGTCCGGCGCCCTGGCCCGAAGGCTGGAAGTGATCGAACGCGGGAGGGTAGCGCTGCGCGTAGTCGAAGTGGCTTCCCAGCAGATGCACCACGATGAACTGGCGCCCGCCCTGCTGCAGCGTCCGGCGCAACGGCCCGAGCAGGGCTTCGTCATACGTGTTGCCTGCGGCGTCGTAGGTCGACGGGTTTAAAAACAGCACGTGATCGGCCCCATGGGCGTACAGCCCGATCGACGTGTCATGCCGTCCCAACGGCGCCTGATTGGAAAACCAGAACGTCTGGTAGCCCACCTCGGAAAAAGCCTTGACCAGCGACGGCTCCGCATCCAGATCCACCCGGCCGTCGGGCCGCAACACCGGGCGGCGCGACAGCACGTTCGGCACGGCCGAACGTGTGGCCGTGGACAGCGCCACCACATCGGAGAACAAGGCCGCGCCCGGCATTCGCGCCATGCGCGGTGTGGTGTCGCGGCCGTAGCCCAGCGCGCCCCAGTGGGTGGCGCTGGCCGATTCGCCAATCACCAGCACGACCAGATCAGGCACCTGATCCGGCTTGGCCTGAGTCGCGTGCAGGCTGCGCGTGGCCAGGGTGGTTTCCAGTGTCTGCAGGCTGCGCCGCTGTTGCCGATAGTGGCTGACTGCAACCCACAGGTTGACGGGAAACGTGTTTTCCCACTCAACACCCCAACCATGGCTGCCTTGCCCCAACACCGTATCCGCCGCGGACGCCGTGCCGATGGCGGGCTGGCTGCCGCCCGGCCAGTTGGACCACAACAGCAAGGGCAGGCCGATGGCCAGCACCCATGCGCGCGAACGGCCGCGCCAAGCCACCTTTTGGCGCCAGGCCCAGACCATCGTGGCGGTGTACGCACCCAGCCAGACCAGGGCCAGGGCGCCCAGTTGAAACCCAAATGCCGAAGCGAAGTTGGTTCCCTCGTCCCAACCCGTTTCCCAGGCCACGGCCACGATGTGCGAGGCAATGGGGGTGCCGAAATTCAGGCGCACCCACATTTCCACTGGCCAGATCAGGGCAAATGGGATGGCCGACGCCATCGCGAGCCACATGCGCGACCAGAGTGCAAACCAGAGTAGCCAGAAAAAAGCGCCCAGGCCGACCGAGTCGATGAACGAAGTCAGCCCTGCGGGGCCAGCCCTCCATGTCGCAAAAAAACTCGGTATCCAAAGAGCCAGCAGAACCCCCGCGAACGCCCATGGTGCCGCAAGGCGAACGCAGCCATCTTTTGAATGATCCATGGATATGCGGTCTTGGCTCATTGGCTGGCGTTCAACGGCACCGCAACGGTCGCGTCCTGGCGAGTCGAATCGACTGTTGAAGTTGCATATGGGCATTTTCGCTGTAGGCGTGGCGGAAAATTTCAAGCTCACGGCACGCCTCCGGGTCCTGATCGTGCAAAAACAGTGCCAGCACATACTGCCGTTTGACCGCTCGCCACGGGTAGCGCAGCGCCACACGTCGCGCCCGCTCCACGCTTGCGGCATCCGCTGCTTTCGCATCGGCCAGAGTACGCACCAGGGCCGCCACGTCGTCGCCAATCGGCACGCGCCGATCGAGTGGCGCAAAATCAGCCATTGCAGCGTCGCCCGACAAAGCGGCGCGCATGGGCTCTTCTGCCTGCGTCTGGACCCAGAGCAGCGCCACGCCGAGGATGGAGCAAATTGCCAACAGCAAAGCCACCGCCCAGGGGCGTGCTTGGCGCATGGCCGGGGCATCGAAACGGGCCACGTGCCCGACAAGAATTCCCGCAGGAATCAGGAAATAAGCGTATGCGTGGGGAAACTCCAGCAAACTGTGCAGCGCCACCGGGCTGAGCATGAGCAGCGGGTGAAATCTGGCCTCATCACGCAGGCTGGCATGTCGCACCAGCCATGCGGCGCACGACAACGTGAACACCAGGGCCGCCGGAATGCCGAACCAAAGGGCAACATCCAGCGGCAAGTTGTGCGCGAAGCCCACCATGCGCCCACCCGGGTAAACCGGCGCCATGGCATCCTGCCCCGCACTGACCTGCAGCCAGCCATAACCTGTCCATGGCTGCGCTTGGGTAGCCGCAAGTAATTGGCGCCAGATGAGAAGCCGCGATTGGCTCTGAAGGTCGGTGGCCGCGCGTCCTGGTTCGGCTCCCAACCATGCTGCCAAGTCCTGGAAGCACGCCCGCGCCACCAGCAGCAGCAGCAAGGCCAGGCCGAATTGCAACACCTGGGCGCGGTTGTGTTCCACCCAGGCCGCACGCCACAACCACATCAGCAGCACCAAAACCAGCGCCACCAGTCCCGTGCGTGAGTCGCTGCTGAGAACGCCAAACGCCAGCACGGCCACCGCCAGCCAGAACACCGAAGTGCCCACCTGGCGCTGTGCCCGCAAACAACCCAGGCCGGCGATGGCCATCACCAGCAGCGTCGCGTAGTGATTGGGCTGTACCAGGTTCGACAGCGCGCGCCCACTGGAGCCGCTCACCCACAGGCCGTGCGGCAGCCCCAGCCACTGGATGGATGCAAGCGCGACGCTCGTCAATGCGCCCAGCGTCAGGGCCAATCCCAAGGCGGTCAGCACGGCATCGTTTTTGACCTGGGCACTGGGGCCGCGCCAGCCCAGGGGCATCGAAAAATGCGACGGATTGGCGCCCACCGCCCCGGCCAGCAGCCACAGGGTTGCAAACAGAACGCCGGCGTAAAAATCAGTCTGGAACAGCAAGCGGCTCAGGGATGCATCGATGACCAGCGCCGCCAGCAATGCCGCGGCCGGCACCACGATGGCTGCTGGCATCCGAATGTGCCCGGCGCGCAGCAGCGGCATGGCGCCAATACACAGGCCTGCCCCCGCTGCGAACTCGTTGTAGAACGACACCCAGGGGTCGTAGTGGTTGGGAACCAGCCAACCAAGCGCCAGGATGAAAAACCCGAAAGTCAGAAACCGCAGGCGATCTCAACTCTGAAGTGCAACACCAGTGGTTGAGAATCAATGAATCGTAGCCGAATCTTTCTCGCTGATGGCCGTCATGATGCGCTTGAAAGCTTGGTAGGGACTGTCCCATCCCAGCGTCTGCCTGGGTCGGTTGTTCATCAAGTCGGCAATCGAGTCCAGCGCATCTTGGTCATGCACCGACAGATCGGTGCCCTTGGGCAGGAACTGGCGCAGCAATCCGTTGGTGTTCTCGCAACTGCCCTTTTGCCAAGGACTGTGCGGATCGCAAAAGTACACCTTCACGCCCGTGGCCTCACTGAGCGCCTTGTGCCGCGCCATCTCCCGACCCTGGTCGTAGGTGAGCGTTTTGCGCAGCGGCGCAGCCACCGCATTGAGCTTGGCCGAGAACGCCGCCAGCGCACTTTCTGCCGTGCTGCTCTGCATCTTGCACAGCAGCACAAGACGCGTTGTACGCTCCACCAGCACACCGACCGCAGACTGGTTGCCCGCACCCTTGATCAGATCGCCCTCCCAGTGCCCGGGCATCAGGCGGTCTTCGATCTCGGGCGGGCGCACATGGATGCTCACCATGTCAGGGATCTTCCCTCGTCGATCCTGGCCCGCAGAGCGGGGCCTGCGCGTGCTCTTGCCTTGGCGCAGCAAGGCGATGAGCTGGCGGCGCAGCTCCCCGCGTGGGTAGGCGTAGATGGTGTCGTAGATCGTCTCGTGCGAGACGTGCCAGGCGGGCTCATCGGGATGCATGCGCCTGAGTGTGCTGGCAATTTGCTGTGGCGACCAGCACCAGCTGAGCAGCGTGCAAACCGTCTGCCACAAAGCGCCATCGGCATGCAGCTTGGGCAAGGGTCGGGCATCGATGCGGCGCTTCAGATATGCGTGGTGGGCGCTGCTGCTGGCGTAGCCGCTATCGCTGCTGTTGCGCCGCAGTTCGCGACACAGGGTGCTGGGGCTGCGCCCCATCAGTCGCCCCATGGCCCGAAGGCTCCAGCCTTGCTGGTGCAGCGAGCTCAGCGTCATGCGCTCTTCAGCCTGCAGTTGTTTGTATCGTGTTCCCATCGGTGCAACTTACCTCATGTGAGGGTGTTGCACTTCAAAATTGAGATCGCCGCATGAAAAAAACCTCCCCGCAGGGAGGTTTTTAAGCGTAAGGGCCTGAATCCAATCAGGACTTGCAGGAGCCCGGCAGGAACTTGTTGATCGTGGAGCTGGCCAGTTGAACACCTACCGCGTCACCACCACCGCAAGACCAGGAACTGATTTGCTTGCCTTGATCGCTGTTCGCGGCTGACACGCTGAGTGCAGTCGTCCCAATATAGGGAATCATCACGACAAACTTGCCGTCGATGTTGGTGTCATTAAAGCCTCGAGCCTTGGCCGAAATAACGCCGTCTTTCGACGTTTGGACCTGCGCAACGTATTTGGTCGGCTCCGATCCAGCAGTACTGGCAATGTTTGCCTCGCATCCCCAGCCATTGTCGATGCCGAGCTTGTCAGCCGCCATGCTTTGCACTTGCTCGGTAATGGTGGTGCGGCACTGCGACGCGGCCAGCACAACCTCCGACAATTTGGCCTTCTTGGTGTAGTCCTGATACGCCGGCAGCGCCACGGCAGCCAGAATACCGATGATGGCCACCACGATCATCAATTCGATCAGCGTGAAGCCTTGCTGGAGTTTTTTCATTTCGATTTCCCTTCAAGAAATGTTGGAACCTTGGAGACACTCGTTGACGTGCGTCGCCGCACACCTTGAATGGATGCACGAGGTGTGCCAAAAATTGGGCCGAGGTCGACTCGTGAAAAAATGGGCGTTTTGGGCGTGCACCAGGTGTGCAGCAGGCGCCAAGATGCGATTTTGTCGCGCCGGGCGGCTGACACGGAGCGGTCTGTCGCGTCAATTGGGCGACATGGCGTGCACTGGGGATAGCAGCGTGGGCTGCGGCGTTGCATGGTGCGGATAGCTGATCCTGGACGAATTGGCCAGGGTGCTACCCGTCTTGCACGGGTGCAAATGACGTCTGCCAAAATCCGCAACCTGGCGGACAGCCTGATGTCGATGACGGGGTGAGTTCCGGACGCGGATTTGCCCGACCCGATCGATCCGGCGGTTCTGCTGCCATTGGTGGTGTCGTGAGGCCTGATGAGGTGTTGGCAGGGTCACTAGAATGGGTCGCATGCAGCCCGCCGATGCCTTTCGCCCCATCAGCCTGAACACGGCCGCCGTCCTGACGGGCCGCAGCATGCGCACGTGGCAGCGCCGCATCGAGGAAGGGCAGGTGCCGCGCCTGGGCGACGGGCGCGGCGCGCAGGTGCCGTTTGCGGCGGTGCGGCCGGAACTGGCGGTGGACTTGACCGACGAGGACGTGCAGATGCTGGTGCGTGCCGACCAGGGCGATGCGGCGGCGCAGGCCGACGTGGGTGCGCTGTTTGCGCTGACGGCGCTGGACGAGGCCAGGGTGGACGCGGGCAGCAAGCCGGCGCCCCTTGCTCGGGGGGCAGGGGGCGGCATTACGCCAGCGCTGCACTTCCTCACGCAAGCGGCGCAGCAGGATGAGGCCGATGCCATGCACTGGCTGGGCATGCTGCACGCGGACGGGCTGTGCGAGGGTGACGGCCGGGCCATGGCCCTGATGTGGATTGCCAAGGCCGCGGCGCATGGGCATGTGATTGCGCAGCGGCAACTGGCAACCTTGATGCCGGGCGGCGCAGCGCCGTGAGCCATGCACCGGCGGCAGGCCGGGCCCGGTGATAACTCTTCTTTTGATAGCTGGTCGCGCTTTCTGGATGAGCGCTGGGGCCTGTTTTGGCCTGGAACCTCAGCCCCGCGTCACGCGCAGCACCTCTTCGCGGCTGGTGATGCCCTGCGCGATCAGGCGCTCGCCGTCCTCGCGCATCAGGTGCATGCCCTGGGCCAGCGCGGCGCGGCGGATGTCGGCCTCGGCGGCCTGGCCATGGATCTGGGCGCGGATGCCGTCGTCCACCACCAGCAACTCGAACACGCCGGTGCGGCCCGCGTAGCCGGTGTGGCCACAGGCCTCGCAGCCGACCCCGCCGCCGGGCCGCCCCAAGGCGGGGTCAGCTCCCTCGGGGGGCAGCGCAGCAACGTGAGTGCGGAGCGTGGGGGCCAAGCCAGTTCCGTGGCAGGCCGTGCAGAACTTGCGCACCAGCCGCTGCGCCAGCACGCCGAGCAGCGATGACGAGAGCAGAAACGGCTCGACCCCCATGTCGGTCAGGCGGGTGACGGCGCTGGCGGCGTCGTTGGTGTGCAGCGTGGCCAGCACCAGGTGGCCGGTCAGGCTGGCCTGGATGGCGATCTGCGCGGTCTCGATGTCGCGGATCTCGCCGATCATCACGATGTCGGGGTCCTGCCGCAGGATGGCGCGCAGGGCGCGGGCGAAGGTCAGCTCGATGCGCGGGTTGACCTGCGTCTGGCCGACGCCGGGCAGCTCGTACTCGATCGGGTCTTCCACCGTCATGATGTTGTTGTGCGCCGCGTCCAGCCGCGCCAGGCTGGCGTACAGCGTGGTGGTCTTGCCGCTGCCGGTGGGGCCGGTGACCAGGATGATGCCGTGCGGCTGGGCGATCAGGTGCTCGAACTTGCGCAGCACCTCGCCCTGCATGCCCACCGACTCCAGGCTGATGCGGCTCTCGGATTTGTCCAGCAGGCGCAGCACGGCGCGCTCGCCGTGGGCGCTGGGCAGGGTGGACACGCGCACGTCGATGGCGCGGGTGCCCAGGCGCAGGCTGATGCGCCCGTCCTGCGGCAGGCGCTTTTCGGCGATGTCCAGGTCGGCCATGATCTTGAGGCGGCTGATCAGCGCCGCGTGCAGGGCGCGGTTGGGCTGCACCACCTCGCGCAGCGCGCCGTCGACGCGAAAGCGCACGCTGCTGTGGCGCTCGTAGGGCTCGATGTGGATGTCGCTGGCGCTGTCGCGCGCGGCCTGCGTGAGCAGGGCGTTGAGCATGCGGATGATGGGCGCGTCGTCGGCGGCCTCCAGCAGGTCCTCCACCGCCGGCAGCTCCTGCATGATGCGCGAGAGGTCGGCGTCGCTTTCGACCTCGCTCACCACGGCGGCGGCGCTGGATTCGGCCTGCGAGTAGGCGCTGCTGATGCGCTGGGCCAGCGTGGGCGCGTCGAGCTGCTGCAGCTGCAGCGCCGCCGCGTCGGCGCCGTGCTGGCGCAGCACCTCGCTCAGGTGGGCGGGCTCGGGCGCGCCGTCGTGCCACAGCGTCAGCTGCCCGCCGTCGTCCTGCAGCAGCAGGCGCGCCGTGCGGGCAAAGGCGTAGGGCAGGGGGTAGCGCATGGCTACGGGCTGGTGCGGGTCAGGCTGGTGCCGGGGTCGCTGCTTTCGCCGCTGGCGGGCATGTGGATCAGCGGCGGTGGCGGGGCCGGCCGGCTCCAGCCCTGGCCCTGCTGGGTGGGCACCACGGGCGGCAGCACGGGCGACTGGTTGATCTTCAGCACGCTGCTGGGCTCGGGCTGGGTGCGGCCCTGGGCGGCGCGCATCAGCTCGTAGCGGCTGAGCGAGAAGGCCTCGCTGTCCACCGCGTCGCGCACCACCACCGGGCGCAAAAAGACCATCAGGTTGCTCTTGGTGATGCTGCGGTTGCGGCTCTTGAACAGGTTGCCCACCACCGGGATGTCGCCCAGGCCGGGCACCTTGTCCTCGCTCTCGGTGTATTCGTCTTCCATCAGCCCGCCCAGCACCACGATGGCGCCGTCGTCCACCAGCACGCTGGACTCGATGGCGCGCTTGTTGGTGATGATGCCCTGGGGCGAGCCGACCGAGGTGGGGTCCACGGTGGAGGCCTCTTGGTAGATCACCATCTTGACGGTGCCGTTCTCGCTGATCTGCGGGCGCACGCGCAGCGTCAGGCCCACGTCCTTGCGCTCGTAGGTCTGGAATGGATTGAGTGATGTGCTGCCGGAGCCGGTGTTGGTGTAGCTGCCGGTGACGAAGGGCACGTTGCGCCCGACGACGATCTTGGCCTCTTCGTTGTCCAGCGTCAGCAGGGTGGGGGTGGACAGCACGTTGCCGGTGCCCGTGCTCTGCAAAAAATTGGCCAGCGCGCCCAGCGTGAACAGGCCGTTGATGCGGTGCCCCAGGCCCAGGTTCAGGCCCTGCGGCGGCATCACCAGGTTGGCCGCCGAGGGCGTGCCGTTGGCGAACTGGCCCACCAGGTTGAGGATGTTGCTGCCGCCGGCGCCGTAGTTGGTGCCGATGATGCCCACGTTGCTGCCGTCGCGGCGGCCCAGCAGGCCCTGCCACTGGATGCCGAACTCGGCCGCCTTGTCGGCGCGCACCTCGGCGATCAGGCTTTCGACGAACACCTGGGCGCGGCGCTGGTCCAGCTTGTCGATGACGGCGCGCAGCTCGCGGTACACCGGCTCGGGCGCGCTGATGATGAGCGAGTTGGTGGCCGGGTCGGCCTGGATCTGCCCGCCGGTGGACGGCTGGTTGTTGCTCTGTGCGTCGATGCTGGGGCCGCTGGCCAGGCCGTTGCCGGCGTTGGCGCCGAGGGCCATCGGGTTGCTGTTGCCCGGGCGCGATGACGCGCCGCCGCCGCCACTGGCGGCCGCCCCGGCGCCGGCGTTGGCGCTTTGGCCCGGCAGCGCCGCCAGGGCGGCGCGCAGGGTCACGGCCAGCTTGGTGGCGTCGGCGTTCTTCAGGTAGACCACGTGGATGTTGCTGCCCTCGCCCGGGGCGGCCTGCGCCGGCGGCTGGTCGAGCTGCTCGATCAGCGAGCGCGCCAGCGCCAGCCGCGCCGGGTTGGCGGCGCGCAGGATGATGGCGTTGCTGCGCGGCTCGGGCAGCACGGCGGTGGCGTAGCCGCCCTCGCTGCCGCCGCCGGCCGCGCGCACGGCGGCCACGGCCTGGGCGGGCGCGGCCGCGGGTGCCAGCGGCGCGGCGGCGCCGCTGGACTCCAGCAGCCGCGCCACCAGCGGCGCCAGGTCGGAGGCCACGGCGTGCTTGAGGGGCACCACCTCCACCCCGGTGGCGTTGGACACGTCCAGCGCGGCGATGATGCGCCCGATGCGCTGCAGGTTGTCGCCGTAGTCGGTGATGACCAGCGCGTTGGTGCCGGGGTTGACGTTGATGGTGTTGTTGGGGCTGATCAGCGGACGCAGCACCGGCACCAGGTTGTTGGCGTTCTCGTGCGTCAGGCGAAAGATCTGCGTCTGGACTTGCCCGCCGCCCCTGACGGCGCCGGCCGACACGCTGCCGGCCTGCAGCTTGGCCTCCGCCTCGGGCAGCACCAGCGCCAGGCCGTTTTGCTCGACCAGCGCAAAGCCCTGGATGCGCAGCTGCGCCGCGAACAGCGCCAGCGCCTGCGCGGGCGACACCGGCACCGTGCTGCTGAGCGTGATGGTGCCCTTGACGCGCGGATCGACCACCACGTTGCGCCCGCTGAGCGTGGCCATGGTGCGCGCCACGGCGTCGATCTCGGCGTTGACGAAGTCCAGCGTCACCCGGCCGCCCTCGGCCTGCTGGGCTCCTGCGCCCGTGCCGGCGGCATGGGCGCTGGCGGCCAGCGTCAGCAGCAGGCCGGCCAGCAGGGGGCGCAGCAGGGGACGGGCGGGAAAGCGGGCCATGGACGGAGCGGTTGGGTGAGCAGCAGGCACTGTAGCAAATGGGGTCGGGATGGCCAACGGCGCGTCAGCTGAAGGACAGGATCGCCCGGTCGCCCTGGCGCCGGCCCAGGATGTTGAGCAGGCTGGCCAGCTGCCCCTGCAGCCCGGAGGCGGCGCTGGCCTCGCCCTGGAACTGCAGGCGCGTGCCCACCCAGTGGCCGCTGCCCGACAGCCGCAGGCCGCCTTCCAGCGTGGACAGGGTCAGGCCGACGTCGCTGCCGCCGCGCAGCACCAGCTGGTACGAGCCCATGGGCCGCAGGGTGGACAGGCGCGAGGACAGCGCGCGCGCCGTCAGCGTGGCGCTGCCTTCCAGCTGCAGCCGGCCAGCCAGCCAGGTGGCGGCCAGGCC
Source organism: Burkholderiaceae bacterium (assembly GCA_024235995.1). Taxonomy (NCBI): domain Bacteria; kingdom Pseudomonadati; phylum Pseudomonadota; class Betaproteobacteria; order Burkholderiales; family Burkholderiaceae; species Burkholderiaceae bacterium. Next base: position 1,474,876 of record JACKLI010000001.1, read on the forward strand.
CTGCGTGACCAGGTTCAGCTCGCCCTCGGGCGCGATGGTGTTGAAGGGCGTGCCCAGCCCGGCCAGCACGGCCGCCGGCCCGTGCGAGGCGCCGTCGGCCACCTGCAGGTGCACGCCGCCCCAGCGCGGGCTGGCGCGCAACAGCAGGCCCTCGGGCGTGGTGCAGCAGTCCAGCGCGAGCCGCGCCTGCACGCCGGTCAGCATGGGCGACAGGCGCCAGTGCAGTTGGCCGGGCAGGGCGGCGCGGTCGCGGCTGTCGGCGCCGCCGGCCAGCGCCAGGCGGGCCGAGCCGGCCCACACGCGCCCGGTGGGCTCCAGCAGCTGCAGGTGGCCGCCGCTGGCCTGGGCCACGGCGGCAGCCAGCCAGCGCGCGGGCGCGGCCACGGCCACCGTCAATAGCAGGCCCAGTACGGCGCCCAAGGCGGCCCAGCGCCAGGCGGTGGCGGGGCGCCGTGTCATTGGACGACCCTCCGCGCTGCGCGCTGCGGGATTCGCGCTTGGGAGCGGCCCGGCGCGCTCATGAAGGCAGGCTGAGCGACAGCGTGCCGCTCCAGTGCACCGGGGCGCCGGGCGCGGTGTCGCCGCTGCGCGTCAGGCGCGCGTCCAGCGGCACGGCGCGGGCGCTGGCGCGCACGTCGGCCAGCCAGTCGGCCAGGTCCTGCGCCGGCGCCTGCTTGAGCGTGAGCTGCGCGCGCTCGCCGGCCACGCTGAGCTGGGCCGCGTTGCCCAGGCGCTGGCGCGTGGCGGCCTCGAGCGCGGCCACGGCGGTGTCGCGGCTCAGGCGCGGCTGGGCCTGCAGGGCCTGGGCCTTGCGCTGCCAGCGCTGCATCTGCTGGGCCTGGGCCTGCAGCGCGGCGCGCTGGGCGGGCGCGGCGCGCAGCGTGGCCAGCGCCGGCGCCAGCGCCAGCCACCACAGCAGCGCCAGGCCCACCACGGCGGCGGCCAGCGCAAGGCCGCGGCGCTCGCGCGGCTGCAGGGCGGCCCAGGCGGTGGCCAGGCGGGCGGTGGCGCCGGGGTTCTTCGGGGCTGGATGGGAATCACTCATGGCGCAGCCTCTTCGCGCAGCACGGCGCCTTGCGGGTCGGTGTCCAGCCGGTAGCCCAGCGGGCGCAGCTGGGTGCGGGCCTGCTCCAGCGCGCTGGCCGACAGCTGCACGCCGCGCACGCGCAGTTCGCCCGGCGCGTACTCGAAGGCCGCAGGCACGGCGCCGGCGCCCGCGTGCCGGGCCCAGGCGCCGAGCATGGGGCCCAGGTCGCGCGGCGAGGCGGCGCCGGTGTCGCGCCGCAGGGCGGCCAGTTCGCGCGCCATCTGCACCGGCGCGTCGACCACCACCTTGACCTGCGGAAAGGTCTGCGTCAGCGCGGCGTCGATCTGCGCGCGGCGCGCGGCCAGCTCGCCGCGGGTCTGCCATGCGGCGACGTTGAGGCCCACGATCTGCACCCCCAGCAGCAGCCCCAGGCCCCAGCGCGCCGGGCGCCACGCGGGGGCATGCCAGAAGCTGCGCCAGGCGGCGCCGGCCTGGCGCGAGGCGCGGGCGGCGCCGGTGCGCGCCAGCTCGCCCTGCGCCAGGTCCCAGCGCGTGGCGCTGGCCTGCAGCAGGCGCTGGGCCGGCGTGTGCAGCGTGGGCGGGCGGCCCAGCAGCTGCTCGGCCAGGGCGGCCATGGCGGGCTCGGCCTGCACGTGGGCCGTGGCCAGGGCCTGGCCCAGGCGGGCCTGCAGCAGCGCCAGCGTGCCGGCGCTCCAGGGCAGGGCCTGGGCGCCGCCGTCCGGGCCGCCGCTGACCAGCAGCTGCGCGCGCTCGGGCTCGCCGGTGAAGTCGAGCTGCAGCTCGCCCGGCTCGGGGCTGCGCTCGGGCACGATGCGCGCCACCGGCCGGCCGGCGGCGTCCAGCGCCTGCAGGTGCGCGGCCAGCCAGCGGCTGTGGCACACGGCCACCCAGGCGGGGCCGCCCGCGCCGGCGTCGGGGTCGAGCGCGAAGTGCAGCTGCTCGGGCTCGTCCAGCAGCTGCTCTTCCAGCAGGCCGGCCAGGGTGGCGCGCAGCCGCGGCGAGCGCGGGCCCACGCCGCGCGGCAGCTGCACGCGGTGCCAGGACAGCTGGGTGGCGGGCAACACCGCCACCACCTCGACGCCGCGCCCGGCGGCGGGCAGCAGGTCGGCCGCGGCCGTGCCGTGCGCGCTCAGGTGCTGGCCGTCGGCGGACGTGGCCCAGGCGTAGCTGGGAGCAGGGCCGGGCGGCAGGGCGAGGATCAGCAGGCTCATGGCGGGATGGCCGATTGTAGGGTGGGGGTGCGCGCCGCAGTCCGTCGCCTGGCCGTCCGGTTGCTTTAAAAATAGGAGCTGCTTGCGCGCATCGTGATTGGCGTTTGAATGGTTTTGTATTTGAAGGCCATGTTTGATGCGCGCCAGCAGCTACTGTTTTTGTAGTTACTGGCCCGCTGCCGGCACCGTCAAGGCGCTGCGCGCGCGCCACAGCGTGCGCACGTAGCGGCCGCGCACGTCGGTGGCGCGCTGCACCACGGCGACTTCCTCCAGCGCCACGTCGTCCAGCCGCAGGCGGCCGCGGATCTCGAAGAAGCTGGAGTTCACCGAGGCCCAGTCCAGGCTCAGCTGGCCCACGCCCAGCTCGGTGGCGGCCTGGCCCGGGGTGGTCAGGCGGTTTTGCGTGCGCAGGGCCACCAGGCGCTCGGCCTGCGCGCGGTCGAGCTCGGGCACGGCGGCGTAGATCACCTCGGCGCTGGCGGTGTTGAGGTTGACCGGCGTGGCCTGGCTGCCCGCCAGCGGCAGCACCGTGACGTAGGGGCGCAGCAGCGCCAGCGTGCGGGGGGCCAGGCCCAGCCAGGCCAGCTGGTCGAAGCGCGCGGGCAGCAGCGGCGCGTCGCCGCCGTCTGCGGGCGTGCCGGCCGCCGCCTGCCGGGCCCGCGCCAGCGCGCGCTGCAGGGCGCCCAGCTCGTGGCTGGGCAGGCCCAGCTGCTCGAACAGGCGGCCGAAGCGCGCCAGCGCCGCCAGCTGCTGCTCGCCGTTGCCGGCCACCAGGTTCATCACGTTCAGGCGCGCCTGCAGGTCGCTGATCTGGCCGGAGACGAAGGCCTCGCGGTCGATCGCCTCGCTGCTTTCGCCTGCGGCCAAAAAGGTGGACAGGCGCGCCTCGGCCAGCGGCACGGCCCAGGGCTCGGTCAGGTCGTCGACGATCTGGCCTTTGTTGAGGTCTTCGTTCCAGTCCCCTTTCAGGATCAGCCGTCCCCAGTCGAGCGCGCCGGTCAGCAGCCAGTCGGACTGCGCGCGCGCGCGCTCGGCGCGCTCCACCTCCACGCCGCGCCACTGGCGCCACAGCGCGCCGGCGGCCAGGATGGCCACCAGGGCGACGGTGATCATGGCCATCAACAGCGCGGCTCCGGATTGGGGCCGCTTCATGGCGAGCCCCCGAAATCGGGCCGCACCCAGTCCAGCGTGACCGTGCCGCCGATGGTTTGGCCGGGCGCCAGCGTCAGCAGTAGGCGCACGGCGTCGGGCAGGGCCTGCGCGCTCGTGCTGTCCTGGGCCGGGCTGGACAGGGGGTTGGTCCAGGCGTTGCCCCGAAAGTAATGCAGTTGCCAGTCCAGCGTGGACGCCACGGCGACGACGCTGGCGTTGGGGTTGCCGGAATCAAACGCAGCGCCGGCCTCGGCCCAGCGCGCTGCCGCGTCCCAGGCCGACTGCCAGGCCTGCTGCGACTGCACCGGCGCCGACTGCCAGCGCAGCCACTGACCGTCGCCAGCGCGGCGCGCCCAGGCCACCACGCGCAGGCCGGCGGCGGCGTCGGCCTCGGTGCGCGTGATGCGCAGCACGCGCCCGTCCCAGGCCAGGCTGCGCTGCGGCGCCGCGGCGCCGGGGGTGGCGGTGGGCGCGGGCGTGGCGGCGGGCCAGATCATCATGGCGTCCAGGTCGGCGCGCCACTGCGCCAGGCCCGCCTGCAGCGTCAGCACCTGGTCGGTGTGCTGCTCGGTGGCGTGCTGCGCGCGCGCCATGCCGTCGATGCCGCGCCAGGTCAGCGCCGCCATCACCGCCAGGATGGCCAGGGCGACCAGCACTTCGACCAGAGTGAAGCCGCGCGTGCGCAGCAGCAGAGCGTGGGGGCCCATCAATTCCGCCCCACGATGGTCGAGATCCGAAGAATGGTTAGGCCATCCTCGCTGACCGCAGCCTCCACGCGCCGGAAATTCGGGTTGGGCGTGGGGCGCACCTGCTGCAGCACCTGGAACGAGCGGCCGGCCTGCTGGCAGGCGCTGGTGCTGTCGCCCACGCCGGGCAGCTGGCGTGCCAGGCGCAGCGCGATGAGCTGGTTGTCGGCGCAGATGCGGGCCAGCAGCAGCGCGTCCTGGCGCTGCGCGTTGTTGGTCAGCGCGGCGGTGGCCTTCAAGCCCGCGACGAGGGCAATGGCGGTGATGGCCAGCGCGACCATGACCTCGACCAGGGTGAAGCCAGAAACGGAGCCCCCACGCTCCCCCGCTGCGCGAGGTGCGCTGCCCCCCCAGGGGGCTCCGCCCGCCTTGGGGCGGCCCGGCGGCGGGCAGGGGGTCATGGCTGCACGGCCTCCACGCTGAACGGCCGCAGCCCGTCGGTGGCCACGCGCAGCGGCGGCGTGGCGCCACCGGCCAACTGCAGCACGATGGCCTGCGCGGGGATGATCGGGTCGGGGCCCAGCGTGACGGGGGCGTTGCCGAGGGCGTGGGTGCGCGCGTCCAGCCAGCCGGTGGGCAGCGGCGGCGCGGTGGCGGGCAGGCCGTCGAAGGCGAAGCCGCCGCCCGTGGGGCGCCACTGCACCGGCACGCCGGCCACGCGCGACTGGGCGCGGGCCGATTCCAGCAGGGCGGCCAGCCGCGTGCCATCGCGCGCCAGGGCATTGCGGTCGCCATCGGGCAGGGCCAGGCTGACCAGGGCCGTGCCCAGCGCGACGATGGCGACGACCACCATCAGCTCGATCAGCGTGAAGCCGCGCTGGATTTTCAAGCAAAATCGGCCTGCAACCCGCGCTGAATATGCCCAATCAGCTATCGAAAAAAGAGTCATCCGCTCAAGCCCGTGCACGCGATGGGGCGGCGGCGCGCTCTTACTGCCAGCTGCCGATGTCGGCGTTCTTGCCCTCGCCGCCGCTCACGCCGTCGGCGCCGAAGCTCATCACGTCCACCTCGCCCTTGATGCCGGGGCTGAGGTACTGGTAGGGCCGGCCCCAGGGGTCGTTGGGCAGCTTGTCCAGGTACGGCCGCCAGTTGGGTGGCACGGGCGGCGACGTGGGCTTGGCCACCAGCGCCTGCAGGCCCTGCTCGGCGGTGGGAAAGGCGTGGTTGTCCAGCTTGTAGAGCTTGAGCGCCTGCATCAGGTTGTTCACGTCGGTGCGCGCGGCGGTGGCGCGGGCGTCGTCGGTGCGGTCCAGCACGTTGGGCACGATCAGCGCCGCCAGCACGCCGATGATGACCAGCACCACCATCAGCTCGATCAGCGTGAAGCCGGCGGCGCGGCGCCAGCGGGCGGCGAGGGGGGCAGCGGTCATGGAAGGCAGGCGCAAGCGCGGGTGGAAAAGGTGGCTTCAATGATAATCGCCGCCATGTCCTCGCCTCGCCTTGCATCGCGCCTGCCGGTGGCCCTGGCCACGCTGGCGCTGTGGGCGCTGGCCGCCGGCAGCGCGGCCTGGTGGGCGCTGCAGTGGGGCGGGGCGCGCGGCGGCCGGTGGACGTGCCGGTGGCCGCCACGGCCGCCGCCGCGCCGGCGCTGGACGTGGCGGCCGTGGCGCGCGCGCTGGGCGCGCAGCCTGGCGCCGCGGCGCCGCCCGACTCCAACGTGGCCGGGCGGCTGGCGCTGCAGGGCGTGCTGACGCACGGCGCGGGCGGCGCCGCCCGGATCGCGCTGGACGGCCAGCCCGCCCGGCCGCTGCGCGTGGGCGCCGTGCTGGACGGACTGGAGGGCGGCTGGACCCTGCGCGCGGTCACGCCGTCCGCCGCGGTGCTGGCGGCCCATGGGCGCGAGCTGCGGCTGGAGTTGCCGCCGCCCGACGAGCGCCCGCGTCCGCAGGCCGCTGCCTTGCCGCGGCCGGTGGCGGCACCGGGCGCCGCGGCGCCGCTGTCGGGCGCAGGCATTGGCGTGAGCCTGCCGCAGCGCTGATTGCTTCATGCCTTGCTGCCGCAACCAGCGCCTGGGCTTGCACACGGTTTGTTTTTCATGGCGCTGACGGCCAGGTGATGGCGGCGCGCTCCATGGACTGGAAGAAGGACATCGCCAGCAACCTCTGGGTTCTGCCGCGCGGCATGGAGCGTACCGGGCAGACCGGCGCCAACACGCTGCGCTGGACGTCCAGGTACGGCAGCGTCATCACGTCGGGCTACGACATCTCCACCACCGACGGCGTGAACGAGGCGGGCCTCAACGCCAATCTGCTGTGGCTGGTGGAGTCGCAGTACCCGGCGTTCGACGCCAGCAGCAAACCCGGGCTGACGATTGCCGCCTGGGCGCAGTACGTGCTGGACAATTTCGCCACGGTGCAGGAAGCCGTTGCCGCGTTGAAGGAGCAGCCCTTCACCCTCGTGTCGGACAACGTGCCTAGCGAGGACCGGTTGACGACGCTGCACCTGTCCATGTCGGACGCCAGCGGCGACAGCGCCATCGTGGAGTACATCGGCGGCAAGCAGGTCATTCACCACAGCCGCCAGTACCAGGTCATGACCAACTCGCCCATCTTCGAGGAGCAGCTGGCGCTCGACGCGTACTGGCGGCAGATCGGCGGCACGACCATGCTGCCGGGCACCAACCGGGCCGCGGACCGGTTTGCACGCGCCTCGTTCTACGTGAACGCGATTCCCAAGGACCAGGATCCGAACAAGGCGCTGGCCAGCGTGTTCAGCGTGATCCGCAACGTCTCGGTGCCCTACGGCATCAGCACGCCCGGCCAGCCCAACATCGCCTCCACCCGCTGGCGCACCGTGTTCGACCACCAGCGCAAGCTGTACTTCTTCGAATCGGCCCTGACGCCGAACACCTTCTGGGTGGATCTGAAGGCGCTGGACTTCAGCAAGGAAAGCGGAAAGGTGCTCAAGCTCGACCTGGGGCCCGACCAGAACCACACCCACTCGGGCAACGCCACGCCGCAATTCCAGCCATCGGCGCCGTTTGAGTTCCTGGGGATCTAAGGCCGTACGCCAGGGCTTCTCTCAGGCCTGCAGGAACAGCCGGTAGGCCGGGTTGGCCGTTTCCTCCACCCACGGGTAGCCCAGCTCGGCCAGAAAGCGCCCCAGCGCCGCGTCGTCGGCGGCGGGCACCTGCAGGCCGACCAGGATCTGGCCGTAGTCGGCGCCCTGGTGGCGGTAGTGGAACAGCGAGATGTTCCAGCTCGGCTTCATGCCGCTCAAAAACTTGAACAGCGCGCCCGGCCGCTCGGGGAACTGAAAGCGCAGCAGCCGCTCGTCGCGCGCCAGCGGCGAGCGCCCGCCGATCATGTAGCGCACGTGCTCCTTGGCCAGCTCATCGTGCGTCAGGTCGATGGCGTCGAAGCCCGCGCGCTGCAGGGCGGCGGTGATCCTGGGCGATTCGCCCTTGGCCACCGTGGTCAGGCCGACGAACACATGCGCCTTGCCGCCCTGCGCGGCGTTGGTGATGCGGTAGCTGAACTCGGTCACGTTGCGCGGCCCGCCGGGCAGCTGGCCGATCAGCTCGCACAGGCGCCGGAAGCTGCCGCGCTCCTCGGGGATGGTGACGGCCAGCAGCGCCTCGCGCTCCTCGCCCACCTCGGCGCGGTCGGCGACGAAGCGCAGGCGGTCGAAGTTCATGTTGGCGCCCGACAGGATGGCGGCGTAGGTCTCACCCTTGGTCTTGTGCGTGGCCACGTACTGCTTGACGGCCGCCACCGCCATGGCGCCCGAGGGCTCGACGATGCTGCGCGTGTCGATGAACACGTCGCGGATGGCCGCGCACACGGCGTCGGTGTCCACGCGGATGAACTCGTCCACCAGCTCGCGCGCGATGCGGAAGGTCTCGCTGCCCACCTGCTTGACGGCGGTGCCGTCGGCAAACAGGCCCACGTCGGGCAGCTGCACGCGCTGGCCGGCGGCCACCGACTGCGCCATGGCGTCCGAGTCGCTCATCTGCACGCCGATGATCCTGACCTCGGGGCGCACCGCCTTGATGTAGCCGGCCACGCCGCTGATCAGCCCGCCGCCGCCGATGGCTACGAACACGGCGTTCAACGGGCCCTGGTGCTGGCGCAGGATTTCCATGCCGATGGTGCCCTGGCCGGCGATCACCAGCGGGTCGTCGAACGGGTGCACGAAGCTCAGGCCCTGCTCGGCCTGCAGCTTCAGCGAATGCTCGTAGGCGTCGGAATAGCTGTCGCCCACCAGCACCACCTCGCCGCCCAGCGCCCGCACGGCGTCGACCTTGACCTGCGGCGTGGTCACGGGCATCACGATCACCGCGCGCGCACCCAGTTTGTGCGCCGCCAGCGCCACGCCCTGGGCGTGGTTGCCGGCGCTGGCGCAGATCACGCCGGCCTTCAGCTGCTCGGGTGTCAGGTGCGCCATCTTGTTGTAGGCGCCGCGCAGCTTGAAGCTGAACACCGGCTGCTGGTCCTCGCGCTTGAGCAGCACCTTGTTGTGCAGCCGCCGGCCCAGCACCTTGGCGGGCGTCAGGTCGGACTCGACGGCCACGTCGTACACGCGCGCGGTCAGCACCTGCTTGAGGTAGTCGGTGGGGGAAAGGGCGGAGGCAGCGGACATGGTGCAAGCGGACGCAAACGAGCCCGCCATCATAAGGAGCGCGCCAAAGGCATGCCCGCTGCCCATGCTGCCTTGCAGCAAAAAAAAGCCCCGAACCGCGAGGCCCAGGGCTTAATCCACCTTTTGAAGGGGTGGAGGAGACAATCGGCGCCAGCGAATGTTTGCTGGCATGAGCGTAGTCTACACGAAAAGCACGATCGTGCGTGAATCATGTTGCGCTGCAGCATCGGGGCGCCGCCGGGCGGCATCTGGCTACACTGGGCGCCTGTCTTCGGAAAGGTCGAATCATCGTGGAATGCCAAGTCACCTGGACCGGCGCGGCGGGCGCGCGCTCGGGCATGGGCTTCGTGGCCGAGACCGGCTCGGGCCACGTCATTGCCATGGATGGCGCGCCCGACGTGGCCCACCCCGGGCAGGGCGGGCAAAACCTGGCGCCGCGCCCAATGGAAACCGTGCTGGCCGGCGCCGGCGGCTGCACCGCCTACGACGTGGTGCTGATCCTGCAGCGCGGCCGCCACGACGTGCGCGGCTGCAGCGTGCGCCTGACCAGCGAGCGCGCGGCGCAAGACCCCAAGGTGTTCACGCGCATCCACATGCATTTCACCGTCACCGGCAAGGCGGTGCCGGCCGCCGCGGTCGAGCGCGCCATTGCCCTGAGCCATGAGAAATACTGCTCGGCCTCGATCATGCTGGGCAAGACGGCCGAGATCACGACCTCGTTCGACGTCGTCGAACCGGCCTGAACGCCGGGTCAGGCGTCAGATGTAATGCGCCGTGCCCGTCATCACCCGCGCGGCGGCGCGCATCAGGGCGCGCACGGGCAGGGGCAGTTCGGTGCCGCCGGCCGCCAGGGCCAGGTCGGCATGGCGGGCTTCGTCCGCCTTCATCTGCGCCACCACAGCGCGCGAGGCGGTGTCGGCGGCGGGCAGGCGCTCCATGTGCCGGGCCAGGTGCGCCTCGACCTGGCGCTCGGTCTCGACCACGAAGCCCAGGTTCATCCGGTCGCCACCCAGCTTGCCGGCCAGCACCCCGATGCCGAAGGCGCCGGCATACCAGAGCGGGTTGAGCCAGGACGGCCGGCTATCCAGTTGCTGCAGGCGCTCGCGCGTCCAGGCCAGATGGTCGGTTTCCTCGCGCGCGGCGGCATCCAGCTGCTGGCGCAGGGCCTCGCTGTGGCTGGTCAGCGCCTGCGCCTGGTACAGGGCCTGCGCGCAGACCTCGCCCACGTGGTTGACCCGCATCAGGGCGCCCGACAGGCGCCGGTGTTGCTCATCGAGGGGGTCGGCGGCCGCCAGGCCGGCGGCCGGGCTGGGGCGCGCGGGCTGGGGCTGGGCCAGCAGGGTGCGCAGGGCACTGTCGGCGGCGCCCAGCAGGCGATCGGTCAGTGACAACATGTATGCATGGTACGCCAGGCCGCCGTTGCCGGTGCGTGCGGGGGGGTGTTGCACCGGCCCAACGCCATGCCGCAGGGGTGTAGCCGATTCGCAACAAATCGAAGCTCCTGCGGCCGTTTCGGCACGGAAGTCTTTGCATGTTCCCGGCAGGTCTGGTGCAATAACAACAACTTCCCAATCGGGGAGGTTGGCCCGGGGAACCGGCGGGAATCGCAGACGGACCCTTCGCACCGGAGCCCTATGTTTAACCTTGGAGAACTTGCAATGAAAAAATCTCTGATCGCCCTGGCCGTGCTGGGCTTCACCGGTGCCGCGATGGCTCAATCTTCCGTGACCCTGTACGGCGTGGCCGATGCGGGTATTGCTCGCGTGCAATCCGTTGACCCGGTGACCGGCAACAAAGTGAACAAGACCGGCATGTCCGCCGCAGGCACGATGAACAACGGCAACAGCCGTCTGGGCGTCAAGGGCGTCGAAGATCTGGGTGGCGGCCTGAAGGCTGGCTTCAACTTCGAAACCGGCATCAACCTCAAGGATGGCACCAGCGCGATGAGCGGCCCGGGCTTCTGGAGCCGTGCTGCCAACCTGTGGATCGGTGGCAACTGGGGTACCTTCAAGATGGGCCGCACGCTGAACCCGTCGTTCTTCGGCGTGGCCGCTTGGGAATTGACTGGCTCCGCCAACTACTCGGTCGTCGGCAACACCTACGGTTATTCGGGTGGCGCGCGTAACAGCAACCAGTTCAGCTACAAGACCCCCAACATGGGTGGCTTCAGCGCCGAGCTGGGCTACATCATGAAGGACGACAACGGTGGCAACGACAAGTGGGACCTGAACGCGATCTACGCGAACGGCCCGATCGCCGCCGGTCTGTCGGTCAACAAGACCAAGGGCAACAAGACCAACTACGCGCTGGGTGGCAAGTACAACTTCGGCAGCTTCGCGGTTGCCGCTTCGTACAACAACGCCAACGTTGCTGGCCTGAAGCGCCGTGGCTTCAGCTTGGGCGGCACCGCCAACCTGGGCGCCTTCGCCGTGACGCTGGACCTGACCCGTGACACCAAGAACGAACTGGGTGGCAAGAAGTACACCAACGGCGTTCTGGAAGGCAAGTACGCGCTGTCCAAGCGCACGTTCATCTACGCTGCTTACCTGCGTCTGGACAGCACCAACAACTATGGCATTGGTGTTCGCCACAACTTCTGATCGCGCGCGCCCTTGGGGTGCCGCATGACCTGTCCCTCGGGGCGGGCCAGATCAGCAAGAGCCGCCTTCGGGCGGCTTTTTGCTGCGCGCTCGAGGAGTGCGAGAAACGCCGAATCGGGTGCGCCCCATTCTCGCAATCCCTGTGCTGCCGGCGCATTTGCCTCTGTTAGCATGCCCGCAGACTGATCCGACCAAGCATGGGTGCATTCATTTTCCGTCGCCTGATCCAGGCCATCGTGGTGATGGTGGCCGTGGCGTTCGTGGCATTTCTGCTGTTTCAGTACGTGGGCGATCCGGTGGTGTTTCTGCTGGGGCAGGACGCCAAGCCCGAACAGATCCGCCAGTTGCGCGCCGACCTGGGGCTGGACCAACCGTTCTTCGTGCAGTTCTGGCACTTCCTGATCAACGCCGTGCAGGGCGAATTCGGCCTGAGCCTGCGCCAGGGGCAAAAGGTCTCGCGCCTGCTGGCCGAGCGCTTTCCGGCCACCTTCGAGCTGTCCATCGTGGCCGCCGCGCTGGCCCTGCTGGTGGGCATTCCCATGGGGGTTTACGCGGCGCTCAGGCGCGGCAGCTTCCTCAGCCAAGTGTTCATGACGGTGTCGCTTCTGGGCGTGTCCCTGCCCACCTTCCTGATCGGCATCCTGCTGATCCTCATCTTCTCGGTCATGCTGGGCTGGATGCCCAGCTTCGGGCGTGGCGAGACGGTGCAGCTCGGCTGGTGGAGCACCGGCCTGTTGACGCGCGATGGCTGGGTGCACATCGTGCTGCCCGCCATCACGCTGGCGATCTTCCAGCTCACGCTCATCATGCGCCTGGTGCGCGCCGAGATGCTGGAGGTGCTCCGCACCGACTACATCAAGTTCGCGCGCGCCCGCGGGCTGACGGACCGGGCCATCCACTTCGGCCACGCGCTCAAGAACACGCTGGTGCCGGTGATGACCATCACCGGCCTGCAGCTGGGCGGCCTGATCGCCTTTGCCATCATCACCGAGACGGTGTTCCAGTGGCCGGGCATGGGGCTGCTGTTCATCCAGGCAGTGACCTTTGCCGACGTGCCGGTGATGGCCGCCTACCTGTGCCTGATCGCGCTGATCTTCGTCATCATCAACCTGGCCGTGGACCTGCTCTACGTGGTGGTTGACCCGCGCCTGAGCGTGAGCAAGGCGGCCGGACATTGATCCCTGGCATCACACCCCAACCCACAACCAAGGAGACTCGAATGAACCTGAAGACCCAACGCCTGTCGGTGCTGGTGGGCGCGGCCTTGCTGGCGCTGGCGCTGGCGGGCGCGGCCTCGGCGCAGACGGTGCGCATCGCCAACCAGGGCGACGCTCTCTCGCTCGATCCGCATTCGCTCAACGAGTCGCTGCAGCTTTCGGTCGACAGCAACGCCTACGAGGCACTGGTGGGCTGGAACAAGAAGCTGGAAATGGAGCCGCGCCTGGCCACTTCGTGGAAGCAGACCTCGCCCACGGTGTGGCGCTTCGAGCTGCGCAAGGGGGTGCAGTTCTACGACGGCACGCCGTTCACGGCCGACGACGTGGTGTTCACCATGGGGCGCATCATGTCCGACGGATCGGACATGAAGAGCTATGGCACGGACGTGAAGGAAACCCGCAAGATCGACGACCACACCATCGAGATCGAGACCAAGGCGCCGCAGCCCATCCTGCCGCAGATCCTCTCGCAGGTCTACATCATGAGCAAGAAGTGGTGCGAGGCCAACAACGCCGTGAAGCCGGTGGACCGGCGCAAGGGGGTGGAGAACACCGCCTCGTTCAAGACCAACGGCACCGGCCCCTACCACGTGCGCGAGCGCCAGCCGGGCGTGCGCACGGTGTTCGTGCGCAACCCACGCTACTGGGGCAAGGTGGAGGGCAACGTGCAGGAGGTCGTCTTCACGCCCATCGCCAACCCGGCCACGCGCGTGGCGGCGCTGCTGTCGGGCGAGGTGGACGTGATGGAGCCGGTGCCGGTGCAGGACATCGCCCGCGTCAACGCCAACCCGGGCACGCACGTGATCGCCGGCCCGGAGCTGCGCACGGTGTTTCTGGGCATGGACCAGAAGCGCGACGAGCTGCTGTTTTCCAACGTGAAGGGCAAGAACCCGTTCAAGGACGTGCGCGTGCGCAAGGCCTTCTACCAGGCGATCGACATCGAGGGCATCAAGAAGACGGTGATGCGTGGCCAGTCGCGCCCGACGGCGCTGATGGTGGGCCCCGGCATCAACGGCTGGACCGAGGCGCAGGACAAGCGCTTTCCGTATGACGTGGAGGCGGCCAAGAAGCTGATGGCCGAGGCCGGCTATGCCAACGGCTTCGAGGTGGCGATGAACTGCCCCAACGACCGCTACGTCAACGACGGGCAGATCTGCCAGGCGGTGGCGGCCAACCTGGCCAAGATCAACGTCAAGATCAACCTGCAGGCCGAGACCAAGGGCACCTACTTTCCCAAGATTCTGCGGCGCGACACGAGCTTCTACATGCTCGCGTGGACGCCCTCGACCTACGACTCGCACAACGTGCTGAACGCCATCATGCACTGCCCGGACGACAAGACCGGTGCCGGCCAGTTCAACCTGGGCAGCTACTGCAATCCCAAGCTGGACGCGCTCACCGCCAAGATCGGCTCGGAGACCGACCAGGCCAAGCGCAACGAGATGATCAAGGAGGCCTTCCAGATCCACATCGACGACGTGGGCCACCTGCCGCTGCACCAGCAGATGCTGGCCTGGGGCGTGAGCAAGAAGGTCCAGCTGGTGCAGCTGGCCGACAACTTCATGCCCTTCAAGTGGATCACCCTCAAGCCGTGATGCACCGGGCGTCCGGGCCGTGGGCGGATTTCAAGCCCAATCGGCCCGTGGCGCGCGCCAATCAAGCGCTGCAAGCTATCAATTCATGAGCAACATCGTCGCCCGCTGGCTCGACAGCGACGTCGGCTACAGCTTTCGCAACTCGCCGATGGCCATCCTGGCGGCGGTGATCGCCTTCGTCTGCATCTTCTGCTCGGTCTTTGCCGGCTGGGTGTCGCCGCACAACCCGTTCGATCTGACCACGCTGGAGCTGAGCGACGCGCGCCTGCCGCCGGCTTGGTACCCGGACGGCAAGTCCACCTACCTGCTGGGCACCGACGACCAGGGGCGCGACATCCTGTCGGCGCTGATCTACGGCGCGCGCATCTCGCTCGTGGTCGGCGTGGTGTCGGTCATCCTGTCGGTGCTCGCAGGCGTGGCCCTCGGCCTGCTGGCGGGCTTCAAGGGCGGCTGGATCGACACCTTCTTGATGCGCCTGTGCGACGTCATGCTGTCGTTTCCGGCCATCCTGGTGGCGCTGCTGATCGCCGGTGTCGGGCGGGCGCTGTTTCCCAACGCGCACGAGTCGGTGGCCTTCGGCGTGCTGATCATCGCCATCTCACTGACAGGCTGGGTGCAGTACGCGCGCACCGTGCGCGGCAGCACCATGGTCGAGCGCGGCAAGGAATACGTGCAGGCCGCGCGCGTCACCGGCGTGTCGTCCTGGCGCATCATGACGCGCCACGTGCTGCCCAACGTCATGGGGCCGGTGCTGGTGCTGGCCACCATCCAGGTGGCCACGGCCATCATCACCGAGGCCACGCTGTCCTTTCTGGGCGTGGGCGTGCCGCCCACCTCGCCCTCGCTGGGCACGCTGATCCGCGTGGGCAACGACTACCTGTTCTCGGGCGAGTGGTGGATCACCATCTTTCCCGGCGCCATGCTGGTGCTGATCGCGCTGTCGGTCAACCTGCTGGGCGACTGGCTGCGCGACGCGCTGAACCCGCGCCTGCGCTGATGTGCATTGCGAATCAAATATGGCTCTGGCGCGGATGTAGCAAGCGCCGGAAGCTATCAAAAACATAGTCAACGCCCTTCATGTCCCTGTTGCAAGTCCAGGACCTCGTGGTCGAATTTCCCAATCGGCGCGGCACCCTGCGCGCGCTCGACCGCGTCTCGTTCGACATCGCGCCGGGCGAGATCCTGGGCGTGGTGGGCGAATCGGGAGCGGGCAAGTCGCTTACCGGCGCCGCCATCATCGGCCTGCTGGAGCCGCCGGGCCGTGTGGCCGGCGGCCAGATCGTGCTGGAGGGCCGGCGCATCGACAAGCTGCCGCCCGAGCAGATGCGCCACGTCCGCGGCAAGCAGATCGGCGCCATCTTTCAGGACCCGCTGACCTCGCTCAACCCGCTGTACAGCGTGGGCCGCCAACTGGTCGAGACCATCCAGACGCACCTGCCCGTCAGCAGCGCCGAGGCGCGCCAGCGCGCCATCCGGCTGCTGCAGGACACCGGCATTCCCGCCGCCGAGCAGCGCATCGACCACTTCCCGCACCAGTTCTCGGGCGGCATGCGCCAGCGGGTCGTCATCGCACTGGCGCTGGCGGCCGAGCCCAAGCTGATCGTCGCCGACGAGCCCACCACCGCGCTCGACGTCTCGATCCAGGCGCAGATCATCCAGCTGCTCAAGCGCGTGTGCCAGGAGCGCGGCGCCGCCGTCATGCTGATCACGCACGACATGGGCGTGATTGCCGAGACCTGCGACCGCGTGGCCGTGATGTACGCCGGGCGCATCGCCGAGATCGGCCCGGTGCACAACGTCATCAACCAGCCCGCGCACCCCTACACCACGGGCCTGATGGCCTCGATCCCCGACATGGAGCACGACCGCGAGCAGCTCGAGCAGATCGACGGCGCCATGCCGCGGCTGAACGCCATTCCGCGCGGCTGCGCCTTCAACCCGCGCTGCCCCAAGGTGTTCGAGCGCTGCCGCGCCGAGCGCCCCGAGCTGATGCCGGCAGGCGCTACGCAGGCTGCGTGCTGGCTGCATGCCAAACAGGAGGTGGCGGCATGACGAGCAAGAAAGGTATTGGCCCCTTCCCCCTTTGGGGGAAGGCAGGGATGGGGGCAAGCCTGGTCGAAGCCAGCGCCGCCGGCCCCCACCCCAACCCTCCCCCAGCGGGGGAGGGAGTGAATGCCCCGCTGGTGCGCGCCGAGGGCCTGGCCAAGACCTTCGACGTCTCGCCCCCCTGGCTCAACCGCGTGCTCGAGCGCAAGCCGCGCCAGCTGCTGCACGCGGTGGACGAGGCCAGCTTCACCATCCACAAGGGCGAGACCCTGGCCCTGGTGGGCG
Source organism: Burkholderiaceae bacterium (assembly GCA_024235995.1). NCBI lineage: Bacteria > Pseudomonadati > Pseudomonadota > Betaproteobacteria > Burkholderiales > Burkholderiaceae > Burkholderiaceae bacterium. The sequence goes on from JACKLI010000001.1 coordinate 1,491,357, forward strand.
AGTCGGGCTGCGGCAAGAGCACCGTGGCGCGGGTGCTGGTGGGCCTGTACCAGCCCTCGCGCGGGCGCTTCTTCTTCAAGGACCAGGACGTGCACGCCACGCTGGCCAAGGGTGGGCGCGAGCTGCGCCGCGGCATCCAGATGATCTTTCAGGACCCCTACGCCAGCCTCAACCCGCGCTGGAAGGTGGCCGACATCATTGCCGAGCCGCTGCGCGAGCACGGCCTGGTGCAGACCAAGGCCGAGGCCGACGAGCGCGTGGCCGCGCTGCTGCAGTCGGTGGGCCTGGCGGCGGTGGACATGGCCAAGTTCCCGCACCAGTTCTCGGGCGGGCAGCGCCAGCGCATCTCGATCGCGCGCGCGCTGGCCACGCAGCCCGAGTTCCTGGTGTGCGACGAGCCCACCAGCGCGCTGGACGTGAGCGTGCAGGCGCAGGTGCTCAACATCATGAAGAACCTGCAGCGCGAGCGGCAGCTGACCTACCTGTTCATCAGCCACAACCTGGCCGTGGTGCGCCACGTGAGCGACCACGTGGGCGTGATGTACCTGGGCCGCATCGTCGAGCTGGCGCCCAAGAAGACCCTGTTCGGCACGCCGCGCCACCCCTACACCCGCATGCTGCTGGACGCCATCCCCAAGATGCACGACACCGGCCGCGCGCGCACCCCGGTGCAGGGCGAGGTGCCCAACCCGCTCAACCCGCCCAGCGGCTGTACCTTTCACCCGCGCTGCCCGCTGGCCAACGCGCGCTGCAAGAGCGAGCGGCCGAAGCTGCTCAGCGTCGACGGGGTTCAGGTGGCCTGCCACGCGGTGGAGGAAGGGCGCGCGTAACCCCCAGGCGCTTGCCGATCAACGTCGTGAAATCACAACGCTGGCCGGCACTGGCAGCAGGAAGCATTGGACGTTTTTGAAGGCGTGACCGAGACTTGAATACGGTCCCCGAGGGGCCGGTCAATCGAATTCGGTAGGGAGAGCAGGTGTGAAACCATTGAACAAGCGCATCTCGTTGTTGGTTTTGGGCGCCACCATGGGCGTGATAGCCCAGGCTGCGCCGTTTCAGAACGGCAGCTTCGAAACCGGACCGGCGCCCGGCAGCTTTTCCAACCTCGCGGCCGGCGACACGCAGATCACCGGGTGGACCGTGACGGGAACCAGCATCGACTACATCGGCACGTATTGGACGGCCGCAGATGGCAGCCGCTCGCTGGACCTGAGCGGCATCGGCGCCGGCGGTGTCGAGCAGGCCTTCGACACGATCGCGGGTCGCACGTATCGCGTCCGTTTTGCCTTGGCTGGCAACACGGATTGCGGGCCCCAGGTCAAAACCGTGCGGGTTTTGGCGACGGGCAGCGCTGCAGTCGATTACACCTTCGATACCGCAGGCCATAGCCGTCCTTCCAACATGGGCTGGGCAACGCAAACCTATACGTTCACGGCCACCGGCGCCACGACCACCTTGGGTTTTACGAGCCAGGACGCCACCAACTGCGGCCCGGCGCTGGACAACGTGGTGGTGACCGATGTCACGCCCGCCCCCGTGCCGACCACATCCGAGTGGGGCTTGATGGTTTTGGCGAGCCTGATGGGACTTGCGGCTTTGCGCGGGCGGCGCCGCAGCCACTGAGCGCGAACGGGCCATTCGGCCGGCGCGTGCGTGCCGGACGGGCTTGTGGACTATGCTGGGGTTTTGCAGGAGACCGCCATGCCTTTCACCCTCACCAGCCCCGACATCGCCCCCGGCAGCACCATCGCTCAGCGCTTCGAGTTCGACGGCTTCGGCTGCTCGGGCGCCAACCAGTCGCCCGTGCTGCGCTGGAGTGGCGAGCCCGCCGGCACCCAAGGCTTTGCGTTGAACGTGTACGACCCCGACGCGCCCACGGGCTCGGGCTTCTGGCACTGGGTGCTGATCGACCTGCCGGCCAGCGTGCACGAGCTGGCCGCCGACGCCGGTGCCAAGGGCGGCGCCAAGCTGCCGGCCGGCGCGCGCCAGATCCGCAACGACTACGGCATCTACGCCTGGGGCGGCATGTGCCCGCCGCCGGGCGACAAGCCGCACCGCTACATCTTCACCGTGCACGCGCTGTCGGTGCCGCGCATCGACGTGCCCGACGACGCGCCGGCCGCGCTGGCGGGCTTCATGGTCAACGCCAACACGCTGGCCAAGGCCTCGTTCACGGCCACCTACGGGCGTTGACCTGGCGCATGCGCGAGGCGCCTGCCCGGTGAATCCCCGGGGGGCGGCTGGCCTTTGGGCGTGATATGTTCAATGCTAGGGGGAGCGGCGCGACCGGATGCGCGGCGCCCGTTCATCTTCTTGTTTTTCATCACGCCATGAAGCCTGCCACCCTTGTCCTGTCCCTCATCGCCCTGCCGGGCCTGGCCGCCGCGCAAGGCCAAGTCAACATCATCTGCTCGGTGCAGGCCGAGTGGTGCAACATGATGTCCACCGTGTTTGCCAAGAGCACCGGCATCAAGGTCAACATGACGGCCAAGGGCTCGGGCGAGGCGCTGGCGCAGCTCAACGCCGAGCGCGCCAACCCCAAGACCGACCTGTGGTTTGGCGGCACGGGCGATCCGCACCTGCAGGCGGCCGAGCAGGGCCTGACGCTCGAATACAAGTCGCCCCAGCTGGCGCAGCTCTACCCCTGGGCGCAAAAGCAGGCGGCCGACTCCAAATACCACACTGTGGGCGTGTACCTGGGCCCGCTGGGCTTTGGCTTCAACACCGAGCTGCTGGCCAAGAAGAAGGCCGCGGCGCCCACCTCCTGGGCCGACCTGCTCAAGCCCGAGTACAAGGGCGAGATCCAGATGGCCAACCCGGCCTCCAGCGGCACCGCCTACACCATGATCGCCACGCTGGTGCAACTGATGGGCGAGGACAAGGCCTTCGACTACATGAAGGCGCTGGACAAGAACATCAGCGCCTACACCCGCTCGGGCACGGCGCCCGTCAAGGCGGTGGCGCGCGGCGAGACCATGGTGTCCATCAGTTTCGTGCACGACGCGACCACCGAGAAGGTCAACGGCTTTCCGGTCGGCCAGGCCACGCCCAGCGAGGGCACGGGCGCCGAGGTGGGCTCCATGAGCATCGTCAAGGGTGGGCCCAACACCGAGAACGCCAAGAAGTTCTATGAGTGGGCGCTGACGCCGGGTGGCCAGCAGTTCGGCCTGGCGGCCAGGCAGTTCCAGCTGCCCAGCAACGCCAAGGTGCCGATCGACCCGCGCATGAGCGACCCCAAGAAGATCAAGCTGATCAACTACGACTACGCCAAATACGGCGCCAGCGCCGAGCGCCGCCGCCTGATCGCCAAGTGGGAGAAGGAAATCCAGAACCAGGGCAAGTAAGGCCGAGTCTGGGTTCAGCATGGGTTTTTCCGCCAACCGGCCCTTGTGGGCCTGGCTGCTGGTCGGCGCGCTGGGCTATCTGGCGCTGCCCTGGTATGCCGCGCAGGACAGCAACGGCCTGCTGCTGATCGGCCAGGGCTTTGGCGACGAGCACGTCGGCAACGGGCTGATGCAGGCCCTGGCCTACGGGCGCCCGTGGCTGTTGCTGGGCGTGCTGGGCCTAGCGTTGTCAGCTGTGGGCGCCGCCATGGCGCCGGGGCGCGCGCAAGGGGCCTGGGTGTTGGCAGGGGGCGTGGTGGGCCTGGCCGGCCTGCTGGTCAGCGGCTTTGCCATTGGCGCGCGGGGCTGGGCCTTTGACGGCCTGAACAGCGCCTGGGGCGAGCTGGCCGCGCGCCAGCTGGGCATGGGCTGGGGCGCGGCGGTGGCGCTGGCGGCGCTGGCCGTGCTGGCGGCCTTCGGGTTGGCGCGGCGCGGGCTGTTTCGCGGCGATTTGTTCGTGTCGGCCGCGGTGGTGGTCAGCGGCGCGCTGCTGGCGTTGTTCATCGTGTTTCCGGTGCTCAAGGCCCTGTCGGCGGCGGTGTTCACCGAGGAGGGGCAGGCGTCGGCCGGCGTGCTGTGGGAGCGCCTGTTCAACGCCCGCAACTTCGGCCTGGGCTGCCTGGCCGGCGGCCCCAGCTGCGGCGTGGCCTGGAACACCCTGCTGCTGGCCCTGATGACCGCCGCCAGCACCACCGTGCTGGGCACCTTGATGGCGCTGATGGCCGAGCGCGGCAGCCGGCGGCTGTCGCGGCCGCTGGGCATGGTGGCGCTGCTGCCCATCATCACGCCGCCCTTCGTGGTGGGCCTGGGGCTGATCCTGCTGTTCGGCCGCGCCGGCCTGGTCAACCAGTTTCTGGAGTGGGCCTTCGGCATTGCGCCCTCGCGCTGGTTCTACGGCTGGGTGGGCATCTGGATGGCGCAGACCTTTGCCTTTGCGCCGATCGCCTTCATGATCATGCGCTCGGTGGTGCAGGGCGTGGCGCCCAGCCTGGAGGAGGTCGCGCAAACCCTGCGCGCCAGCCCGGCGCAGACCTTTCGCACCGTCACGCTGCCGCTGCTCAAACCGGGGCTGGCCAACGCCTTCCTGATCGGCTTCATCGAGAGCATGGCCGACTTCGGCAACCCCATCGTGGTGGGCGGGCAGTTCTCGGTGCTGTCCACCGAAATCTTCTTTGCCATCGTCGGCGCGCAGTACGACCAGGGCCGCGCCGCGGCGCTGGCCTGGCTGCTGGCCGGCTTTGCGCTGGCGGTGTTCTTGCTGCAGCAGGCCTTGCTGGGCAAGAAAAGCTACACCACCGTGACGGGCAAGGGCGACGCCGGCATTCCCATGCCGCTGCCGCGCGGCGTGCGCCGGCTGGTGCAGGGCGTGGCGTTGCCGTGGCTGGTGTTCACGCTGCTGGTGTATGGCTTTGCCTTCACGGGCGGCTTCGTCAAGACCTGGGGGCGCGACTACACGCCCACGCTGCAGCACTTTCGCACCACCTTCGCGCTGGACTGGGGCGAGCACGGCCTGGTGTGGGCCGGCACCGCCTGGAACTCGTTTTTCACCACCTTCAAGCTGGCGGCCATCTCGGCGCCGCTCACCGCCGCGCTGGGCCTGGGCATTGCATGGCTGCTGGCGCGCACGCAGTTCAAGGGGCAGGGCGCGTTCGAGTTCGCGGCGCTCTTGGCCTTTGCCATTCCGGGCACGGTGCTGGGGGTGAGCTACATCCTGGCCTTCAACGTGCCGCCGCTGGAGCTGACGGGCACGGCGCTGATCATCGTGCTGTGTTTTCTGTTTCGCAACCTGCCGGTGGGCGTGCGCGCCGGCACGGCGGCCTTCAAGCAGCTGGACCGCTCGCTGGACGAGGCCTCGCTGATGCTGCGCGCCGGCAGCCTGCAGACCCTGCGCCACGTGGTGCTGCCGCTGCTCAAGCCGGCGCTGGTGACGGCGCTGGTCTACAGCTTCGTGCGGGCCATCACCACCGTCAGCGCGGTGATCTTTCTGGTGACCGCTGAAAACGAGCTGGCCACCACCTACATCATCGGCCGCGTGGGCAACGGCGACTATGGCGTGGCGCTGGCCTATTGCACCGTGTTGATCGTGCTGATGGCGTTGTGCGCGGCGCTCATCCAGGCGCTGGTGGGCGAGCGCAGGCTGGGCCGGCGCCGCGCGGGCGCGCAGCCGCAGGGGAGTGATTGAATGTCGGGCATTGTTTTCAAGAACGTCGTCAAGCGCTATGGCAGCGGCCCCGCTGCCGCGCTGGCCGTCAAGGGCGTGAGCTTCGAGGTGCCCCAAGGCACGCTGACCACCATCCTGGGGCCTTCGGGCTGCGGCAAGACCACCCTGCTGCGCATGATCGCCGGGCTGGAGCTGCCCACCAGCGGCCAGGTGTTCATCGGCGGGCGCGAGGTGACCACCCTGGGCCCGGCCGAGCGCAACGTGAGCATGATGTTCCAGAGCTACGCGCTGTTTCCGCACATGAGCGTGCGCGACAACGTGATGTACGGCCTGAAGATGTCGGGCGTGGACAAGGCGCGCGCCGCCGAGCGGGCCCAGGCGGCCCTGCAGGGCGTGGGCCTGGTGGGCCTGGATGCGCGCCTGCCCAGCGAGCTGTCGGGTGGGCAGCAGCAGCGCGTGGCGCTGGCGCGCGCGCTGGTGCTGGAGCCGGCGGTGCTGCTGTTCGACGAGCCGCTGTCCAACCTGGACGCGCGCCTGCGCCGCGACATGCGCGAGGAAATCCGCGCGCTGCAGCAGCGCCTGGGCCTGACGGTGGCCTACGTCACGCACGACCAGAGCGAGGCGCTGGCCGTGAGCGACCAGATCATCGTGATGGACCATGGCGTGATCGCCCAGGCCGGCACGCCGCCCGAGCTGTACGAGCACCCGGCCAGCGAGTTTGTCGCCGGCTTCATGGGCGACGCGCTGCTGCTGCCCGGCACGGCCGCAGCCGACGGGCAGGTGCGCATCGGCCCGCTGCAGATCCAGCCGCGCCGTGCGCTGCCGGCCGGCGCCGTCAAGGTGGCCGTGCGGCCCGAGGCTTGGCGCGTGCAGGAGGTTGGGCAAGGCCTGCCGGCCACGCTGCGCAAGCGCGCCTATCTGGGCAGCGTGCTCGAATACACCTTTGATACCCCGCTGGGCAGCATCCTGGTGATCTCGCCCGACGTGCAGGCGCCGCTGGCCGTGGGGGCGCAGGCCGCGCTGGGCCTGGGCGGGCATGGCGTGTCGGTGGTGGCGGCCGCGCCGGCCTGATCTGCGCCCGGCACGCAGGATAATCAAGGGCTATGAACCAGCTCGACGCCCTCAAGCAGTGGACCACCGTGGTGGCCGACACCGGCGACTTCCGGCAGTTCGCCCAGTTTCAGCCGCGCGACGCCACCACCAACCCCTCGCTGATCCTCAAGGCGGTGCAAAAGCCCGACTACGCGCCGCTGCTGGCGCAGACCGTGGCCGCGCACGCCGGCCGGCCGCTGGATGAGCAGGTGGACCGGCTTCTGGTGCGCTTTGGCTGCGAAATCCTGTCGCTGATCCCGGGGCGCGTGTCGACTGAGGTGGACGCCCGCCTGTCCTTCGACACCGAGGCCACCGTGGCGCGCGCCGAGCGCATCATGGCCCTGTACCAGGCCGAGGGTGTGGCGCCCGAGCGCGTGCTGATCAAGGTGGCCAGCACCTGGGAGGGCATCCAGGCCGCCCGGCGCCTGCAGCAGCGCGGCATCCGCTGCAACATGACGCTGCTGTTCTCGTTCTGCCAGGCGGTGGCCAGCGGCCAGGCCGGGGCGCAGCTCATCTCGCCCTTCGTCGGCCGCATCTACGACTGGTACAAGAAGGCCGCCGGCGCGGGCTGGGACGAGGCCGCCATGGCGGGCCCCAACGATCCGGGCGTGCAGTCGGTGCGCCGCATCTACGAGTACTACAAGCACTTCGGCATCGCCACCGAGGTCATGGGCGCCAGCTTTCGCAACGTCGGCCAGATCACCGCGCTGGCCGGCTGCGATTTGTTGACCATCGCGCCCGAGCTGATGGCGCAGCTGGCCGCCAGCCAGGAGCCGCTGCCGCGCGCGCTGGACGCGGAGGCTGCCCGCGCGCTGGACCTGGAGCCGGTGCAGTACGACGAGGCGGGCTTTCGCCTAGCGCTCAATCAGGACGCCATGGCCACCGAGAAGCTGGCCGAGGGCATCCGCGTGTTCATCCAGGATGCCCGCAAGCTCGAGGCGCTGATCGAGGCGCGCTGAAGCCATGGGGGTCTGGCAAGAGCGCCCGCGCTGCGACGAGGCGCCGGCGTGGGCGCTGCTGACAGCGCACTTCCGGCAGGCCTTCGAGGGGCCGCAGGCGTTCGACCTGCGGCGTGCCTTCGCGCAGGACGCCGGGCGCTTCGCCGCCTTCAGCCTCGAGGCGCCGCCGCTGTTCGCCGACCTGTCCAAGAACCTCATCGACCGCACCGCCCAGCGCCTGCTGACCCAGCTGGCGCGCGAGTGCCGCGTCGAGGCCCACCGCGACGCCATGCTGCGCGGCGAGCGCATCAACGTCAGCGAAGACCGGCCGGTCACCCACGTGCATTGGCGTTCCGAATCAAATCCGGCCTTAGCCCCCACGGATCATGCCCCATCAGCTATCAAAAACATAGTTGACGTACCGCCCCAGGTGCAGGCCAGCCGGCGCGAGATGATGGAGCTGGCCGAGGCCGTGCGGGCGGATGCCGGCATCACCGACGTGGTGCACATCGGCATCGGCGGCTCCGATTTGGGGCCGCGCGTGGTGGTGCAGGCGCTGCGCGCCAGCGGCCACGTGAACGGGCCGCGCCTGCACTTCGTCGCCAACATGGACGGCCACGAGCTGGCCGCCGTGCTGGCGCCGCTGCAGGCCGCGCGCACCCTGTTCATCGTCGCCTCCAAGACCTTCGGCACGGCCGAGACCCTGCGCAACGCACAGTCGGCGCGCGACTGGTTCGTGGCGCAGGGCGGGGGCGAGGTGGCGCGCCGCTTCGTTGCCGTCAGCGCCAACCCGGCCGCGGCAGCCGCCTTCGGCGCGGGCCGCTGCCTGAGCTTCGACGAAGGCGTGGGTGGGCGCTTTTCGCTCTGGTCGCCCATCGGCCTGCCGATTGCCATCGCCATCGGCCGCGAGGGCTTCGCCCAGTTGCTGGCCGGCGCGCGCGCGCTGGACGAGCACTTTGCCGGCGCCCCCCTGGAACGCAACCTGCCGGTGCAGCTGGCGCTGCTCGATCTGTGGTATCGCAACTTCCACGGCCTGGCCAGCCGCTGCGTGGCGCCGTACCACCATGGCCTGCGCGGCCTGCCGGCCTGGCTGCAGCAGCTCGAGATGGAGAGCAACGGCAAGGGCGTCGATGCGCGCGGACGGCCGCTGGCCTTTGCCAGCGCCCCGGTCACCTGGGGCCAGGCCGGCAGCAACGGCCAGCACGCGTTTTTTCAGATGCTGCACCAGGGCAGCGATGTGGTGCCGGTGGAGTTCGTGCTGGTGCGCGATGCCGCCCACGCCTTGCCCGGCCACCACGACCGACTGCTGGCCAACGCCCTGGCGCAGGCGCGTGCGCTGATGTGCGGCCAGGCGGGCGACGCGCCCGAGCGCCACTTTCCCGGCAACCGGCCCTCCACCGTGCTGCTTTTGCCCGACCTGTCGGCATGCAGCCTGGGTGCATTGCTATCGTTGTACGAGCACCGCACCTTCGTGCTCGGCTCGCTGTGGGGCCTCAACAGCTTCGACCAGTGGGGCGTGGAGCTGGGCAAGCGCCACGCCGGCGAGATCGAGGCGGCGCTGCAGGCGCACACCGAAAGCAGCGTGCTCGATGCTTCGACGGCGGGCCTGCTGGCTCGGTTGCGCAGCTCCTGATAAAAATCAAAGAGCCGAAGGGCCGCGGAGCAGGCCAAGCCAGCGATCGCGAGGGCCGGGCTTGGCCCGGCCGAATGCGATGCCCCCTTGCAGGGGGCTGAGGTCTGCGGCTCCAGACCTGCCTGCGCAGGTCTGGACAGACCGAAGGGCCGCCACCTCAGGTGGCGAGCACCGAGCGAAGCGGAACGAAGTCCGCGCAGCTTGGGGGTGGGCCTAAAACGCCGCCGGCCGCCACTTGAGCAGGCGCTTTTCCAGCCGCGTCAACACGAAGTCGGCCACCAGGGCGACGGCCGCCAGCAGGATCATGGCGGCAAACACGCCGCTGGCGTTGAAGGCCCCCTGCGCCGTGGCGATGAGCAGGCCCATGCCCTGCTTGGCGCCCAGGAACTCGCCCACCACCGCGCCCACCAGCGCAAAGCCGAAGCTGACGTGCAGGCTGGCCAGGATCCACGACATGGCCGACGGAATGACCACCGCGGTCGTCACCTGCCGCGGCGAGGCGCCCAGGATGCGCGCGTTGGCGATCAGGTACTTGTCGGCCTCGACCACGCCCTGGAAGGCGTTGCCAAAGACGACGAAGAACACCATGACGACGGCCAGCGCCACCTTGGAGGCCATGCCCAGGCCCAGCGCGATGACGAACACCGAGCCGAGCACCACGCGCGGGATGGAGTTGGCGATCTTGATGTAGAGGCTGAACACGTCGGCCAGCAGCTTGTTGCGCCCCAGCACGATGCCGAACACGATGCCGCCGATGCCGCCGATCAGAAAGCCGATGATGGTTTCCTCCAGCGTGACGGCGATCTGCACCCACAGCGGGCCCTGCGAGGTGCCGTCGCGCACCCACTCGACGATCTGCTCCCAGATCAGCGAAGGCTGCGAATAGAAGAACGGGTCGATCCACTTGCGGCTGGCGCCCAGCTCCCAGCCGCCCAGCACGACCAGCAGGAACAGCAGGCGCAGGCCGATGATGACCCATTTGCGGCGGCGCAGGGCGGCCTGGGCGCGCACCGATTCGCGTGCCAGCGCTTCGTCGCTGAGCGAGGCGGGCACGGCGGCGGCGGCGCCGGGCGCCTGGACGAGGACAGCGGTATTCATGGTGGATGCCCGGTCAGTGGATGGAAACTTCCTCGCGCAGGTCGGCCCAGATGCGCTTGGACAGCTCGATGAAGTTCGGGTGGTAGCGCACCTCGGCCATCACCCGCGGGCGCGGCAGGTCGATGGTGTAGACGCGCTTCAGGGTGGCCGGGCGCGCCGACAGCACGAACACGCGGTCGGCCAGGGCAATGGCTTCCTCGATGTCGTGCGTGACGAACACCACCGAGCCGCCGGTGCCGCCCCACAGCTTGAGCAGCTCGTCCTGCATCAGCGTGCGCGTCTGCATGTCCAGCGCCGAAAAGGGCTCGTCCATCAGCAGGATCTCGGGGCGGTTGATGAAGGTCTGCGCCAGCGCCACGCGCTTGCGCATGCCGCCCGACAGCTGGTGCGGGTAGTGCTGGTCGAACCCCTTCAGGCCCACGCGGTTGATCCACTGCGCCGCCAGCTCGCGCGCCTGCGCGCGCGGCATGCCGCGAAACAGCGGGCCGGCCGACACGTTGTCCATCACGCTGCGCCACGGAAAGACCGCGTCGGCCTGAAACACGAAGCCGATGCGCGGGTCGATCCCGCTGACGGGCTGGCCCATCACCTGCACCGCGCCCACCGTGGGCTGCAGCAGGCCCGTGATCATGTTCAGCGTGGTCGACTTGCCGCAGCCCGTGGGGCCGACGATGGCGACGAACTCGCCGCGCGCCACCGCCATCGTGAAGTTGCGCAGCGTCACGGTGGCCGTGCCGTCGCCGGAGATGAAACGCAGCGACACGTCGTCGAACTGGATGGCCGGCGCGGCGCCGGCGGACACTTCGGTGGGGCTCATGGTCACTTGGCGGCCGGCAGGTAGGCGTTGCTGTAGGTCTTGGACAGGTCGATGTTCTTGGCCTTGACCTGTGGCTTGAAGGTGGACAGCACCTTCAGCACCGTCTCCGGCCCGCCCTCGGGCATGCGGCCGTCGGTGGTGAACATGGGCAGCGAGCTCTTGAGCGCGGCCACGTACAGCGCCTTGTCGTTGCCGTAGAAGTCGCGCGGCATCTTGTCGGCGATCTCCTCGGCGCTGTGCGTGTGGATGTACTGCATGGTCTTGGCGAAGGCGTGGGCCAGCTTGGTGGCCTGCTCCTTGTGCGAGTCGGCCCAGGCGTTGGACACGTACAGGCTGGGCGCCGGGTAGAGGCCGCCCAGCGCCGCCCTGGTGCCTTCCTCGGTGCGCATGTCCACCAGCACCTTGGCCTCGCCGGTCTTGAGCATTTGCGACACCGTGGGCTCGGTCGTCATGCCGGCCTGGATGCGGTCCTGCTTGATGGCGGCGATGAAGGTGTTGCCCGCGCCCACCGGCAGCAGCGAATAGTCCTTGGACTCCACGCCCTGGCGCAGCGCCAGGTAGCGCGTGAGAAAGTCGGTGGACGAGCCCAGGCCCGTCACGCCCAGCGTCTTGCCCTTGGCGTCGGCCATGCTCTTGAAGCTGGGCGCGGCCTTGGTGGAGACCAGCTCCACCTCGCCCGGCACCTTGCCGAAGACGGCAATGGCCTCCACCTCCTTGCCCTTGGCCTGCAGGTCGATGGTGTGGTCGTAGAAGCCCACCACGCCCTGCACGGCGCCGGCGATCAGCTGGTTCTCGGCATCCACGCCGGCGGGCTGCGACTGCAGCTCGACATTCAGGCCCTCGTCCTTGAAGTAGCCCAGCGCCTCGGTCAGCTTGGCGGGCAGGTAGATGATCTTGTTGATCCCGCCCACCATGATGGTGACGGTGTTGGCGTCGGCCGCCTGCGCGGGCAGGGTGCCGGACACGGCCAGGGCGGCGGCGATCAGGCTGAGGCGAAGCATCGGGGTTTTCATGACATGGTCTCCTGTCGGTTCGGGTGAGGACGTCGTCCACTGTAGAAACCGCCGTCCTTCATCCAGCTTTCGCCGTGGGTGCGCAATGACTGGGGTTTTCCCTGGTCTTGCCTTTTCTGGCCCGTGCGCCCGCCCACGCCTCGCCGCGGCCTTCGTCCATGGCGCGCCGGGCCCTAGAATTTCCCCGCCATGAAGCTGCTGCTGATCGAGGACAACGCATCGCTGGCCCACTGGCTGGCGCAGTTGCTGCGCGAGCAGGATTTCATCGTCGACAGCGTGGCCGACGGCGAGGCGGCCGACCAGCTGCTGCGCCAGCAGCGCTACGACGTGGTGCTGCTGGACCTGAACCTGCCGCAGCTGTCCGGCAAGGGCGTGCTGCGGCGCCTGCGCGAGCGCGGCGACGGCGTGCCGGTGCTCATCCTGACGGCCAGCGCCTCGCTGGACCAGAAGGTGCTGTGCCTGGAGATCGGCGCCGACGACTACATGGTCAAGCCGATCGAGGGGCGCGAGCTGGTGGCGCGCATCAAGGCGCTGGTGCGCCGCCAGGTGCCGGGGCGCGCCAACACCCTGCTGTGCGGCGACCTGGGCTACGACCTGCAGACGCGCCAGTTCACGCTGGCCGGCGCGCCGCTGCCGCTGCCGCCGCGCGAGCGCGCGCTGCTGGAGACGCTGATGCTCAAGCAGGGCAGCACGGTGCCCAAGCAGGCCCTGCTCGACGGCCTGTTCGACCTGGACGACGAGGCCGGCGTGGACGCGCTGGAGCTGTACGTGCACCGCCTGCGCAAGAAGCTCGACGCCAGCCAAGCCACCATCATCACCTTGCGCGGCGTCGGCTACCTGCTGCGCATGCGCGAGGGCGTTTGATCTTCATGTCTTCCAGCCTGCGCCTTCGCCTGGCGGCCTGGTTGCTGCTGCCGCTCTCGCTGTTCGTCGCCGTCAGCGCCTGGTTCAGCTGGCGCAACGCGGCCGCCATGGCCGACTACGTGCAGGACCACGACCTGCTGGCCTCGGCCAAGGTGCTGTCGGACCGCCTGATCTGGGACGGCGACGCCGTGCAGGCCAGCGTGCCGCCGGCGGCGCTGGCCCTGTTCGCCTCGCCCGCGCACGACCAGGTGTTCCTGAGCGTGACCGCCGCTGACGGCCGGCCGCTGGCCGGCATGCCCGGCTTTCCGCTGCCGGCGCGGCGCCTGCTGCAGGGGCCGGACCGCGCGCAGTGGTACGACGCGCGGATCGAAGGCCGGCCGGTGCGCGCCGTCCTCACCGAGCGCGCCATGTACGACGTGGCCGGCGCGCAGGCCATCACCATCGCCGTGGCCAAGACCACCGGCAGCCGCGACCAGATGGTGCGCACGCTGTGGTGGCCGACGGTGGAATACCTGCTGGCGGCGCTGGCCCTGGCGCTGGTGCTGACGCCGCTGGCGCTGACCTGGGAGCTGCGCCCCGTGATGCGCCTGGGGCGCCAGCTGGCGCGGCGCGACCCGCTGCACCTGGACTTTGCCGTTGACGCGCGCAGCCTGCACAGCGAGCTGCGGCCGGTGGGCGAGACCATCAACCAGTTCGTGCGCGAACTCAAGGCGCACTCCGAGGCGCAGCGGCGCTTCATCGCCGACGCGGCGCACCAGCTGCGCACGCCGCTGGCGCTGCAGGCCTCGCAGATCGAGTTCGTGCGCTACGCGCGCGAGCACCGCACCGACTGGGACAACCGCCGCGCCGACATGGACGAGATCTGGCGCGAGATGCAGGCCAGCAACCGGCAGCTGGTCGAGGTCACCAACAAGCTGCTGCTGCTGGCCCAGGCCGAGCACGCCGACGCCCAGGCCCGGCTGGTGCCGGTCGACCTGGCGGCGGCGGCGCTGCGCTGCTCCGAGCAGCTGGCCGCGCTGGCCGACCGCCGCCGCATCGACCTGGGGCTGGACGCGCCGGACACGGGCACGGCCTGGGTGCGGGCCGAACCCGCGCTGCTGGATGCGCTGATCGCCAACCTGCTGGACAACGCGCTGCGCTACACGCCCGAGGGCGGGCGCGTGACGGTGGGCGTGCGCCGCGTCGGCGCGCAGGTGGAGCTGACGGTGGACGACAACGGCCCCGGCATCCCGGCCGAGGCGCTGGAGCGGGTGTTCGACCGCTTCTATCGCCTGGCCGGCGACAGCGAAGGCACCGGCCTGGGCCTGGCCATCGTGCGCGAGGTGGCACGCGGCTGCGGCGCCACCGTGACGCTGCAGGCCAACCCCGGCGAGGCACACGGCCTGTGCGTGCGCGTGGCGTTTGCGGCGCAAGAAAAACCCCCGCAGGCCTGAGGCCGGCGGGGGTTGTGGCTGGAGCGGGGCGGCTGCCGGGGTCAACCGGCAGCGCGGCGGGATTACATCATCCCGTCCATGCCGCCCATGCCGCCCGGCATGCCGCCGGCGGCCGGGGCATCGTCCTTGGGCGCCTCGGCGACCATGGCTTCGGTGGTCAGCATCAGGCCGGCCACGGAGGCGGCGTTCTGCAGCGCGGTGCGCGTGACCTTGGTGGGGTCCAGAATGCCCATCTCGATCATGTCGCCGTACTCGCCGTTGGCGGCGTTGTAGCCGAAGTTGCCCTTGCCATCCAGCACCTTGTTGACCACCACGCTGGCTTCGTCGCCAGCGTTGTAGACGATCTCGCGCAGGGGCGATTCGATGGCCTTGAGCACCAGCTTGATGCCGGCGTCCTGGTCGGCGTTGGCACCCTTGATGGTGCCGGCGGCCTGGCGGGCGCGCAGCAGGGCCACGCCGCCGCCGGCGACGATGCCTTCTTCCACCGCGGCGCGGGTGGCGTGCAGGGCGTCTTCCACGCGGGCCTTCTTCTCCTTCATCTCGACCTCGGTGGCGGCGCCGACCTTGATCACGGCCACGCCGCCGGCCAGCTTGGCCACGCGCTCTTGCAGCTTCTCGCGGTCGTAGTCGCTGGTGGCTTCCTCGATCTGCACGCGGATCTGCTTGACGCGCGCCTCGATGTCGGCGGCCTTGCCGGCGCCGTCGATGATGGTGGTGTTTTCCTTGCCCACTTCGATGGTCTTGGCCTGGCCCAGGTCGGCCAGGGTGACTTTCTCCAGGCTCAGGCCCACTTCCTCGGCGATCACCTTGCCGCCGGTCAGGATGGCGATGTCTTCCAGCATGGCCTTGCGGCGGTCGCCAAAGCCCGGGGCCTTGACGGCCACGACCTTCAGGATGCCGCGGATGGTGTTGACCACCAGGGTGGCCAGGGCCTCGCCCTCGACTTCTTCGGCCACGATCAGCAGCGGGCGGCCGGCCTTGGCCACGGCTTCCAGCGTGGGCAGCAGGTCGCGGATGTTGCTGATCTTCTTGTCGAACAGCAGCACGTAGGGGTTGTCCAGGATGGCGGCCTGCTTCTCGGGGTTGTTGATGAAGTAGGGCGACAGGTAGCCGCGGTCGAACTGCATGCCTTCGACCACGTCCAGCTCGTTGTCCAGGCTCTTGCCGTCCTCGACGGTGATCACGCCTTCCTTGCCGACCTTGTCCATGGCGTCGGCGATGATCTTGCCGATCGACTCGTCGCTGTTGGCCGAAATGGAGCCGACCTGGGCGATCTCCTTGCTGGTGGTGGTGGCCTTGCTGGCCTTCTTCAGCTGCTCGATCAGGGCCGTCACGGCCTTGTCGATGCCGCGCTTCAGGTCCATCGGGTTCATGCCGGCGGCCACGTACTTCATGCCTTCGCGCACGATGGCCTGGGCCAGCACGGTGGCGGTGGTGGTGCCGTCACCGGCGTTGTCGCTGGTCTTGGAAGCCACTTCCTTGACCATCTGCGCGCCCATGTTCTGCAGCTTGTCCTTCAGCTCGATCTCCTTGGCGACCGAGACACCGTCCTTGGTGACGGTGGGGGCGCCGAAGCTGCGCTCCAGCACCACGTTGCGGCCCTTGGGGCCCAGGGTGGTCTTGACCGCGTTGGCCAGGATGTTCACGCCTTCGACCATGCGGGCGCGGGCTTCGCCGCCGAAAACTACGTCTTTTGCTGCCATGTTGTTGGCTCCGAAAAAATATGAATGAAATACCGCTCTAGCCCGGGTGGATCAAGCGCGAGCAGCTATGAAACAAGGAGTAATCAGGAACGGGATGCGAGCGATCACTTCTCGACGACGGCAAACAGGTCGTCTTCCTTCATCACCAGCAGCTCGTCGCCGTCGACCTTGACGGTCTGGCCGCTGTACTTGCCAAACAGCACGCGGTCGCCCACTTTCACGCTCATGGCGATGCGGTCGCCGTCATCGTCCTGGCGGCCCGGGCCCACGGCCAGCACCTCGCCCTGGTCGGGCTTTTCGGCGGCGTTGTCGGGAATGACGATGCCCGAAGCGGTCTTGGTTTCGTTCTCCAGGCGCTTGACGATCACGCGATCGGCGAGGGGACGCAGTTTCATGGATGCTCCTAAGTGGATGGTATGAAAGAAAATTTCGCTTGCTCGGCCCGGCGCGTGCGCGGCGGGCCGCAAGATCGGATGGCGAAGAGCGGTTTGTTAGCACTCAACTCCAACGAGTGCTAATCATAAGGGCAAATAGCGCGGATTCAAGAGCCCAAAAAGCCCGGCGCCACGGCCTTGGACATCGAGGCCGGGCGCCGGGCAGGCGGGTGGGTTCGGCGGCGCGCCGGTCGGGTGCGCCGCCGAAGGGGCGTCAGGACGTCGCGCCCTGCAGCCGGCCCTGCGGCGCGTCGGCCGCGTCGCGCTGGAACACGCCCAGCACCACCTGCCAGGCCATGGCCAGGGCGCCGACGATGAACACCACGTCGCCGTAGGTGCGCACCCAGCGCAGGGTCTGCAGCAGGGGCTGCTGCATGAAGGCCTCGCTGCGCGCCCACCACAGGCCTTCGCTCACGCTGGCGTTGAACTGCATGATGCCGATGGGCAGCAGGCTGGTGGCGATCATCAGCACCAGGCCGCCGTTCAGGCCCCAGAACGCCGTCTTCATCAGGCGCTCGCTGAACACCAGGCTGGGGCGGATGTAGCGCAGCACCAGCAGCGTGAAGCCCAGCGCCAGGAAGCCATACACGCCGAACAGCGCGGCATGGGCGTGCACCGGCGTGGTGTTCAGGCCCTGGATGTAGTACAGCGCGATCGGCGGGTTGATCATGAAGCCGAACACGCCCGCGCCCAGCATGTTCCAGAACGCCACGGTGACAAACGCCAGCAGCGGCCACTTGAGGTTTTCCATCCAGGGCGCGCGGGTCTTCAGGCGCCACTGCTCCCAGGCCTCGTGGCCCAGCACGATCAGCGGCACCACCTCGAGCGCGCTGAAGGCGGCGCCGACGGCCATCACGGGCGTGGTGGTGCCGGCGAAGTACAGGTGGTGGAAGGTGCCCGGAATGCCGCCCAGGAGGAACAGCGAGGCCGACGCCAGGCTGGCCGTGGTGGCCATGGAGCGCGAGACCAGGCCCATGCTGCTGAAGACGAAGGCCAGCGCCGTGGTGGCAAACACCTCGAAGAAGCCCTCCACCCACAGGTGCACCACCCACCAGCGCCAGTATTCCATCACCGACAGGTTGGTGCGCTCGCCATAGAACAGGCCGGCGCCGTAGAACAGGCCGATGGCACCCACCGAGGCGGTGAGCAGGGCCAGCAGGTTCTTGTCCTCGCCGGACTTCCTGAGCAGCGCCGGCGTCACGCCGCGCAGCATCAGCACCAGCCAGAACAGGATGCCGACCCACTTGAGGATCTGCCACAGGCGGCCCAGGTCCACGAACTCATAGCCCTGGTGGCCCAGCCAGAAGCTCCACTCCGGCGGCAGCTTGTGCGCGATGGCCAGGTAGTTGCCGACGAAGGAGCCGACGCAGACGACGACCAGCGCCCAGAACAGGATGTCCACGCCCAGCTTCTGGTACTTGGAGTCCTTGCCGCCGTTGATGATGGGCGCCAGGAACAGGCCGACGGCCAGAAAGCCCGTGGCGATCCAGAACAGCGCGGCCTGGATGTGCCAGGTGCGCGTGAGCGCGTAGGGGAACCACTGCGACACGTCGATGCCGTAGAAGCGCTGGCCTTCCACCGTGTAGTGCGCGGTGAAGCCGCCGATGAACACCTGGAAGACGAACAGGCCCACGACCAGGAACAGGTACTTGCCCAGCGCGTGCTGTGAGGGCGTGAGCGCAAAGCGCGTCAGCGGGTCGTGCGCGGGGACGGCGGGGTCGGACTCGTCGTGCCTGCCCAGGAAGGACCAGCCCCACACCAGAAAGCCTATGCCGGCCAGCAGCACCACCACGCTGACCACCGACCACACCACGTTCTCGCTGCTCGGCACGTTGTCGATCAGCGGCTCGTGCGGCCAGTTGTTGGTGTAGGTGACGTGGCTGTCCGGACGCTCGGCCGACGCGGCCCAGGCGGTCCAGAAGAAGAAGTGCGTCAGCTGCTGGCGGCGCTCGGCGCTGGGCAGCGTGTCCTCCTTCATGGCGAAGTGCTCGCGGCTCTTTTGCAGCGAGGGGTCGGCCGAGAACAGGCGCTCGTAGTGGTCGGCCGTCTGCGCCATGGCCTGCGCGCGGCGCTCGCTCACCACCAGCCGGTTTTGCGCGTCCACCCCGTCGCCGCGGTACTCGGCCTTCAGCTCGGCGCGCAGCGCGCCTTGCGGGCCGGCGCCCAATTCGGCGTAGGGCTTGCCGTATTGCGCCCGGGCGGCCAGGTCGAGCCAGGCCGTCAGCTCACGGTGCAGCCAGTCGGCCGTCCAGTCGGGCGCCTGGTAGGCGCCGTGGCCCCAGATGGAGCCCAGCTGCATGCCGCCCACCGACTGCCAGGCGGTCTGGCCGTCGAGGATGTCCTCGCCCGTGAAGAGCGGCTTGCCGCTGTCCGTCACCACCTGGGTGGGGATGGGCGGCGCCGAGCGGTAGATGTCGGCGCCGAAGTAGCCCAGCAGCGAGAACATCACGATGCATAGGCCGATCAGGGTGAACCAGTGTTTCTTGTAGCGTCCCATGATGGTCGGGTCTTTCGGAAAGGGTGTCGGGGTCAGGCGTGCAGGCCGGTCCGCCAGGCGCGGGCGCCGGGCCGGCGGTCAAGGTCGGGGATGCGGGTGCGTGCCAGCGGCGGCGGGCGGCGCGACGTGGGAGAAGGCTGGGTTTGGGTCATGGTCTTTCCTGCTTTGCGTCATATCAAGGGTTTACCCTGCGTTTATGCCCGCCTCGAGCCGGGAAAAAATTGACCCATGTTCAATAAATCGGGAAAGCAACGGTTATAAATACCCGATTGATTAAAGGTTAAAATGACCATATCAAGGTAAATATGACCCTATCAGCCGTCTACACCGAACTGTTGTCCGACCTGGCGGTGGAGTTGCCCGCCGCCGTGCGCCAGCAACGGCTGGCCGAACTGCTGCGTGGGCACTTCCGCTGCGGCGCCGTGGCCCTGCTGGCGCTGGATGCGGGCGGCGACAGCCTGCGGCCCGAGGCGGTGGACGGCCTGACGCCCGACGCCCTGGGGCGCCGCTTCGCCTTGATGGAGCACCCGCGCCTGGCCGCCATCCTGCGGCGCGTTGGGGTCACGCGCTTTCATCACGACAGCGGCCTGCCCGACCCGTACGACGGCCTGGTCATCGAGCGGCCGGGCGAGCCGCTGCACGTGCACGACTGCATGGGCATCGTCCTGGCCGTCGAGGGCCGGCCCTGGGGCGTGCTGACGCTGGATGCGCTGGACGTCGGCACCTTCGACGAGCCGGCCCAGCGCCAGCTGGCGCAGCTGCTGCCGCTGATCGAGGCCGTGGTGCGGGTGGGCCGGCTCGAAGGCGCGCTGCGCGTGGCCAGCCAGTCGGCCGGCGTACCGGTCACGGGCGGGCAGCCGGTGGACGAAGACCGCGGCCTGCTGGGCGACAGCCCGCCCATGCAGCAGCTGCTGCACGAGCTGGGCATCGTGGCCGACACCGAGCTGCCCGTGTTGCTGCTGGGCGAGACCGGGGTCGGCAAGGAGCTGTTCGCGCACCGCCTGCACGCCCTGTCGCGCCGGCGCGCGCAGCCGCTGGTGCACATCAACTGCGCCGCGCTGCCCGAGGCGCTGGCCGAGAGCGAGCTGTTCGGCCACGTGCGCGGCGCCTTCGCCGGCGCGGTGGAAGACCGCGCCGGCCGCTTCGAGGCGGCCGATGGCGGCACCCTGCTGCTGGAGGAGGTGGGCGAGCTGCCGCTGGCCGTGCAGGCCCAGCTGCTGCGCACCCTGCAGAGCGGCACCGTGCGGCGCCAGGGCGCGGCCGCGCCGCGCACGGTGGACGTGCGGGTGATCGCCACCACCAACCGCAGCCTGCGCGAGCAGGTGCAGGACGGGGCGTTTCGCGCCGACCTGTACCACCGCCTGTCGGTCTACCCCATCACCATTCCGCCGCTGCGCGAGCGCGGCCGCGACGTCCTTTTGCTGGCCGGGCGCCTGCTGGAGGTCAACCGCGCGCGCCTGGGCCTGCGCAGCCTGCGCCTGTCGGTGGAGGCCAAGCAGGCGCTGCGCCGCTACGCCTGGCCGGGCAACGTGCGCGAGCTGGAGCAGGTGATCGGCCGCGCCGCGCTCAAGGCCGTCAGCCGCGGCGCCACCCGCACCGAGATCGTCACCCTCGGCGCCGAGCTGCTGGACCTGGACGCCGCGCCGGTGGCTGTGCCCGCGGGGCCCGCGGGCGCCACGGTGGCCGGCGCGGCGTCCGACCCTGCGGGCACCCTGCGCGAGCGCGTCGAGGCCTGCCAGCGCGCCGCCATCGAGCAGGCCCTGGCCGCGCACGGTGGCCGCTGGGCCGGCGCCGCGCGCGAGCTGGGCCTGGACCCCAGCAACCTGCACAAGCTGGCGCAGCGCTTAGGCTGCGCGCCGGCGCGTCCGCGCTAGGAGCCTGGGCGGCAGAAGGCGTCGAAGCGAAACGTGCGAAAAACGAGGACAGCGTGGTGATACCAACAAGCCCATAGCCGAGCTATGGGCGCCGTTGGGAGCGCCGCGATGGACCGTTTTCTCGCGCGTTGCAGCCGACGCAGCTTCTGCCGCCCAGACTCCTAGGCTTGCACCCGGCGGCGCCCGCCAGTTGAAGAGCGCGACGCCGATCCATGGGGGACATGCTGGCCCCTCATGTGCGTTGATGCCGGTGCCAGTCCAGCAAGCTTGCCGGCCGGCGCCACCCACCGTGCTTTCATGGCTGCGGGTCGGCGCCGGTGGGCTCGGTGGCGCCGGGCGGCGAGGAGGCGATGGCATCGGCCGCCGCCACCGCGCGCGCCAGGTCGGGCTGCAGGTCGGCCTTGATCAGGGGCAGCAGGCCGCAGCGCCGCGCCATGTCCAGCGGCTGGGTGGCCAGGGCGCTGGCGATCAGCCGCACGCCCTGCGCCTGGCAGGTGCGCGCCAGCGCCAGCAGGGCGTCGGCGCCGGTCGAGTCGAGGTACATCACGTGCTCGAAGTCGAGCACCAGCGCCCGCGCGGGCAGCTGGTCCTGCAAAGCCTCGACCAGCGGGGCCGAGCCGAAGAACAGCGCGCCCGACAGGCGCTTGACCTGCACCTGCGTGCCGGCCGCCTTCAGCTCGGGCGGCGCCAGCGCATCGGCGCGCGACAGCCGCGCGATGCGCACGATGAAGGTCACGCAGGCGGCGACGATGCCCAGCTGCACCGCCACCGTCAGGTCGAAGATCACGGTCAAAAAGAACACCGACAGCAGCGTGAAGCGGTAGGGCACGGTCAGGTTGCGCAGGTGCGCGAAGGCGTGCCACTCGCCCATGTTCCAGGCCACGAATATCAGGATGGCGGCCAGCGTGGCCAGCGGGATGGAGGACGCCAGCGGTGCGGCCACCAGGATGACCAGCAGCAGCACCAGCGCATGCACGATGCCGGCAATGGGGCTGGTGGCGCCGCTCTTGACGTTGGTGACGGTGCGCGCGATGGTGCCGGTGGCCGGCATGCCGCCCATCAGCGGCGCCACGAAGTTGGCGATGCCCTGGGCCATCAGCTCCTGGTTGGGGTCGTGCCGCTCGCCGATCAGGCCGTCGGTCACGCGCGCGCACAGCAGCGACTCGATGGCGCCCAGCAGCGCCAGCGTGATGGCCGGCATCAGCAGGTAGCGCACGGTTTCCCAGCTGAACTCGGGCAGCGTGAACGCCGGCAGCGCCGCCGGGATGCCGCCGAAGCGCGAGCCGATGGTTTCCACCGGCAGCTTGAACACGCCCACCGCCGTGGTGGCCACCACCAGCGCCACGATGGAGCCCGGCACCCGGTTGAGCTGGCCCGAGAACGGCGCCCGCGGGCCCAGTGTGGGCATGGCGTGCTGCCAGCCGATGATGATGACCAGCGACACGGCCGCCACCCCCAGCGCCCAGGGGTTGAGCGTGTGCAGGTTGGCCCACAGCGCACCCACGATGCCGAAAAAGTCACCCGGCATCTTGTCGATGGACAGGCCCAGGAAGTCCTTGACCTGCGACAGCCCGATCAGCACCGCGATGCCGTTGGTGAAGCCGATGATCACCGCGATCGGAATGAAGCGCACCAGCGTGCCCAGCCGCAGCAGGCCCATGGCGAACAGCAGCACGCCCGAGAAGGCGGTGGCGATGATCAGGTTGGGCACGCCGTAGCGCTCGACGATGCCGTAGACGATGACGATGAAGGCGCCCGCCGGCCCGCCGATCTGCACCCGGCAGCCGCCCAGCACGGCAATCAGAAAGCCCGCGACGATGGCGGTGAACAGCCCCGCCTGCGGCGGCAGGCCCGAGGCGATGGCAAAGGCCATGGCCAGCGGCAGCGCCACCACGGCCACCGTGAGGCCCGCCCCGAAGTCCTGCACCAGGCGCTGGCGGTCGTAGCCGCGCAGGGCGTCGATGATGCGGGGGCGAAAGCGGGCGATGGGCAAGGAACTGGCCATGGGATGCAGTGCTTGAATGAATGCAGGGGCTCCCGGCGCGATGCGCGTGCAGCCAACCCGGCTGTCTGGCGCGTGCATCGGAATTGGGAGCAGACCCGTTGATTGTGCGCCTGCCGGATCGGCCGAAAGCCCAGGCGGCGTAATGACATTGGCAGTACGTTGCCGCTAGAATGCCTGTTGCCCCGGACGCAAGAAGGAGGCCTTTACCGTGTCAACCGTCGCCACCCGCACCACACTCAACCTTCGGATCAAGCCCGAAGACCGCGGTCTGATCGACCGTGCGGCGCAAGCCTGCGGAAAAAACCGGACCGCGTTTGTCCTGGACGCCGCGCGCGCCGTGGCTGAAAAAACCTTGCTGGATCGGGCCCTGCTCCAGGTGTCGCCGCAGGTCTACGACGCCTTCGTCGCCCGTCTGGACATGCCGCCCAGCCCCAGCGCGCGCCTGCGCAAGACGATGCAGACGCCCGCGCCCTGGGACAAGGCATGACGCTGGGCGCGCCCGAGCCGCTGAGCCCCCGCCACGACGTGAGCGCGTGCCGCTCGGGTGTGGCGTCGCTGGACGCCTGGCTGGCGCGGCATGCCTTGAAGAACCAGGCCAGCGGAGCGTCCCGCACCTTCGTGGTGTGCGCCGGCCGGCGCGTGGTGGCGTGGTACGCCCTGGCGTCCAGCGCGGTCGCGCTGGATGCCGCGTCCGGCCGGTTTCGACGCAACATGCCCGATCCGATACCGGTCGTCGTCCTGGGCCGCCTGGCCATCGATCAGGCGCTGCAAGGGCAGGGGCTTGGCCGCGCCCTGGTGCGGGATGCGGCGCTGCGCGTCGCCCAGGCCGCCGACATCATCGGCGTGCGCGGACTGCTGGTGCACGCCTTGTCCGACTCCGCCAGGGCGTTCTATGAGCGGGTCGGGTTTGACCCTTCGCCGCTCGATCCCATGACCTTGATGATCACGCTGGCCGATTTGCGGGCATCCCTGTAGCGCCGCGGGCATGCCATGCGCCCGGGGGTGCCGGTTCAGCGCACCCGCATGCCAAGCTGCGCGCCGGCGAAGGGCTCCAGCACGTAGATGCCGGGCTGCGCCTTTTCGTCGGCGTGGCTGGCGGCCAGCACCATGCCTTCGCTAACGCCGAACTTCATCTTGCGCGGCGCCAGGTTGGCCACCAGCACCGTCAGCTTGCCCTTGAGGTCTTCGGGCTGGTAGGCGCTGGCGATGCCGGAAAAGACGTTGCGCGTGCGGCCTTCGCCGGCGTCCAGCGTCAGGCGCAGCAGCTTGGTTGAGCCTTCCACGGCCTGGCAATCGACGATGCGGGCGATGCGCAGGTCGATCCTGGCGAAGTCGTCGATGGTGATCGTGGGGGCGATGGCCTCGCCGCCGGGCAGGGTCGCGGTTGCTTCTGTTTCAATAGCTGCTTGCGCTTGTGGGGTGCCGGCTGGAGGCTCGAACAAGGCTTCAAGCTGCTTGGCGTCCACGCGCTGCATCAGGTGCTTGTATTCGCCGATCTGCCAGCCGGCGCCCAGCGGGCGGGCAGCGTCGTCAAAGCCCTCGGGCGGCACCATCAAAAACTGAGCCACCTCGGCAGCCAGCCGCGGCAGGATGGGCTTGAGGTAAATCGTCAGGACGCGGAAGGCCTCGATGCAGGTGCTGCACACGTCGTGCAGGCGTTCGGTTTGGTCGGGCTTCTTGGCCAGCTCCCAGGGCTTGTTGGCGTCCACGTAGGCGTTCACGCGGTCGCACAGCGCCATCGTTTCGCGCACGGCCTTGCCGTAGTCGCGCTGCTCGTACAGCGCGGTGATGTCCGCGCAGGCGGCCTGCAGCGTTTGCAGCAGCGCCGCGCCGTCGGCTGACACGGTGCCCAGGCGCCCTTCGAAGCGCTTGCTGATGAAGCCGGCGGCGCGGCTGGCGATGTTGATGTACTTGCCCACCAGGTCGCTGTTGACGCGGGCCATGAAGTCGTCGGCGTTGAAGTCGATGTCTTCGTTGCGCCCCGACAGCTTGGCCGCCAGGTAGTAGCGCAGCCACTCGGGGTTCATGCCCAGCTCCAGGTACTTGAGCGGGTCCAGCCCGGTGCCACGGCTCTTGCTCATCTTCTCGCCGTTGTTGAC
This sequence comes from Burkholderiaceae bacterium, assembly GCA_024235995.1. Lineage (NCBI taxonomy): Bacteria > Pseudomonadati > Pseudomonadota > Betaproteobacteria > Burkholderiales > Burkholderiaceae > Burkholderiaceae bacterium. The sequence goes on from JACKLI010000001.1 coordinate 1,516,401, forward strand.
GGTGAGAAAGCCGTGCACGAACACGTTGTCGGGCACCTTGCGGCCGCTGAACTTGAGCATCGCGGGCCAGAACAGGGTGTGGAAGGTGATGATGTCTTTGCCGATGAAGTGGTACTGCTCCAGCCCGGGGCGCGCCATGTAGGCGTCGAAGTCCTCGCCACGCTTGCCCAACAGGTTCTTCAGGCTGGCCAGGTAGCCGATGGGCGCGTCCAGCCACACGTAAAAATACTTGCCCGGCGCATCGGGGATCTCGATGCCGAAGTAGGGCGCGTCGCGCGAGATGTCCCAGTCGCCCATCTTCACCGTGCCGCTGGCGTCGGCGTCGATCCACTCGCGCACCTTGTTGGCCACCTCGGGCTGCACGCGGTCCAGCCACTGGCGCAAAAAGGCGATGCAGCGCGCGTCCGACAGCTTGAAAAAGAAGTGCTCGCTGCTTTTCAGCTCGGGGCGCGCGCCGGTCAGGGCCGAATAGGGCTCGATCAGCTCGGTGGGTGCGTACACCGCGCCGCACACCTCGCAGTTGTCGCCGTACTGGTCCTTGGCGTGGCAGTTGGGGCATTCGCCCTTGATGAAGCGGTCGGGCAGGAACATGCCCTTTTGCGGGTCGTAGAACTGCTCGATGGTGCGCGACTCGATCAGGCCGGCGGCGCGCAGGTCCTTGTAGATGGCCTGCGAGATGGCGGTGTTCTCGGGGCTGTGCGTGCTGTGCCAGTTGTCGAAGCCGATCAGAAAGCCGTCCAGGTACTGCTTGCGCCCGGCGGCGATGCCGGCCACGAACTGCTCGGGCGTGACGCCGGCCTTCTCGGCCGCGATCATGATGGGCGCGCCGTGCGCGTCGTCGGCGCCCACGAAGTCGACCGCGTGGCCCTGCATGCGTTGGTACCGCACCCAGATGTCGGCCTGGATGTATTCCATGATGTGGCCGATGTGGAACTTGCCGTTGGCGTACGGCAGCGCGGTGGTGACGAAGAGCTGGCGGGTGGACATAGGGGCGTTCGGGTGCGCGGCAAAAAACCAGCCATTCTATGGACTGCGCGGCCAGCCGAAGAAGCGGCAGATCGCGTCCTGCTGCGCCAGCGCGTCGGCTTCGCCCAGCCGCATCAGCTCGGTGGTGAAGCCGGCCTCGAACATCAGGTAGGTGGCCAGCGCCGAGCTGCGCGCGCTGGGTGCGCCCCCGCGCATGCCCAAAATCGCCATCAGCGTGCGCACCGGGCGTGGCAGCGTGGCGGTGTGGCGTATGGCCACCCGGTCCAGCCGTTGCGAGGGCATGATGGTCAGCAGCTCGATCGGCCGCAGGGCGGATTCGGCGCGGCGCGCCGGCTCGATCAGGCTCAGCGTGTGGTTGATGCGGTGCAGGCGCTCGGCGTCGGCCGTCAGGGTGTCCAGGAAGATGCTGGCCAGCGCATGGTTGGCCACCTGCGCCAGCGAGGGGTAGGCCGGGTCGCCCAGGCCGGCCTCGTCCACCGGCTCGGGCGCGCTGCTGACGCCGACCACCAGCACGCGCTGCGCGCCCAGGTGGATGGCCGGGGCGATGGGCGTGATCTGCCGCATCGAGCCGTCGCCGTAGTAGGCGGCCTGGCCATTGACCTCGATGCGCGTGGCCGGAAACAGCAGTGGAATGGCGGCCGAGGCCATCAGGTGCTCGATGCCGATGGGCGTGCGCACCGCGCGGCGGCGCGCGCGCGCCCAGTCGCTGATCTGCTCCACCGCGTCGTAGAACACCACGTGCTCGCCGCTGCCGTAGCACGAGGTCGTCACGGCCAGCGCGCGCAGATGGCCTTGCCGCAGCAGGCCGGGCAGCCGATCCAGCGGCAGCTGCGCCTGCAGCAGGGCGCGCAGGGGGGCGTTGTCCAGCAGCGAGTGCGGCTGCAGGCCGCGCCAGCGCGGCGACAGCCAGCCCAGCAGCATCAGCGCGAACCAGCGCGCGCTGGCGGCCAGGGCATGCCGGGGCGTGGCGCGATACACCTGCTCGACGTGGAAGTGGCTCCAGAACGCGGCTAGGCGCGCCACCGCGACCTGAAAATGATCGGCCCCGCAGGCCAGCGCCGCCGCGTTGATGGCGCCGGCGGAGGTGCCGACGATGATGTCGAACGGCGCCCCGCCGGCCGGCAGGCCGTGGCGCCGCTGCAGCGCGGCGATGCCCTGCAGCACCCCGGCCTGGTAGGCCGCGCGCGCGCCGCCGCCGCTCAGCAGCAGGGCGGTGCCGGGCCGGGCGGGGGACGGCAAATTCATGGCAGTCATAGGGTCATGGTGCGCCAAACGGGGAGATCGGGCTCGCGGGCAAATAGACTACCCGCTGCTTTCAAAAAAGGTCAATCCATGAGCATTGAGCAACAGGACGTGCAGCAGGCGGTGCAGGCCGTCGTCGATCCGGCCACCGGCCAGGGCCTGCTGGAGCTGGCGCAGCTGAAGAACGTGCAGGTCATGGGCGCCGACGTGTCGTTCGACCTCGAGCTGGGCTATCCGGCCCAGAGCCAGCACGCCGCGCTGCGCCAGGCCCTGGTGGCCGCCGTGCGTGCGCTGCCGGGCGTGGGCAACGTGTCGGTGCACATCGCCACCCGGGTGGGCGCGCACGCCGCGCAGCGCGGGCTGCCGCTGCTGCCGCAGGTCAAGAACATCGTGGCCGTGGCCTCGGGCAAGGGCGGCGTGGGCAAGAGCACCACCACCGCCAACCTGGCGCTGGCGCTGGCCGCCGAGGGCGCGCGCGTGGGCGTGCTGGACGCCGACATCTACGGCCCCAGCCAGCCCATCATGCTGGGCATCCGCGGCCGGCCCGAAAGCCGCGACGGCAAGAGCATGGAGCCCATGAACGGCCACGGCCTGCAGGTCATCTCGATCGGCTTTCTGGTCGACCAGGACCAGGCCATGGTCTGGCGCGGACCCATGGCCACGCAGGCGCTGGACCAGCTGCTGCGCCAGACCCACTGGCACGACCTGGACTACCTGATGGTCGACATGCCGCCGGGCACGGGCGACATCCAGCTCAGCCTGAGCCAGCGCGTGCCGCTGGCCGGCGCGGTCATCGTCACCACGCCGCAGGACATCGCGCTGGCCGACGCGCGCAAGGCGGTGACCATGTTCGAGAAGGTCGGCGTGCCCATCCTGGGGCTGGTCGAGAACATGGCCGTGCACGTGTGTTCCCACTGCGGCCACGCCGAGCACATCTTCGGGGCCGATGGCGGCAAGCGCTACGCGGCCGAGAAAGGCCTGGACTACCTGGGCGCGCTGCCGCTGGCGCTGTCCATCCGCGAGCAGGCCGACTCGGGCACGCCCACGGTGATGGCCGAGCCCGAGGGCGACGTCGCCGCCACCTACAAGCAGATGGCGCGCCAGATGGCGGTCGAGCTGGCGCGGCGCACGCGCGACGCGACGGGCAAGCTGCCGACGATCACCCTCTCGCGCGACACCTGATCGGCCGTCCATACCTTGGAGTTGGTCGTCATCAAACGTCAGGATTAGTGCCAAAGTGTAATTGTTTGCAGGGGTGTTTTGTCGTAGGGTACGCACCCTGGACAAAAGTCTCGCCCCATGAACTCGTTTGACTTCCGATCGCTCGCGGACTGGACCGGCCCGGTGACCGTGGACGGCTCGGTGGTGGCGGCGGCACTGGTGCTGCTGGTGTTGGCGCTGGCGTGGCTGTGGTGGCCGCGCAAGGCGCGCCCGGCGGCCGAGCAGCACGTCGACGCAGCGACGCGCTTTGCCGCCATGGCGCCCCTCAACGAGGAGCAGGTGGCGCTGCTGCGTTATCTGCATCGGGCCTTTCCGGAAGGGGCGGTGCTGTTCCGCCCGCTGCTGCGGCGCTTTCTGACGGTGCGCGCCGGCCCGGACCGCGGCGCGGCCCGGCGGTGGCTCGATCACGCACGCGTCGACTTCCTGCTGTGCGACGAGCAAGGCCAGCCGATGTACGCCTTCGAGGTCGACCTGCTGCGCACGCGCGACGACCCGCTGGTGCAGCGCCGCCTGGCCGAAAAGAACCACGCGCTGCGTACCGCCGGCATCCGCCTGATCCGCTTCAAGGGCGCGCTGTCGAGCTGGCCGCAGCCCGAGGTGCTGCGCGAGCGCGTGCTGGCCGCGGCGCGGCCCACGCCCTCGGGCTTTGGCGCCAGCGGCTACGCCAACTCCGGCTTTGCGCCGTCGGGGTTCACGCCCTCGGGCTTCGAGGGCTCGCAGTGGGGGCGCGGCGCCGGCACGACGCCGTCGGGCGCGATGGGCCTGACCGGCCTGGCATCGGCCGATCAGGCCAATCCCTGGCAGACCGTGCGCAAGCGCTCCTGAATGTTCAGCGCGCGGCCTGCTCGCGCTCGCGCAACCGAAAGCGCTGGATCTTGCCGGTGGCGGTCTTGGGCAGTTCGCTGATGAACTCGATCTGGCGCGGGTACTTGTAGGGCGCCAGCCGGGTCTTGACGAAGGCCTTGAGCTCGTCCTCGGTGGCCGCCGCGCCGGCTTTCAGCGTGACGAAGGCCTTGGTCTTGGTCAGGCCGTCGACGTCCGCCACCCCGATGACGGCCGCCTCCAGCACCGCCGGATGCTGCACCAGCGTGGCCTCGACCTCGAACGGGCTGACGTACACGCCGCTGACCTTCAGCATGTCGTCGCTGCGCCCGCCGTAGGTGTAGCTGCCGTCGGGGTTGCGCACGTACTTGTCGCCGCTCTTGGTCCAGCCGCCCTGGAAGGTCTCGCGCGTCTTGGCGCGGTTGCCCCAGTACATCATGGCCGCGCTGGGGCCCTGGATGTACAGGTCGCCCGGCTCGCCGTCGGGCACCGGCTGGCCGTTGTCGTCGCGCAGCTCCACCGCGTAGCCCGGCACCGGCCAGCCGGTGCTGCCATAGCGCACCTGCTCGGGCCGGTTGGACAGGAAGATGTGCAGCATCTCGGTGGAGCCGATGCCGTCTACGATGTCGACGCCGAAGTGCGCCTTGAAGCGCTCGCCCAGCTCGGCCGGCAGCGCCTCGCCGGCCGAGGACACCAGCCGCAGCGCCACCTGCCCGCGCGCCGGCAGGGCCGGGTCGGCCAGCATGCCGGCAAAGCCCGTGGGGGCGCCGTAGAACACCGTCGGCCTGAGGCCGGCCACGCCGCCGGTCAGGCGCTTGAAGGTGGCGGCGGGCGTGGCGCGCTCGGCCATCAGCAGGGTGGTGGCGCCCACGCTCATGGGGAAGGTGAGGGCGTTGCCCAGGCCGTAGGCAAAGAACAGCTTGGCCGCCGAGAAGCACACGTCGTCCTCGCGCAGCTGCAGCACGCCCTTGGCGTACAGCTCGCAGGTCCAGTAGGGGTTGGCGTGCGAGTGCACCGTGCCCTTGGGCCGGCCGGTGGAGCCGCTGGAGTACAGCCAGAAGGCCGGGTCGTCGGCCTGGGTGGCCGCGGGCTTGGCCAGCGGCGCGTGCGCGGCGACGAAGGCGCTGAAGTCGATCTGCCCCGGCTGCAGGGGCGCCAGCGGGTGCGAGACGATGACGCGCTGCACCTCGTGGTCGCTCTTGACCATGGCGGCCGTGAGCGTGGGCAGCAGCGCGCCCGACACCAGCACCGCCTGGGCGCGCGAGTGCTCCAGCATGTAGGCGTAGTCGTCGGCCGTCAGCAGGGTGTTGACGGCCACCGGCACCAGGCCGGCGTACAGGCTGCCCAGGAAGGCCACCGGCCAGTCCAGCCCGTCGTGCATCAGCAGCAGCACGCGCTCCTCGCGGCGCAGCATCAGGCCCAGCAGGCCGGCGGCCAGGCCGCGCACGCGTTCGTCGAGCTGGCCGTAGCTCAGGGCGCCGCCGTCGTCGGCAAAGGCGGTCTTGGCGGGGCGCTGGGCGTTGGCGGCCAGCAGGTGGGCGGCGAAGTTGAAGCGCTCGGGCGGCGCGGCGACGGTGGGGGCGGTCATGCAAGGGTCTCCGGGCGGGGCCGATGGCGGCTGCCCCGCGGTGCACAATGAATTATTGTGCTGGCGATCTTACATGCAATAAAATGCATGTCAAGAATCGGCCTGCCGCATATTGGCCCAGGAAATCTCGCATGAACACCACGCCGACCGACCTCGCGGTTGCCACCGCGTCCGAGCCCGAGTCCCGCCACCCGTTCCTGCTGGCGCTGGGCGAGCGCGTGCGCGAGCAGCGCGCGCGCCGCGGCATGACGCGCAAGGCGGTGGCGCTGGCGGCCGACGTCTCCGAGCGGCACCTGGCCAACCTGGAATACGGCATGGGCAATGCCTCCATCCTGGTGCTGCTGCAGGTGGCGCGGGCCCTGCAGTGCGAGCTGAGCGAGCTGCTGGGCGACGTGACCACCTCCTCGCCCGAGTGGCTGCTGATCCGCGAGCTGCTGGCCGGCCGCGGCGAGGCCGAGCTGCGCCAGGCGCGCGAAACGCTGGGCCACCTGTTCCAGGACCCGGGCGCGGCGCGGCGCGCGCGCGGCACGCGCATCGCGCTGATCGGCCTGCGCGGGGCGGGCAAGTCCACGCTGGGGCGGCGGCTGGCCGAGGACCTGGGCTACGCCTTCATCGAGCTGAGCCGTGAGATCGAGCAGTTCGCCGGCTGCGGCATCCACGAGATCCACAACCTGTACGGCACCCACGCCTACCGCCGCTACGAGCGTCGCGCGCTGGAGGAGGCCCTGCAGATTTATCCCGAGGTGGTCATCGCCACCCCCGGCGGCCTGGTGTCCGACGCGGCCAACTTCAACCTGCTGCTGGAGCACTGCCTGACCATCTGGCTGCAGGCCTCGCCGAACGACCACATGGCGCGCGTGGCGGCGCAGGGCGACATGCGCCCGATGGCGGCCAGCGCCGAGGCGATGGAAGACCTCAAGCGCATCCTGGTTGGTCGCTCGGCCTTCTACGCCAAGGCCGACCTGCGCCTGGACACCAGCCAGGGCAGCGAGGAGGAGGTGTTCGCGCGCCTGCGCCGGCTGGCGCGCCAGGCCATCGGCCAGCCGGTTTGAAAAAATGCATTAAATTGCATTGACGTGGGTGAAAACATGCACTATGATGCATTTATCGCTCGGGTCAAATGCCAGCCAGGCCCGGGTTTTCCAAGGTTGCCGCCCAACTTCATCCAGGAGCCCTCGCCGTGAACGCCCCCTTGCCCGATCCCAAGGTCGACTACCGCACCGATCCCAGCCGCTACCACCACGTCAAGCTGTCCTTCGACGGCGCCGTCGCCACGCTGGCGATCGACATCGACGAGGACGCGGGCATCCGCCCCGGCTACAAGCTCAAGCTCAACAGCTACGACCTGGGGGTGGACATCGAGCTGCACGACGCGCTGCAGCGCATCCGCTTCGAGCACCCCGAGGTGCGCAGCGTCGTCGTCACCAGCGGCAAGGACCGCGTGTTCTGCTCGGGCGCCAACATCTTCATGCTGGGCCTGTCCAGCCACGCCTGGAAGGTCAACTTCTGCAAGTTCACCAACGAGACGCGCAACGGCATCGAGGACAGCAGCCGGCACAGCGGGCTGAAGTTCATCGCCGCGCTCAACGGCGCCTGCGCCGGCGGCGGCTACGAGCTGGCGCTGGCCTGCGACGACATCGTGCTGGTGGACGACCGCAGCTCTTCCGTCAGCCTGCCTGAGGTGCCCCTGCTGGGCGTGCTGCCCGGCACCGGCGGCCTCACGCGCGTGACCGACAAGCGCCACGTGCGCCATGACCGGGCCGACATCTTCTGCACCACCAGCGAAGGCGTGCGCGGCCAGAAGGCGGTGGACTGGCGCCTGGTGGACGCCATCGCCAAGCCGGCGCAGTTCGCGGGCTTCGTTGCCGAGCGCGCCGCCCGATGGGCCGCATCCAGCGACCGGCCGGCGTCCGGCAAGGGTGTTCTGCTACCCAAAGTGGAGCGCACCGAATCCGCCGACGCCCTGGCCTACACCCACGTCGGCGTGGCCATCGACCGCGCCCGGCGCGTTGCCACCCTGACGGTCAAGGCGCCCCAGGGCGCGCAGCCGGCCGATGTGGCCGGCATCGAGGCGGCCGGCGCCGCCTGGTGGCCGCTGGCCATGGCGCGCGAGCTGGACGACGCCATCCTGCACCTGCGCACCAACGAGCTGGACATCGGCACCTGGCAGCTCTTGACCGAGGGCGACGCGGCGGCCGTGCTGGCCAACGACGCGCTGATGCAGGCCCACGCCGGCCACTGGTTCGTGCGCGAGACGCTGGGCATGCTGCGCCGCACGCTGGCGCGGCTGGACGTGTCCTCGCGCAGCCTGTTCGCGCTGATCGAGCCGGGCTCGTGCTTTGCCGGCACGCTGGCCGAGCTGGCCTTCTGTGCCGACCGCAGCTACCAGCTGGCGCTGGCGGACGAGCCGGCCAAGGCGCCGCGCCTGACGCTGGCCGAGTGCAACTTCGGCAGCTACCCCATGGTCAACGGCCAGTCGCGCCTGGCGCGCCGCTTTTATGAAGAAGAGGCCCCGCTGGCCGCCGCCCGCGCCGCCATCGGCCAGGCGCTGGACGGCGCGCAGGCCGAGCAGCTGGGCCTGGTCACCGCCGCGCCCGACGACATCGACTGGGACGACGAGGTGCGCATCGCGCTGGAGGAGCGCGCCGCCATGAGCCCCGACGCCCTCACCGGCCTGGAGGCCAACTTGCGCTTCGCCCAGAAGGAGAACATGCTGACCCGCATCTTCGGCCGCCTGACCGCCTGGCAGAACTGGATCTTCCAGCGCCCCAACGCCGTCGGCGAGCACGGTGCGCTCAAGGTCTACGGCAAGGGCGACAAGGCCCGGTTCGACTGGAACCGCGTCTGACGGCATGCGCCCCGCCGGATTCAAGCAAAAAATGGCTGCAGCCCCGGTCAATCATGCGCAAGCAGCTATTCATTTCATAGTCATCGGTTCGTCTTTCGATTCCATCAGGAGACCCTCATGAGCAGCATCAACTACAGCGACAAGATCCCCAACAACGTCAACCTGTCCGAGGATCGCACGCTGCAGCGCGCGCTCGAGAGCTGGCAGCCCGACTACCTGAAGTGGTGGCAGGACATGGGCCCCGATGGCTCGCACGGCTTCGACGTCTACCTGCGCACCGCCACCAGCGTCGATCCGCAGGGCTGGGCGCACTTCGACTACGTCAAGATGCCGGAGTACCGCTGGGGCATCTTTTTGAACCCCGCTGAGCAGGACCGCAAGATCCACTTCGGCGACCACCTGGGCGAGGCCGCCTGGCAGGACGTGCCCGGCGAGCACCGCGCCAACCTGCGCCGCATCATCGTCACCCAGGGCGACACCGAGCCGGCCAGCGTCGAGCAGCAGCGCCACCTGGGCCTGACGGCGCCCAGCCAGTACGACCTGCGCAACCTGTTCCAGGTCAACGTCGAGGAAGGCCGCCACCTGTGGGCCATGGTCTACCTGCTGCACAAGTACTTCGGCCGCGACGGCCGCGAGGAAGGCGAGGCGCTGCTGGAGCGCCGCAGCGGCCAGGAGGACAACCCGCGCATCCTGCAGGCCTTCAACGAGAAGACGCCCGACTGGCTCTCCTTCTTCATGTTCACCTACTTCACCGACCGCGACGGCAAGTTTCAGCTGTGTGCGCTGGCCGAAAGCAGCTTCGATCCGCTGGCGCGCACCACGCGCTTCATGCTGACCGAGGAGGCGCATCACATGTTCGTCGGCGAGTCGGGCGTCAGCCGCGTGATCCAGCGCACGGTGGACGTGATGAACCAGCTCAAGACCGACGACGTGCAAAAGCTGCGCCACGCCGGCGTGATCGACCTGCCCACGCTGCAGCGCTACCTGAACTTCCACTTCAGCGTCACGATCGACCTGTTCGGCGCCGACGAGTCCAGCAACGCCGCCACCTTCTACAGCACCGGCCTGAAGGGCCGCTTCGAGGAAGGCAAGCGCCAGGACGACCACATCCTCAAGGGCCAGCACTACAAGGTGCTGAACGTGGTGGATGGCAAGCTGCAGGAGAAGGACGTGCCCATGCTCAACGCCCTCAACGAGGTGCTGCGTGACGACTACATCAAGGACTCGGTGGGCGGCGTGACGCGCTGGAACCGCGTGATCGAGAAGGCCGGCATTCCCTTCCGCCTGACGGTGCCGCACAAGGCCTTCAACCGCCGCATCGGCGCGCTGGCCGGCGTGCGCGTCAGCCCCGAGGGCCAGGTCGTGAGCGAGGCCGAGTGGAACGCCAAGGCGCGCGACTGGCTGCCCACCGTCGAGGACCGCGCCTACGTCACCAGCCTGATGGGCCGCGTGGTCGAGCCCGGCAAGTTCGCCGGCTGGATCGCCCCGCCGGTGATGGGCATCAACCGCCAGCCGGTGGACTTCGAGTACGTGCGCTTTAATTGATGGACCACCCCCAAGCTGCGCGGACTTCGTTCCGCTTCGCTTCCCCCCTGCAAGGGGGCGCACCCAGTGACCGGGGGAACCCCGGCCACGGGTGCCCGCGCATGGCCTGCTCCGCGGCCATCGGGACCTAACAGAATTGATTATGGACACCCGAACCGACACCACGCTGCTCAAGCAGCACCTGATCGACCCGGCCATCTGCATCCGCTGCGGCGCCTGCGAGGCGGCGTGCCCCATCCAGGCCATCTCGCACGACGCCAACAACTACGTCGTCGATCCGTCCATCTGCGAGCAGTGCCTGGCCTGCATCCCGGGTTGCCCGACCGGCGCCATCGACAACTGGCGCATGGTGCCCACGGCACGCGCCTATGCGCTGGACGAGCAGTTCGGCTGGTTCGAACTGCCCGAGGAGCTGACGCCGGCGCAGCTGGCCGAGTCCGGCGCCGAGGTGCCGGACGACGCGGCCACGGCGGCCGGCGACGCGCCGCAGACGCTGGCCCAGGCCGAGGCGGCGCTGGCCGTGGAGCCGGCCGGCGACGGCGCCTTTGCCAGCCCCGCCGCCGGCAGCTACACCGCGCGCACGCCGCCCTGGTCGGCCGCGCACGCCTACGTCAACCTGTACGGCGCGCGCGCCGCGCAAAAGACGGTGACCGCCACCTGCGTGGGCAACGTGCGCGTCACCGAGGTCGGCAAGGACTACGACACGCACCACGTCATCCTGGACTTCGGCGCCATGCCCTTCCCGGTGCTGGAGGGCCAGTCCATCGGCGTCATCCCGCCCGGGCAGGACGCGCGCGGCCAGCCGCACTTCGCGCGCCAGTACTCGGTGGCCAGCGCGCGCAACGGCGAGCGGCCGGGCTACAACAACGTCTCGCTCACCATCAAGCGCGTGCTGCAGGACTACGAGGGCAACCCGGTGCGCGGCGTGGCCAGCAACTTCATGTGCGACCTGAAGGTGGGCGACCGGGTCGAGGTGATCGGGCCCTTCGGCTCCACCTTCCTGATGCCCAACCACCCGAAGAGCCACATCGTGATGATCTGCACCGGCACCGGCAGCGCGCCCATGCGCGCCATGACCGAGTGGCGCCGGCGCCTGCGCAAGAGCGGCAAATTCGAGGGCGGGCGCCTGCTGCTGTTCTTCGGCGCGCGCTCCAAGGAGGAGCTGCCCTACTTCGGCCCGCTGCAAAGCCTGCCGCGCGACTTCATCGACATCCACTTCGCCTTCAGCCGCACCCCCGGCCAGCCCAAGACCTACGTGCAGGACCGCCTGCGCGAGCGCGCCGCCGACCTGGCGCCGCTGCTGCAGGACGCCAACTGCTTCTTTTACGTGTGCGGCCTCAAGGCGATGGAAAGCGGGGTGATGCAGGCGCTGCGCGACGTCGCGCAGGGCGCGGGGCTGAACTGGACCGAGCTGAGCGAGCGCCTGAAGAAGGAAGGGCGCCTGCACCTGGAGACCTACTGATCCCCCCCGCCGAAACTCACTTGGTCAGGATCAGCTTGCCCTGGCGCGTGGCCTGCAGGCGGTACACCGCGCCGTTGTGGCGGATCTCCACCGTCCGGCGCCCCTGCAGCAGGGCTTCGCTGGGCAGCGGTGCGGCCGCATCGTCGCGGCCCGCAGCAATGGGCGGCGACTGTGGCGGAGGTTGCGGCGGCGCGGCAGGAGGGGTCACGCGCGGCGCCTCAGGGCCGTGGCGGCTCGGTGATGAAGCCGATCTTCTGGATGCCGGCCTGCTGCGCCGCGGCCATGGCCTGGGCCACGCGCTCGTAGCGCACGTCGCGGTCGCCGCGCAGGTGCAGCTCGGGTTGCGGCTGCTGCCGGCCGGCGGCCTGCAGGCGCGCGGCCAGCTGTTCGTCGCTCACGGCCTTGTCGTCCAGCCAATAGCTGCCGTCGGCCTTCACCGTCAGGCGCAGCGTCTGCGGCTGGACCACTTCCTTGTCGGCGCTGGCGCGCGGCAGTTGCACGTCGACGACGTGCTTCATCACCGGCACGGTGATGATGAAGACGATCAGCAGCACCAGCATCACGTCGATGAACGGGACCATGTTGATCTCGCTCATCACGTCCTCGTGCTCGTCGGCGATGAATCCGGCCATGATTTCAACCCTTCTTGATGGGCAGCACCTTGGGGTCGCTGGCGCTGACGCCCACGCGCGCGCCGGTCACGTAGTAGGCGTGCAGGTCGTGCGCAAAGCGCCCCAGCCTGAGCTGGATGTGCTTGTTGCCGCGCACCAGCGCGTTGTAGCCCAGCACCGCCGGGATGGCCACGGCCAGGCCCAGCGCGGTCATGATCAGCGCCTCGCCGATCGGGCCGGCCACCTGGTCGATGCTGGCCTGGCCGGCGCCGCTGATGCGCATCAGCGCGTGATAGATGCCCCACACGGTGCCGAACAGGCCGACGAAGGGCGCGGTGGAGCCCACCGAGGCCAGCACGGCCAGGCCCTGCTGCAGCCGGGCGGTGCTGTAGTCGATGCTGCCCTGCAGCGCGCGCGAGATCCAGTCGCTGGCGTTCAGCGAGTCGTGCAGCTGCGCCTGCGTGGCGCGTTGGTGGGCGGCGGCCTCGCGCCCGTCGAGGGCGAGCTGCCGAAACGGGTTGTCGGCATCAGGGCCCAGCTTGGACAGGCCCTCGGCCATGTCGCTGGAGTGCCAGAAGCCCTCCACCCGCGCGGCCTGGCGCTTGGCGCGCACGACGCCCAGCGCCTTGACGAGGATGACCACCCACGAGACCAGCGACATGAACACCAGCACCGCGAACACGCTGCGCGTGACCAGGTCGCCCTGGCTCCACACGTGAATCAGACCGAAGGGGGTTTCCATGTCGACTTACTCCAGAACGAAATTGATGGGGACGTTGAACCACATGGCCTCGGGCACGCCGCCGCGCGTGCCGGGCACGTAGCGCCAGCGGTCGCGCGCGGTCTCCAGCGCCACCCGGTCCAGCCGGTCGTAGCCGCTGGACTTTTGAACGTGCGCCTCGCGCGCCCGGCCGTCGGTGCCGATCAGCACGCGCACCACCACGCGGCCGGATTCGCCCAGGCGGCGGCTCATGGCGGGGTAGGCGGGGGCTGGGTTGTTGAGGTAGGCCGCCTTGGACGAGGGCTGCACCACCGCCGGGGGCGCTGGCGCGGCCGCAGGGGCGGCGTCGGCCTGGGCCGGGGCCGGTGTTGCGTCGGCCGCCGGGACGGAAGGCGGGGGCGCTGCCGCCATCACGGGCGCGGTGGGCGCGGCCTCGGCCACGGCCAGCGGCTGGGGCGTGGCGGCCGGCGCGGGTGTGTGCTGAACCTTGCGCGGCGCCGGCTGCGCCACCGGATGCGGCTTGGGCGCCGGCATGGGTGGCGGCGCGACTGCGGGCGCGGGTGCTGGCGTTGGGGCGGCAGCTACGGCCGGCGGCGGCGCCACGAACTCGGCCAGCAGCTGCGCCGGCACCACCACCTCTTCGGGCGGGCGTTGCAGCAGGCCAGCCTGCAAGGCCCACAGCGCCGCGCCGTGCAGGGCGATGACGACGCCCACGACCACGGCGTTGCGGCCGAGCGCGGGCAGCGTGGGCATGGCGGAAGGGGCGAGGGCGGTCAAGGTGAAGAACAATCGTCGGTGCGCGGCAGCACGTTCGCGCTGGGGTGCGCGCCCGAGCTCGCGGCAAAGGGGCGGCTCAGCGGCGCAGCACCCAGGCCAGCGCACCCACCACGAGGATCAGGGCGCCCAGGGTGGGAATGATGGCCGAGAGGTGCATGCCGGCGCCTTGACGGGGATCAAGACTCGTCAGGCACGCGCCCAGGCCGTGCCGTCCTGGTTCTGGGCCTGGGTCAGCGCCGCGACCGGCCGGGCCGCGTTGCATTGCTCGACCAGCTCGCGCGCGCAGCGCTCGCACGAGCCGCAGCAGGTGGCCACGCCCAGCTCGAGCTGGAGATCGTCGAAGCTCATGCCGGCACGGACGTGGCGGGTGATCTCGCGGTCGGAGATGCGGTTGCAGACACAGACGATCATGGCGGGGCTCACAACATCAATCAGCGAGCCCCGATCTTAAATGAGAATGAATCTCATTGCAACCTTTTGCGGCCCCACCGGCAGGCTTCAGCCGTGCCGCACGGCCACGGTCTTGAGCGTGGTAAAGCCGTACAGGGCCTCGAAGCCCTTCTCGCGCCCGTAGCCCGACGACTTGTAGCCGCCAAAGGGCAGCTCCACCCCGCCGCCGGCGCCGTAGTTGTTGATGAACACCTGCCCGCTCTGGACGCGCCGCGCCATGCGGAACTGCCGTGCGCCGTCGCGCGTCCACACGCCGGCCACCAGGCCGAAGCGGGTGGCGTTGGCCAGCTCCACCGCGTGGTCCTCGTCGCGGAAGGGCATGGCCGACAGCACGGGGCCGAACACTTCCTCCTGCGCCACGCGGTGCGCCACCGGCACGTCGGCCAGCAGCACGGGGGCCTGGTAGAAGCCGCTTTCGGGCGCCTCGTCCACCACGCGGCCCTCGGCCACGGTGGCGATGCCGGCGGCGTGCGCGTCGCTCAGAAAGTCCCACACGCGCTGCTGCTGGCTGGCGCGGATCAGCGGGCCCAGGTCCAGGTCCATGGCCGCCGGGCCCACGCGCAAGGCCTGGAAGGCGCTGGCCAGCCGCGCCATCAGCGGTTCGTAGATCGCCTGCTCGATCAGCACGCGCGAGCCGGCCGAGCAGGTCTGCCCGGCGTTCTGCACGATGGCGTTGATGACCACTGGGATGGCGGCGTCCAGGTCGGCGTCGGCAAACACGATCTGTGGGCTCTTGCCGCCCAGCTCCAGCGTGACCGGGCAGTGGCGCTCGGCGGCCACCTGCTGGATCAGCGTGCCCACGCTGGGGCTGCCGGTGAAGCTGATGTGGTCGATGCCCGGGTGGCGCGCCAGCGCGTCGCCCACCTCGTGGCCGTAGCCGGTGACGATGTTGATGGCGCCGAGCGGAAAGCCCACCTCGGCTGCCAGCTGCGCCACGCGGATCAGCGATAGGCAGGCGTCCTCGGCTGGCTTGACCACGCAGCAGTTGCCCGCCGCCAGCGCGCCGCCCACGCTGCGGCCGAAGATCTGCATGGGGTAGTTCCACGGGATCACGTGGCCCGTCACCCCGTGCGGCTCGCGCCAGGTGAACACGCTGTAGCCGTTTTGATAGGGGATGGTGTCGCCGTGCAGCTTGTCGCAGGCGCCGGCGTAGAACTCGAAGTAGCGCGCCAGCGCCGCCGCGTCGGCCGCGGCCTGCTTGGTGGGCTTGCCGCAGTCGCGCTGCTCCAGCGCGGCCAGCTCGCCGGCATGCTCGGCCACCTTGTTCGACAGCGCCATCAGCAGGCGCCCGCGCTCGGCGGCGGCGAGGCGCGACCACGGGCCGTCGAAGCAGGCCCGCGCCGCCTGCACGGCAGCGTCGATGTCGCGCGCGTCGCTGCGCTGGATGTCGTCGAAGGGCTGGCCGTCGGAGGGGTCGAGCACCGGCAGGGTGCGGCCGCTGGCCGAGGCGACGGACTGGTTGGCGATGAAGTTCAGTTGCATGCCATCATTGTGCGGCAGCAGGCGCACCGGTGATGACCGGGTGAGAATGGGGCGCCATCGCCTCCGGCGCGCGCCATGTCCACCCCCTCGCCCTCCACCGCCCGCCTGCCCACCGCCATCTGGGCGCTGGGCCTGGTCAGCCTGCTGATGGACGTCTCGTCCGAGATGATCCATGCGCTGCTGCCGCTGTTCATGGTGGACGCGCTGGGCATGAGCGTGGCGCTGGTGGGCCTGCTGGAGGGCCTGGCCGAGGCCACGGCGCTGCTGCTGAAGGTGTTCTCGGGCGTGATCAGCGACTGGTTTGGCCGGCGCAAGCCGCTGGCGCTGCTGGGCTATGGGCTGAGCGCCGTGACCAAGCCGTTGTTTGCCCTGGCGACGGGGCCGGGGCTGGTCTTTACCGCGCGGCTGCTGGACCGCGTGGGCAAGGGCATCCGTGGCGCGCCGCGCGATGCGCTGGTGGCCGACCTGGCGCCGCCCGAGCAGCGCGGGGCGGCTTTCGGGCTGCGCCAGGCGCTGGACACGGTGGGCGCGTTCTTGGGGCCGCTGCTGGCCACCGCGCTGATGCTGCTGTGGGCCGACAACTTTCGCGCCGTGTTCGTGGTAGCGCTCGTGCCGGCGCTGCTGTGCCTGCTGGTGCTGGCGCTGGGCGTGCAGGAGCCGGAGTCGCCGCATGCCGCGCGCCGCGCCAACCCGATTGCCAGGGCCAGCCTGCGGCGCCTGCCGGCAGCGTACTGGTGGGTGGTGGGCGTGGGCGGGGTGTTCACGCTGGCGCGCTTTTCCGAGGCCTTTCTGGTGCTGCGCGCCCAGCAGGTGGGCGTGGGCCTGGCGCTGGTGCCGCTGGTGATGGTGGCGATGAATGCGGTCTATGCCGCGAGCGCCTATCCGTTCGGCAAGCTGGCCGACCGCGTGGCGCCGCGCACGCTGCTGGCGGTGGGGCTGGCGGTGCTGATCGCCGCCGACGGCGTGCTGGCGGTGGGCACGCATTGGAGCGGGCTGCTGCTGGGCGTGGCGCTGTGGGGCGTGCACATGGGCATGACGCAGGGCGTGCTGGCGGCGATGGTGGCGGGCAGCGCGCCGGCCGACCTGCGCGGCACCGCCTTCGGCTTTTTCAACCTGGTGAGCGGCGGGGCCATGCTGGCCGCCAGCGTGGTGGCGGGTTCGCTGTGGGAATGGCTGGGCCCCGCGTGGACCTTTGGCGCGGGCGCTGCCTTCAGCGCGCTGGCGCTGCTGGGCCTGGCGGCCTGGGTGCGGAGCGCCGCGCCAGGATGACGAGCACTCCCATGCTGACGCCGCACTGCACCGCCAGCGCGGCCAGATACATCCACACGTCGGCCAGCGGCGCGCCCATCTGGTTGACGCGCAGCGAGGCCTGGATGCCCAGCGTGCTGGGGATCAGCCAGCGCAGCGCCTGCAGCAGCGGGGGCAGCGCCTCGTCCGGCCATGGCACGCCCGAGAGAAAGAACATCGGCAGGGCCGTGAACAGCAGCACCTGCAGGGCGCGCTCGCGGTCGCGCACCAGGCAGCCGATGACCAGGCCCAGCGCGCACACGGCCGGCACGTACAGCAGCAACAGCAGGGCGGCGGCAGGCGGATTGCCGCCGCGCGGGTAGTCCTGCAGGAAGAACACCCAGCCGAAATAAAACGCGCCGCTGGCCAGGCCGATGCACGACAGGCCGGCCACGCGCCCCAGCCAGGCCGCGGGCGTGGCGCGCAACTGCTGGCTCTCGGCCCAGCCGCCCACCAGCATGGCGGCGCCCATCAGCAGCGTCTGCTGCAAAATCAATAGCGCCACGGCGGGCACCACGTAGCTGCCGTAGCCCTCGGTGGGGTTGAACAGGGCGGCGGCCTGCAGGTTGAGCGGGCTGCGCGCCGCGGCCGCCTGCGCGGGGCCCAGGCCGCCGGCCTGCAGCTTGCGGATTTCGACCCCGGCCGAGACGGTGCCCACGGCCTGGGAAAAGCCGGTCAGCACCGCCTTGTTGAGCAGGGTGTAGGCGCCGTTGCCTTCGATCGGCACCACCGCCGGCTCGCCGCGCAGCACGCGGCGCCGCAGGTCGGGCGGCAGCAGCGCGTAGCCCTCGATGCGGCCTTGCCACAGCAGCTGGCGCGCCTCGTGCTCGTTGGCGGTGACGCGCACCAGCTGCAGGTGCGGATCGGCGGCGGCAAAGCGGGTGATCTGGCGCGACAGGCTGCTGTTGTCCTGGTCGACCAGCGCCACCGGCACGCGCGTGACGGCCTGGGTGCTGTAGGGCCAGGGGTAGAAGAAGCCATACACCACCGGCGCCGCCAGCAGGATCAGCAGCACGCCCTTGTCGCGCAGCACGGCCAGCAGGGTGGCGCGCCATGCGGCCCCAAAGCGCGCGCGCGCCCGTTCGGCGATGCGCAGGCGGCGCCGCGCGGACATGCTCAGCGCGCCCCCCAGCGCTTGGGTTGCCGCGCGGTGCGCGCCAGCAGCGCCGCGCTGGCGCCCAGCAGCAGCGCGCCGGCCAGCGCCATCGCCAGCGGCGCGGCCAGCGAGTCGGCCAGCGGCGCGCCGATCTGCAGCTGCGCGGCCTGCACCCGCGCGTAATGCGTGTAGGGCAGGGCCAGCGCCCAGGCGCGCGCCGGCGCCGGCATGGCCGCCAGCGGAAAGCCCATGCCGCCAAAGGCAAAGGCCGGCGCGCTGATGAAGCCGGTGGCCGACAGCGCCATGCGCAGCGAGCGCGTGAGGGCGGCAAAAAAAGCGCCCAGGGCGATGGACAGCGCGATGAAGACGGCCAGCGCGGCCAGCGTCCAGCCGAGCGAGCCGGCCGGGCTCCAGCCGCGCCCCAGCGCAAGCCACGCCAGGCCTGCGCCGCCCACCCCGCTCAGGCCCAGCCATGCGGGCAGCAGCTTGCCCAGCAGGGCCGCCAGCGTGCGGCGCGGGCGGGGGGCTGGGCCCAGCCAGCCGCCCAGGCTGCGATCGCGCAGCTCGCAGCCCACGGCCCAGGCGCCGGCGGCCATGGCCATGATGTGCAGCAGCGCCGGAATGAGGGCGACGGTGAGGAACTGCTCGTAGTTGCCGGCCGTGTTGAACAGGCTGACCAGGGTGGTGCGGATCGGCTCCATGCTGGTGCGGGCGAAGGCCATGGGCTCGCCGCGCTTGTTGCGCGCCGTCAGTTCGATGCCGGCGGAGACGGTGCCGACGACGGTGCGCACGTCGCGCTGGATCAGGCCCGAGTGCGTGCCCAGCTGGGCGTTGTGCAGCAGGACGACGGTGGCCGCCCGGCCCCGCTTGACGCGCTCGGCCAGCCCCCGCGGCAGCTGCACCGCGGCGTGCACGCGGCCATTGCGCAGGGCGCGGTCCATCTGGCCTTCGTCGGCGTAGCGCTCGATCACGCGAAGGCCGGGCGTGGCGTCAAGCCAGCGCGCGATCTGCCGCGAGATGGCCGACTGGTCCTGGTCGAGCACGCCGATCGCCAGGCGCTCGGGCAGGCCGGCCGAAAAGATCCACCAGATCAACGCGCAGCCGAGCAGCGGCAGCCAGGTGATGAAAGCTAGGTCCCACGGGCGCGCCGCCAGCCGCGCCAGCTCGCGCCGCAGGCTCGGGATGAAGCCGGGTTGATCGGGCATGAGGCCCTACTGCACCAGCACGCTCATGCCGGGTCGCGCGCCGGCGATCGGCTCGGTGGGGCGGGCGCGCACCTCGAACGTGCGCACGTCGAAGCCGGCGCCGCCGCGCGTGGCGCGCCAGGTGGCGAAGTCGGGCAGCACGGCGTTGTAGAACACCTTGAAGCGGGCGTGGCGCGCGTTCTTGTCGCCGTCGGTCAGCGCGGGCAGGGTGGCGTCGAACGTCTGCCCCGGCGCGAAGCGCGCCAGCTGGTCCTCGCGCACGTTCAGCACCACCCACTGGTCCTGCAGGTCGACCACGGTGACCACCGCCACGCCCTGCGGCCACAGCTCGCCGGGCTTGGCCAGCACCTTGGCCACCTCGCCGCCCACGGGGCTGCGCAGCTCGGTCTCGGCCTGGGCGGCCTGCACCTCCGCCACCACGCCGGCCACCTGGCGGGCCTGGGCGTTGGCGGCGGCCCGGTCCTCGGGGCGGGCGCCGGCGCGCGCCATGTTGTATTGCGCCCTGGCGGCGGTGGCGGCGTCGCGCGAGGCCTTCCAGTTGGCCTCGGCCTCGTCGCGTTTCTGCTCGGCCACCAGGCCGTCGCGCGCCAGGTTGGCCACGCGCTGGTACGACGTGTGCGCCAGCTGGGCGGCGGTTTCGGCGCGCTGCCACTGCATGCGCGCCATCTCCACCTCCTGCGGGCGCGCGCCGTGCTCGGCCTTTTGCGCCACGGCCTGCGCGGCCTGCTCGGCGGCGCTGGCCTGCTGCAGCTTGGCGCGCACCTCGGGGCTGTCCAGGCGCACCAGCAGCGCGCCGGGCTCGATGCGCTCGCCCTCGTGTACGGCCATCTCCAGCACGCGCGCCGTCACCTTGCCGGCGATGTCGGTCTCGCGCGCTTCCATCTGGCCTTGCAGCAGCTCGGGGGCGGGGCGGGTGGCCTGCCACAGGCCCCAGGCCAGCAGGGCCAGCACGCCCAGCAGCACGAGCAACGCGACGGGTTTGCGCAGGGAGGTCTTCATTTTGGGGCAGGTGCGTCAAGAGTGGGCACGCGGATGTCGGCGCGGGCGATGTAGGCGGGGAACTGCTCCGACAGGCCAGCGGCCTCCAGCAACTGGGCCAGCGCCTGCACATAGTCGTTGGCGGCCTGGGCGCGCTCGGTCAGCACCTTGGCCTGGTTGGTTTCGGCGTCGATCAGCTCCAGCGTGGTGCTGGTGCCTTCGCGCAGGCCGGTGGCGCGCAGGCGCAGCACCTCGGCGGCCAGCGCCACGGCGCCGTCCATGTCCAGGTATTGGCGGCGCGCGGTGTCCACGGCGCGCCAGTGGCGCTCCACCAGCAGGGCCAGGTCGCTGCGCAGCTGGGCGTCGGCGCGCTCGGCCTGCTCGACCTTCTTGAGCGAGGCGGCCTCCAGCGCGTCGCGGTCGAGCGAGTCGTACAGGGTCCAGCGCACGCCCAGGCCGACGGCCCAGTCGGCGTTGCCGGTCTTGAGCTGGCGCGAACCGAAGGCGACGACCTGCGGGCGGCGCAGCGCCTCTTCACCCTCGTGCAGGCGCTCGGCCTGTGCCTTCTTGGCCGCCACCTTGCCGATGCCGGGGTGGCGCGTGAGCGCGGCATCGATGAAATAGGGCAGCGGCTCGATCGGCTGGCTGATGACGAACAGCGG
The DNA here is from genome assembly GCA_024235995.1 of Burkholderiaceae bacterium. Lineage (NCBI taxonomy): Bacteria > Pseudomonadati > Pseudomonadota > Betaproteobacteria > Burkholderiales > Burkholderiaceae > Burkholderiaceae bacterium. The sequence continues at coordinate 1,537,385 of JACKLI010000001.1, forward strand.
CGTTTGCGGCGTGACGCGCCCGTCAAAGCCCACGGTGCGCGCCAGCGCCGCGGCGGCCAGTTCGGCGTCGCTTTCGGCCTTGCGGGCGTTGCGCCGCGCCTCGTCCAGCGCAGTGCTGGCTTGCAGGCGCTCGACGCGGGCGATCACGCCTTCGGCCAGCATCCTGGCGGCGGCCTGGTCATGCCCGGCCGTGGCGCGCTCGGCCTGCGCGCGCAGCTCGGCCGCGCGCCGCGCCAGCTGCGCGCCGAAGTAGCGCTGCACCAGCAAGCTGTCCTGCTGCTGGCCGGTGAGCCGGCTGTCGGCCTCGGCCTCGCGCTCGCGGGCGGCGAACAGGCCGCGCGCCGCGTCGGTGGCGCCGCCGGTGTAGATCGGCCACACAGCGGCCACGGACGCGTGCGTGCCGCTGGCATGCCGGTTGAGCGTGTAGCTGCTCGGCAGTTGCGGGACCGGCACGCGCCCGACCAGGTTTTGCGCCCAGCTGGGCAGGGCAGCGTTGATCTGGCCCAGGCCCTGGTTGAGCGGGTCCAGGTCGAGGCCGAGGTTGGCGTTGTAGGCGTAGGCCATGCCGGTGAGGGCCACCGAAGGGCCGCCCAGGTGCTGGAGCGCCTGGGTTTGCAGCTGCGCCGCCTGCTCGCCGGCGCGGCTGGCGGCCAGCTGCTCGGAGTGCTCCAGCAGGCGGGTGCGGGCGGCGTCGAAACTCAGGGGGGTGGCGTCCTGCGCCCAGGCGCCGGGCGCCAGCAACAGGGCAACGGCCAATGGCGCTGCGCGGAGGCATCGATCGGGGCGCGCCAGCGCGCGCGGCTTGGCCAGGGCGACGAACATGGTGGAACAGGCGAGAGGGCAATGACGATGGGAGGAACGTGATTGTCCGACTTCACTGTTGCCGGTTTCTGCATGCATTGTTGCCGGATGGGAACAAAAAACCCGCACGAGGCGGGTTGGGCAAGGGAGTGAAGAACCGGTGCCTATTGCAGCGTCACTTCCACGCGGCGCGCCTGCGCGCCGGTGCCGGCCTGGATGTCCTCGGGCTTTTGCAGCTCGATCCGGTCATCGGCCACGGCCAGGCCGGTCAGCAGGGCGCGAACGGCCAGGGCGCGCTGCTTGGCGATTTCGGCGTTGGCGGCGGCGCTGCCGGTGCTGTCCACGTAGGCGCTGATGAAGGCCTTCTTGCCGGCCTTCACGCCTTGGACGACGGCCGCCAGCGCCTGGCCGCCGTCGGCGGCGGGCTCGGTCTTGCCGCTGGCGAAGTAGAAGATCACCTTCTCGCCCTCGACCTTGACCGAGGCGGCGTCATCGGCCGCAGCGACCACCGCGGCAGTAGGCGCGGCTTCGGCCACCGGGGTCTTGCCGCCGTGCAGGCTCACCACCAGCGGCACGATCAGCAGGGCCACGATGTTGATGATCTTGATCAGCGGGTTGACGGCCGGGCCGGCGGTGTCCTTGTAGGGGTCGCCTACGGTGTCGCCGGTGACGGCGGCCTTGTGCGCGTCGCTGCCCTTGCCGCCGAAGTGGCCGTCCTCGATGTACTTCTTGGCGTTGTCCCAGGCGCCGCCGCCGGTGCACATGCTGATGGCCACGAACAGGCCGGTGACGATGGTGCCCATCAGCAGGCCACCCAGCGCCTTCGGGCCCAGCAGCAGGCCGACCAGAATCGGCACCACCACCGGCAGCAGGCTGGGGATCATCATCTCCTTGATGGCCGCGCCGGTCAGCATGTCCACCGCCTTGCCGTATTCGGGCTTGCCGGTGCCTTCCATGATGCCCTTGATGTCGCGGAACTGGCGGCGCACCTCCTCGACCACGCTGCCGGCGGCGCGGCCCACGGCCTCCATGGCCATGGCGCCGAACAGGTAGGGGATCAGCCCGCCGATGATCAGGCCCACGATGACCATCGGGTCGCTCAGGTCGAAGCGCACCGCGCTGCCCAGGGTGTCCAGCTTGTGCGTGTAGTCGGCAAACAGCACCAGCGCGGCCAGGCCGGCCGAGCCGATGGCGTAGCCCTTGGTGACGGCCTTGGTGGTGTTGCCCACGGCGTCCAGCGGGTCGGTGATGTCGCGCACGCTGGGGGGCAGCTCAGCCATCTCGGCAATGCCGCCGGCGTTGTCGGTGATCGGCCCGTAGGCGTCCAGCGCCACCACGATGCCGGCCATGGACAGCATGGACATGGCGGCCACCGCCACGCCGTACAGGCCCGCCAGCGTGTACGAGACCAGGATGGCGATGCACACGCAGATCACCGGCCAGGCGGTGGACTTCATGCTGATGCCGATGCCGGCGATGATGTTGGTGGCGTGGCCGGTGGTGCTGGCCTGCGCCACGTGCTGCACCGGCTTGTACTGCGTGCCGGTGTAGTATTCGGTGATCCACACCAGTGCGCCGGTCAGCACCAGGCCGACCACGCAGGCGCCGAACAGCTTGCCCACGGCGCCCGTGCCGCCCAGGGCGTTGTCGGGGATGATGGCCGCGGTGACGAACCAGAACGCGATCAGCGACAGCACGCCGGCGATCGCCAGGCCCTTGTACAGCGCGGGCATCACGTTCTTCATGCCGGGGCTGGCCTTGACGAAGAAAGTGCCGATGATGGAGGCGATGATGGACACCGCGCCCAGCGCCAGCGGGTAGATTACCGCCTGCGTGGGCGCGGCGGTGATCATCAGCCCGCCCAGCACCATGGTGGCGATCAGCGTGACGGCGTAGGTCTCGAACAAATCGGCCGCCATGCCGGCGCAGTCGCCCACGTTGTCGCCCACGTTGTCGGCGATCACCGCCGGGTTGCGCGGGTCGTCCTCGGGGATGCCGGCCTCCACCTTGCCCACCAGGTCGGCGCCCACGTCGGCGCCCTTGGTGAAGATGCCGCCGCCCAGGCGCGCGAAGATGGAAATGAGCGAGGAGCCGAAGGCAAAGCCGATCAGCGGGTTGAGCGCGTGGCTGTCGGCCGCCGTGCCGCCCAGGAACCAGTAGAAGCCGGTGACGCCCAGCAGGCCCAGACCCACCACCAGCATGCCGGTGATGGCGCCGCCGCGAAACGCCACGTCCAGCGCCGGGCCGATGCCGCGCGTGGCCGCCTGCGCGGTGCGCACGTTGGCGCGCACCGACACGTTCATGCCGATGAAGCCGCAGGCGCCCGAGAGCACCGCGCCCACCACAAAGCCGATGGCGGTTTTCGCGTCCAGAAAGATGCCGATCAGCACCGCCAGCACCACGCCGACGATGGCGATGGTCTTGTATTGCCGCGCCAGGTAGGCCGCCGCCCCCGCCTGGATGGCGCCGGAGATTTCCTGCATGCGGGCGTTGCCGGCGTCCTGCGCCAGGATCCAGCCGCGCGCCCAGAAGCCGTAGATGACGGCCACCAGGCCGCAGACAAGCGCCAGGATCAGCGCTGCGTTTCCATTCATGAGAGAGACTCCTCGTGTGTCGCGTTTTCGCTTCGGAGGAGCCGGCCGGGTGCTCAGGTGGGCAACGCAGCTGGCTTCTCCACCGCGTTGCTTCCTCGTGTGCCCCTTGCAGGCACGTGATTGGCCAACAGGCCGAATTTAGCGCGAAAGCAGGCCGTTTGCCCAGCGCCAGGCGGCAGCGCCCGTAAAATCGACGCGGATTTTCCGTCTTGCCCCAGCGTGGGGCGCCTATTGCAAAAAAGCCACACCATGTCCGTCAATCTCGTGTCTCCCGGCAAAAAAGCCCCCGAGGAATTCAACGTCGTCATCGAAATCCCGATGGACTCCGACCCCATCAAGTACGAGGTGGACAAGGAGAGCGGGGCGATCTTTGTCGACCGCTTCATGACCACCGCCATGTACTACCCGACCAACTACGGCTACGTGCCGCAGACCCTGTCGGGCGACGGCGACCCGGTGGACGTGCTGGTGATCACGCCCTACCCGCTGCACCCGGGCGTGGTGGTCACCTGCCGCGCCCTGGGCATCCTGAAGATGGAGGACGAGGCCGGCATCGACGGCAAGGTGCTGGCCGTGCCCACCACCAAGATCCTGCCCATCTACAGCCACTGGAAGACGGCCCACGACGTCAACCCCATGCGCCTGCACGCCATCAGCCACTTCTTCGAGCACTACAAGGACCTGGAAGCGGGCAAGTGGGTCAAGGTGCTGGGCTGGGAAGGCCCTGAGGCCGCGCACCAGGAAATCGCCAGCGGCATGGCGGCCTACAAGAAGTAGGACGGGCTCAGCCGCCGCGCCGCTCGGCCACCGCGATGCCGCCCAGCACCATGGCCAGGCCCAGCGCGTGGTAGGGCCGCAGCTGCTCGCCCAGCAGCAGCACGGCCAGCGCGGGGCCGAACACGGGGGTCAGGTTGTAGAACACGCCGGCGCGCGCCGGGCCGATCAGCTCCACCGCGCGGATGTAGGTGATCTGCGACACGAACGAGGGCAGCAGCCCGACGTAAAGAATGATCCACCAGCCGCGCGGCGTGGGCCAGAAGAAGCCGCCCGCCGCCGCCTCCCAGGCCAGCAGCGGCAGCGAGGCCAGCGCCGCCACGCCGGCGACGGCGGCGAAGAACGCCAGCGGCGACACCGCCGGCTTGGCGCGCAGTCCCAGCGTGTAGCCCGCGTACAGCACCGAGGCCGCCAGCACGCCCAGGTCGCCCGCGTTCAGGTCCAGCGCGCACAGCACCGACCACTGCCCGCGCGCCGCCACCACCGCCACGCCCGCCAGCGTCAGCGCCACGCCCAGCGCCTGCAGCGCGCCCACCCGCTGGCGCAGCGCCACGGCGGCACCCAGCAGCACCAGCACCGGCACCACGCCCTGGATGATGGCCAGGTTGACCGCGCTGGTGTGGTGCGCGGCGGTGTAGTACAAGGCGTTGAAACCGGTGAAGCCGGCCACGCCCATCGCCGTCAGGTAGCGCCAGCGCGGGCGCAGCAGCGGCCAGGCGGCCACCACCTGCCGCCGCGCCACCAGCCACAGCGCGATGCAGGCCACCGACCAGCGCGCGGTGGTCAGCATCATGGGCGACACCTGGCCCACGGCCAGCCGGGCCGCCACCACGTTGCTGCCCCAGACCAGGGTGGTGAAGATCAGCAGCAGCAGCGCCGGCCGGCGGTCGAGCCAGGCCCGCAGCGTGGCGGCTGGGGGCAGGGCGGGCGAGGCGGGCATGGCGCCGAGCGTAGCAGCGCGGCAGCGCGGAGGCGACACGGCTGCGCCAAATTTCAAGCCAAATCGCTTTGTAGCCCGCATTGAAAAATACCAAGCAGCTATCGAAACAATAGTCGATGCACCGTGCCGATGCCGGCACCCAGGCGCGGCGATGGGGCAGGGATAATGATCCGCGCCCCATGCAGCCGACCACCCCGACCCCCGCGTTCGAGCGCGCCAGCCCGCTGGCGCGCTCGCTGGTGGCCGCCGCCGTGCAGCACATCGAGGCAGCCGGCGCGCTGGATGACGCGGCCGAGCTGCGCCAGGCCTTCGCCGCCCAGCCCACGCGCGCCGCCCAGGTGCAGGCGCGCGCCTGGCTGCTGGGCCAGCGCCTGGGCCTGCCGCAGGAGCTGGCGCGCTGGCGCCTGTGGGGCGGCTGGGTGGGGCTGGCGCTGGCGTTGCTGATCGCGCTGGCGGGCCTGGCGGCGGGGCGCAGCGTGCTGGCGCCCGACCGCAGCATCAATGCCGTGGCCGCGTTCGTCAGCCTGCTGGGCCTGCACGCGCTCACGCTCACGGTCTGGCTGCTGGGGCTCTTGGCCACGCTGGCGGGGCTGCACGTGCGGCTGGGCGACTGGTCGCTGGGCCGGCTGGCCCTGGGCCTGGTGGCGCGCTGGCCTTCGGGGCGCGGCCCGCACGCGCTGGACTTGTGGCGCGGCTTCGGCGCGGTGATGCAGCGCCGGCGCCTGTGGCCGTGGCTGACCGGACTGATCAGCCACGGCATCTGGACGGCGGCCTTCGCGCTGACGCTGGCGGTGCTGGCCTTCGGCTTCGCCTTCCAGACCTATCGCCTGAGCTGGCAGACCACCATCCTGAGCGCCGAGTTCTTCCAGCGCTTCGTGCAGATCACCGGCGCGCTGCCTGCCGCGCTGGGCTTTCCCGTGCCCGACGCGCAGGCCGTGGCGCAGGTGGGGCAGGCGGGCGCCGGCTTCGTGCCCCAGGCCGCGGGCCAGCGCGAATGGGCCTGGTGGCTGATGGGCTGCGTGGCGGTCTACGGCCTGCTGCCGCGCGCGCTGCTGGCACTGCTCAGCGGCTGGCGCTGGCGCGCCGGCGTGGCGCGGCTGGCGGGCGTGGACATGGCCGACCCCGAGGTGCAGCGCATCGTGCGCCGGCTGGATGCGCTGGAGCCGCCGCCCGCGGTGATTGACCCCGAGCACCCCGGCGCCGCCGCGGCCACCCCCGCCTGGCCGGCGGCCGCACCCGGCGCGCCGGGCTCGTGGCGGGCGATCGGCTTCGAGCTGCCGCCCGAGCTGCTCTGGCCGCTGCCCATCGATTCCGCCGCATCGCCCCTGCGCGTCAGCGGCAGCCAGGCCGAGCGCCAGGGCGCCCTGCAGCAGCTGGCCGCCACGCGCCCGCAGTCGCTGCTGCTGCTGGTGCACGCGCCGGCCAGCCCCGACCGCGGCACGGCGCGCTTCGTGCGTGAGGCCGCCGCGCTGGCGCAGCGCACGGCGCTGTGGCCGGTGGGCGAGGGCGCCGACTTGGGTGCGCGCTGGCGCGACTGGTTGAAATCCGAAGGTTTTGACGCTGTGGCCCGCGTGCAATCTGCGCCAGAAGCTCTCGATTGGATAGCAAACCGCGAGGCTGGCGATGCCTGAGCCGCTGATCGTTGCCGTGGTCGGCCACACCAACGCGGGCAAAACCTCGCTGCTGCGCACGCTCACGCGCCAGGTCGATTTCGGCGAGGTGTCCGAGCGCCCCGGCACCACGCGCCACGCCCAGGCGCTGGCGCTGCGGCTGGATGGGCGCGAGGCCGCGCGCTTCATCGACACGCCGGGGCTGGAGGATTCGGTGGCGCTGCTCGACTTTCTGGGCCGCCAGCCGGGCGAGACGCGCACCGAGCGCGTGCGTGCCTTCCTGGCCGGGCCCGAGGCGCGCGCCGCCTTCGAGCAGGAGGCCAAGGTGCTGCGCGCGCTGCTGGAGCAGGCTGACTGCGCCATGCTGGTGATCGACACGCGCCAGCCGGTGCTGCCCAAGTACCGCGCCGAGATCGAAATCCTCGCTGCCTGCGCCAAGCCCGTCATGCCGGTGCTCAACTTCGTGCGCGACGCCGCCAGCCGTGTGGCTGACTGGCACCCGGCGCTGCAGGAGGCCGGCCTGCACGCGCGCGCCGAGTTCGACGTGGTGGCTCCCTTCAACGGCAGCGAGCGCCAGCTCTACACCGACCTGGCCACGCTACTGCCCACGCGGCGCCAGCAACTGGCCGGCATCGTCGATGCGCTGGCGCTGCAGGCGCGCGAGCGCACGCAGGCGGCCGCGCGTGTGCTGGCCGCCAGCCTGATCGACGTGGCCGCCATGCGCCGCGCGCTGCCGGCCGAAGACTTTGCCGACGAGCTGCGCCAGCGCGCCTTCGTGCGCGAATTCCAGGACGGCGTGCGCCGCCACGCCCGCCGCGCGGTCGATGAGCTGCTGGCGCTGTACGCCTTTCGCGCCGACGACGCCGAACTGGCCGACCTGCCCGCGCTGGCCGGGCGCTGGCAGGACGACCTGTTCAACGCCGAGCTGCTGAAAAACGCCGGCGCGCGCCTGGGCCTGGGCGCCATGATCGGCGCCGGCCTGGGCGCGGTGGCCGACGTGGCGCTGGCCGGCCTGTCGCTGGGCGCGGCCACCACACTGGGCGCCACCGTGGGCGGCGCGCTGTCGGGCGGCTGGCGCCCGCTGTGGCGCAAGCTGGAAAACCGCCTGCAGGGCGTGCAGGAGCTGACGGCCGACGACGCCGTGCTGCTGCTGCTGGCCGAACACCTGAGCGCCCTGGCCGCCGCCCTGGCCCGGCGCGGCCACGCGGCGCAGCAGCGCGTGCGGGTGGATGCATCGGCCGATCTGGACGCCGACGAGACCCTGCGCGAGGTGGTCGGTGCCCTGTCGGCGGCGCGCGGCCACCCGGACTGGGAGCGGGGCGTCAAGGGTGCGTCGGATGACGGCGAGCGTGCCGAATTGCAGGACGAGGTGGCGCGGCGGCTGTTGCCGCGCCTGCTCGAGCCCACCGATGCGTGAGTGACCCGGCGCCGCCAGCCGCTACCATGCGCCCAGAACCCGAGGAGGTCGCTTCATGATCAAGAAAATCCTGCTGGCCGTGCTGGCCGCCGTGCTGCTGCTGGCCGCGGCCGTGGCCGTCAACACCGTGCGCAAGGGCTCGCGCCAGCTCAGCGTGCCGCCCTTGCCGCCGCTGGCCATCGACGAGAACGCCGTTGCCCAGCGCCTGGCGCAGGCGGTGCGGCTGAAGACGGTGTCCTCGGCCAGCGACGCGCAGCTCAACGCCGACCAGTTCGAGGCGCTGCACGCGCTGCTTGAAAAGCAGTTTCCGTTGGTGCACGCCAGGCTCAAGCGCGAAGTCGTGGGCGGCCTGAGCTTGCTCTACACCTGGCCCGGCAGCGACCCCCAGGCCAAGCCCATCCTGCTGATGGCGCATCAGGACGTGGTGCCCATCGCCCCTGGCACCGAGGGCGACTGGCAGCAGCCGCCGTTTTCCGGCGCCGTCGCCGACGGCTACGTCTGGGGCCGCGGCTCGTGGGACGACAAGGGCAACCTGCTGTCGCAGCTGGAGGCCGTCGAGCTGCTGCTGAAAAGCGGCTGGCAGCCGCCGCGCACCGTCTACCTGGCCTACGGCGCCGACGAGGAGGTCAGCGGCCAGCGCGGCGCGGCGCAGATCGCGGCGCTGCTCAAGTCGCGCGGCGCGCAGCTGGACTTCGTGATCGACGAAGGCCTGCTGGTGCTCGACGGCGTGATGCCGGGCCTCAAGCAGCCCGCCGCGCTGGTCGGCATTGCCGAGAAGGGCTACATGTCGGTGCAGCTCACCGTGTCGGCCACGCCGGGCCATTCGTCCATGCCGCCGCCCAAGGGCAGCAGCGCCATCGCCATGATGGCCGCGGCCCTGAGCAACCTGGAAAACCAGCAGATGCCCGCCGCCATCCGCGGCGTGGCCGGCGAGATGTTCGACACCCTGGCGCCCGAGATGAGCGGCTTCTCGCGCGTGGCGCTGTCCAACCTGTGGCTGTTCGGCCCGCTGGTGCAGCGCCAGCTGGAGGGCGCGGGCAGCACCAACGCCATGCTGCGCACCACCACGGCGCTGACCATCGTGAATGCGGGCAACAAGGACAACGTGCTGCCCGGCCGCGCCGAGGCCACGGTCAACTTCCGCATCCTGCCGGGCGATACCCGCGAAGGCGTGATGCAGCACGTGCACGGCGCGGTCGATGCGGCGGTGCCGGCCGATCACCTGAAGCTCGAGGCCCTGCCCGGCGCCAAGGAGGCGTCCAAGGTGGCGCCCACCGGCTCGCCCCAGTACCGGGTGCTGAACCAGACCATCCGCGAGGTCTTCCCCGACGCGCTGGTGGCCCCCGGCCTGATGGTGGCCGCCACCGACTCGATCCACTACGAGCCCATCAGCGACCACATCTTCAAGTTCTCACCCGTGCGCGCCAACGGCGAAGACCTGAAGCGCTTTCACGGCACCAACGAGCGCCTTGCCGTGAAAAACTACGCCGACGCCATCCGCTTCTATCACCGCCTGATCATGCAGATGGCCGCCGCGCGGTCCTGAGTTACCCCTGCCGGCGCTGGCGGCGCCAGGCCAGGCCGGTGAGGCCAAGGCCCATGGCCAGCAGGCTCCAGATGCCCGTGGCCGGGATGGGGGCGATGGGGCCGGGGCCGGTGTTGTCGTCGTCTTTCACCGTGACGGTCGCTTCAGTCGGCGTGCCCAATTCGTAGTCGGCCGTGGCGGGTGGCGTGGCCAGCGCGATGGTGGCGGCTACGTTGCCGTCGCCCGGCACGGTGTTGGGCGTGGCGGTGATGGTGCATTGCGCCTCTGTGGCGCCCGCAGCGATGGTGATGGGCGAGGCGCAGGTGGTGCTGTAGCGCGGATTGGTGGTGGGCAAGGTCAGGTCCACCGGCAGTCCGCCGGCGGGGGCCGGCCCGTCAAGCGTGACGGTGCAGGTGGAGACGTTGCCGGCGGCGTCGACCAGGTCGGTCGGCGTGCATTGCAGCGTGGCCGTCAGCTTGGGCAGGCATTCCGCGGCGTCCGTGCTTTGCGCTGTCTGAGTCTGCGTATATTCGTCCGATACCGTCCCTGCGGGGATGCTCATGAGTCGAACGCCGGGCGTGGCGGTGGAAAAGCCGCCCACAAAAGCCATCTGGCCATTCTGCAAACGGGCCGCGCCACCATAGGGCGCCCAGCTTCCGAAAAAGGTTTCGCCAACACCTGTCTGCAGGAGGGTGACGGTGCCTGTCGCCAAATCCACTTGGTAGCTGGTGTTGCTCGATCCGCGAGCTGCGGTGGCAATCCCATAGGCGTATGTGCCCGTTGCATCGATGGCAAAGTCACCCGATTGCGCCGTAATAGCTTGACTCAGCGTAATCGTGCCCACATAGGTAGGCACATCATTCGCGACGCTGATCCGAATCAATTCGTTGACAGGGCCACCCCGCAGGTTTCCAATGATCAACTCGTTGTTGGCCGGGTTGAATGCCGCTGCGTTGACGTTGGGACCCCATTGGAACCACCGGTTGGCGGGCATACCTTGAATCACGCCCAGGTTGTCCACGCCGGTCGTGCCGTATTTCAGCACCTGGATGTGGCCCGTGTAGTCGCGCGAAGTTGCTTGGCTGAAATCGGTGTCGCCCTGCGTCGCGCGAATGGCGTAGATGTAGCCGTTCTGGGGGTGCATGCCCATGGCCACCGTTGCGCCCGCGTTTACCGACGTGGCGCTGCCGGCATTGATCGGCGTTGGGGCGCCTTGCCCCGTCCAGATATTCGTGATGGCGGCGGCATCGCCTGCCGCTGCGGGCAAGGTCACCTGGTCGAGCGCAATCGTGGGCGGAGTGCTGGAATTATCGGTTCCCGACTTGAGATACCGTGCCTGGTAGAACGACAGCGAGCCCACCGAACAACGGGGCAACGGCGCGCCAGCATCCGCGCGGCCGATGGACGGCAGTGCCGCGAGCACGACTGCGATCGCGATGACTGAAGCCTTTGCTACGAATTGCGGCCTGCGTGCAATGGTGTGCGGATCAAATGTCATGACAAATACCCTCCCTGCAACAAAAAACAACAATTATTAACAGTATTGAAATATTATTACCGATTTTGACGGGGCGCCGGACCGGGCGTCGGGTGCTGGCGGCTTGACAAGCGGGTCTGGTGCGGCAGACTTCACGCAATCAGCATGATCGTGCGTACGACAATCGCTCCATGAAACACATCGTCCTTCTTGCCGCCACCCTGCTGGCCTCCGCTGGCGCCCAGGCCAGTTGTTATACGGTGTTGGACGCCAAGGGCCAGATCGTGTCGCAGACCTCCACCCCGCCGGTGGACATGGCGCTGCAGCTGCACCAGACCGTGCCCGAGCGCTTCGGCCCCGGTGCCGACATGGTGTTTGGCGTGGCCGACGAGAACTGCGGCCCGCCGGCCGAGCCCTTCGAGGCGGCGCAGCTCACGCCGGTGGTGCACAAGGCGGGCAGCCCGCGCGCGGTGCGGCGCAAGCCCAAGGCCGACCGGGGCTGAGTCTCTACGCTTGTTCGTGGCGCAGCGGCGAGCGCGCCTGCAGCTGCTCCAGGTACTGCGCCATCCCCTGGTCCTCGCGCGCCAGAAAGCGCGCCACCGCGTCGGCAAAGGCCGGGTGCGCCAGCCAGTGGGCGCTGGTGGTCTGCACCGGCAGCAGGGCGCGCGCCATCTTGTGCTCGCCCTGCGCGCCGCCCTCGAAGCGCGCCACGCCGTGGGCGATGCACCAATCGATGGGCTGGTAATAGCAGGCCTCGAAGTGCAGGCAGTCCACCCGCTGCAGCGCGCCCCAGTAGCGGCCGTAGGCCACGATTTCGGAGCCTTTTGAAACGTTGGCCGGCGCCGGATCTGCGTCGACAGCTATCAAACTGCAAGCAATCGGCTGTCCCGCGCGCTCGGCGATGAACAGCACCCAGTGCTCGGCCATGTCGCGTGCCATGGCCTGGAAGAAGGCGGGTGTCAGGTAGGGGTCGTTGCCGTGCTCCAGGTAGGTGCGCTCGTAGCAGCGGTAGAAGAAGACCCAGTCCGCCGGCGTGATGTCGGCGCCGCGCGCCCAGCGAAAGGTCACGCCGGCAGCCGCCACCTTGCGCCGCTCCTGGCGAATCTTCTTGCGCTTGTCCTGCGTCAGCGCGGCCAGGAAGTCGTCGAAATCACCAAAGGGCTGGCCGGTGGATGCGTGCTGGTTTTTCCAATGAAACTGCACCTGGTGACGAGACATCAGTTGCGATGACTCGCATGCGGCGAGGTCATCCTCATCGCCGAACAGCACATGCAGCGACGACAGCTTGCGCTGCGCACACCACGCCAGCAGCGCCCGCACCAGCGCCGCGCGCGCCGCGCCGTCGCGCGCCAGCAGGCGCGAGCCCGGCACGGGGGTGAAGGGCACGGCCACCAGCGCCTTGGGGTAGTAGCGCAGGCCATGCTCGGCGTAGGCATTGGCCCAGGCCCAGTCGAACACGTACTCGCCATACGAGTGCGCCTTGAGGTACAGCGGGCAGGCCGCGGCCAGCTCCGCCCCGTCCCACAGCAGCATGAAGTGTGGCGCCCAGCCCGTCTCGGGCACCGCGCTGCCGCTGGCGTGCAGCGCCGCCAGGTATTCGGTGCGCATGAAGGGCGTGGGTGCGTGCTGGCGTGCCAGCAGGGCGTTCCACGCCCGGGCGTCGATGGCGCCGGGGTCGGTGGCGATCTGCTGGCGAAAGGGGGTGGTGGCTTGGAGCAAGGCGGTGTCGCTGAGCGGTGTCGATCGATTATTGGGGAGATCATGGCTGGGTGCCTGTTCGCTACCATTCGCCCCTGACGCCCACCTTCCTGCATCGACATGTCCCTCTCCCTCTGCGTGGCCCAGCTCAACTTCGTCGTCGGCGACATGCCGGGCAACGCGCAAAAAATCATCGACGCGGCGCGCAGCGCGCACGCCCAGGGCGCGCGCCTGCTGCTGGCGCCCGAGGGTGCGATCTGCGGCTACATCGCCGAGGACCTGCTGCTGCGCCCGGCCTTCATGGCGGCCTGCGACGAGGCCGTGCAAACCGTGGCGCGCGAGACGGCGGCCCTGAAGGACCTGGTGATCGTGGTCGGCCACCCGGTGGGCGGCGACGCGCGCGGCCCCAGCGTGACCATCAGCGAGCGCCACAACGCCGCCAGCGTGATCTGCAACGGCCAGGTGGCGGCCACCTACGCCAAGCAGCGCCTGCCCAACTACCAGGTGTTCGACGAGCGGCGCTACTTCGTGCCGGGGCAGGGCGCCTGCGTGTTCGACGCCGGCGGCGTGCGCGTGGGCCTGCTGATCTGCGAGGACGCCTGGTACGCCGAGCCCGCGCGCCAGGCCAAGGCGGCGGGGGCCGAGCTGCTGGCGGTCATCAACGCCTCGCCGTTTCACCAGGGCAAGGGCGCCGAGCGCGAGGCCGTGATGCAGGCGCGCGCGCGCGACGTGGGCCTGCCGCTGGTGTGGGCGCACTGGGTGGGCGGGCAGGACGAGGTGGTGTTCGACGGCCAGTCGTTCGTCATCGGCGCCGATGGCGAAGTGGAGGGCCGCGCCCCGGCTTTTGAGGAAAAACTGTGGTTTGCCCGGGTGCAGCAAGCGCAAGCAGCTATTCAAATAATAGCAACCACGGCGCCGCCGCCCACGCCCGAGCGCGAGCTGTGGGACGCGCTGGTGCTGGGCCTGCGCGACTACGTGCGCAAGAACGGCTTCAAGAGCGTGGCGCTGGGCCTGTCGGGCGGCATCGACTCGGCCCTGGTGCTGGCGCTGGCCGTCGACGCGCTGGGTGCCGAGCATGTGCACACGGTGATGCTGCCCAGCCCCTACACCGCCGGCATCAGCGTGCAGGACGCGCACGAGATGGCGCGGCGCCTGGGCGTGCGGCACGACGAGCTGTCGATCCGCCCCGCCTTCGAGACCGTCCGGGCCACGCTGGCGCCGCTGTTTGCCGGCCGCGCCGAGGACACCACCGAGGAGAACATCCAGGCGCGCCTGCGCGGCCTGCTGCTGATGGCGCTGTCCAACAAGTTCGGCCACCTGATCCTGACCACCGGCAACAAAAGCGAGTACGCCGTGGGCTACTGCACGCTGTACGGCGACATGTGCGGGGGTTTCGCGCCCATCAAGGACGTGGTCAAGACGCGGGTGTTCGCGCTGGCGCGCTGGCGCAACGCGCACGACCCCTACGGCACGGGGGCCAACCCGATCCCCGAGCGCATCATTACCCGCCCGCCCAGCGCCGAGCTGCGCGAGGGCCAGACCGACCAGGACAGCCTGCCGCCCTATGAGGTGCTGGACGCCATCATCGCCCGCTACGTGGAGCACGACGCGGCCATCGCCGAGCTGCTGGCCGAGGGCTTCGCCCCTGCCGACGTCGAGCGCGTCACGCGCCTGATCAAGGGCAGCGAGTACAAGCGCCAGCAGGCGCCGGTGGGCACGCGCGTGACGCCGCGCGGTTTTGGCAAGGACTGGCGTTATCCTATGACCAACCGATTCCGGGCCTGAAACCTGCTGGAGCACACCCCCATGAAGCAAATCACCGCCATCATCAAGCCCTTCAAGCTGGAGGAGGCCCGCGAGGCCCTGGGCGACGTCGGCGTCACCGGCCTGACGGTGACCGAGGTCAAGGGCTTTGGCCGCCAGAAGGGCCACACCGAGCTGTACCGCGGCGCCGAGTACGTGGTCGACTTTCTGCCCAAGGTGATGATCGAGGTGGTGGTGGCCGACGAGGCCGTCGAGCGCTGCGTCGAGGCCATCGTCAAGGCGGCGCGCACCGGCAAGATCGGCGACGGCAAGATCTTCGTCACCCCGGTCGAGCGCGTGGTGCGCATCCGCACCGGGGAAGAGGGCGACGAAGCGGTCTGATCCCCCGGCGCGCGGCGCGCGGGTGGCCGCCGCGCGCGTCGCACGTGCGACAAAGCGCCCTTCGGCTGTGGGCGCCGGCCGCGCTAGCATGGCGCGAAAGCCGTTCAGGAGACAGCAGCCCATGCGCCCGCATCACAAGTTCTGGCCGTCGCGCCTGCCGCACACCATCACCGTGCCCGCCACCTCGCTGTGGCACAACCTGGCGATCAGCGCGCTGCGCTACCCGGACAAGCCGGCCACGGTGTTTTTCGGCGCGGTGCTGACCTGGGCGCAGCTGAAGACCGCAGCCGAGCGGCTGGCCGGGCGGCTGCAGGCGCTGGGCGTGGCCAAGGGCGACCGGGTGCTGCTGAACCTGCAGAACACGCCGCAGCTCATCGTGGCGCACTTCGCCATCCTGCGCGCCGACGCAGTGGTGGTGCCCGTCAATCCGATGAACCGCGCCGACGAGCTCAGACACTACATCACCGACCCCGACGCCAGGGTCGCCATCACCAGCGCCGACCTGGCCGGCGAGCTGGCGGCGGCCTCCAACGCGCTGCCCGCGGGCCAGCGCCTGGCGCACCTGATCGTCACGCAGTACACCGACGCTTTCGACGCCGCCGAGCAGGGCGACGACGCCCCGCCCGAGGCCTGGCGCGACTGGCTGCTGCCGCGCCGCCCGCTGCCCACGCTCGAAGGCGGCCAGGTGCACGCCTGGACGGATGCGCTGACCCAAGGCGGCCCGCTGGCGGCCACCACCGCCGGCCCGCGGGACCTGAGCGTGCTGCCCTACACCAGCGGCACCACCGGCCTGCCCAAGGGCTGCATGCACACCCACGCCAGCCTGATGCACAACGCCGTGGCCTGCACGCTGTGGGGCGGCGGCACCAGCGAGACCGTGGGCCTGGTGGTGGTGCCCATGTTCCACATCACCGGCATGGTGGCGGTGATGCACGCGGCGGTGTACGCCGGCGCCACCATGGTGCTGATGCCGCGCTGGGAGCGCGAGCTGGCCGGGCGCCTGATCTCGCGCTGGCAGGTCACCGCCTGGGCCAACATCCCCACCATGGTGATCGACCTGCTGGCCAGCCCCAACTTCGCCAGCTTCGACCTGTCCAGCCTCAAGTCCATCAGCGGCGGCGGCGCGGCCATGCCGCAGGCCGTGGCGCAGCGCCTGTTCGACGTCTACGGCCTGCGCTACGCCGAGGGCTACGGCCTGACCGAGACCGCTGCGCCCTCGCACCAGAACCCGCTGGAGCACCCCAAGCAGCAGTGCCTGGGCATCCCCTTCATGAGCACCGACGCGCGCGTGGTCGACCCCGACACGCTGAAGGAAGTGCCGCAGGGCGAGACCGGCGAGATCGTAGTGTGCGGCCCGCAGGTGTTCAGCGGCTACTGGAAGCACCCCGAAGCCACGGCCGCGGCGTTCTTCGAGCTGGAGGGCCAGCGCTTTTTCCGCACCGGCGACCTGGGCCGGGTGGACGAGGACGGCTACTTCTTCATCACCGACCGCCTCAAGCGCATGATCAACGCCAGCGGCTTCAAGGTGTGGCCGGCCGAGGTCGAGGCGCTGATGTTCAAGCACCCCGCCATCCAGGAGGCCTGCGTGATCGGCACCAAGGATGCGTACCGCGGCGAATCCGTCAAGGCCGTGGTGGTGCTGCGCGCCGGGCACCAGGGCAGCGTGAGCGAGCAGGACATCATCGACTGGTGCCGCGAGCACATGGCGGCCTACAAGATCCCGCGCGTGGTGCAGTTCGTCGACGCGCTGCCCAAGAGCGGCAGCGGCAAGGTGATGTGGCGCCTGCTGCAGGAGAAGGAGGCCGGGTGACGCCTGCTCGGCCGATGCGTCGGCAGCCAGCAGCTTGCCCACCCGCGGCCACTGCGCCACCTGCCACCGCGCCTTGGCGGTGATTTCCGCGCGCGAGAGGGTGCTGCCGGGGTCGCCCTTGGGCTCATCGACTCTGCCATGCAGCAGGCGGCCGTCGGTGGCCTGCACGGCGATCTTGCCGATCCAGCACTGTGGGTAGGCGGCCAGCGTGCCGGCAGTGGCTGTGGCGTGGAAGACACGACAGTGACTGCGGCCCGGGAATTCGCCCACATGCAACCTCAGCTTACAGCCCGCCATGCGGCGACCCTAAGCTTGGCACCGCTGGCGCCGATCGCTATCAAATTTATATCTATTGCGCTACTGGGCATGGAAATTAAAATTTTCACTGTTTACAAATTCACCAAAAGGCCCGGCGATCTCAACTCTGAAGTGCAACACCAGTGGTTGAGAATCAATGAATCGTAGCCGAATCTTTCTCGCTGATGGCCGTCATGATGCGCTTGAAAGCTTGGTAGGGACTGTCCCATCCCAGCGTCTGCCTGGGTCGGTTGTTCATCAAGTCGGCAATCGAGTCCAGCGCATCTTGGTCATGCACCGACAGATCGGTGCCCTTGGGCAGGAACTGGCGCAGCAATCCGTTGGTGTTCTCGCAACTGCCCTTTTGCCAAGGACTGTGCGGATCGCAAAAGTACACCTTCACGCCCGTGGCCTCACTGAGCGCCTTGTGCCGCGCCATCTCCCGACCCTGGTCGTAGGTGAGCGTTTTGCGCAGCGGCGCAGCCACCGCATTGAGCTTGGCCGAGAACGCCGCCAGCGCACTTTCTGCCGTGCTGCTCTGCATCTTGCACAGCAGCACAAGACGCGTTGTACGCTCCACCAGCACACCGACCGCAGACTGGTTGCCCGCACCCTTGATCAGATCGCCCTCCCAGTGCCCGGGCATCAGGCGGTCTTCGATCTCGGGCGGGCGCACATGGATGCTCACCATGTCAGGGATCTTCCCTCGTCGATCCTGGCCCGCAGAGCGGGGCCTGCGCGTGCTCTTGCCTTGGCGCAGCAAGGCGATGAGCTGGCGGCGCAGCTCCCCGCGTGGGTAGGCGTAGATGGTGTCGTAGATCGTCTCGTGCGAGACGTGCCAGGCGGGCTCATCGGGATGCATGCGCCTGAGTGTGCTGGCAATTTGCTGTGGCGACCAGCACCAGCTGAGCAGCGTGCAAACCGTCTGCCACAAAGCGCCATCGGCATGCAGCTTGGGCAAGGGTCGGGCATCGATGCGGCGCTTCAGATATGCGTGGTGGGCGCTGCTGCTGGCGTAGCCGCTATCGCTGCTGTTGCGCCGCAGTTCGCGACACAGGGTGCTGGGGCTGCGCCCCATCAGTCGCCCCATGGCCCGAAGGCTCCAGCCTTGCTGGTGCAGCGAGCTCAGCGTCATGCGCTCTTCAGCCTGCAGTTGTTTGTATCGTGTTCCCATCGGTGCAACTTACCTCATGTGAGGGTGTTGCACTTCAAAATTGAGATCGCCCCCTAATCTGAAGCCTTCCTACAACAAAATTGGCTCTTCAAAGGGGGGCATTTAGCATGAAGCGAATGAAAATGCGCGGCGCCCTGCCGCGCTGGCCTGTGGCAGGGGCAAGTTTGCTGCTGGCGGCCACCATGGCGCATGCCGACATCGTGGTTGGCGCTGGCGCCACCACCGATTGGTATGACACCGACCTGGGCTGTACCGACGTCATCGTCGACGGCACGCTCAACATGCAGGGCGGCAGCCTGAGCAACGTGCGCAATGTCGTCATTGGTGCGGGCGGCACCATCAACATGGCGGGCGGCAGCATCACCCTGGCAGGCAATTGGACCAACGGCGGCAGCTTTGTGGCCGGCGGCGGTGGCGTCAGCTTTGTGGATGACGTGGCCTGCCCCACGCCGCCCGTCGGCTCCACCATCGGTGGCAATACCAGCTTCGACACGCTCAGCATCGCCAGCAGCACCGGCAAGCTCTACACCTTTGTTGCCGGCAGCGTGCAGACGGTGGCCGGTGCCCTCACGCTGACCGGCACGGCCGGCACGCCGCTGAAGATCGAATCCAGCACGCCCGGCACGCCCAGCGCCGACATCAAGCTCGCCGCGGGCGGCACGCAAAACCTGGCCAACCTGGCCGTGCGCGGCATGCAGGCCAGCGGCCAGTGGCTGGCACCGGGCCAGGCCAACCAGGGCGCCGGCCCGGTCAGCCGCTGGTTTGGCACGCCCACCCCACCGGGCGGCGTCGCCCCCATCCCCACCACCTCGCAGTGGACGCTGCTGCTGATGAGCCTGGCCCTGGCTGGCTTGGCCGTGCGCACGCGTCGCAACCAGTCATAAACCAGAACAATCAGGAAGGTCCTTCATCATGTCGCACCGTTACACCCTCCATGTGCTGGCCGCTTCGGCCGGCGTCGCCCTGGCCGCCGTGGCCACCCCGGCCCTGGCCGCCGACGTCACCGTCACGCCGCCACCCAGCGGCAGCTTCATCGTCAACAGCCCCAGCGGGGGCGCCGGTGGCGTACTGCTAACTGTCGACAAGGACGGCAAGGTACTGGCACCGAAGTTGCCCGGCACCACCGGCACGCAGGCCGGCATCGTCTGCTATGACACCAGCGGCATGCTGATTTCGTGCACGGGCGCGGCAGGGCCGACGGGGGCAACTGGGGCAACCGGGCTAACAGGAGCGACTGGGCCGACTGGAGCCACAGGGGCAATTGGCTCCACGGGCGTTACCGGGCCAACCGGCGCCACCGGGCCAACGGGCGCTACCGGATCGATGGGCGTTACCGGGCCAACGGGCGTTACTGGATCAATGGGCGTTACCGGGCCAACCGGCGCCACCGGGCCAACGGGCGCTACCGGATCAATGGGCGTTACTGGGCCAACGGGTGCCACCGGATCAATGGGCGTTACCGGGCCAACCGGTGCCACCGGTGCAACCGGCCTTCAAGGCTTGATGGGGCCTATCGGTCCGCAAGGCAATCCAGGACCCCAGGGGGCGCAAGGGCCGCAAGGCGATTTGGGCCCTGCCGGACCGACGGGTGCGACCGGCCCTGCGGGCTCGGGCGTCATCGCGTTTGCCGGTAGCTCTGTTAACTTGCTTGGAAGTGGGACTACTCACGTAGGTATTGGGGAAAATGGAGCCGAAAACAAAGTGGCTTTCCCAATACCCGTTGCCGGGACGATATCAGGGCTTTATGCTCGCAAAAGCGCCACCGGAGGGCGCGACTTCACCTACACGCTGCGGATCAATGGAGCCGACACGGTCTTCAGTTGCACTGTTACGGGTGGCTCCGCAACCGCATGCTCCAAGACCGGCGTGACCCAAGCAGTCGCGGCGGGAGACTATGCTGCATTGAAGGTGGTTGGTGGTTCTGGTGGGGGTGGTGCTGATCGATCCATCACCTGGTCGATCGTCATCACTCCATGACCATTTTCTTGGGGTCGCGCGTCGAACCCCAAGATTTGACCCACAGCAGCCCCGCCCAAGTTGCGGGGCTTTTTCCTGGCCCTACAGACCATAGAACCCGGCATTGGCGCGCACGCGCGTTTGCGCTTCGGCGGGCAAGGTGTCAGCCCGCTCCAGCAGGCGCTGCATGGCCGCGCGGCCAGCGGCCTGCAGTTCGGGCGAGCGGGCGTAAAAGCCGCTGACGGCCAGTTCATCCAGTGCGCGCCAGTCGTATGCCGCACTGTCCACAAACAGCCGGTCAGCAGGGCGTGACATGGCTGCCGCCCACTGGGCCACCAGCGCGGCCTGGGCGTGCTGTTGGTGCTCGCGGTGCCAGCGCGCCAACTCGACCAACGGCTCGGCGCGCGTGGGGCGGGCTTCGAACGCGGCCAGGTAGGCTGCCTGTACCTCGGCGGGCGGGCCCTGCAGGCGCTCGAGCATCACGGCGGCCTGGTACAGGGCATGCCACGTCTCCTCATCCCAGCCGCCCATGCTGGCGCGGCGCAGATAGGTATCGCGCGCCTCGGCCCAGCGACCGGCGTCACGCAGGCTTTGCGCCAGGTAGAAGGTGTTGCGGGTGTTGGCCGGGTCTTCGGCCAGCGCGGCCTGCAACACGGCAATGTCTTTCAGGTAGGTATCGGGATCGCGTGCGCGAGCGCCGTCGTGGTGCACGACGATGCGCGGCTGCGCCAGCGCAGCCAGTTGATGCGCGGGCTCGCTGGCCAGGTATTCGTGCAGCACGCCTTCCCAGCGCCAGGCCAGGCGCGTGGCCACCAGCGCGCAGCGGGCGTAGACGATGCCGGCGTAGTGGCAAGGCAGCTCATAAGCATCGGCATCCAGCAGCGGCCAGGCAAAGCCGGCGGGGGCGTCGAACCACTCGTCGGCATCGATGAACAGCAGGTAGTCGCAGCCTTCGGTACGTGCCAGCTCCAGCGCCTCGCTGCGGTTGTGGCCAAAGTTTTTCCAGGGGCGCTCATGCAGTGTGCCAGGGACGCCGGCCATCAGCTCGCGCACCTTGTCTTGCGTGCCGTCACTGGAGCCGGTATCGACAATGCACCAGGCGTCCACCAGGGGTCGGGCCGAGGCCAGGCAGCGTGCAATCACGTGGGCCTCGTTCTTGACGATCATGTTCAGGCAGATGCTCGGACGGTTCATGCCCCGATTCTTGCAAAATCGGAAGCATGGATACCCAACGGATCGACCGTTTGTTCGCCACCCTGTAAGCCGCCAACCCGCTGCCGGCCAGTCTGCGGCGTTGCCAATCCTCGCGATGGCCCCAGCCATCGCTGCGGTTCGTGCCTTGCATCCCATCCCCAATCAGGGCGCGCGCCAGCGCAGGGATTCATTCAGTGTCGCCCTGAGTCGTCCCAGCAGCCTGCAATGCAGCAATGCGCGCCTCGTCCCAGCCCAGCTCGGCCAGGATGGCGGCGGTGTGCTGGCCCACGGCGGGCACCGCATCCATGCGGTAGTCGAAGGCGCTGTTTACGCCCGGCGGCAGCAGCGCCGGCACCGCGCCCGCGGGCGTGCCCACGCTGCGCCAGCGCTGGCGCGCCTGCAGCTGCGGGTGCGCCCACAGCGCCGCCATGTCGTTGACGCGCGCGTTGGCGATTGCCGCCGCGTCCAGGCGCTCGATCACCTGTGCCGCCGTGAGTGCGGCGAAGACTTCGAGGATCAGCGCCTGCAGTTCGGCGCGGTGCTGGTTGCGCTGGGCGTTGCTGGCAAAGCGCGCATCGGTGGCCACCTCGGGGCGTTGCAGCACGGCGTCGCAGAAGGTCTTCCATTCGCGCTCGTTCTGCAGGCCCAGCATCACCGTGGCGCCATCGCTGGCCGTAAACGGCCCGTACGGGTAGATGCTGGCGTGGCTGGCGCCGGTGCGCGGCGGCGGCGGTGCGCCGTCAAAGGTGTAGTACATCGGGTAGCCCATCCACTCGCCCATGGCTTCGAGCATGGACACGTCGATGTGGCTGCCCGCGCCCGTCCTGGCGCGCAGCAGCAGGGCCGACAGGATGTTGCTGTAGGCATACATGCCGGCGGCGATGTCGGCCACCGAGATGCCGGACTTGGAAGGTGTCTCGGGCGTGCCGGTGACGGACAGGAAGCCCGCCTCGCTCTGGATCAGCAGGTCGTAGGCCTTCTTGTCGCGGTATGGGCCGTCGGCGCCGTAGCCGCTGATGTCGCACACGATCAGGCGCGGGTTGTGTTCCTTCAACGCCTGGTACGACAGGCCCATGCGCGCGGCGGCGCCGGGTGCCAGGTTCTGCACCAGCACGTCCGCGGTCTTCAAGAGCTGCATCAGCGCGGCCTTGGCCTGGGGCTGCTTCACGTCCAGCGCCAGGCTCTCCTTGCTGCGGTTGATCCAGGTGAAGTGCGACGACTGGCCGCGCACGCGCTGGTCGTAGCCGCGCGCGAAGTCGCCGCTGCCGGGGCGCTCGACCTTGATGACGCGCGCGCCCAGGTCGGCCAGCTGGCGCGTGCAGAACGGGGCGGCGACGGCGTGTTCCAGCGAGATGACGGTGATGCCGTCAAGAGGTCGGGTTCTTTGGGTCATATCTCATGGGATGTGGCATTGCCAGCGATGCTCGAAACTGGCGCGCCCCAAGCCAGCAGACGCCGCGCAAGGGCCGCCCCGCCGCGCTGGCGTCGTCCCCCTTCCCGCGCGAAGCGCGAGAGAAGGGGGAAGCGGCGCAGCCGCTCAGGGGGTTGTCCATGTCAGAACGAGCGAGGCAGACCGAGGATGTGCTCGGCCACGTAGGAGTAGATCAGGTTGGTGGAAATGGGCGCCACCTGGTACAGGCGCGTCTCGCGGAACTTGCGCTCCACGTCGTATTCGCAGGCGAAGCCGAAGCCGCCGTGGAACTGCAGGCAGGCGTTGGCCGCCTCCCAGCTGGCCTTGGCCGCCAGGTACTTGGCCATGTTGGCCTGGGCGCCCATGGGCTCGTGCCTGTCGAACAGCTCGCAGGCCTTCCAGCGCATGAGGTTGGCGGCCTCCACCTCGATGAAGGCGTCGGCGATGGGGAACTGCACGCCCTGGTTCTGGCCGATGGGGCGGCCGAACACCTGGCGGTCCTTCACGTACTTGGTCACGCGGTCCAGGAACCAGTAGCCGTCGCCGATGCACTCGGCGGCAATCAGCGTGCGCTCGGCGTTCAGGCCGTCCAGGATGTACTTGAAGCCCTTGCCTTCCTCGCCGATCAGGTTCTCCTCGGGGATCTCCAGGTCCTCGAAGAACAGCTCGTTGGTCTCGTGGTTCACCATGTTGGGGATGGGGCGCACGGTCAGGCCCTTTTTTGGCCGCCGGGCCGCCCCAAGGCCAAAAGCGGCCCCCTCGGGGGGCAGCGAACCATGCGCAGCAGGGGAGCGTGGGGGCAATCCTTGTGCCTCATGCAAATCCACCATGAAGATGGACATGCCCTCGCTCTTTTTCTTCACCTCGGCCAGCGGTGTGGTGCGCGCCAGCAAAATCATCCAGTCGCTGTGCTGCACGCGGCTGATCCACACCTTCTGGCCGTTGACCACGTAGCGCCCGTCTTTCTTGACGGCGCTGGTCAAGATCCGGGTGGTGTCGGTGCCGGTGGTGGGCTCGGTCACGCCCATGGACTGCAGGCGCCATTCGCCGCTGGCGATCTTGGGCAGGTATTTTTCCTTCTGCGCCTTGGAGCCATGGCGCAGCAGCGTGCCCATGTTGTACATCTGGCCGTGGCAGGCGCCGCTGTTGCCGCCGCAGCGGTTGATCTCCTCCATGATCACGCTGGCCTCGGTCAGCCCCAGGCCCGAGCCGCCGTATTCCTGCGGGATCAGCGCCGCCATCCAGCCGGCCTTGGTCAGGGCATCGACGAACTGTTCCGGGTAGGCTCTGCTCTCGTCCACCTTGCGGAAGTACTCGTCGGGGAATTCGGCGCACAGCGCGCGGATGGCGTCGCGGATCTCGGGGTGGTTGTTGGAGCCGGTGTGTTCGATCATCTCGTGGTCTTTCAAGTATTTCGGCCCCTGGCCGGCATCGGTACTGCGCCAGAAGCTATTGATTTGATAGTTATGCCAGGGTGGCCAAGGCCTGCATGGTCAGCCAGCCCTCGTGGTCCTGGGCCCACAGCTCGATGGTCTTGCCGTCGGCGGAGGGCTTGCCGTGCACGCTGAACGGGTGCGTATCGAACGTGGGGCGCACGGCGCGGAAGTCGAAGGCCGCCACCTGTGCATCGGGCATCTGGCGGCGCAGCAGGTCCAGCAGCAGCGTGGCGATCAGCGGGCCATGCACGATCAGGCCGGGGTAGCCCTCGACCCCGGTCACGTACGGGCGGTCGTAGTGGATGCGGTGGCCGTTGAAGGTCAGCGCCGAGTAGCGGAACAGCAGCACCGCATCGGCCGTCACGCTGCGCGACCAGGCGGCCTGGCCAGCCAGCGGCGGCTTTTGCGGCTGCGGTGCCGGGTCGCCCGCGAGCGGCGACGGGCCGCCCCTAGCCGCGAGGGCCCCCTCGGGGGGCAGCGAGGACACGTCAGTGCCGAGCGTGGGGGCAGGTGGTTCTGCAGCCGAGCGGTAGACGATGTCGTGCTCCTCGGTCAGCGCCAGGCCGCGGGCGTTGTGGTACTGGTGCTCCACCAGCACGAACAGCAGCTCGCCCGAGCGGCCTGCCTTGTGCTTGACGGACCGGATGCTCGAGCGGCGCTGCACCTGCTGGCCTACGCACAGCGGGTTCGCCGGCTCCCAGCGCAGGCGCCCGCCGGCCCACATGCGCCGCGGCAGCGGCACCGGCGGCAAGAAGCCGCCGCGCTTCGGATGCCCATCGGGCCCGATCTCGCTGGCGCGCGCATGCGGCAGAAAGTACAGCCAGTGCCATAGCGGCGGCACCACGGTGCCCATGGCGGGCGCCGGGTCGTCGCGGTCCAGCGTGGCCGACAGCGCGGCCACGGGCACGGCCGTGAAGCTGTCGCTCAGGGTGTCGCTCTTGCCCTGCCAGGTCTGCAGGTGGGCGAGCAGGGCGGTGTCGATGGTGGGTTCGGTCATGGCCGCCATCGTGGCGCCAGGCGCGCGTTGGTGCAAGCCGCGTGGGTGAAGGCGTGCCTGCAACGTGCTGTCCTTGCCCAAGCCATTGATCGAGGATGCGCACCGACCGGATGCCCCCGATCCAGCAGTATTTTATAAAAAATACGGGTTTACCCTGTTTTTAACCCTTTGATATTTTATAAAATAATCAAAAATTTAGAAAGGATGCCGTATGGCTCAGCAAACCTACGACGACCACCGCGAGAGCGTGGCCGGCCGCGCCGACGTGGCGGATACGCCGGAACTGGTGGCTTACTACAAGGAGCTGGAGCGCCTGAAGACGGGCGCCCTCTGGACGGTCGCCAACAAGATCGAGCCGTGGCAGCCGCGCTCCGAGTCGGTGCCGGTGCTGTGGCGCTACCGGGATTTGCGCGAGCACGTGCTGCGCTCGGTGGGTCTGGTGACGCCCGAGAAAGCGGGCCGGCGCGTGGTGTACCTGGACAACCCCGGCCGCCGCGACGTGGCCGCTGCTGTGGGCTGGCTTTACTCCGGCCTGCAGGTCATGCACCCGGGCGAGCGCGCCTCGGCGCATGCGCACTCCTCGTCGGCGCTGCGCTTCATCATGGAAGGGCGCGGGGCCTACACCATCGTCGACGGGCACAAGCTGACGCTGGGCGCCAACGACTTCGTGATCACGCCCAATGGCTCCTGGCACGAGCACGGCGTCGAGGCCGACGGCCTGCCCTGCATCTGGCAGGACGGCCTGGACATTCCCCTGGTCAACGCGCTGGAGGCGGGTTTCTACGCCGTGCATCCGGACCTGCAGCAAGCGGTCGGGTTTCCGGTCAACGACTCGGTCGACATCTGGGGGGCAGCAGGCCTCCGGCCGCAGGACGCGGGCTGGAACAAGCCCTTTTCCCCGCTGTTCAAGTACCAGTGGGAGCCCACCTACGAGGCCCTGCGGCGCCATGCCGGCGCCCATGCGGACAACCCCTTCGATGGCGCGCTGATGCACTACACCAACCCCGCCAGCGGCGGCCACGTGATGGCCACCATGGGCGCCAGCATGCAGCTGCTGCGCCCGGGCTTTGCCGGCAAGGCGCACCGCCACACCGGCAGCTTCCTCTACCAGGTCTCCAAGGGCCGGGGCTACTCCATCATCAACGGCCAGCGCTTCGACTGGCAGGAGCGCGACATCTTCTGCGTGCCGTCCTGGGCCTGGCACGAGCATGCCAACGCCTCGGCCAGCGAAGACGCCTGCCTGTTCTGCTTCAACGACCTGCCGGTGATGGAAAAGCTGGCGCTGTACCGCGAGGAGGCGCTGGCCGACAACGGCGGGCACCAGCCGGTGGTGGCCAAGCCCTGATTTCTGTCATCTGAAAACGAAAGCACCGATTCATGCGACTGATTACGTACCGCACCCATGCCGCCGCGGCAGCCCGGCTGGGCGCCATCGTGGACGATCTGGTGATCGACCTGCAGGCCCTGGGCGAGCACGCCGGCCAGGCGATCCCCGGCGACATGCTGGCCTTCATCGACCTGGGGCCGCACGCCGTGGCCAGCACCAGCACGCTGCTCGCCAGCTATCGCGGCAAATGGCCGCTGGGCGTGGCGCTGCCGCTGGTCAATGCCGACCTGCTGGCGCCCATCCCGCGCCCGCGCAAGAACGTGTTCGGCATCGGACTGAACTACGTCGAGCACGTGGCCGAATCCAGTCGCACGCTGGACACCTCCAAGGAGCTGCCCAAGCAGCCGGTGATCTTCTCCAAGCCGCCCACCAGCGTGATCGGCCCTGACGCGGCGATCGAGCACAACGCCGACATCACCCAGCAGCTCGACTGGGAGGTGGAACTGGCCGTGGTGATGGGCCGGCGCGCCAGGCGCGTGAGCGAGGCCGACGCCATGGGCCACGTGTTCGGCTACACCGTGCTCAACGACATCAGCGCGCGCGACAACCGCCGCGCCGGTCAGTGGATTTACTCCAAGGGCCAGGACACCTTCTGCCCCATGGGACCGATGATCGTGACGGCCGACGAAATCCCCGACCCCAACAACCTCAACCTGTGGCTCAAGGTCAACGGGGTGGAAAAGCAGAATTCCAACACGCGCCACCTGCTGTTCAAGATTCCCACCCTGATCGCCGACATCAGCGCCGCCATGACGCTGGAGCCCGGCGACATCATCGCCACCGGCACGCCGGCCGGCGTGGGCGCGGGCCGCACGCCCCAGGAGTGGCTGTGGCCCGGCGACGTGGTCGAGGCCTGCGTCGAAGGCATCGGCACCTTGCGCAACCCGGTGGTCAACCGCACGCGCGAGCCGCGCAAGGCCTGAACGGTGACCCGCGCATCGCCACGCCGTGCCGGCACCGCCGGCCGCAGACACTGCCTGGCCGCCTGCCTCATGGCGCTGGCCAGCCCGTTGACCGCCCGCCATGCCCTGGCGCAGCCCGGGTCTTGGCCAGGCAAGCCGGTGCGGCTGGTCGTCGGCCTGGCGCCCGGGGGCCTGGCCGACGTGCTGGCACGCGCCGTCCAGCCGCACCTGGCCCAAGCCTTGGGCCAGCCGGTGCTGGTCGACAACCGCAGCGGCGCCGGCGGCAACGTGGCCGGCGCCGAGGTCGTGCACAACGGCAACGACGGGCACACCTTCCTGCTCGTTCCCTCAACCCTTGAGTCGGTCAACCCGTCGATGTTCTCGAAGATGCCGTTCGATCCGCAGCGCGACCTGCGGCCGGCGGCGCAACTGGCCAACAGCCAGTTGTTCCTCTTCGTGCGCGCCTCCCTGGGGGTGGACACGCTTGAGGCCTTCATCGCGCATGCCAAGAAGAACCCCGACAAGCTCAGCTACGGCTCCGCCGGCAACGGAACCACGCCCCACCTGGCCGCCGAACTGCTGAAACAGGCCAGCGGCATCACGGCCGCCCACGCGCCCTACCGGGGCGTTGCGCCCGCGATGCAGGATCTGATGGCGGGCCAGATCGACTTCGCCTTTGGCCCTGCAACCCTGTTTCCCATGGTTCAGGCGGGCAAGCTGAAGGTGCTCGCGGTGGCCAGCCGCCAGCGCGCGGCCGTGGCGCCCGAGATCCGCACTTTCGTCGAAGCCGGCATCGACGGCGTGTTTGCCGATAGCCTGTTCGGCATCTACGCGCCTGCCGGCCTGCGTGCGGACGCGATCGAGCGGTTCCACACCGAACTCAACAAGGTCTTGCGGCGCCCGGACATCCAGCGCCGCTTCCTCGAGGCCGGTGCAGAGGCCGAGCCCCTGTCGATCGCCGACTACACCGCGCGCGTGCAGGCCGAAAAGCGCCTGTTCAGCGGCGTGGTCAAGGCCCTCAACCTGAAGGCGGACTGAGAAGCTGCGAACGAACCCCTCATGCCCGCCTTGATCACCCAAACCCGCCCGCTCGGCGTTGCAAATGCTCGCCGTAGCCCGAGCTACGGCTGCGCTTTGCGCCTTGATCGGACACGTTTGGACGATCCTTTCGGGCACTCGCGATTCATTCACAGCTTCTGAGCCTTCCGCACGAACCCCATTTGCCACCCCTTTCCAACCGGAGTATTCCCGTGCTCAAGCAACTCTCCCTGTTCGCTTTGTCCAGCCTGCTCGCCGGCACCGCCCTGGCGGCCGACCCGGTCAAGATCGGCTTCATCACCACCTTGTCCACCCCCGCCGGCTACATCGGCGAGGACCTGCGCGACGGCTTCTCGCTGGCCCTCAAGCAGGGCGGCGGCAAGCTCGGCGGCGTGCCGGTCGAACTGGTGGTGGAGGATGACGGCCTCAAGCCCGCCAACGCCAAGCAGGCGGCCGACCGCATGGTGCAGTCGGGCATCAAGCTGTTTACCGGCGTCAACTTTTCCAACGTGCTGGCCGCCGTGGTGCCCGACGTGCTCAAGGCCGGCGACCTCTACGTCAGCGCCAACCCTGGCCCCTCGGTGTTTGCCGGCGAGAAGTGCAACCCCAACTACTTCGTCGCCTCCTACCAGAACGATGCCTTCCACACCGCCGGCGGCGTGGCGGCCAACGAGCTGGGCTTCAAGCGCGTGGTGATCCTGGCGCCCAACTACCAGGCTGGGCGCGACGCGCTGGCCGGCTTCAAGCAAACGTACAAGGGAGAGGTGCTGGCCGAGATCTACACCAAGCTCGACCAGTCCGACTTCTCGGTCGAGATCGCGCGCATCCGCTCGCTCGCGCCCGACGCCATCTACCAGTTCCACCCGGGCGGCGCCGGCATCAACTTTGCCAAGCAGTACGGCAACGCCGGCCTGGGCAAGACCATCCCGATGCTGATGCCGGGCTTTTCCATGGATGCGCGCATGCTGGCGGCCACGGGCAACGCCGCCGAAGGCTTCTACACCACGGGCATCTGGTCGGTGGCGTTCGACTCGGCCAACTCCAAGAAATTCGTGCAGGACTTCAAGGCCGCGTACGGGCGCATCCCCACCGACTATGCCATGCAGGCCTACGACACGGCTCAGTGGATTGCCTCGGGCCTGAAGGCCGTGGGGGGCGACTTGAACAAGACGGCCGATTTCCGCGCCGCCATGCGCAAGGCCGACTTCAGCTCGCTGCGCGGCAAGTTCGCCCTCAACACCAACCAGCATCCGATCCAGGACCTGTACCTGATGCGGATCGAGAAAAACGCCCAGGGTGAGCTGGCGCCCAAGGTCGTGCGCAAGATCGTCAGCGACGACCGCGACAGCTACGCCGCGGCCTGCAAGATGCCGTCATGACGCTGCTGCTCGAGCAAGTCCTCAACGGGCTGCAGTTCGGGGCCATGCTCTTCATGCTGGCCTCGGGCCTGACGCTCATCTTCGGCATCATGGGGGTGGTCAACCTCACCCACGGCTCGTTCTACATGGTGGGCGCCTATTGCGCGGCCTTCGCGCTGGGCAAGACCGGCTCGTTCGCCGCCGCCGTGCTGGCGGCCCTGCTGGGCGCCGGCGGCTACGGCCTGCTGGTCGAGGCTACGGTCATCCGGCGCCTGTACCAGCGCGACCACCTCTACCAGGTGCTGGCCACCTTCGGGCTGATCCTGTTCACCAACGAGGCCGTCAGCCTGATCTTTGGGCGCCGTCCGCCCCTGGTCGACACACCCGCGATCCTGGCCGGCGCGGTGCCGCTGGCGCCGGGCTTCGAGTACCCGGTGATGCGGCTGGCCTTCATCGGCATCGGGGCGCTGGTGGCGCTGGGCCTGTGGTACCTGGTCAACCGCACGCGCGTGGGCATGCTGGTGCGCGCCGGGGCCGACGACCGCGAGATGGTCGATGCCCTGGGCATCGACATCCGGCGCCTGTATGCCCTGGTGTTTGGTCTGGGCGCGCTGCTGTGCGGCTTGGCCGGGGTGATGGCCGCGCCCTTGCTGGCCGTGGAGATCGGCATGGGCGAGCGGGTGCTGATCACCACCTTCGTCGTCATCGTGATCGGCGGCGTGGGCTCGGTGCGCGGCGCCATGGCGGGGGCCCTGCTGGTGGGCATGGTCGACAGCCTGGGGCGCGCCTACCTGCCGGATTTGCTCGATCGCCTGCTGACCCCCGAGGTGGCCACCCCCCTGGCCGCCGGCCTGGCCTCGGCGTCGATTTACCTGCTCATGGCGGCGGTGCTGATCGTCCGTCCGCAAGGGCTCTTTCCTGCAAAACCCTGATCCCCATGCAATCCCTTCTGTCCCGCCGCGCCTGGGTGGCCTCGATCGGGTTCGGCCTTTTGCTGCTGCTGCCCCTGGGCGCCCAGCTTGGCGCAACACCCTACGCCGTCAACCTGGCCACGCGCTTTCTGATCTACGGCCTGGCCGCCGTCTCGTTGGACCTGATCCTGGGCTACGGCTACCTGGTGAGCTTCGGGCACGCCATGTTCTTTGGCCTGGGCGGCTACGTGGCGGCCATCATCACCTACCACGCGCTGGAGGCCGGCCCCCTGCTGGGCTGGGCCGGCTCCACGCAGGCGCTGGTGGTCTGGCCCATTGCCCTGCTGTGCTGCGGCCTGCTGGGCGCCGCCGTCGGCTACCTGGCGCTGCGCACGCGCGGCGTGCAGTTCATCATGATCACGCTGGCCTTTGCCCAGCTGGTGTATTTCGTCCTCATGTCGCTGCAGATCTACGGCGGCGACGACGGCCTGATGATGCAGCAGCGCAACACCTTGCCGGGCCTGAACCTGGACGCCCCCAACACCTTCTACTACCTGTGCCTGGCGGCTCTGGCCGTCTGGACCTTCGTCTGCGCCCGCATCGTCAACTCGCGCTTCGGCATGGTGCTGCAGGCGCTGCGCCAGAGCGAGCGCCGCGCCGTCAACCTGGGCGCGGCGCCCACCCCCTACCGGCTGGGTGCCTTCGTGCTGTCGGCCATCGGCACCGGCCTGGCCGGCGTGCTGTGGGCCAACTACGCCGGGCTGGTCACCCCCGACATGGCGGCCTGGACCAAGTCCGGCGAGCTGATGGCCATGGTGATCCT
The DNA here is from genome assembly GCA_024235995.1 of Burkholderiaceae bacterium. Classification (NCBI taxonomy): domain Bacteria; kingdom Pseudomonadati; phylum Pseudomonadota; class Betaproteobacteria; order Burkholderiales; family Burkholderiaceae; species Burkholderiaceae bacterium. The sequence goes on from JACKLI010000001.1 coordinate 1,569,060, forward strand.
GGGCGGCGCGGGCACCCTGCTGGGCCCGATCGGCGGGGCTGCGGTGTTCCTGGGCCTGGAGCAGACCCTGGCGGCCTGGACCGAGCACTGGATGCTGGTGATGGGGCCGGTGCTGGTGCTGGTGGTGCTGGCCGGCAAAAACGGGCTTTTCGGTCGCTGGCTGGGAGCATCCCATGGCGCCTGAAATCCCCTTGCTGCAGGTGCGCGGGCTGCGCAAGGCCTTCGGCGCCGTTCGGGCCACCGACGGGGTCGACCTGGAGCTGCGCCAGGGCGAGATCCACGCCCTGATCGGTCCCAATGGCGCCGGCAAGTCCACCTTGATCACGCAGCTGAGCGGCGAGCTGCGTCCGGACGCGGGCAGCATCATCCTGGGCGGCGAGGACGTGACGCGCCAGAGCGCCTTCGAGCGGGCGCGCAAGGGGCTGTCGCGCTCGTTCCAGATCACCGAGCTGTGCCCCGACTTCAGCGTGCTGGAGAACGTGATGCTGTCGCTGCTGCTCGTCAGCGGCCGCGCGTTCGGCGCCTGGTCCAACCCGCGGCGCGACGCCGGCCTGCAGGCACAGGCGGTGCGCTGGCTGGACGAGGTGGGCCTGGCCGGGCGCGCCCCGGTTCATGTGCGCGATCTGGCGCATGGCGAAAAACGCCAGCTCGAGCTAGCCGTGGCCCTGGCGCGCGCGCCAAGGCTGCTGCTGCTGGACGAGCCCATGGCCGGCATGGGGGCCGAGGAGTCGGCGCGCATGACGGCGCTGCTGCGGGGCCTGAAGGGCCACTACGCGATCTTGCTGGTCGAGCACGACATGGACGCGGTGTTTGCCCTGGCCGACCGGATCACCGTGCTGGTCTATGGCCGCACCCTGTTCACCGGCACGCCCGAAGAGGTGCGCGCGCACCCCGGGGTGCGCTCGGCCTATCTGGGCGAGGAGCTGGCATGCTGAAGGTACGCGAACTCACCGCCGGCTATGGCGGCAGCCAGGTGCTGTTCGGCATGGACTTCGAGGTCCAGGCCGGCCAGGCCATCTCGCTGATCGGCCGCAACGGCATGGGCAAGACCACCACCGTGCGCACGCTCATGGGCATGCTGCCGGCGCGCGGCGGCCACGTCGAGCTGCAGGGCAAGACCCTGGGCGCGCTGGCCCCGCATGCGGTGGCGCGCCTGGGCCTGGGCCTGGTGCCGGAGGGGCGGCGGGTGTTCGGCTCCCTGTCGGTGGAGGAAAACCTGCTTGCCACGGCGCGCTCGGCCCCGGGCGACAAGGCCTGGACGCTCGAGCGCGTGATGACGCTGTTCGAGCGCCTGCGCGAGCGCCGCCGCCAGTCGGCGCGCACCCTCTCCGGGGGCGAGCAGCAGATGCTGGCCATCGGCCGCGCGCTCATGACCAACCCCAAGCTGCTGGTGCTGGACGAGGCCACCGAGGGCCTGGCGCCCCTCATCCGCCAGGAAATTTGGCGCTGCCTGCGCGCCCTCAAAAGCGAGGGGCTGACCATCGTCGTGATCGACAAGAACCTGGGCGAGATGGCCTCCCTGCTCGATCGCCACCACATCGTCGAAAAAGGCCGCGTGGTCTGGTCGGGCACGCCCGACGAGCTGAAGGCGCGCGGCGACCTGGCCCAGCGCTACCTCGGACTATGAACCCCATGAACCCCAGCAACACCCAAGCCCTGTACCGCGGCATGGACGCGGCGACGCTCGATCGCCAGTACAACGCCCGGGCCAGCGTGGCCTCCTTCGAGCAGGAGCACCAGGCCTATGTGCGCGAGAGCGAGCGCGTGATGCAGGCGCACCCCGGGCGCCTGAGCGTGGTCTACGACGAGCGCAGCGGCGAGCGGCTGGACCTGTACGGCATCGCTCCCGGGCGCCCGGTGTTCTTGTGGGTGCATGGCGGCTACTGGCGCGGCGGCTCGCGGCTGGACAACGCCTTTGCGGCCGGCGGCCTGTGCGCGCGCGGCGTGGCCGTGGCGGTGATGGACTACACCCTGGCGCCGGCCGTGCGCATCGGCGAGATCGTGCGCCAGGTGCGCGCCGCGGTGGCCTGGCTGGCGCGCCAGGCCCCGGCCCTGGGCTTGCGCGGCGAGCGCATCCACGTCGGCGGCTCCTCGGCCGGCGGCCACCTGGTGGGCATGCTGCTGGCCGATGGCTGGCTGCAGGCCGCGGGCCTGCCGGCCGACACCCTCGGCGCCGCCCTGGCCCTGAGCGGGCTGTACGAGCTCGAGCCACTGCAGCACACCCACATCAACGAATGGATGCGCTTCACGCCGGCGGAGATCCGCGAACATTCGCCGCAGGCTCTCATTCCTTGCCAGTCCGCGGCCCGCCTGATCGCGTCGGTGGGCGGGCTGGAGACCGACGAATTCCGCCGCCAGACGGCGCACTACGCGCAAGCCTGGGGCGACGCGGGCCATGCCCTGCAGACCGTGGCGATGCCCGGGTACAACCACTTCAACATCGCCCTGAGCCTGAGCCAGGCCGATGGTCCGCTGACGCAGGCCCTGCTGCAGGCCATCGACGTCCCCGCCACCCCTTGAACTCCCAGGAGCCTTGACATGCTGGAACTGCCCCGCTTCAAAGCCGCCGCGGTGCAGACCGCGCCGGTGTTTCTCGATACCGACGCCACGGTCGAAAAAGTCATCCGCCTGATCGGCGAAGCCGCGGCCAACGGCGCCCGCCTGGTGGCCTTCCCGGAGGTGTTCGTCGCCGGCTATCCGTATTGGAGCTGGATCGGCAATCCGGTCGAGGGCAGCCCCTGGTTCGAGCGCCTGGTGCGCTCGGCCGTCGAGGTGCCGGGCCCGGAGGTCGGCAAGATCGCTGCCGCCGCGGCGCGCCACAAGATCAACGTCGTGATCGGCATCAACGAGCGCAACCGCCAGAGCATCGGCACCCTCTACAACACCGTGCTGACGATCTCGGACGAGGGCCGCATCCTCGGGCGCCACCGCAAGCTGGTGCCCACCTGGGCGGAAAAGCTCACCTGGGCGCCCGGCGACGGCGCGGCCCTGCGCGTGCACCAGACCTCCATCGGCCCGCTGGGTTCCCTGGCCTGCGGCGAGAACACCAACACGCTGGCGCGCTTCGCGCTGCTGGCCCAGGGCGAGATGGTGCACGTGGCCAGCTACATCTCGCTGCCCGTGGCGCCGCCCGACTACGACATGGCCGAGGCCATCAAGGTGCGCGCCGCCGCCCACAGCTTCGAGGGCAAGGTGTTCACCGTCGTCTCGTGCTCCACCGTCTCCGAGGAGATCATCCAGGCGCTGGAGTCCGACTTTCCCAAGGCGCGTGAACTGCTCTCGCGCAAGAGCAGTGCCTTCTCGGGCTTTCTGGGTCCGGACGGCCGCGTGATCGGCGAGCCGCTGATCGACCAGGAGGGCATCGTCTACGCCGAGCTCGACCTTTCGCGCTGCATCCAGCCGCGCCAGATGCACGACATCACCGGCCACTACAACCGCTTCGACGTGTTCGACCTGCGTGTCAACCGCCGCCCGCTGCAGGCGGCGCGCTTCGACGACCCCGAAGACTTCGACGCCATCACCCCGCAGCCCGGCACGCCCCCGGCACAGGACCCCCAAGCATGAGCACCCCCCGCACCTACCGCATCGGCCAGATCGTTCCCTCCTCCAACACCACGATGGAGACCGAGATCCCGGCCATCCTGCGCGCGCGCGAAGCGCACCACCCCGAGCGCTTCACCTTCCACTCCAGCCGCATGCGCATGAAGCACGTGACCAAGGAAGAGCTGGCCAAGATGGACGCCGACAGCGACCGCTGCGCACTCGAGCTGTCGGACGCGCACGTGGACGAGCTCGGCTACGCCTGCCTGGTGGCCATCATGAGCATGGGCCTGGGCTACCATTGCGCGTCCGAGGCGCGCCTGCACCAGCGCACCGTGGACAACGGCCATCCCGCCCCCGTGGTCACCAGCGCCGGCGCGCTGGTCGATGGTCTGAAGACCCTGGGGGCCAAAAAGGTGGCCATACTCACGCCCTACATGAAGCCGCTGACGCAACTGGTGATCGACTACATCCAGCACCAGGGCATCGAGGTGGTGGACAGCCTGTCGCTGGAAATCCCCGACAACCTCGAAGTGGGGCGCCAGGACCCGCGCGCGCCGATCGAACTGACGAAAAAGCTCAACACCGCCAACGCCGACGCCATCGTTGCCTCGGCCTGCGTGCAAATGCCCTCGCTGGCATCCATCCAGGCCATCGAGGACCGCACCGGCCTGCCGGTGATGTCCTCCGCCGTGGCCACCACCCACCAGATGCTGAAAAAGCTGAACCTCGACACCCGGGTGCCCGGCTTTGGCGCCTTGCTCTCGGGGCGCTACTGAAGGCTGGCGCCGGGGCGCCAGCGATTGCCATGAAACCACGCATCCGGGTCGTCAAACTAGCGGCTTCTTCCTCCGGGCTGAACGAGCCGGCCTACGAGGAAATCACCCTCGCCGAGCAGGCCTACCGCCAGCTCCGGCGCGACATCATCAGCGGCGCCTTGCCGGCTGGCCAGGCCTTGCGGCTGGAGGGCCTCAAGGAGCGCTACGGCATCAGCTACTCGCCGCTGCGCGAGGCGCTCAACCGGCTGCACAGCGAGCAGCTGGTGCTCTCGCACACCTCGCGCGGCTTTCGCGTCGCCCCGTTTTCCGAAGACGAGATGTGGGACGCGGTGGAGACCCGCATCATCATCGACTGCGAGGCCCTGCGCCGCTCGCTGGCGCGCGGAGACGGCGCTTGGGAGGCCCGCCTGGTGGCGGCTTTCCACGCCCTCAAGCATGCCCGCGAGCAGCGCCACGACGGGCCGCTCGATGCCGCCGGCGCGATGCAGGCGGACAACGTGCTGGAGATGCGCCACAACGCTTTTCACAGCGGCCTGATCGAGGCCTGCGGCTCGCGCTCGCTGCTGAGCTTGTCGGCCCAGTTTTACGCCCAGACCGAGCGCTACCGCCGCCCCAGCCTGCGCGATCCGCGCTACGCCAACCTCCAGCGCGACGTGCCCACCGAGCACAGCCAGATCCTGGAGGCGGCGCTGGCCCGCGACGCCCAACTGGCGTGCGCGCTGCTGGCACGGCACTACCGTGAAACGGGCCGCGTCATCCAGCAGCTGCTGGCCTTGGATGCTCCCGAGGCGAAACGGCGCTGAACCCTCGCTGCGCTGGCTTGCCCCGCTTATTCCTCGGACTGCGGCGGCAGCGAGGCCTTGCGGATGAAGAACCGGATGAACCAGATCGCCATGCCGATCATGAAGGCGATGCCGGCGATGCTCATGCGGCCGTAGTCGGTACCGAACAGGTCTTGCCAGAGTTTCATGGCGCCGTTCCTTTCAAGTTTGCGTGAATACGCAAACAATTGTCCACAAAAACAGCAAGGGCAATGTTGATGTACTGCAAGTTCCCGGTGCGTTACCGAGGCGCTTGCAGGTACAGCCGGTCCGACCACGTGGCCAGCCACTGCGGGCGAAAGGCCACGCAGACGGCGACGATCATGCCGGTCATGATGGCGTCGCCCCAGGCCAGCAGCCAGCGCGCCACCAGGGCCAGGCCGGGCTCCACGGCCACGGCCAGCGGATGGCCCGTCCATTGCGCCAGCGTGCCGGCGGCAAACATGCACAGCACCGTGCCCAGAAAGGCCCGCCCCAGGATGTAGACGAACACGTTGTGCGGCAGCGCGCGCCGCAGCACCCAGCCCAGGCCCAGTGCCAGCGTGGCCGGCACCACGCCCAGCCACAGGGCCATGTCCAGCTGCTCGACCCAGTCCACCGGCGCGATCCAGCCGCAGACCAGCGCCACGGCGGCGAACACCAGCACCGCCAGCGGCCAGCCCAGCGCCAGCAGGATCAGGCAGGCGCCCGACAGCTGCAGGTGGATCGGCATGCGGTGCAACCAGGGCAGGGCCCACAGCCAGGGCGTGATGACCAGCGCGGCCAGCAGCGGCGAGAGCAGGGCGCCGCCGGCCAGCTGCCGCCAGGGCCGCAAGGCCAGGGCCGTCAGCAGGGCCGCCGAGACGAGCAACAGGTTCAGCAGGGTCATGGCAAGGCGTGCGCCGGCGTGAGCGCGCCGGCGATTATCCTTGGCGCATCGCTGGCCTTGCCCTCATCATGTTTTTGCCTCCGTTCACCACCGCCAATCTCTACCTGGCCGTGCTGCGCGAGCGCGGCTACGCCGTGCTGGACGCCGCCACCGTGCGTGCGCTGGCGGGCGTGTCCGCGGCCGACCTGCAGGAGCTGGCGCGCGCCTGGGACGAGCTGGCGCCGGACGACTACCTGAAGGACGGCGGGCGCTATCGCCAGCGCCGCCACGCCTCCTTCAAGGCCCAGGGCGGCGCCCTGCAGGACGTGCCCTATCGCCCGCACTGGCAGCCGCTGGCCTACAACGCGCTGCACGGCGGCATGCAGCGCTGGTTCGCGCCGGTGGCGCCGGCCACCTTGGCGCGGCCCGACTGGCGCGCGCTGCTGGCCTGGCTGGCGCGCGTGGCCGACGCGCTGTGGGGCGTGCAGCCCTGGTACGGCGAGGCGCATCCCTTTCGCATCGACACCACGGGCGGCATTGGCCGCCCCACGCCCGAGGGCGCGCACCGCGACGGGGTGGACCTGGTGGCCGTGTTCATGGTGGCGCGCCAGGGCGTCAAGGGCGGCGAGACGCGCGTGTTCGAGCAGGACGGCCCGCGCGGCGAGCGCTTCACGCTGGACGAGCCCTGGTCGGTGCTTCTGCTGGACGACCACGGCGTGATCCACGAGACGACGCCCATCCAGCCACTGGACGCCGGCGTGCCGGGCCACCGCGACACCCTGGTCGTCACGCTGCGGGCGCAGGGTTTTCTGGAGCCAGCAGCTTGACTTGCATCAGGACGGCGGGCATGGTTCAGGCCGACAATCGAGCCCGATTCACCCCCGAAAGGAGTTTTCCATGTTCAAGCACATTCTGGCACCCGTCGACGGCTCGGCGACCTCGATGGCGGCGGTGGACAAGGCAGCCGAGCTGGCCAAGGCCTTTGGCGCCGTGGTCACGGCGGTGTACGTGATCGATCCCTATCCCTTCACCGGCGTCGGCAGCGAATTCGCCTATGGGCAGGACCAGTACCTCAACGCCGCCCGCGCCGAGGCCGCCGCCGCCATGGAGAGCGCCGCGCAGCGCCTGCAGGCCGCGGGCGTGCAGGCCGAGACGCGCGTGATCGAGTCGCACGCCGTCTGGCGCGGCATCCTCGAGGCCATCGATTCGTGCGGTGCCGACCTGATCGTGATCGGCTCGCATGGCCGCCGTGGCCTGGAGCGCCTGGTGCTGGGCAGCGTGACGCAAAGCGTGCTCTCGCACAGCAAGATCAGCACGCTGGTGGTGCGCACGCCCGCCGCTGCGGCCTGACGCCTCACTTTTTCCGGCTCGCCGCCGCCTTGCGCGCGGGCGCCGTGAAGGCCGCGCGCGCCAGCGCGGTCGCATCGAGGCGCCGCACGATGCTGCCGCACACCAGGTCGCACAGTTGGTGCACCGACGGATCGTCGATGCGGTAGAGCACGCTGTTGCCCTGCTGCTCGCGCGCCACCAGCCCTTGCTGCGCCATCTGCGCCAGGTGGCGCGAGACGTTGGCCACGCTGGACTCGACCTGCTCGGCGATCTCGCCCACGCTGAGCTGCTCGGTGCCCAGCGCGTTGAGGATGCGCAGGCGCGTGGGTTCGGACAGCGTGCGGAAGTAATGCGCCACGTGCTCGAGCGCGGCGGGGGGCAGGTCGGTCAGCTGGGACATCGGCGGGCAGTCGGGACGGGGCGGATCGCCGGGCAGTCTAACGCTTGGCCGCGGGGTTTTTGCGATTGCCCTATTGCGTATTTGCATGATTGCGCAAATAATAACGCAATGATCCGCCAACGCAAGTCCTTTTCGCCCATTCGTCCGCGCCGCGCCGCCTGGGCTGCCCGCTGCGCGCTGGCCGCCGCCCTGGCGCTGGGCGCCAGCGTGCCGGGCCGGGCGGCGCCGGCGGCCGAGCTGCCGGTGCTGACCGTGCAGGCCGCCGCCACGGCGCAGGCGAGCAGCTACGACGGCCAGGTCGAGGCCCTGCGGCAGTCGGTGGTCGCGGCGCAGGTGCCCGGCCGCGTGCTGGAGCTGAACGTGCACGCCGGGGACACCGTGCGTGCCGGCCAGGTGCTGCTGCGCATCGACGCGCAGGCCGCCGAGCAAAGCGCTGCCGCCAGCGGCGCGCAGGTGGCGGCCGCGCGCGCGCAGCTCGACGTGGCCAGCACCGAGCTGGCGCGCAAGCGCCAATTGGCGCAAAAAAGCTACATCAGCCAGGCCGCGCTGGAGCAGGCCGAAAGCCAGGTGCGCGCCGCGCAGGCGCAGGTGGGCGCGCTGTCGGCGCAGGCCGGCGCCGCGCGCACGCAGACCGGCCTGCACGTGCTGCGCGCGCCCTTCGATGGCGTGGTGGCACAGCTGGCGGTCGAGCGGGGCGACATGGCCATGCCGGGCCGCCCGCTGCTGACGGTGTATGACCCCGCTGCCTTGCGCGTGACGGCCAATGTGCCGGCCAGCGTCCTCCAGGGCGGCGCTGCCGGCGCCCAGGTGCTGCTCGCCGGCGGCGCCGAGCAGGCGCTGGCGCCGGTGCGCGTGCAGGTGCTGCCCACGGTCGATCCGCAGTCGCTCACGCAAGCCGTGCGCGCCGATCTGCCGCCCGGCACCCGGGCCGTGCCGGGCCAGTTCGCACGCCTCCAGTTGTCCGGCGGCGCTGGCTTGCCTGCTCGCCCGCGCGTGCTCATTCCGGCATCGGCGGTGGTGCGCCGTGCCGAGGTCACCGCCGTCTACGTGATGGGCGAGGGCCAGCGTCCGCAGTTGCGCCAGGTGCGCCTGGGCCCGGTGCAGGGTGCGCAGGTCGAGGTGCTGGCCGGCCTGGACGCGGGCGATTCCCTGATCACCGATCCGCAGGCCGCCACGCGCGCCGTGGCCAACGGAAGCCGCTGATGCACGGGCAAGACACCAACCCGCCGGCGCGCCTGGGCATTTCCGGGCGCATCGCTGCGTACTTCCAGAGCGCGCAGATCACGCCGCTGCTGGCGCTGGTGGCGTTCCTGCTCGGCCTGTTCGCCGTGCTGGTGACGCCGCGCGAGGAGGAGCCGCAGATCGATGTGACCATGGCCAACGTGATCGTGCCCTGGCCGGGGGCCAGCGCGCGCGACGTGGAGGCCATGGTGGCCTCGCCCGGCGAGCAGGTGCTGGCGCAGATGTCGGGCGTGGAGCACGTGATGAGCGTCTCGCGCACCGGCGTGGCGGTGTTCACCGTGCAGTTCAAGGTGGGCGTGCCGCGCCAGACGGCGGTGGTGCGGCTGTACGACGCGGTGGGCGCCAACGCCGACTGGCTGCCGCCCGGGCTGGGCGTGTCGCAGCCCATCATCAAGCCCAAGGGTGTGGACGATGTGCCGGTGGTGGCCATCACACTGCACACGGCGCGCGCCGACAGCGGGGCGTTCGAGCTGGAGCGCGTGGCGCACAGCATCGAGGCCGAGCTCAAGCGCGTGCCCGGCACGCGCGAGGTCAAGACCCTGGGCGGTCCGGGCCGCGCGGTGGAGGTCGAGGTCGATCCGGCCCGGCTGGCCGCCGCCGGCCTGACGCTGCACGAGGTGCGTGGCGCGCTGCAGTCGGCCAACATGGGGCTGCCGCTGGGCGACGTGCTGGCGGGCAACCAGGCCATCGCGGTGCAGACCGGGCCGTTTCTGCAAAGCCGTGACGACGTGGCCGAGCTGGTGCTGGCCAGCCGCGCCGGCAAGCCGGTGTACCTGCGCGAGGTGGCCACGGTGCGCGACGGCCCGCCGCCGCCCGCGCGCTACGTCTGGCACGGCGCGGTCGAGCATGCGGATGGCAAAAGTACGCTGACCGAGCAGCCGGCCGTGACCCTGGCCGTGACCAAGAAGCCGGGCGAGAACGCCATCGACGTGGCCAATGCCGTGATGCGGCGCGTGGGCGAGCTGCAGGGTACGGTGATCCCGTCCGACGTGCAGGTGAGCGAAACGCGCAACTACGGCGCCACCGCCAACGACAAGGCGATGACGCTGATCAAGAAGCTGCTGTTCGCCACGCTGTCGGTGGTGGCGCTGGTGTTCTTTGCGCTGGGTCGGCGCGAGGCGGCCATCGTCGGCACGGCGGTGATCCTGACGCTGACCGTCACGCTGTTCGCGTCCTGGGCCTGGGGCTTCACGCTCAACCGGGTGTCGCTGTTCGCGCTGATCTTCTCGATCGGCATCCTGGTGGACGACGCCATCGTGGTGGTCGAGAACATCCACCGCCACCGCGCCCACCACCCGGGCCGGCCACTGCGCCAGATCATCCCGGCGGCGGTGGACGAGGTGGGCGGCCCCACCATCCTGGCCACGCTGACGGTGATCGCCGCGCTGCTGCCCATGGCCTTCGTCAGCGGGCTGATGGGGCCGTACATGAGCCCCATCCCCATCAACGCCAGCATGGGCATGCTGCTGTCGCTGGCCATTGCCTTCACCGTCACGCCGTGGCTGTCGCGCATCTGGATGAAGGCCGGCTCTGGCGCCGGGCATGCGGCGGCACACGCGGGTGGCCAGGGGCTGGCCGGCAGGCTGGCCCCGGTGTTCCGGCGCGTGTTCGCCCCGCTGCTGGCCACGCGCACGGGCCGGCGCAACCGCCGTCTGCTCGGGCTGGGCGTGGCCGGGCTGATCGCGTTGTCGCTGCTGCTGCCGGTGCTGGGGTGGGTGGTGCTCAAGATGCTGCCCTTCGACAACAAGAGCGAGTTCCAGGTGGTGGTCGACATGCCAGCCGGCACGCCGCTGGAGAAGACCGCCGCCACCCTGCGCGCGCTGGGCGCGCACCTAGCCACCGTCCCCGAAGTGACCAACTTCCAGGCCTACGCCGGCACCGCCTCGCCCATCAACTTCAACGGCCTGGTGCGGCAGTACGACCTGCGCAGCGGCGGCGAGGTGGGCGACATCCAGGTCAACCTGGTGGACAAGTCGCGGCGCCACGAGCAGAGCCACGCCATCGCCATGCGCGTGCGCCCGCAACTGGCCGCCATCGGCGCGCGCTTTGGGGCCAACGTCAAGGTGGTCGAGGTGCCGCCCGGCCCGCCGGTGCTGGCGCCCATCGTGGCCGAGGTCTACGGCCCCGACGCCGAGGGCCGCCGCGCCGTGGCCAAGGCCGTGCGCGGCGTGTTCCAGGCCACGCCTGGCGTGGTGGACGTGGACGACAGCACCATCGCCCCCGCGCCCGAGACCGTGCTGCTGGTCGACCGCAACAAGGCGGCGCAACTGGGCGTAACGCAGCAGGCCATCGCCAGCACGCTGCGCATGGGCCTGGCGGGCGACGCCGCCACTTACCTGCACGACGCCAGCCGCACGGCGGTGCCGGTGATGCTGCGCCTGCCGCCCGAGCTGCAGGGCGGGCTGGACGCGCTGCTGCAGCTCACGGTGCGCTCCACCTCCGGCACGTTGGTGCCGATCCGCGAGCTGGTGCGCGTGAGCGACATGGCGCGCGAGCAGCCGGCCTATCACAAGGACCTCTTGCCTGTGGTGTTTGTCGTGGGCGACATGGCCGGAGTCAAACAAGGCGACATGGACAGCCCGCTCTACGGCATGTTCGGCATGCGCGGCAAGCTGGCCGAGCTGAAGGCGCCGGACGGCGGCGGCGTGGCCGAATACTTCATCCACCAGCCGGCCAATCCCTACGCGGGCTACGCGCTCAAGTGGGACGGCGAGTGGCAGATCACCTACGAGACCTTCCGCGACATGGGCGCGGCCTACGCGGTGGGGCTGATCCTGATCTACCTGCTGGTGGTGGCGCACTTCGGCTCGTACCTGACGCCGCTGATCATCATGGCGCCCATTCCGCTGACCATCATCGGCGTGATGCCGGGGCACGCGCTGCTGCACGCGCAGTTCACGGCCACCAGCATGATCGGCATGATCGCGCTGGCCGGCATCATCGTGCGCAACTCGATCCTGCTGGTGGACTTCATCAAGCTGCAGCTGGCGCAGGGCGTGCCGTTCCGGCGCGCCATCGTGGCCAGCGCCATCACGCGCGCGCAGCCGATTCTGCTCACGGGCCTGGCTGCCATGATCGGCGCGCTGTTCATCCTGGACGACCCGATCTTCAACGGCCTGGCGATCTCGCTCATCTTCGGCATCCTGGTGTCCACGGTGCTGACGCTGGTCGTCATCCCGCTGCTGTACTACGTCGCGTACCGCAAGGCGGGTGCGGGCGGCGGCGCCATTTCCCATCACGCAACTCACCCCTGAAGGAGACTCACCATGGCACACATCGTCATCATGGGCGCAGGCCTGGGCGGCATGCCCGCGGCCTACGAAATCCGCGCCCTGCTGGGCCCGGAGCACCGCGTCACCATGGTCAACGCGGCGGACTTCTTCCAGTTCGTGCCGTCCAACCCCTGGGTGGCGGTGGGCTGGCGCCAGCGCGAGGACATCGTGGTGCCGCTGGCCGAGCCGCTGCGCAAGAAGAACATCGACTTCGTCGGCAAGGCGGTCACCGCCATCGACGCACCCGGCAACAAGCTGGTGCTGGACGGCGGCGAGGAGCTGGCCTACGATTACCTGGTCATCACCACCGGCGCGAAGCTGTCGTTCGGCGAGGTGCCGGGCTCGGGCCCCATCGACGGTCACACGCATTCGGTCTGCACCGTCGACCATGCCCAGAAGTGGTTTGCCGAGTACGAGGAATTCCTGAAGAACCCGGGCCCGATCGTGATCGGCGCCATGCCGGGCGCCAGCTGCTTCGGCCCGGCCTACGAGTTCGCCTTCATCGTGTCGTCCGACCTGCGCAAGCGCAAGCTGCGCCACAAGGTGCCGATGACCTTCGTCACCAGCGAGCCCTACATCGGTCACCTGGGCCTGGCGGGGGTGGGCGACAGCAAGAGCGTGCTGGAAAGCGAGCTGCGCGACCGCGACATCAAGTGGGTTACCAACGCCAAGACCACGCGCGTCGAGCCCGGCAAGCTGTTTGCCACCGAGCTGAACGACAAGGGCGAGGTGCACAAGGAGCACGAGATCACCTTCAAGATGTCCATGATGCTGCCCGCGTTCAAGGGCGTCGATGCGGTGGCTGCCGTGCCCGAGCTGTGCAACCCGCGCGGCTTCGTGCTGATCGACGAGCACCAGCGCAGCAAGAAGTACCGCAACATCTTCGCCGCCGGCGTGTGCGTGGCGATCCCGCCGGTGGAGGCCACGCCCGTGGCCACCGGCGCGCCCAAGACCGGCTACATGATCGAGAGCATGGTCAGCGCCATCGCGCACAACATCGCTGCCGAGCTGGCCGGCAAGCCGGCCACGGCCAAGGGCACCTGGAACGCCATCTGCCTGGCCGACATGGGCGACACCGGCGCCGCTTTCGTGGCGCTGCCGCAAATCCCGCCGCGCAACGTCAACTGGTTCAAGAAGGGCAAGTGGGTGCACCTGGCCAAGGTGGCTTTCGAGAAGTACTTCATCCGCAAGATGAAGACCGGCAACAGCGAGCCGGTGTACGAGAAGTACGTGCTCAAGGCCCTGGGCATCGTGCGGCTGGAAAACCACGATGCTCCGTAATGGATAGCTGTTGGCGCATTGTTTACGCCGGCAAGAATTGTTTTTGAAGGAGAAATGACATGACATCCTGGCAAATCACCCGCCTGATCGGCGGCAGCTTCATCCTGCTTTCGCTCGCCCTGGGCGCGCCCGGCAGCCCCATCTTCCACAGCGCCAACTGGCTGTGGTTCACCGCCTTCGTCGGTGCCAACTTCCTGCAAAGCGGCCTCAGCAAGTGGTGCCTGATGGAAGTCATCATGCGCAAGCTGGGCGCGCGCCCCGGCGAGTGCCAGAACCAGGCCTGAAGGAGCGCCGCATGGTCGAAAACTACAAGTCCCTGATTACCGCCGTCTCGGCCAAGACGGCGCAGATGCGCCAGGACATCCCCGAGGTCATGCAGGGCTTCAACGCCATGGCGCAGGCCGCCGGCAAGGCGGGCGCGCTGGACGCCAAGACCAAGGAGCTGATCGCCATGGCGCTGTCGGTGGGCGCGCGCTGCGACCCGTGCATCGGCTACCACGGCAAGGCCCTGGTCAAGCTGGGCGCCACGCGCGCCGAGGTGCAGGAGATGCTGGGCATGTGCGTGTACATGGGCGGCGGCCCCTCGCTGATGTACGCCGCGGCGGCACTGACGGCCTACGAAGAGTTTGGCGGGGAAAAGGCGGCGTCGTGAAACACCGACTGCTCGCCCTGGCCTGTGCGGTGGCGACGGTGCTGCCGGCCGCGGCGTGGGCGCAGGACCTGCTGACGGTCTGGCAGGCCGCGGCCCAGCACGACCGCCAGCTGGCCGTGGCGCGCGCCGAGCGTGCTGCCACCCAGACCCTGCGCGAGCAGGCCGACGCGCTGTGGCGCCCCAGTGTGTCGCTGGCCGTGTCGGCGGGCCTGGGCGCGCAGGACACGGCCATGCGCGGCGCGCGTTTTTCGGCGCCCGGCATGGGGCAGATCGACGAGGCGCGCTTCGCCACCTCGGTCGATGGCGGCCTGGCCACGCGCCTGGGCGTGACCGTGCAGCAGCCGCTGATCAACCCGGCGCGCGACGCCCAGCGCGAGCAGCTGCGCCTGTCGGCCGACATGGGCGACACCGCCTGGCATGGCGCGCAGGCTGAGCTGATGCTGCGCACCGCCGAGCGCTACCTGGCGCTGGCGCTGGCCGACGAGCGCGTGCGCGTGCTCGGCGGGCAGGTGCAGGCGCTGGAGCGCGCGCGCGCCGAGGCGCACGACCGCTATCGCATCGGCTCCTCGCCCATCACCGACACCTACGAGGCCGACGCCGCCCTGGCCGGCGTGCGCGCGCAGCAGTCGGCCGCCATGCTGGAGGCGGGCATCCGCCGCCAGGCCCTGGCCGGCAGCACCGGCCTGGCCGCGCCCACCGCTGGGCTGCCGACGGGGGCATTGCCGCCGGCAGGCGGCGCGCCCGACTGGGAGCAGGCCGCGCAGGCCGACAACCCGCGCCTGCGCATGCTCACGCAGGCCGTCGCCGTGGCCGAGCAGAAGCTGCGCCAGCAGGGCGCGGCCGGGCGCCCCACGCTCGACCTGGTGGCGCAGGCCGGGCAGGACCGCATCGCCGGCAGCGGCGACTTCGGCTCGGCGCGCAACCGCAGCCTGAACGCCATGGTGGGCGTGCAGCTCAACATCCCGCTCTATGCGGGCGGCATGGTGCAGGCGCAGGAGCGCGAGGCCGCCGAGCGGCTGAACAAGGCGCGCGCCGAGCTGGACGCGGCGCGCGAGGACGTGAGCCAGCAGGTGCGCGCCGCGTGGCAGGGCCTGCAGGCCGGCAGCCTGCGCATCGCCGCCCTGCAAGACGCGCTGAAGGCCGGCACCGCGCGGCTGGACGCCACGCGCCTGGGCCGCGAAGTGGGCGACCGTACTGTCATGGACATGCTGAACGCCGAGAACGACCACGCCCAGGCGCAGCTGGCGCTGGCGCAGGCGCGCAGCGACCAGGCCTTGACCTTTCTGCGGCTGGCGGCGCTGGCCGACCGGCTGGACGAGGGCCGGCTGGCGCAGGTCAACGCCACGCTGGGCGAGCCGGTGTCCAAGCCATGATGCGATGCATCGAACGGCATACGATGCTGGATTTTTCACCCCAGGAGCTTGTCATGAAACACAACGTCGGCGGCATCGACCGCATTCTTCGCATCGTCGTCGGCCTGGTGCTGATCGCGCTGGCCGCCACCGGCACCGTCGGTTGGTGGGGCTGGATCGGCGTGGTGCCGCTGCTCACCGGCCTGGCGGGCACCTGCCCGGCGTACAAGCTGCTGGGCATGAACACCTGCCCGCTCAAGAGCAAGTCCTGAGGCGCCCCCGAGCGCGCCCTCAGCGCCGGCTCGGGTCGAAGTGCTTTTGCAGCCCCTGCCAAGCCTGGATGTACTGGCGCTGGCGCTGCGGCGATTCGAGCGCCTGGCGCGTGGTGTGGATGATCACCGGGGTCTCGAACATGATCGCCATGGTGTCGGCGATGCAGTCGGCCCGGGTGGTGTCGGCGGCGCTGGCCTTGGCGAAGGTCTCGGCGTCGGGGCCGTGGCCGGTCATGGTGTTGTGCAGCGAGGCGCCGCCGGGCACGAAGCCTTCGGCCTTGGCGTCGTACACGCCGTGCACCAGGCCCATGAATTCGCCCGCGATGTTGCGGTGGAACCATGGGGGGCGGAAGGTGTCCCGCATCGCCAGCACGCGCGGCGCGAACGCGACGAAGTCGAGCGTGTCGACGCCGGGCACCGCGCTGGGCGCATGCAATACCAGGTTGATGGACGGGTCGGGGTGGTCGTGACTGAGGAAGCCGGTCACGTTGAAGCGGCGCAGGTCGTATTTGTAGGGGCCGTGCGTGCCATGCCAGGCGACCACATCGAGCGGCGAATGCCGCGTGCGCGAGCTCCAGAAGTGGCCGTCGAACTTGGCCAGCAGTTCGAAGTCCCCCTCGATGTCCTCGTAGGCCGCCACCGGGTAGAGGAAGTCGCGCGGATGGGCCAGGCCGTTGGAGCCGATCACCCCCAGGTCGGGGAGCCGCAGCGAGGCGCCGAAGTTCTCGCACACGTAGCCGCGCGCGCCGCCGTCGGGCAGGCGCACCTGAAAGCGCACGCCGCGCGGGATGACGGCGATTTCCTGCGGTTCGACGTCGAGCACACCGAACTCGGTGGCCAGCAGCAGCCGGCCATGGTGGGGGACGATCAGCAGCTCGCCGTCGGCATCGTAGAAGTAGCGCCGATCCATCGAGCGATTGGCGGCGTACAGGTGGATGCCGCAGCCGGCGTTGCCGCCCATGGTCACCATGCCGTCGACGAAGTCGACGCTGCTGCCCGCCGCCGGCATGGGCAGCGGGTCCCAGCGCAGCGGGTCGGGCGGGGTCGGCACGTCGTCGAAGCGCGACAGCCAGCGCGCGGCCGCCGAGCTGGGCTCGAACGGCTGCTGCACGGCCGTGGGGCGGATGCGGTACAGCCAGCTGCGCCGATTGGCGTGCCGCGGCGCCGTGAAGGCCGTGCCCGACAGCTGCTCGGCGTACAGCCCGTACGGTGCCTTCTGCGGCGAGTTGCGCCCGACCGGCAGCGCGCCCGGCAGCGCCTCGGTCGCGAATTCGTTGCCGAAGCCGGACATGTAGGAAAGTTTCAGGTCGGCCATGCCTCGTGTCTCCATCAATCGAGCGGGTGTTGCCCGAACTATAGGACTCGAGCCGCACGCCTGCTGCCGGCCGGGGCAGGCGGGCCGAAGGTCTTGGCCAGTCAGCCCCCGGTTCGGTGCCCGTCAATCGACGTGCGCGCCCGAGGCCTTGACCACCGACTCGTAGCGCGCCCGTTCGCGTGCCATCAGCTGGCCGAAGGCTTCGGGCGTGGTGGGCACGGGCTCGGCCATCAGCAGGGCGTAGCGCTCGCGCGTGGCGGGGCTGCGCAGCGCCTCGGTGAAGGCCGCGTTCAGCCGGGCGATGACGTCGGGCGGCGTGCCGGCCGGGGCGACCAGGCCCCACCAGGTGTCGATCGCAAAGCCGGGAAGGGTCTGCGCGATGGTGGGCACGCCGGGCAGCAGGGGCGAGGGCTGGGCGGTGGTCACCGCCAGCGGGACGATCTTGCCGGCCTTGATGTTGGGCGCGGCCGTGGCCAGGTTGTCGATGTTGAAGTCCACCTGGCCGGCCAGCAGCGCCAGCTGCGCCGGGTTGCCGCCGTTGTAGGGAATGTGCACGGCGAAGATGCGCGCGCCTTGCTTGAACATCTCACCGGCCAGGTGGCCGGCCGAGCCGTTGCCGCCCGAGCCGTAGTTGAGCTTGCCGGGGTTCTTCCTGGCGTACGCGATCAGGTCGGCCAGCGTGCGGATGTGCAGGCGCCGGGCGGTGTCGGCGTTCATCACCAGCACGTTGGGCACGCGCACCATCTGCGTGATGGGTGCGAAGTCCTTGGCCGCGTCGAAGGGCATCTTGCTGAACAGCCAGGGGTTGATGGCGTGCGTGGCCACGGCGGCGATGCCGATCGTCAGGCCGTCGGGCGCGGCCTTGGCCACCAGGTCGGAGCCGATGTTGCCGCCGGCGCCCGGTTTGTTGTCGACGATGACAGGACCCAGCCTGGCCTGCACCTGCTCGGCCAGCACGCGCGAGGTGATGTCCAGCGGCCCGCCGGGCGCGTAGGGCACGATCAGGCGGATGGGCTTGCCGCCCTGGGCGAAGGCGGGAGCGGCGGCCAGAGCGAGGGTGGAGGAGAGCAGGGTGCGTCGTTTCATGTCGATCCTTTGGAGTGAAATGGGCTTGTGGCGCCCGGTAAACAAGCGCAAACAGCTATCGAAAATAGAGCGTGGGCGGATGGTCCACGCGTGCTCAAGGCTCGTGCGCCTTGTCCGCCTCGCTGGTGAACGCATCGGCGTAGAACTCGTACTCGGGCAGGCCGGCCTGCTGCACGAAGTCGCGCCGGGCCGAGTCGACCACGATGGGGGCGCCGCAGGCGTAGACCTGATGGGCCGACAGGTCGGCGAAGTCTTCCAGCACGGCGCGGTGCACGAAACCGGTGCGGCCCTGCCAGTCGTCCTCGGGCAGCGCGTCGGACACCACGGGCACGTAGCGCAGGTGCGGCAGCTCCAGCAGCTTGCCGCGCACCCAGGCGTCCATGTACAGGTCGCGCGGGCGGCGGCCGCCCCAGTACAGCACGGCCTCGCGCGTGATGCCCATGAACTGCATGTGCTCGACGATGGCCTTGATGGGCGCAAAGCCCGTGCCCGAGGCCAGGAAGACGATGGGCTTGGGGCTGTCGTCCTGCAGGCGAAAGCTGCCGTAGGGGCCCTCGATGCGCAGAATCTCCTTGGCCTTCATGGCGCCGAACACGTGGTCGGTGAACTTGCCGCCGGGCATGTGGCGCAGGTGCAGCTCGACCATGGGCACGCCGGTGGCGGTCAGCGTGTGCGGCGCGCCGGCCATGCTGTAGCTGCGGCGGCTGCCGTCGCGCAGGATGATCTCGATGTACTGGCCCGCGTGGTACTGGATGACGTCGTTGGCGGGCAGCTGCAGGCGCACGCGCATCACGTCGTGCGCCAGGCGCTCCAGCTCGGCCACGCGCGCGGGCATCTTCTTGATCGGGAAAGCCCCCGCGTGCGTGACCTGGCGCGACTCCAGCACCACGTCGCTTTGCGCCACGCCGCAGCAGGTCAGCACGTAGCCGGCGGCTTCTTCCTCGGCCGAGAGCGCCTTGCTCTGGTGCGTGCCATGCCTGACGTGGCCCGAGATCTTCTTGCACTTGCACGAGCCGCAGGCGCCGTCCTTGCAGCCGTAGGGCAGGCCGATGCCCTGGCGGATGCCGGCCGTCAGCATCGGCTCGCCGGCGTCGGCCTCGAAGGTGCGGCCACTGGGCTGCACGGTGATGGTGTAGGGCATGGCCTTGGGTATCCTTGCGCGATCCGCGTCGCTTCAATGAGCTGATTTTGCCCTCAATTCAGAGCCCTCTCGGCGCGCTGCCGGCGCGCTTTCGGCGCCCGCGCGTGCTCGTCGTCGGCTGCGGCGACGTGGGCACGCGCGCGGCCCGCCTGCTGCTGCCGCGCGTGCGCGTGCTGGCGCTGGTGCGCTCGGCCGGCGAGGCGGCCCGCCTGCGCGCGCTCGGCATCACGCCGCTGGCGGGCGAGCTGGACGACGCGGCCAGCCTGCAACGCCTGGCCGGCCTGGCGCATCGCGTGCTGCATCTGGTGCCACCGCCCGGCGGCATGCCGCACGATGCGCGCACGCGCGCGCTGCTGCGGGCCCTGGCGCAGCGCAGCGCGCCGCAGGCGCTGGTGTATGGCTCGACCACCGGCGTGTACGGCGACTGCGCGGGCGCCCTGGTGCGCGAGACGCGGCCCATTCGCCCGCAAACGCGGCGCGCGCAGGCGCGTGCCGCGGCGGAGGGCTGGGTGCGGGGCTTCGGCCGCGCCGTGGGCGCGCGCGTCAGCATCCTGCGCATCCCCGGCATCTACGCGCCCGGCCGCGCGGGCGGCGCGCGCGAGCGGCTGCTCAAGGGCACGCCGGTGCTGGCGCCCGCGGACGACGTCTACACCGGCCACATCCACGCCGACGACCTGGCGCGCGCCTGCGTGCTGGCGCTGTGGCGCGGCCGGCCGCAACGGGTCATTAACGCCGGCGATGACAGCCGGCTGAAGATGGGCGCGTACTACGACCTGGCGGCCGAGCTGTACGGCCTGCCGCGCCCGCCGCGCGTGAGCCGTGCGGCGGCCGGCGATGCCTTGTCGCCCATGATGCTCAGCTTCATGGGCGAGTCGCGCCGCATCGACAACACGCGCCTCAAGCGCGAGCTGCGCCTGCGCCTGCGCTACCCGGGGCCGGACACCGGTTTGCTCTCATAAGAGGAGCTCCTTGCGCGGATGGACAGCGGGCTGCAGGTCGATTGGACTCATGAATTCGGCCAACCCAGGCGCTGTCCCACACGCATCCGGGTTTGACTTGACGCAGAGGCCCGGCGCCCTACAGTGCCGCCATGGACTTTGCCCTTTCCCCGCCCGCGCAGGTGCTGCTGCCGCAGGTGCAGCGCTTCATGCAGGACCTGGTGCTGCCCTCGCACCGCGACTGGCGCCGCTGGGCCGAGGCCGGGGTCTACCCGCTGGACGTGGTCGAGCCGCTGAAGGCCCGGGCCCGCGCCGCCGGGCTGTGGAACCTGTTTTTGCCCGAGCTGCGCGACGACGAGCCCGGCACGCGCCTGACCAACCTGGACTACGCGCCGCTGGCCGAGTCGATGGGCCGCGTGCCCTGGGCCAGCGAGGTGTTCAACTGCAGCGCGCCCGACACCGGCAACATCGAGCTGCTGCACCGCTTTGCCACGCCGGCGCAGCGCACCCGGTGGCTCGATCCGCTGCTGCAGGGGCAGATCCGCTCGTGCTTTGCCATGAGCGAGCCCGACGTGGCCTCGTCCGATCCGACCAACCTGGGCACGCGCATCGCCCGCGACGGCGACGGCTACGTGCTGAACGGGCGCAAGTGGTTCACCACCGGCGCGGCGCACCCGCTGTGCCGCCTGGCGATCGTGATGGGCGTGTCGGACGCCGCGCCCGATGCGCCCGCGCACCGGCGCCACAGCCTGCTGCTGGTGTCCATGGACGCGCCGGGCGTGCAGGTGGTGCGCAACATCCCGGTGATGCAGCACCAGGCCATCGAGGGGCACTGCGAGATCGTGCTGCGCGACGTGCGCGTGCCGGCCGACCAGCGGCTGGGCGCCGAGGGCGAGGGCTTTGCCATGGCCCAGGCGCGCCTGGGGCCGGGGCGCGTGCACCACGCCATGCGCACCATCGGCCAGTGCGAGCTGGCGCTGGAGTTGATGGCCGAGCGCGCGCTGGAGCGCATGGCCTTTGGCCGGCACCTGTCGGACTTTGCCAACGTGCAGGACTGGATCGCCTGGAGCCGCGTCGAGATCGACCAGGCGCGCCTGCTGGTGCTGCATGCGGCCTGGCGCATGGACACGGCGGGCAACCCGGCCGCCCGCGTCGACGTGTCGGCCATCAAGCTGGTGGCCGCGCGGCTGCAGACGCGCGTGCTCGACCGCGCCATGCAGGTGTTCGGCGCCGCCGGCCTGACGCCCGACACGCCGCTGGCCGGCCTGTGGAGCTGGGGCCGCGCGCTGCGCTTCATGGACGGGCCCGACGAGGTGCACCTGCGCGCCATCGCGCGCCAGGAGCTGGCCCGCAGCCGCGCGCACCGGGGCGAGAACGTGCTGCACCTGCAGCGCTGGATGCCGCCCGAGGGCGGACTGGACGATGGCTGAGGCAGGGGTGGCAGGCGCTGCTATTCTTTGCCCTGACCCATCGGGCCACGCCGTGGCCCACCCTTTGTACCGGAGCCCCCTCATGACCCGTCCCTTCCAAGTTCTCGGCATCCAGCAGATCGCCATCGGCGGACTGGACAAGAAGCGCCTGCAGACCCTGTGGGTGGACATGCTGGGCCTGACGCCCACCGGCACGTTTCGCAGCGAGCGCGAGAACGTCGACGAGGACATCTGCGCCATGGGCCGCGGCGCGTTCAAGGTCGAGGTCGACCTGATGCAGCCCTTCGATGCCGACAAGAAGCCGGCCGTGCACGCCACGCCGCTCAACCACGTGGGGCTGTGGATCGACGACCTGCCGCGGGCGGTCGAGTGGCTGACCGCGCGCGGCGTGCGCTTTGCACCGGGCGGCATCCGCAAGGGCGCCGCCGGCCACGACATCACGTTTTTGCACCCGCGCGCCAGCGACGAGTTTCCGATCGCCGGCGAAGGGGTGCTGATCGAGCTGGTGCAGGCGCCGCCCGAGGTGATCGCCGCTTACGCGGCGCTGCCGCGCGATTGATCGAGCCGGCATGACGCAACCCCGGCACCGAACGCCCCCACCGCCCGTAGGCGCTGGGGGCGTTGTCTTAAACTGATCGTTACATACAGGCATCCAGATCGCCTTCGAGGCGGCGCATGCGGTTTCAGCAGGAGACGGTTGATGCAAGCGACGGACACCAAGAACCCGGCCTACTACCATAAGGTGGTGGACTGCCAGTGGGCTTGCCCGGCCCATACCCCCGTGCCGGAATACCTGCGCCTGATCGCGCAGGGGCGCTACGCCGATTCGTACATGGTCAACTGGGTGTCCAACGTGTTTCCGGGCATCCTGGGGCGCACCTGCGACCGCCCCTGCGAGCCGGCCTGCCGGCGCGGGCGGGTGGAGCAGGCCAATGCCGCCAAGCCCGAGCCGGTGGCCATCTGCCGCTTGAAGCGCGTGGCGGCCGACCTGAAGGGCGACGTGGCGGCGCGCATGCCCCAGCCGGCCGCGCAGCCCAACGGCAAGCGCGTGGCCTGCATCGGCGCGGGGCCAGCGTCGCTGACGGTGGCGCGCGACCTGGCGCCGCTGGGCTACGCCGTGACGGTGTTCGACGCCGAGGCCAAGGCCGGCGGCTTCATGCACCAGCAGATTCCGCGCTTTCGCCTGCCCGAGAGCGTGATCGACGAGGAGACGGGCTACGTCTTTGCCCTCGGGCCCCAGTTCAAGCCCGGCCAGCGCATCGATTCAATGCGGGCGCTGCTGGCGCAGGGCTGGGACGCCGTCTTCGTCGGCACCGGCGCGCCGCGCGGGCGCGACCTGGACCTGCCGGGGCGCAAGGAGGCGGCCGCGCACATCCACGTCGGCATCGACTGGCTGGCCTCGGTGTCTTTCGGCCACGTCAGCAGCATCGGCCGGCGCGTGATCGTGCTGGGCGGCGGCAACACCGCCATGGACTGCTGCCGCACGGCGCGGCGCTTGGGCGGCGCGGACGTCAAGGTCATCGTGCGCTCGGGCTTCGACGAGATGAAGGCCTCGCCCTGGGAGAAGGAAGACGCGCAGCACGAGGGCATTCCCATCATCAACATGCACGTGCCCAAGGCCTTCGTGCACGAGGGCGACCGGTTGACGGGCATGACGTTCGAGATCGTGCGCGCCGAGCGCGACGCCCGGGGCCGGCGCCAGCTGGTGCCCACCGGCGAGCCCGAGGTGTTCTTCGCGTGCGACGAGGTGCTGATCGCCGTCGGTCAGGAAAACGCCTTTCCCTGGATCGAGCGCGACGTGGGCGTTGCCTTTGGCGAATGGGGCCTGCCGGTGGTGGACCAGGCCACGTTCCAGTCGACCCTGCCGCGGGTGTTCTTCGGCGGCGACGCGGCCTTCGGGCCCAAGAACATCATCACCGCGGTGGCCCACGGCCACGAGGCCGCGGTGTCGATCGACCGCTACCTGAACGAGCGGCCGGTGAGCGAGCGACCGCCGCCCTACACCAACCTGGTGTCGGAGAAGATGGGCATCCACGAGTGGGCCTACGACAACGACCCCAGCAACGACCAGCGCTACAAGGTGCCCTGGGCGCAGGCCGAGCAGGCCCTGGTCAGCATCCAGGTGGAGGTGGAGCTGGGCTTTGACGCGCGCACCGCGTTCAAGGAGGCCTCGCGCTGCCTCAACTGCGACGTGCAGACGGTGTTCTCACCCAAGCTGTGCATCGAGTGCGACGCCTGCGTGGACATCTGCCCGATGGACTGCATCACCTTCACCGGCAACGGCGACGAGGCCGAGCTGCGCGGACGGCTGAACGCGCCGGCGCTGAACCTGCAGCAGGATGTGCTGGTGTCGCCGCCGGTCAAGACCGGCCGCGTGATGGTCAAGGACGAGGACGTGTGCCTGCACTGCGGCCTGTGCGCCGAGCGCTGCCCCACCGGCGCGTGGGACATGCAGAAGTGGTTCCTGTCCATGACCAAGGCGGGCGGGGCCTCGCACACCATCGGCATGAACGACATGAACGGCAAGGGAGCTCGGCCATGAATCGGATCGCGGCGGTCAACGACTTCGTCATCAAGTTCGCCAACGTCAACGGCTCGGGTTCGGCCAGCGCCAACGAGCTGTTCGCCAAGGCCATCCTGCGCATGGGCGTGCCCGTCAGCCCGCGCAACATCTTTCCCAGCAACATCCAGGGCCTGCCCACCTGGTACGAGGTGCGCGTCAGCGCCAAGGGCTACCTGGGGCGGCGCGGCGGCATCGACATGATGGTGGCCATGAACCCGCAGACCTGGGCCGCCGACGTGGAGGAGATCGAGCCCGGCGGCTACCTGCTGTACGACAGCACGCGCGTGCGGCCGCGCGAGGAACTGCGCGACGACATCACCGTCATCGGCATTCCGCTGACCGAGATCTGCAACGCCGTCTACAGCGATCCGCGCCAGCGCCAGCTGCTCAAGAACATCATGGCGCTGGGCGCGCTGTCGATGCTGCTGGACATCGACGCGGCGGTGATCGAGCAGCTGCTGGGCGAGCAATTCAGGGGCAAGGACAAGCTGGTGGCCGCCAACGTGCAGGCGCTCAATTTGGGGCGCGACTTCGCGCGCGAGCATCTGGCGCATCCGCTGCCCATCCGCGTCGAGCGCTCGCACCGCGTGGGCCAGCGCATCTTCCTGGACGGCAACACCGCCGCCGGCCTGGGCGCGGTCTACGGCGGCGCCACGGTGTGCGCCTGGTATCCCATCACGCCCTCGACCTCGGTGGCCGAGGCCTTCATGAGCTACTGCGCGCGCTTTCGCGTCGATGCCGAAGGGCGCCACAAGTACGCCATCGTGCAGGCCGAGGACGAGCTGGCCTCCATCGGCATGGTGGTGGGCGCGGGCTGGAACGGTGCGCGCGCCTTCACCGCCACCTCGGGGCCGGGCATCTCGCTGATGACCGAGTTCATCGGCCTGGCCTACTTCGCCGAGATTCCGGTCACCCTGGTCAACGTGCAGCGCGGCGGGCCGTCCACCGGCATGCCCACGCGCACGCAGCAGGCCGACCTGCTGGCCTGCGCCTACGCCTCGCACGGCGACACCAAGCACGTGCTGCTGTTTCCGGAAGACCCGAAGGAATGCTTCGAGCACACGGCCACCGCGCTGGACCTGGCCGACCGCCTGCAGACGCCGGTGTTCGTGATGACCGACCTGGACATCGGCATGAACCAGCGCCTGTGCGAGCCGCTGGCCTGGGACGATGCGCGCCAGCACGACCGCGGCAAGGTGATGACGGCCGAGGACCTGGAGACCCACGACTTCGGCCGCTACAAGGACGTGGACGGCGACGGCATCCCCTGGCGCACGCTGCCGGGCACGCACCCCACGCGCGGCAGCTACTTCACGCGCGGCACCACGCGCGACCCCTACGCGCGCTACTCCGAGCGCGGGCCCGACTACGTCTACAACGTGGAGCGCCTGCTCAAAAAGTTTGCCACCGCCGCCACCCTGGTGCCGCCGCCGGTGCCGCGGCCGGCGGCGCGGCGCACGCGGCTGGGCGTGATCTTCTTCGGCTCCACCAGCCCGGCCATGCACGAGGCGCTGGACGAGCTGGCCAGCCAGGGCATCCACCTCAACGCGCTGCGGCTGCGCGCCTTCCCGTTCTCGCCCAGCGTGCGCGAGTTCATCGATGCGCACGAGACCGTGTTCGTGGTCGAGCAAAACCGCGATGCGCAGCTGCGCTCCATGCTGATCAACGAGCTGGAGATCCCGCCGGCCAAGCTGCAGCGCGTGCTGCACTTCGACGGCACGCCGATCACCGCGCGCTTCATCACCCAATACATCACCGACCACGTGCACGAGGCGGTCGTGGCGCCGCAGGAGATCAAGTCATGACCTACATCGCCAAGCCGCGCCTGCACCACCCCTCGCTCACGCCCAACAAGGTGGGCTACACCCGGCGCGACTACGAGGGCAAGGTGTCCACCCTGTGCGCCGGCTGCGGGCACGACTCGATCTCGGCGGCCATCGTGCAGGCCTGCTGGGAACTGGACATCGAGCCGCACCGCGTGGCCAAGCTCTCGGGCATCGGCTGCTCGTCCAAGACGCCCGACTACTTCCTGGGCGCCAGCCACGGCTTCAACACGGTGCACGGGCGCATGCCCAGCGTGGCCACCGGCGCCAACCTGGCCAACCGCGACCTGCTGTACCTGGGCGTGTCGGGCGACGGCGACTCGGCCTCCATCGGCCTGGGCCAGTTTGCCCACGCCATGCGGCGCAACGTCAACATGGTCTACATCGTCGAGAACAACGGCGTCTACGGCCTGACCAAGGGCCAGTTCTCGGCCACCGCCGACAAGGGCAGCAAGAGCAAGAAGGGCGCGGTCAACGCCGACAGCCCGGTCGACCTGGTGGGCCTGGCCATGCAGCTGGGCGCCAGCTTCGTGGCGCGCAGCTTCTCGGGCGACAAGGCGCAGCTGGTGCCGCTCATCAAGGCGGCCATGGGCCACGGCGGCGCGGCCTTCATCGACGTCATCAGCCCCTGCGTCACCTTCAACAACCACGCCGGCAGCACGCGCAGCTACGACTGGGTGCGCGAGCACAACGAGGCCGTCAGCCGCATCGACCTGATCCTGGGCCGCCAGGAAATCACGGTGGACTACGCGCCCGGCGAGGTGATCGACGTCGAGCAGCACGACGGCAGCACGCTGCGCCTGCACAAGCTGCACCAGGACTACGACCCCACCGACCGCGTGGCCGCCATGGCCTACATGCAGGGCCACGCGGCCAAGGGCGAGCTGGTCACGGGCCTGTTGTACCTGGAGGCCGAGGCGGGCGACCTGCACGCCGCCCAGCACACCAGCGCGCGGCCCCTGAACAGCCTGGGCACGGCGGATCTGTGCCCCGGTGCGGCGGCGCTCGAACAGCTCAACGCCGGTTGGCGGTGATGAACCGTGGTCGCTGCTGCGTGACCCTTACGCCCGAGGGACACCCGCCAAGCGCATCCGGCTGCCGCCATCCGCGTCGCTGACATGCCGGCTGCGCATGCCTGCTTCTGACCAGCTCATCCGCAGCGCCAGCCTGACCGGCTATGTGACGCTCGTGCGTGAGCTGGGGCACGATCCCCACCCTCTGCTGCGTGGCGTGGGGCTGTCGGCGCGCCTGCTGGACAACCCCGAGACGCTCATTCCCAGCTATGCCGTGCGGGAACTGCTGGAGCGCACGGCGCGCATTACGGGTGCCGAGAATTTCGCGCTGAGGTTGGCCGCGCAGCGCACCTTCTCGAACCTGGGGCCGATCAGCCTGGTGCTGAAGGACGAGCCCACCCCCCGGCAAGCGCTGGACACCCTGTGCCGCTATCTCAAGCTGCTGAGCTCCGCGCTGGTGACCCGCATCGAAGACGCCGGCTCCACGGTGCTGGTGCGCGAAGACCTGCTGCCGGTTCCCGGCGGGGTGTCGATCCGGCAGTCGATCGAGTTGGCCGTGGCGGTCAAGTTCCGCATCCTGCGGGAGCTGATCGGCCCCCAATGGCGGCCGCTGCAGGTGTGCTTCACGCACCGCGCGCCGGTCGATGCCTCGGTGCATCGCGCTTTCTTCGGCCGCATGCCGATGTTCAACCAGGGCTTCAACGGCATGGTCTGCGCACTGGCCGACATGCAGTTGTCGCGCGTGCCGGACAACACCGGTGTCGTGCGTTTCGCGCGCGACTACCTGGAGGCGGCCTTGCACCGCCGCCACGCCGACGCGCAGGCCACCTGTCGTGAACTCATCACCGCCCTGCTGCCGGGCGGGCGCTGCACCGCCCAGCAGATGGCCCGGCACCTGGGCATGGACCGCCGCACGCTGCACCGCCACCTCAGCGCCGAGGGGCATACCTTCTCGGCGCTGCTGGACGAGGTCCGTGCCGGGCTGGTGCTGCGCCACCTGCGCGAAAGCGACCTGCCGCTGGGCGAGGTGGCAGGGCTTTTGGGGTTTTCAGGCCCCAGCAGCTTCAGCCACTGGTTTCGGTCGACCTTTGGCACCAGCGTCTCGGGCTGGCGCCGGCAGCAGTCCACAGCGGCCGAGCATGCGGCGCATGGCGAGCCGCGTCCCGGCTGACCGCGCTCGGCTACATGGCCGTCTTGCCGCCATTGACGGCCAGGATCTGGCCCGTGACGTAGCGGGCCTGCCCGGAGGCCAGGAAGACGATGGCGTCGGCCACCTCCTCGGGCGTGCCGATGCGGCCCATCGGGATGGAGGCCGCCACGGCGGCGACCCGCTCGGCGCCGCCCGCGATGCGCTCCAGCATGCCGGTGTCGATGGGGCCGGGGGCGACCGCGTTCACGCGCACGCCGAAGGGGCTGGCCTCCAGCGCGGCGGACTTGGTCAGCCCCTCGATGGCGTGCTTGCTGGCCACGTACACCGGGTTCTGCGCGTTGCCCCGGCTGCCCATGGTGGACGACAGGTTGACGATGGCGCCTTGCTTCTGCGCCTTCATTGCGCGCAGCTCGTGCTTCAGGCATAGCAAGGTGCCCAGCACGTTGGCGTCGAGGGTGGCGCGGCAGGACTCGACCGTCTGCCCGGTCAGGGGTCCTGGCGTGCCTTCGATGCCGGCGCTGTTGACCGCGATGTCGATCCGGCCGAAGCGCGCCACGGCGGTGGCCACGAGCTGCTCGACCTGGCTCTCGTCGCTCACGTCGGCGCGCACGAACACGGCCTGGGCGCCCAGGGCCTGCAACTGCGCCACCAGCTGCTCGCCGGCTTCGGCGTTGCGGCCGGAGCACACCAGCCGCGCGCCCTCGCGGCCGAAAGCAAGGGCGGCGGCGCGGCCGATGCCGGCGGTCGCGCCGGTCACCAGCACCACGGGGGAAGTGCTCATGTCGTTTCCTGTCACGAACGGGATCAATCCGGGATCAGCACCAGCTTGCCCATGTGCTGGCTGCGCACGATGTACTCGTACGCCTCGCCGATGGCGGGCAGGGCAAAGGTGCGCTCCACCGGCAGCCGCAGCCTGCCCGCGCGGAAGAAGGGCAGCAGGTCGCGCGCGCAGGCCTGCACGCAATCCAGGCGCTCCTGCTCGCTGCGGGTGCGGAAGGTGGCGCCGATCAGCTTCAGACGGTTCAGCCACAGCTGGTTGATGTCCAGGCGCGCGTACTGGGCCCCGCCCAGCCGCGCCAGATTGACCAGGCGGCCCTTGACCGCCAGGCTTTTGACGTGGTCCTCGAAAACGGTGCCGCCGATGGTGTCGATGATGATGTCCACGCCGCGCCCGCCGGTGGCGGCCATGATGGCCTCGACCTGGTCCTGGCTGGATGCATCGATGCCGACATCCATGCCGAATGGGGCCAGCTGCTCCAGCTTTTGCGCCGAGCGCGAAGAGGCGATCACGGGCGCGGCGCCGAGCGCCGAGGCGATCATGATGGCGGCCATGCCCACGCCGCCGGACGCGCCGTTGATGAACACCGATTCGCCCGCCTTCAGCTCGCCGTTGCTCACCAGCGCGTCGTGCGCGGTGATGAACACGTTGGGAAACGCCGCCCCATCGATATACGACACATCGTCCGGCAGCGCCATCAGCGCCAGCGGCGCCGCGATCACGTACTGCGCATGGCAGCCCCGGCCATGGCCCATCACGCGGTCGCCCACGCGCCAGCCCTGCACCTGCGAGCCCACGCAGTCGATCTCGCCCGCGAACTCGACACCGGCCGTGACCGGCTGGCCGGCGCGGTGCTCGCGCATGTGCTTGATCTCGCCATAGTTGATGCCCGAGGCGCGCACGCGCACCCGCACTTCGCCGGGGCCGGGCTCGGGGATCGGGATGTCCTGGATCTCCAGCTGGCCGCCATCGGCGGTCGGCAACACGCGCACTGCTTGCATTTTCATTTCCGGTAACTCAGTTTCAAAATCAAAACGCGACGGCATCTCGTCCCTTGAGTTGCAGCATGCGTCGCGCGTCGTCCGGTGTCGCTACCGCGAGATTGAGCGACTGCAGGATCGAGACGATGCGCCGCACCTGCTGCGTGTTGCTGGTGGCCAATTGGCCCGGCCCGTCCCAGAGGGAATCCTCCAGCCCGACCCGGACGTTGCCGCCCATCGCGGCGGCCTGCGCGGCAATGGGTATCTGGCTGCGGCCCGCACCCAGCACCGACCAGTAGTAGTCCTGCCCGAACAGACGCTCGGCCGTGCGGCGCATGTGCATCACGTCGTCGGGGTGCGTGCCGATGCCTCCCAGCAGGCCGAACACCGTCTGGATGAAAAAAGGCGGCTTGAGGATGCCGCGGTCGATGAAATGCGCCGCGGTGTAGAGATGGCTGGTGTCGTAGCACTCGATCTCGAAACGGGTGCCATGGTCGGCGCAGGACTCCAGGATGTAGCGGATGTCCTTGAAGGTGTTGCGAAAGACCCGGTCTTCCGATCCTTCCAGGTAGGGGCGCTCCCAGTCGTGCTGGAAGTGCGCGTGCCGCTTCAGCATCGGGTAGAGGCCGAAATTCATCGACCCCATGTTCAGCGAGGCCACCTCGGGCTTGAACCGGAGCGCCGGCTGCAGGCGCTCCTGCACGAGCATCGTCGGCGCGCCGCCCGTGGTGAGGTTGATGACCACGTCCGAGCGCTCGGCGATGGCCGGCAGAAAGGCCCGGAACAGTTCCGGATCCTGCGACGGCTGGCCATCGCCGGGCTGCCGCGCGTGCAGGTGCACGATGGCGGCCCCGGCCTGCGCCGCGGCGACCGCTTCGTCGGCGATCTGCCCCGCCGTGATCGGCAGGTAGGGCGACATGCTCGGCGTGTGGATCGCGCCGGTCACGGCGCAGGTGACGATGACTTTGCCTTGCGGTGCGGCCACGGTCCTGCCTCCGGCTTCAATGCGTCTTGCGCAAAAAACCCTGGGTGGCGCCGTTGCGGTTCGGCGCAAACCCGTTCTGCGCCAGCGTTTCTTCCACGGTCTCGAAGAACACGCCGATGCGGCTGATCTGGCGCGCTTGTTTTGCCGTGGCGATGGGCCGGCGGAATTCACGCGCGATGCGCACGAGCTGCTCGATCTGCGAGACCGTGCTGGCCTTGGCGCTGCGATCCTGGTTCCACAGGCAGTCCTCGATGCCGCAGCGCACGTGCAGGCCCATGGCGATGCCCATCATGTTGACCGGCAGCACGTTGCGCACGTTGCTTTCCACCGTGACCACGGCGCCATCGGGAACGCCGCGCATGAAGTTGCCCAGGCTGTAGACGTTGGGCGTGTCCATGCCGCCGCCGATGGCCACCCAGTTCATCACCAGCGGCCCCTTGTAGAAGCCGCGGCGCATCAGGCGCTCCACCGACTCGAAGCTGTTGATGTTGTAGCACTGGAAGGCGCTCTGGATGCCGGCGGCCGACAGGCGCCGCACGTGCTCTTCGACCCACAGCGGGTTCGCCGGCACGATCATGTCCTTGTAGGTGTCGAACAGCTTGGGGTTCTCGCGCGAGGTGCCGACGAAGTCGGCGTCTTCCGCGTGATCGGTGACGTTCATCTGCGAGGTGTTGACGGTGACCGTGACCTGGTCGGGCACGGGGTCGAGCTCGGCCAGCATGTGGCGCGTGTCGTCCGACAGCCACTTGGCCGCCTGGCCCTCGCCCTCGGGGGCGAAGGAGATGGAGCCGCCGACCTGGATGATCATCTCCGGCACGGCCTTGCGCACGCCCGCGATCAACTCATTGAACTTCGACAGCCGCTTGCTGCCCTTGCCGTCCAGCTCGCGCACATGCAGGTGCAGCACGGTGGCGCC
The DNA here is from genome assembly GCA_024235995.1 of Burkholderiaceae bacterium. Classification (NCBI taxonomy): domain Bacteria; kingdom Pseudomonadati; phylum Pseudomonadota; class Betaproteobacteria; order Burkholderiales; family Burkholderiaceae; species Burkholderiaceae bacterium. The sequence goes on from JACKLI010000001.1 coordinate 1,600,965, forward strand.
GGCGTTGTAGCAATCCACCGCCTTCTGGATCTGCTGATCCATCGTGACGGGGATGTCCTGCGGAAAATCCGCCGGCAGCCAACCCGGCGCATAGGGGGCGGCGGTGATGATCAGCGGCTGCTGGTTTTCGGGAAAGAGATGGCCGTCGAGGAAATTCATGGTGGGTGTCCTTGCGATTGATGTCGGGTCAGAAGTTGTGACCAATCCCGGCGCTGTGCTTGCCCCGCCAAACTGCGGGGGTTCATTTTTTTGGCGAAAAACTCTGTTTTCGTCAGGGTGGGAGGAGGTCGTCAGTACGGACGGTCGCCGACGATCCCGGCGCGCTCCATCTTGCGCGGGGCTGGGAAGTAGTCGTTGCAGGCGTAATGCTGGGTGCTGCGGTTGTCCCAGACCGCGACGTCGCCCGGCTTCCACGACCATCGCACCTGGTATTCGGGGATGCTGGCGCGGCTGGTCAGATAGTTCAGCAGCAGCGATGCGCCGGGTGATTTGTCGATGCCGTGGCGCACGTTCGCCGGCGTGCTCCAGTTGACGAAGTGCGACGTGAAGCCCGCGCCGACGAACAGGATCTTCTCGCCTGTCTCGGGGTGGGTGCGGACCACGGGGTGCTCCGCGGTGGGGTGCTCCTGCACCAGCTTGGCACGCGCCTCGGGCGTCAGCACCGCGCCGAAGCTGTGCTCGATGCTGGCCTTGGCACGCAGGTCGGCGATCTGCGCCTTGACGTAGTCGGGCAGCTCCTCGTAGGCCTTCACCATGTTGACCCAGATGGTGTCGCCGCCGATCTCCGGGCACTCGATGCAGCGCAGCACCGCGCCCATGGCCGGGTGGGGGCGCCACAAACCGTCGCAGTGGTAGGTGTTCTCGAAGCTGTGCGGATTGTCGCTGCGGTAGATGAGCACCAGGCCGGGATGGTCGGGATCGCTGCCGACCACCGGATGGTCTTCCAGCGGACCGAAGCAGCGCGCGAACGCCACGTGCTCGGCCCGCGTGATGTCCTGCCCGCGGAAGAACAGGACGCGGTGCTTGAGCAGCGCGGCCTTAATCTCGGCGAACTGCTCGGCGTCGCGGGCGGCTTCCCCCAGGTGGACACCGGAAATCTCGGCGCCGATGGCGGGGGTGATTTGTCTGACTTTCATGCCATGTCTCCTATGTCAGGAACCCGTGAAGATCGGGGGGTTCAAAAGCTCTTGATGCCGTACTTCTTGACAATGGCGGCGTTGCGCTCCGAAACCGCCGTGTCTTCGCGCTGGATCGCGGGCGTGTCGACGCTGAGGTCGGGCTCGCCCAGCTCGGCCAGCCGCTTCTGCACGGCGGGCTCGCTGGCCGCTTTCTTCACGGCGGCCTGGACCTTGGCCAGCACGTCCGCTGGCAGCTTGGCCGAGCCCACCAGGCCGATCCAGCCCATGAACTGCAGTTCGGGATAGCCCACCTCGGCCGTGGTGGGTACGTCGGGCAGGAGGCGCGAACGCTGTTTGCCCGAGAAGGCATAGGCGCGCAGCTTGCCGCTCTTGATCATGGGCAAGGAAGTCAGGATGCCGTCGAACATGAAATCCACCTGCCCGCCCATCAAGGCCAGCAACGCGGGGGGCGAACCGGCGTAGCCCACGTGCTGCATGTCCAGGCCTGCCTTGTCGCTCAGGATCAGGCCGGCATAGTGGGAGGCGGTGCCCGCGCTGTAGGTGGAATAGGCCCCCTTGCGGGTCTTCAGATAGGTCACCAGGCTGGCGAAATCACGCGCGGGGGTGCTTGCCGGCGTGACCAGGACGACCCCCGAGCGGACCAGGGTCGCGATCGGCAGGATGTCCTTGAGCGGGTCGTACGGCAGCTTCATCACGTGCGGGCTTTCGGTCAGCACGTTGCTGGGCACCATCGCCAGGGTCTGGCCATCGGGCGCTGCCTGCAGCATGGCCTGCAGACCGATGGAGGCCGCCGCGCCCGGCTTGTTCTCGACCACCACCGGCTGCCCGATGTCGGTCGACAGCTGTTGCCCGACGACGCGGGCGATGGTGTCCGCGGTGCCGCCAGCCGGTGCCGGCACGATCAGCCGGATCGGACGGTCGGCCCACGCCCAGGCGCTGGCAGCGAGCGCCCATGCTGCGAATGCCATGGTGGCGCGCACGGCCACTTTCGCTGTTGTTTTCAAAATGTTGTCTCCTTCGTGTGCCGTGATGTCAATTGATGCATATTAAGTATGGAGAGAATTTCCGACAAAAATTTGCTTTATTGGGGCATTAATTTGTTTATTTGGGACATTGGGACAGCAGGAAAAAGTGTTGCCAGGGACTTGTATCTACGATGCCGACCCTACGAATCGTTGGCAAAAGGCTTCAATCATGCAAACCGATCTTCCGCTGTCCGGCGTCAAGGTGCTCGATCTTTCCCGCGTGCTGGCAGGCCCCTTGAGCACCATGGTGCTGGCCGATCTGGGCGCCGATGTCATCAAGGTGGAGCATCCGCAGCGCGGCGACGACACGCGCGACTGGGGCATGCAGATCGCCCCGGGCGAAACCACCTACTTCTATGGCTTCAACCGCAACAAGCGCTCCATCGCCGTCGACATCGGCACGGCAGAAGGTGCGGCGACCATCCGGCAGCTTGCGGCCCAGTCCGATGTGGTGGTGGAGAACTTCAAGTCCGGCGGCATGGAGCGGTTCGGACTGGGCTATGAAGACCTGAAGGCTCTCAATCCGAAAATCGTCTACTGCGCCATTGCGGGCTACGACCGCGCGGGGCCGGAGGCGGCCCGGCCAGGCTACGACCTCGTGATCCAGGGCGAAAGCGGATTGATGGGCATCAATGGCGAAGCAGGCCGGCCGCCGCTCAAGTTCGGCGTTGCGGCGGTGGATCTTTTCACCGGCATGTACGCGGCGCAAGCCGTGCTCGCCGCGCTGTTCAAGACCCGGTCCACCGGCAAGGGATGCCGCATCGACCTCGCGCTGTACGACTGCGGGGTCATGATCAGCTCCTACTACGGGCTGGAGGCGCTGCTGCTGGGCGACGATCCGCCGCGCTACGGCAACGAGCACCCTTCCATCGTGCCCTACGGCGTGTTCCAGTCGGCCGACGGCCCGCTGGTCATCGCGGTGGGCAACAACCGCCAGTATCAAAATTTCTGCATCGACGTGCTCGGGCGCCCCGATCTTGCGCACGACGCGCGTTTCGAGACCAACCTCAAGCGAGCCCAAAACCGCGAGGCCCTCTCCGCGCTGCTGCACGCGGAACTGCTCAGGCACCCCCGGCAAGCGTTGCTCGACAGGCTGACGGCAGCTGGCATTCCCAACGGGCAGGTGCTGGGCCTGCACGAAGCGCTTGTTGGCACCAGAACACAAGCAGCGGGCCTGCTCAACAGACTGCCCCACCCCTCGGCTGGCGAGGTGTCGGTGTTGTCCTCGCCCTGGCGCTTTGACGGCCATCGTCTTCCGGTCAGGCGTCCTCCGCGTTTGGGTGAGCACTCGGAGGAAATCACCGCCGCACTCAAAGCCGGCTCGCTTTAGAACGTGTTTGCGATCTCCTCGTAGTGCCCTTTGCAGGGCAACCCTTCGGGCAAGGCAGCAAAAAAGCCGCACTCGTCGTTGCGCACCTTGGCCAGGCCGCCGGCATGGCCTGCGGCGCGCGCCTCGATGGCGGCTTTTTGCTGCCTTGCGGGCACCATGAGGAGTTCGTGAACACGTTCTTGGGGCAATCCGGCCGATCCAATCCATGCAAAAATTGGCTTGACAATGTTTGCATAGGCAATTAATAATTGCGGCCTTCCCGCCATGCCAAGCAAGCCAGTCAAGTCCGCACCGCCCCCGCGCTACTACGTGGCGGAGCATGCGCGTGCCGAAAACGGGCTGATCTACATGCTGCGCCGGGCCCAGCTGGCGCTGGCGCAGCGCGTCAACGAGCAGATCGATCCCGGCAGCTCCACGCTGCCGCAATGGCTGCCGCTGCACAAGGTCCATGCGGGCTACGCCGACACCGTGGCCGAGCTGGCGCGCGTGTGCACGGTCGACGCCGGCTCGATGACGCGCCTGCTCGACCGGCTGGAGAAAAAGGGCCTGTGCCGGCGCGTGCGCAGCCAGAGCGACCGCCGGGTGGTGCACATCCAGCTGACACCGGCGGGCGTGGCCGTGGCCGAGCGCGTGCCGCGCATTCTGTGCGAGGTTTACAACCAGGCCCTGTCCGGCTTCACGCCGCAGGAATGGGCGCAGTTTCAGGCCCTGCTGGCCCGTCTGACCGAGGCCGCCCTGGCCTTGCCGGTCCACAAGGACGCATCATGACTTTTCATCGCACCGGCATGCTGGCGGCGGCGCTGGCGGCAGCCCTGTTGTCGGCGTGCGCCGACCCGAGCGGCATCGCACCCGGCGCCACCCTGCGCGACGCCGCCGCGCTGGGCCTGCCGACCACCCCGGCCAACGCCGACGCCGCGGCGCTGGCCCCGGCCGCCGACTGGTGGACGCGGCTGGGCGACGCCCAGCTGGACCGGCTGGTGGCCCAGGCCCTGCAGGACAACCCGAACCTGCGCGTGGCCAGTGCCCGCGTGGCCAAGGCCGACAGCGCCATCGCCGTGGTGCAGGCGGCCGACGGCCCGCAGGTCAATGGCACGCTGGGCCTCAACCGCCAGCGCTTTTCCAGCCACTACATCTATCCGCCGCCGCTGGGCGGCTCGGTGCAAAGCCTGGGCAACCTGCAGGCCCAGGGCAGCTGGGCGCTGGACTTTTTCGGCCGCAACGCCGGCCAGCTGCAGGCCGCCATCGGCCAGGCGCGCGCCGCGCAGGCCGAGCACGACGCCGCGCGCGTGCTGCTGGCCGCCAACGTGGTGCGCACCTACGTGCAGTGGGCGCGCCTGCAGGACCAGCACGCCCTGGCCGAACGCACGCTGGCGCAGCAGCAGCAGATGCTGCAGCTGGCGCGCGAGCGCACCCGCGCCGGCCTGGACAACCAGCTGGCCGTGCGCCAGAACGAAAGCAGCCGCGCCGACACGCGCACGCAAGTGGCCGCGCTGGAGCAGCAGGAGCAGGCCACGGGCCACGCGCTGGCGGCCCTGCTGGGGCAGCCGCGCCTGCCCGCCGGGCTGCAGGCGCCGCGGCTGGCGCAGCTGAAGGCGCTGGCGGTGCCGCGCGAGCTCAGCGCCGACTGGCTGGGCCGGCGTGCCGACATCGCCGCCGCGCGCTGGCGCGTGCAGGCCGCGCAAGGCCAGGTGCAGGCCGCGCGCGCGCAGTTCTATCCCAACATCAACCTGGCGGGTTTCGTCGGGCTGCAAAGCCTGGGCTTCGGCAACCTGCTGCGCTCGGGCAGCGCCGAGTGGGGCGTGGGCCCGGCGCTCAGCCTGCCCATCTTCGAGGGCGGGCGCCTGCGCGGCAACCTGCGCGGGCAGGTTGCCGACGAGGACGCCGCCATCGAAAGCTACAACGCCACCGTGATCGACGCCATGCGCGAGGTGGCCGACCAGTCGCTGGCCGTGCAGGCCGTGGCGCGCCAGCAGGGCGAGCAGGCGCACGCGCTGCAGGCGGCCGAGGCGGCCTGGACCATTGCCCGCCAGCGCTACGGCGCCGGCCTGGCCACCTACCTGAACGTGCTGGTGGCCGAGAGCGCCGTGCTGGCGCAGCGCCGCCAGGCGGTCGAGCTGGGCGCGCAGGCGCTGCTGGCGCAGGTGGGCCTGGCGCAGGCCATGGGCGGCGGCTGGCAGCCGGCCGCGCAGACCACCGCCGCCTCGAACCCCTGATTGGAAGGAAAGACCCGATGTCCGAACCGACGCAAGCCGGCACGCCGCAAGCGCCGAATGCTCCTGAAAACAAAGCATCGCCGCCGCCCGCGGAAGAAGCGGGCACCAACGGCCGGCGCAAGCGCGTGCTGCTGGGCCTGGCGGCCGTGGTGCTGCTGTGCGGCCTGGCCTGGGGCGTGTACGACCGGCTGGTGCTGGCGCACTTCGAGGACACCGACAACGCCTACGTGCAGGGCAACGTGGTGCAGATCACGCCGCAGATCGGCGGCACGGTGACGGCCATCTACGCCGACGAGACCGACCGCGTGCAGGCCGGCGCGCCGCTGGTGCAGCTGGACGGCGCCGACGCCGAGCTGGCGCTGGCGCAGGCCGAGGCCGCGCTGGGCCAGACCGTGCGCCAGGTGCGCACGCTGTACGCCAACAACAGCGCGCTTGAGGCCCAGGTGCGCCTGCGCGAGGCCGACGTGGCCAAGGCGCGCACCCAGCTGGCCACGGCCGAGCAGGATGTGGCGCGGCGCCAGGGCCTGGCCGGCGGCGGCGCGGTGTCGGGCGAGGAGCTGGCCCATGCGCGCGCCCAGGTCACCGCCGCCCAAAGCTCGCTGAAGGCGGCGCAGGCTGGGGTCAGCGCGGCGCAGGAGCAGCTGGCCAGCAACCAGGCGCTGACCGACGGCACGCCCGTGGCGCAGCACCCCAGCGTGCTGGCGGCGGCCGCCAAGCTGCGCGAGGCCTGGCTGGCCGCGCACCGCACGCTGCTGCCGGCGCCGGTGTCGGGCTACGTCGGCAAGCGCACCGTGCAGCTGGGCCAGCGCGTGGCCGCCGGCACGCCGCTGCTGACCGTGGTGCCGCTGGGCCAGGTGTGGGTGGAGGCCAATTTCAAGGAAAACCAGCTGCGCCGCATCCACATCGGGCAGCCGGTGCGCCTGACGGCCGATGCCTACGGCAGCAAGGTGGTGTTCAACGGCACGATCAGCGGCCTGGGCGTGTCCACCGGCGCGGCCTCGGCCCTGCTGCCGGCGCAGAACGCCACCGGCAACTGGATCAAGGTGGTGCAGCGCGTGCCGGTGCGCATCGCGCTCGAGCCCGGGCAGCTCAAGGACCACCCGCTGCGCGTGGGCCTGTCGATGCTGGCGCGCGTGGACGTGAGCGACCAGAGCGGCCCCGAGCTGACCGACGCCGCGCGCGCCGAGCCGCTGGCCAGGACGGCGGTGTTCGCCGACGCGGGGCAGGGCGCCGAGCAGCGCGTGCAGCAGATCATCGCGCGCAACCTGGGCCGCGCGGCGGCCAAGGGTTCATGATGAAATCGGCCCCTGGCCCGCGCCGATCCAGCCCAATAAGCTATAAAAACAATAGTAACCTGGTTTTCGGGTCCGCCGCATGAGTGCCGCCCACGTCGCGCATCCCCCGCTGCAGGGCAGCGCCCGCGTGCTGGGCACGCTGGCGCTGTCGGCCGCCACGTTCATGAACGTGCTGGACTCGACCATCGCCAACGTGTCGCTGCCGGCCATCGCGGGCGACCTGGGCGTGAGCCCGGTGCAGGGCACCTGGGTCATCACCAGCTTCGCCGTGGCCAACGCCATCGCGGTGCCGCTTACCGGCTGGCTGACGCAGCGCATCGGCCAGGTGCGGCTGTTCATGGCCTCCGTGCTGCTGTTCTCGATCACCTCCTGGCTGTGCGGCATGGCGCCCAACATGACCATGCTGATCGTGTTCCGGGTGCTGCAGGGCTTTGTGGCCGGGCCCATGATTCCGCTGTCGCAGACCCTGCTGCTGTCCAGCTATCCGCCGCGCCAGGCCGGCCTGGCCATGGCCATGTGGTCTATCACCACCCTGGTGGCGCCCATCACCGGGCCGCTGCTGGGCGGCTGGATCACCGACAACATCAGCTGGCCCTGGATCTTCTACATCAACGTGCCGGTCGGCATCCTGTCGGCGGGCGCCACCTGGGCGATCTACCACAAGCGCGAGACGCCCACGCAGCGCCTGCCGATCGACTTCGTCGGCCTGGCGCTGCTGGTGCTGTGGGTGGGCGCGCTGCAGCTGATGCTGGACAAGGGCAAGGAGCTGGACTGGTTCGCCTCGCCGCAGATCGTCGGCTTCGCGGTCGTGGCCGTGGTGGGCTTCGCCTTCTTCATGGCCTGGGAGCTGACCGAGAAGCACCCGGTGGTCGACCTGTCGCTGTTTCGGCGGCGCAACTTCTGGTCGGGCGCGCTGACCACCGCCGTGGCCTACGGCGTGTTCATCGGCAACGTGGTGCTGCTGCCGCTGTGGCTGCAGCAGTTCATGGGCTACACCGCCACGCAGGCCGGCATGGTGCTGGCGCCGGTGGGGCTGATGGCCATCGTGCTGTCGCCGGTGGTGGGCGTGACCATGAACCGGGTCGATCCGCGCGTGTACGTCACGGTCTCGTTCGTGGTGTTCTTCCTGGTGTTCTGGCTGCGCTCGCAGTTCACGGTGGAGACCGACTTCGTCACCATCATGATCCCCACGCTGATCCAGGGCATCGGCATGGCGGGCTTCTTCATTCCGCTGGTCACCATCACGCTGTCGGGCCTGCACCCCTCGCGCATTCCAGCGGCGGCGGGGCTGTCCAACTTCACGCGCATCACCGCCGGCGCCTTCGGCGTGTCGATCGCCACCACGGCCTGGGAAGACCGCGCCACGCTGCACCACGCGCAACTGGCCGAGAGCATCAACAGCGGCCGCCCGGTGGTCGAGCAGACGCTGCAGCAGATGCAGGCCATGGGCCTGGGTCACCAGCAGTCGCTGGGCCTGATCGACCGGCTGCTGACGCAGCAGGCCTTCATGATCTCGACGCAGGAAATCTTCTATCTGTCGGCGCTGCTGTTCCTGGCGCTGATTCCGCTGGTGTGGATCGCGCGGCGGATGCACGGCCCGGCCTCGGCCGAAGCGAGCGGGGCCCACTGATCCGGGGCTACGGCCCCGGGCGTTGTTGGCGTGCCCGCGCCAACGCCGCTTCGATCATGGCGCGCTTGCGCTCCGGCGCGGTGGCGTCGCTCCCTGCGGTGTCGGCCTTCGCATCGGCCCGGGGCTCATGCTTCTGGGCGGGCACGGCCTGGCGCCGCTCCTGGGTGGCGGCGTAGCGCGCGCGGGCCGACCGGGCCTGCTCACCGGACCAGGCGGCCCAGCCGGTGCGCTCGCCGGTGACGGCCTGCATGTGGATGCAATCGACCGGGCAGGCGGGCACGCACAGCTCGCAGCCGGTGCAGTCGGCCTCGATCACGGTGTGCATGCGCTTGGGGCTGCCTACGATGCAGTCCACCGGGCAGGCGGCAATGCACAGGGTGCAGCCGATGCACCCGTCCTCGTCGATCCAGGCCACGCCGCGCGGGCCTTCCTGCCCCCTGGCCGGGTCCAGCGGCCGCGCGGGCCGGCCCGTCAGCGCCGCCAGGCGCTGCACGCCTTCGGCGCCGCCGGGCGGGCACTGGTTGATGTCGGCCTGGCCCGCCGCCATGGCCTCGGCGTAACCGGCGCAGTCCGGGTAGCCGCAGCGCGTGCACTGGGTTTGCGGCAGTGCGCCGAGCAGGCGCTCGGCCAGTGTCTCGGTCGGGGTCACGTCGGCGTGCGGCGCGCGGGCGCCGCGTGGCTCACGCCTTCTTAGGCCGCCTTGCGGGTCTCTCGGGCGCTCTTGGCGCTGCCGCGGGCCGGGCGGACGTCCAGCTGGGTCACGCTGGCGCTGGGCGCGCTGGCGGCGCCGGGCGGCAGCGGGTGCGCGGCAATGAAGTCCTTGATGCGCGGATACACCTGCTGGCGCCAGCGCCGGCCGCTGAAGATACCGTAGTGGCCGGCCTGCGGCACCTCGTAGTGGAGCCCTTGCTTGGCCGGGATGCCGGTGCACAGGTCGTGCGCGGCCTTGGTCTGGCCCGAGCCGGAGATGTCGTCGAGCTCGCCCTCGACGGTGAGCAGGGCGGTGCCGGAGATGTCCTGCGGGCGCACGCGCTCGAGCTTGCCGGCGGGCGAGCGCACGTCCCAGGTGCCCTGCATCAGGTTGAAGTCCTGGAACACGGTCCGGATGGTTTCCAGGTAGAAGTTGGCGTCCATGTCGAGCACGGCGTTGTACTCGTCGTAGAACTTGCGGTGCGTCTCGGCGCTGGACTCGTCGCCGCGCACCAGGTCGCGGAAGTAGTCCCAGTGGCTGGTGGCGTGGCGGTCGGGGTTCATGGCCACGAAGCCGGTGTACTGCATGAAGCCGGGATACACGCGCCGGCCGGCGCCGGGGAAGTTGTGCGGCACGCGGTAGATCACGTTGTTCTCGAACCACGAGAAGCTGCGCTGCGTGGCCAGGTTGTTGACCTGGGTGGGCGAGCGGCGTGCGTCGATCGGGCCGCCCATCATGGTCATGGTCAGCGGTGTCAGTTCGCCGCGGCTGGCCATCAGCGAGACGGCGGCCAGCACCGGCACCGTGGGCTGGCACACGCTGACCACGTGGCAGTTGCCGTACTTGGACTGCAGGTGGCGGATGAACTCCTGCACGTAGTTGATGTAGTCGTCCAGGTGGAACTCGCCCTCGGACAGCGGCACCAGGCGCGCGTTCTTCCAGTCGGTGATGTAGACCTTGTGGTCCTGCAGCATGGTACGCACGGTGTCGCGCAGCAGCGTGGCATGGTGGCCCGACAGCGGCGCCACGATCAGAACCGGCGGCTGTTCCTTGAGCTTGGCCAGGGTGGCCGGGTCGTCCGAGAAGCGCTTGAAGCGGCGCAGCTCGCAAAACGGCTTGTCGATCTCGATGCGCTCGTCGATGGCCACCTGCACGCCGTCGACCGGCACCTGGCGGATGCCGAACTCGGGCTTGACGTAGTCCTTGCCCAGGCGGTGGAACAGCGCGTAGGACGCGGCCACACGCTGCGACATCGGCATCTGGCCGAAGGGCAGGTGCGGGTTGTTGAACAGCTTGGCGGCGGCGTCGGCGATTTCGGCAAAGGGCTCGATGAGCGCGCGCTGAGCCTCGTAGATGTGATAGAGCATGGTGGTCCGATGGACAAATTGTTGCACTGCAATATAGCGCAGCGCATCGGGCTTTGCACTGGATCGGAGTGTCTAAAGCGACAGCGGCGGCGCGTTTTCGTGACGAAGGCAACAGGCGGGGCGCCGCCACGGGGCGCCCCCGCTATCATCGGCGCCATGACGGGCGCAGGCTTGCTTGGAGGCTGGCTGCTGGGTGCGGCGCGCGGCCTGCTGGGGGCGCTGGCCGGCTGGTGGCTGGTGCTGTTCACCGGCGCGCAGCTGGCGGTGCTGGCGTTTTCGCCGTCCAGCTATCGCGCGCAGGCCGGCGCCGGCGTGCTGCGCGAGATCGAGCGCGCCGCGGCGCCCGGCCTGCCGGGCTTCACGGTGCTGATGGCGCTGTTCAACGTGGTGGTGATCCGCATCGTGGTGGTCACGGCCTTCGCCTATGGCCTGGAGCCGTACACGCTGGACGCCGTGGTGCGCGTGCTGGTGCTGGAGCTGATCCCGCTGGTGGCGGCGCTGTACGTGGCGGTGGACTACAGCATTCCGGGCGGCTCGCAGCTGTTCAAGTGGCGCCGCGCCGGCGGCCTGGAGGCCCTGCGCGCGCAGGGCGCGGACCCGCTGGCGCGCGAGGTGCTGCCGCGCGTGCTGGGCGGCGTGCTGGCGGTGTGCCTGATGGCGGCCGTCAGCTGCGTGATCTCGCTGGTGCTGACCTACGTCGCCGTGCACGGCTTCACGCTGGCGGCACTGCCGCGCTACAACCGCGCGGTGGGGCAGATCTTCAATCCCGCCGTGACCCTGATCTTCGGCCTGAAGACCGGGCTGTTCGCCCTCGCGGTGGCCCTGCTGCCGGTGGCCAACGCCCTGCGCGACATCCCGCGCAAGCGCGCGCGCACCAGCGTGGAGCTGCAGGGCCTGGTGCAGATGTTCGTGCTGATGCTGCTGATCGAGATGGCGGCGCTGGTGGGCAACTACTATTGAGCTTCGCCGCATGCCCACGCCCGACCCCACGCTCACCCCCGACGCACCCGAGCCGCCGCTGTCCGATGCCCTGGCGCGCGGCGTGCGCTGGCGCGCCGTGATGCTCCTGATCGCCATGGCGCTGCTGCTGGTGGGCAGCGCGCTGTACCTGATGTGGGCGCGCGGCGCGTTCGAGCAGACGCAGCCCCTGTACCTGAGCACCGACGACTCGGACGGCGTGCTGGTCGGCATGGACATGACGTTTGCCGGCTTTCCCATCGGCCGCGTGCGCCGCATCGAGCTGGTGGGCAGCGGCACGGTGCGCATCCAGGTCGACGTGCCGGTGCGCGACGCGCACTGGCTGCGCAGCTCCAGCGTGTTCACGCTCGAGCGCGGCCTGGTCGGCGCGGCGCGGCTGCGGGCCTTCACCGGCGTGCCCGACGACCCGCCGCTGGCGGCCGGCGCCGAGCGCGTGGTGCTGCGCGGCGACGTGGCGGCCGAGATCCCGAAGATGATGTCCGACGTGCGCGACGTGCTGCAGAACGTCGCGCGGCTGACGGCCAGCGACGGCGCGCTGGGCCAGACCCTGGGCGAGCTGCAGGCCTTCAGCGCGCGCCTGAACACCGGCCAGGGCGGGCTGGTGGCGGCGCTCACCGGCAACGCCGCCGACGCCCGGCGCGTGGGCGAGCTGCTGGCGCGCAGCAACCAGCTGCTGCAGCGGGTGGATGCACTGGTGGCCCGGGCCGACCGCCAGGTGTTGGGCAAGGACGGCCTGCTGGCCGACAGCCACGAGGCCGTGCGCCAACTGGGCGGCCTGCTGCAGGAGGCGCGCCAGAGCGTGCAGAAGGTGGATGCGGTGCTGAAGGACGTGCAGGCCGTGGCCAGCAACGCGCGCGGCGCCACCGATGGCCTGGGCGACCTGCGCGCCGACGTGGAAAGCAGCCTGCGCAAGATCGACGCCTTGATCGCCGAGCTGAACCGCAAGTGGCCGTTCGCGCCCCGCCAGCAGGAGCTGTCGCTGCCATGAACGTGCATCGCATAGCTCTTGTTTTTGTAGCTGCTGGCGCCCTGTCCGCCTGCGCCAGCGGCCCCAAAGTGCCGGACTGGCGCATCAGCGCCGTCGGCCACGTGCAGCGCTTCACCGAGGCCTGGCTGAGCGGCGACACCCGCGTGGCCGGGCGCGAGTTCGACCTGGCCCGCGCCGACACGGCGCGCACCGGCCGCCCCGAGCTGGTGGCGCGCGTGGAGCTGACGCGCTGCGCCGCCCAGGTGGCCAGCCTGGACTTTGCGCCCTGCACCGGCTTTGACGCGCTGGCGCCCGACGCCAGCGCGGCCGAGCGCGCCTACGCCCGCTACCTGGCCGGCCAGGCCGGGCCGGACGACGCGCCCCGGCTGCCGCCCCAGCACCGCGCCGTGGCGGCCGGCGGCACGGACGTGGCCGCCATCGACGAGCCGCTGGCGCGCCTGGTCGCCGCCGCCGTGCTGCTGCGCCAGGGCCGCGCCACGCCCGCCGTGGTGGCGCAGGCGGTGGACACCGCCTCCGGCCAGGGCTGGCGCCGCCCGCTGCTGGCCTGGCTGGGGGTGCAGGCGCGCTGGGCCGAGCAGGGCGGCCAGGCCGACGAGGCGGCGCGCATCCGGCGGCGCATGGACCTTGTCCACTGAACCACTCTTCAGGCGCGGCCGCGCAGCTCGGCAAACAGGTCGCTATAGATTTTGTATCTGCTGGCGCTGATGGGATGCGGGCCAGCGGCCGATTCGACCACTGAAATCACACCGCAGCCCGGCTCGTGCAGGTGCGTGCAGTTGTAGAAGCGGCAGTCGGCCACGTGGGGGCGGATGTCGGGCATGTAGGCGGCCAGCTGCATCGGGTCGATGTGGCGCAGGCCGAACTCCTGAAAGCCGGGCGAGTCGATCAGCGCGCTGGTTCTGGCGGCCTCGTCCAGCCAGTACCACGTGGTCGTGGTCGTGGTGTGCTTGCCGGAGTTGAGCGCCTGCGAGATATCGCCCGTCTGCGCGGCGGCGCCGGGGACCAGGCGGTTGATGAGCGTGCTCTTGCCGGCGCCCGAAGGCCCCAGGATCAACGTGGTGCGGCCCTGCAGCGCGGCCGCCACGCCGTCCAGCGAGCAGGCGCCCGGCGCCACGTCGCCGCGCGGCTTGGCGGCCATGGCGAGCACGCTGTAGCCCATGGCGCGGTACGGCGCCAGCCGCGCCCAGGCGCGGGCAAAGGGCGCCGCCAGGTCGGCCTTGTTCAGCACGATCAGCGGCTCGATGTGCGCCGCCTCGCAGGCGATCAGCGCGCGCGCCAGCTGGTGCTCGGAGAACTCCGGCTCGGCCGCCAGCAGGACCAGCACCTGGTCCAGGTTGGCGGCAAAGGACTTGGTGCGCAACTCGTCCTGGCGGTACAGCCAGTTGCGCCGCGGCAGGGTGCGCTCGATGGTGCCCTCGTCCTGCGAAGGCAGCCACTGCACGCGGTCGCCCACCACCACCTCCAGCTTCTTGCCGCGCGGGTGGCAGCGCACGCGCTCGCCGGCGGGCGTCTCGACCACGCAGTGGCGCCCGTGGCTGGACACCACCAGGCCCTCGCGCAGCGCGCCGGGCGCCACGGGGGCGGGTCGTGGCGGGCGCGGGCTCAAGCGGGCGACATCCGGGCGCCCAGGTGGGCCATGCGCTCGCTGGCCGGTGGGTGCGAGTAGTAAAAGCGCACGTACAGCGGGTCGGGCGTGAGCGTGCTGGCGTTGTCCTTGTACAGCTTGACCAGCGCGTTGCTCAGCTCCTGCGCGCTGGCCTGGTGCGCGGCGTAGGCGTCGGCCTGGAACTCGTGCCGGCGCGAGAGCTGGGCCGCCAGCGGCGAGACGAAGAACATGAACACCGGCACCACGCCCATGAACAGCAGCAGCGCCAGCGCATGGTTGGGCACCGCCCCGCCCATGCTGGCCGGCAGGTTGGGCGTGACGCCCAGGCCGGCGTAGAACCAGCTCTGCCCGGCCAGCCAGCCCAGCAGTGCCAGGCCGGCGAAGCTGAGCGCGAACAGCATGACGATGCGCTGCAGGATGTGCCGGTGCCGAAAGTGCCCCAGCTCGTGCGCCAGCACGGCCTCCACCTCGGGCGGGGTCAGCTGCGCCAGCAGCGTGTCGAAGAACACCACCCGCTTGGCGGCGCCAAAGCCCGTGAAGTAGGCGTTGGCGTGCGCGCTGCGCCGGCTGCCGTCCATCACGAACAGGCCCTTGGCGGTAAAGCCACAGCGCGCCATCAGGGCCGCCACGCGCTCGCGCAGCACCGCGTCGTCCAGGGGCTCGAAGGTGTTGAACAGCGGCGCGATCAGGGTCGGGTAGAGCACCAGCATCAGCAGCGAGAACGCCATCCACGCGCCCCAGGTCCACAGCCACCAGGCGCTGCCCGTGGCCTGCATCAGCCACAGCACGCCGGCGGCCAGCGGCAGGCCGATGAGCACGCCCAGCAGCGCCGACTTGAACAGGTCGGCCCACCACAGCCGCGCACTCATGCGGTTGAAGCCGAAGCGCTGCTCGATCACGAAGGTCTGCCACGCGCTGGCCGGCAGCTCGATCAGGCCGTTGACCAGCGCGAACGCCGCCAGCAGCGCCAGCGGCTGCAGCAGCGGCCGCGGGCCCAGGGCGTCCAGCAGCGCGCCGTTGAGCGCGTCCAGTCCGCCCAGCAGCGTCCAGCCCAGCAGCACCGCCGCGCCCAGCATCAGCTCCAGCAGGCCGAAGCGCAGCCGCGCCACGGTGTAGTCGGCGGCGCGCTGGTGGGTTTCCAGCGGGATCGCGCGCGCGAACTCGGCCGGCACGGCGCCGCGGTGGCGCGCCACGGCGCGGATCTGGCGCGAGGCCAGCCACAGCTTGACCAGCACGTTCAGCAGCAGGGCCGCGCCGAAGACCAGCGAGGTGAGAAGGGCGGGGGTCAGGGCGGTCAAGGAAGCGATGGAAAAAGAACCGAAGTATGCAGTTTAGGGCTCCATGGACAATCGAACCCATGAACGACCTTGCCACCGCCCCCGCCGCCAGCGCCGAGCTGGCCAAATCCGAGCAGAACCTGGTCTGGCTCGACTGCGAGATGACCGGACTGGACCCCGAGAAGGAGCGCATCATCGAGATCGCCGTCATCGTCACCGGCCCGCAGCTGACGCCGCGCGTGGAAGGGCCGGTGCTGGTGATCCATCAGCCGGACGAGGTGCTGAACGCCATGGACGCCTGGAACCAGGGCACGCACGGGCGCAGCGGCCTGACCGCCAAGGTCAAGGCCTCGGCCGTGACCGAGGCGCAGGCCGAAGACGAGGTGCTGGCGTTTTTGCGGCGCTACGTGGGCAAGGGCCAGTCGCCCCTGTGCGGCAACACCATCGGGCAAGACCGGCGCTTTCTGGTCAGGTACATGCCGCGGCTGGAGGCGTTCTTTCACTACCGCAGCATCGACGTCAGCACGCTCAAGGAGCTGGCGCGGCGCTGGCGCCCCGAGGTGATGCAGGCGTTCAAGAAGCGGCAGCTACACACCGCGCTGGCCGACGTGCACGAGTCGATCGACGAGCTGGAGCACTACCGCCGGCACTTCATCCGGCTGGCCGAATGAGGGAGCCGGGCTCAGCGTCGTGCCGGGCCGTTGCCGTCGCGATCGTCCAGCGGGATCGGGAACGAGTCCGGCTGGCCCCAGTCGGTGAGGCGGGGCCCGTCGCCACCGCCCTCCAGCGGCGCCATTTGGGACGAGCGCCGGTCGTTGCGCCGTCGATCCAGCGTTTCCACCAGGTTGTCGCGGGCGGTTTGCAGCTCGACCGACTCGCCGGCGTTCGACTCGGTCGCGCCCAGGCCCAGGAACTCGGCCCGGATGGCCCAGGGCTCGGGCAGAGCGTCCGGCGTCAGCAGCCAGTAGCCGACGTGGCACTGCGCCAGCAGGTTCTGCTTGAGCTGGCGATTGCCGCGCGAGAGCCGATGCGGGTCCATCACGTCCACGCAGCCGATGGCGCGGCCCGTCTCGTCGGCCAGCGTGAAGGTGCAGTACACGCCGCTGAGCATGGCAAACAGGCCTTCGGCGGCGGAGCGGTCGCGCGGCTTGCAAAAGCGCGTGACCGGCAGCTTGACCATCACGTGATGCTCGGGAAACACCTGCCGCAGCCAGTGCCACGTGTGCAGCTCGGTGCGCCCCAGCATGGGACGCGGCTGTACGGCCACGGCAGGCGGGACGCGTGGCTTGCGGGCGGGTGCGGGCGCAGGCGCAGGTGGGCGGCGACGCGCCCACAGCCATGCCGCGCACAGCACGGCGAGGGCGGTCAGCAACCATGGCCACAACGCATACATGACGATTCCCTGAGCGAGTTTGCCGACTTCGGCTTGTTGTTCTTGATCGACTGGCGATCGAGTTTTGCAACTTTAGACCGCATTTTTTGCCGTGCAAGGGCCAACGCGGCGAGGCGCCACCTGAAGTCGCGGTCTTTGCACAAAATGTCACACTTGGCGGGCCGCGCTTGGCCTGAAACCGCGCCTTGATGGAGAAAACCATGCGCCTGGACGATGTGCTGTACTCGCAGGGCTTCGGCACCCGCCGCGTGTGCGCGGGCCTGATCGAGCAGGGCCACGTGTACCTTGGGCCGCAGGCCTGCACCGACCCCGCGGCCGAGCTGGACGTGGCCGACCCGGCCCTGCGCTTCACGGTGCAGGGCGTGGCCTGGCCCTACCACGAGCGCGCTTACCTGATGCTGCACAAGCCGGCGGGCACCGAGTGCTCACACCGCCCCGGCGCCTGGCCCAGCGTCTACACCCTGCTGCCGGCGCCGCTGCGCCAGCGCCCGGCGCCCGGCAAGGTGCAGGGCGTGCAGGCCGTGGGCCGGCTGGACCAGGACACCACCGGCCTGCTGTTGCTGTCGGACGACGGCGCTTTCATCCATCGCATGAATGCGCCGCGCCGACACGTGCCCAAGGTGTACGAGGTGCGCACCAAGCACCCGCTGGACGAGCGCCAGCTGCAGCGCCTGCGCGACGGCGTGGTGCTGGACGACGACCCGCGCCCGGTGCGCGCCTTTGCTGTCGAAGGAGTGGCCGAGCACCACCTGCGCCTGACGCTGACCGAAGGCAAGTACCACCAGGTCAAGCGCATGGTGGCCGCGGTGGGCAACCGGGTGGAGACGCTGCACCGCTCACGCATCGGGCAACTGGCCTTGCCGGGCGACCTGGCGCCGGGGCAGTGGCGCTGGCTGGCGGCTGATGACTTGGCGCTGCTGATGGTGTGATCCGTTTCTGCTCTCGGGAATGTGAACAATGTCACGAAAAATAGCCCGACATCGCCTCGCGACGCCGCAAATGCCCACCGAAAATAAATTAAAGACTTTGTATTTCGTACAAACTCATCCATATCCTCGGGCCTTCATTTCATGATGGCGGTGGCCCATGAGGCTTGAACGTGTTGGCGTGACAGCAGCAAGGTGTTGTTTGTAAAAGGGAGAGAGCCGTGATGGCTTTGAAAACGAGGGGCGTTGCGCACCGCGCGCTGATTCTGGTGGCGGGCCTGGTCTGCGGGTCGATAGCTGGCGCAGCGGATTACTGGACGACTTTTTCAGGTAGTGGGGTGACGATTTCAGGCGCCCTGCATGGATCCACGTTGACCGCGAGCAACCAGAGTGGTGTCGCTCTCAGCGATCCCTTCTGGATTTCGACGCCGCCCTTCACGGTGTCCACCGTGGCGTTTTACCCCGCCAGCCTGAAGGCCATGACCAACCACATGGTCCGCCAGCCTCGCTCCGGGGCCACCGCCGGATCGCCCAGCATGGCCGAAATTGCGTTCGCGGCACCTGTGGTCGATCCCATGGTGGCCTTCTACAGCCTGGACAACTCGGCCGTGAGCGTGCAGGCCAGCACCGATGTGGGGGGCGCGCCGGCGGATGTCGAGATACTGGCCAATCGGCCCAACATGATTGGCGTGCCGGCGGCCGGCTGGGTCAGCGGTCAGGACCCTGATGCCAATCTGGTTGCTCGTGGCGAAGGTTGTTTTGTCGATCCCGATTCGAAGCGCGTCTGCGGCATGTTTCGCTTGAAGGGCGTGTATTCGCGCATTCAACTGGGGCAGTTTCTGACCAGCGGTGGCGGTGATGGCGTGGGTTTCCAGATCGGCCTGAGCCTCACGCCGACGCCGCGACCGGACGCCGGCTCCGCCACGACGGGCGTGGCGCGCACCGTGATTGCCGACGTGCGTGTCAACGACAGGCTGGTGGGGGCGCGCGGCACGGAGCTTGCCGCCGGATCGGCCAACGCCACGCTGGCGCCGGTGGGCGCGTGGCCGGCCGGCATCGCGCTGGACACCGCCAGTGGCGCCGTCACCGTGGCGGGGTCGGTGCTGCCCGGCACGTACGTGATGAGCTACAGGCTGTGCGACGCGGCGGACGACACGAACTGTGCCGAAACCACGGTGACGGTCACCGTCGGCGAACCTGCGCCGGTGCCGACCTTGCCGGCATCGGGCCTGGTGGCGCTGGCGGGGCTGCTGGGCTGGTTCGGCCTGCGCGCGCGTCGGCGGCGTCCACACTGAAACTGAAACGGCTTGGAGTGCCCGTGCATCGCGGTGTCAGGCGCGCGGCAGAAAATTGACGATCGCCGCGTTGACCGCCTCGGGCTGGTCGCGCTGCGGCGAGTGGCCGCAGGCGGGCAGCTCCAGCAGCCGGGCGTGCGGCACGGCGCGCTGCAGTTCGTGCACCTGCGCCAGCGTGCCGTATTCGTCGTCCAGGCCCTGGATGGCCAGCAGCGGCGCCGTGATGGCGCGGCATTCGGCGCGGATGTCGAAGGCGCGGAAGGCGGGGCTCAGCCACACGTCGTTCCATTGCCAGAAGGCGCCGTCCACGTCCTGGTGAAAGCGCGCCAGGCGCTCGCGCAGCGTCCCGTGCTCGTAGGCCTGGCGTGCCTGCTCGATGGAGCGCACCGACACGTCCTCGACCATCAGGTGCGGGGCCATCGCCACGCAGGCCGCGACCGGCTGGTGGGCGGCGTGGATCAGGGCGATGGTGGCGCCGTCGGAGTGGCCGACCAGCACCGGGCGCTCGATGTCCAGGCGCGCCAGCAGCGCCGGCAGCACCTGCAGCGCCTCGCGGTGCATGTAGTCGGGCTGCAGGCGGCCGGCGCCGCGCACGTCGGGCACCGGGCTGGAGCGGCCGTAGCCGCGGCGCGAATATACCCAGCCGGCGCGCCCGGTGGCGGCGCACAGCCTGGCCGGCCAGTCGCGCCATTGGGCCACCGAGCCCAGGCCCTCGTGCAGAAACACCAGCGGCGCCCGCCCCGCCGGGCTGCCCGGGGGCGCGGCGATGGCCGCCACTTCAAGAAAAACGCCGTCGATGTCCACGCCTTGCATGGCTGGAATGTTATGTCATGGTGTGGCAGGCGGCCGGCGTACACTCGCGCGCCGCGTCTTGCCTCTTGATCGATCGGTTGTATGAAGGCTGTTGCCGTGAATTCCCTCTCGTCCTGCCCGTCGGCGGGGCCGAACCGCCGGCGCCTGCTGGCCCTGGGCGCGGCCGCCGGGCTGGGCGCGGCCTGGCCCGGGGCGCAGGCGGCGCCGCGCGCGCCGGTGCTGGTGCTCAATTCGCTGGACGGCACGGTGAGCGTGATCGACGGCAACACCTGGGTCGAGCGGCGCCGCATCGCCACCGGCCGCGAGCCGCACCACCTGTACATGACGCCCGACGAAAAGTCGGTCATCGTGGCCAACGCCGGCAGCGATTCGCTGACCTTCATCGACCCGCGCACGGCCGAGGTGCAGCGCCAGCTTTCCGGCATCATCGACCCGTACCACCTGCGCTTTTCGCCCGACATGAAGTGGTTCGTCACGGCGGCCAACCGCCTGAACCACGTCGACCTGTACCGCTGGGACGGCGACAAACCCGAGCTGGCCCGGCGCATCGCCACCGGCAAGACGCCCAGCCACCTGTGGATCGATAGCCGCAGCACCACCGTGTATTCCAGCATGCAGGACAGCGACGAGCTGGTGGCGATCGACCTGGCCTCGCAAACCCTGGTGCACCGCGTGCAGACCGGCTCCCGGCCGGCCGACGTGTTCGGCACGCCCGACGACCGCACCCTGCTGGTGGGCCTGACGGGCGGCACCGGGGTGCAGGTGTTCGACGTGGCGGGCGGCCAGGCGCCCACGCTGGTGGGGCAGATCGCCACCGGCAAGGGCGCGCACGCCTTTCGCGCGCTGGGCGACCGGCGCCACGTGCTGGTCAGCAACCGGGTGGCCAACACCATCAGCCAGATCGACTACACCCGGGGCGCCGTGGTGGCCGAGTTTCCGGCGCCCTCGGGCCCCGACTGCATGGACGTGTCGGCCGACGGCACGCTCATCATGGTCGGCTCGCGCTGGGCCGGCAAGCTGACGCTGATCGACATCGCCCAGCGGCGCGTGGTCAACCAGGTCAAGGTCGGCCGCTCGCCGCACGGCGTGTGGACGCTGGACCACGCCAGCCGCGTGTGAGGAGGCCGCGATGCAACGGCGACATGCTATTGGGTTGATAGCTGCTGGCGCTTTGTCCACGCGGGCCAGGGCCCAGAATCATTTAAATTCGTGCACGGAGCCGGTGTACCTGACCTTCGACACCGGCCACATGGGCATCGCCAGCTTCGTGGCCGACGTGCTGCGCCGCCAGCGCGTGCCGGTGACGTTTTTTGCCGCCAACGAGCGCACGCAGGAGGGCGACGGCAGCCTCAGCCGCTACTGGGGCCCGTGGTGGAAGGCGCGCGCCGCCGAGGGGCACGAGCTGGCCTCGCACACCTGGGACCACGTCTACTGGCGCGCCGACCTGCCGGGGCGCGAGCCGCGCTTTCGCGTGCGCCCCTCGGCGGGGGCCTTTGCCGGGCGCGAGTTCACCTGGAGCGCCGAGCAGTACTGCGCCAACATCGCGCAGGCCAGCGAACGCCTGGCCTACTACAGCGGCAAGAAGCCGCTGCCCCTGTTCCGCGCGCCCGGCGGCAAGACCTCGCCGCGCCTGCTGGCCGCCGCCGAGGCGTGCGGCTACCGGCACGTGGGCTGGTCGCCCGCCGGCTTTCTGGGCGACGAGCTGTCCAGCGACAAGTACCCCAACCAGCGGTTGCTGGAGCGCGCGCTCAAGACCATCCAGCCGGGCGACATCCTGCTGGCGCACCTGGGCATCTGGTCGCGCCAGGACCCCTGGGCGCCGGCCGTGCTCGAGCCGCTGATCGAGGGCCTGAAGGCGCGCGGCCTGTGCTTTGCCACCCTGCGCGGGCACCCGGCCTACGCGGACTGGATCGCCATGCACGGCGCCTGACGGAGCAGCCATGCTCAACCCCTTCGATGCCTTCGCCCTGGCCCAGGAGTGGCTGTTCGAGCGCCTGATCGAGCCCGCGGCCTTCAGCCTGGGCCTGGGCAACCTGCTGGAGGACGGCTTCGTGGCCACCGGCTGGCTGCTGGTGGGCCTGCTGCAGATCGCGGTGCTGCTGCTGCTGATCGGCCCCGCGCAGCGGCGCTGGCCGGTCGAGCCGGTGGTGGACCGCGCCGCCATCCGCGTGGACGTGATCTACACCCTGCTGCACCGCCTGGGCCTGTTCAAGCTGGCGATGTTCTTCACCGTCGAGAACTGGCTGACCGACGGCATCGGCGTGCTGCGCGCGCACGGCATGCCCACGCTGCAGTTGGACGCGCTGTGGCCGGGCGTGACCGACCGGGCGCTGGTCAGCTTCGTGATCTACCTGCTGGTGTTCGACTTCATCGGCTACTGGGTGCACCGCGCCCAGCACCAGTGGGACTGGTGGTGGCGGCTGCACGCCGTGCACCACAGCCAGCGCCAGCTGACGATGTGGAGCGACAACCGCAACCACCTGCTCGACAGCGCGCTGAACGACGCCATCTTCGTCGCCGTGGCCATCGCCATCGGCGTGGCACCCTCGCAGTTCGTGGGGCTGGTGGCCGTCACCCAGCTGTTCGAAAGCCTGCAGCACGCCAACCTGCGCTGCTCCTTCGGCCGCGTGGCCGAGCGCCTGCTGGTCAGCCCGCGCTTTCACCGGCGCCACCATGCCATCGGCGTCGGGCACGAGGCCCGCTCAGCCCGCGAGCCGAGCGCCGCCGGGCCGCCCCAAGGCGCGAGCGCCCCCTTGGGGGGCAGCGAACCACGCGCAGCGGGGAGCGTGGGGGCCAACATTCGGGGTGTCAATTTTGGTGTGCTGTTTTCCTGCTGGGACGCGCTGCTGGGCTCGGCCGACTGGGCGGGCGGACGCGAGCCCACCGGCATCCGCGACCAGGTCGAGCAGGGGCGCGACTACGGGCGCGGCTTCTGGGCGCAGCAGTGGCTGGGGCTCAAGCGCCTGGCCGGGCGGGATGGAGTCGCCGGATGAACCTGCTGTTCGACTCGTTCTGGCGTGCCGCGGCGTACTGCCTGTATCCGCGCGTGATCGCGCTGTCGCTGCTGCCGCTGGCCATCATGGTGGCCGTCAGCGGGGTGCTGGGCTACTTTTACTGGGACCCGGCCGTGGCGGCGGTGGCGGCCTGGCTCGACAGCTCCACCCTGTGGTCGCTGCTGTCGGGCTGGCTGGCGCGCCTGGGCGTGGGCGACGTGCGCGCCGGCCTGGCGCCGCTGCTGCTGGTGCTGGGCCTGACGCCGCTGGTGGTGGTTTTTGCCCTGTTGCTGGTGGCCCTGCTGCTGGCGCCGGCCGTGCTGCGCCTGGTGGCTGAGCGGCGCTTTCCCGCGCTGGAGCGGCGCGGGCCGGATTCGGTGCTGGGCTCGCTGGCCTGGTCGCTGGGCCACACGGTGCTGGCGCTGCTGGCGCTGGTGGTGTCGCTGCCGCTGTGGCTGGTGCCGCCCCTGATCCTGATCGTGCCGCCCCTCATCTGGGGCTGGCTGACCTACCGTGTGATGAGCTTCGATGCGCTGGCCGTGCACGCCAGCGCCGGCGAGCGCCGCGCCGTGCTGCGCCAGCACCGCGCGCCGCTGCTGGTCATCGGCATCGTCTGCGGCTACCTGGGCGCGGCGCCGGCCGTGGTGTGGGCCTCCATGACCCTGTTTGCCGTCGCCTTCGCGGTGCTCATTCCGCTGGCCGTCTGGATCTACACCCTGGTGTTCGCCTTCTCGGCGCTGTGGTTCACGCATTACGCGCTGGCCGCGCTGCAGGCGCTGCGCCAGGGCGCCGCCACTCCCGCCGCCGCATCCACCGCCTCGCCGCCCGCCTTGCCCCATGAGCCCTGAACGCATGCCTCCCACCTTCGGCCTGATCGTCGTCGGCGACGAAATCCTCTCCGGCCGCCGCAGCGACAAGCACCTGGCCAAGGTGATCGAGCTGCTGGGCGCGCGCGGCCTGCAGCTCGCCTGGGCCGAGTACGTGGGCGACGAGCCGGCGCGCATCACCGCCGTGCTGCGGCGCGCTTTCGCCTCGGGCGACGTGGTGTTTTGCACCGGCGGCATCGGTGCCACGCCCGACGACCACACACGCGCCTGCGCGGCCGCCGCGCTGGGCGTGCCGCTGGCGCTGCACCCCGAGGCCCAGCGCCTGATCGAGCAGCGCGGCGAGGCGCTGGCGCGCGCCGAAGGCAGGCCCTGGGAGCCCGCCAGCGCCGACAACCGCCAGCGCCTGAAGATGGGCGAGTTTCCGCAGGGCGCCGCGATCATTCCCAACCCCTACAACCAGATTCCGGGGTTTTCCTGTGTGGGGGAGCGTGGGGGCACCATTCATTTCATGCCGGGCTTTCCTGTCATGGCCTGGCCGATGATCGAATGGGTGCTGGATATGCACTACACGGTCCACTTCAACCGTTCTGCCTGGCAAGAGCGCTCGATCATCGTCTTCGGCGCCGCCGAGGCGGTGCTCACGCCCCTGATGGAGCGCATCGAGGCGGGGCACCCGGGCGTCAAGGTGTTCAGCCTGCCCAGCGTGGACCACCCCACTTACGGGCGCCACATCGACCTGGGCGTCAAGGGCGCGCCCGAGGCGGTGGCGGTGGCCTTTGCCGACCTGAAGGCGGGGCTGGCGCCCTTCGGCCTGCGCTGCGGCCCCGAGATCGTGCGGCCATAAGGCGCACCATGCTGGGGACGGGCCACGCCTGCACCGCCTTGGTGCGCCTCGATCTGGTGCATGGCGCCATGACGGGCTCGTGGCCGAGGCGCCGCCACGGCAGCCAAAGCCGGCGACAATGCGCGTTTTCGGGTGTTCGCGCTCTGGCGCGCGCGTCCTGCGCCGCTGGCATGAAAGCTGCTTGAATCCTGGACACCGAATTTTTGTTCCAACCATCCCCACCGGAGAACCCCAGATGGCCAAGTCCGTCGCCGACGTCATGAAGCTCGTGCAGGAAGCCGAGTGCAAGTTTGTTGATTTCCGCTTCACGGACACGCGCGGCAAGGAGCAGCACGTGAGCGTGCCCGTGTCGCACTTCGACGAGGAGAAGTTCAGCGACGGCCACGCCTTCGACGGCTCGTCCATCGCCGGCTGGAAGGGCATCGAGGCCTCCGACATGCTGCTGATGCCCGACCCGGTCACGGCGCACATCGACCCGTTCTACGAAGAGCCCACCCTGGTGCTGACCTGCGACGTGCTGGAGCCGGGCGACGGCAAGGCCTACGAGCGCGACCCGCGCTCGCTGGCGCGCCGCGCCGAGGCCTACCTCAAGGCCAGCGGCATCGGCGACACCGCCTACTTCGGCCCCGAGCCCGAGTTCTTCGTGTTCGACCAGGTGCGCTGGAGCACCGAGCCAGGCCACAGCTTCTACAAGATCGAGGAGTACGAGGCGCCCTGGAACACCGGCGCCAAGCTGGAAGGCGGCAACCGCGGCCACCGCCCCACCACCAAGGGCGGCTACTTTCCGGTGGCGCCGGTCGACAGCACGCACGACATGCGCGCCGAGATGGCGCTGGTGCTGGAGGCCATGGGCATCCCGGTCGAGGTGTTCCACCACGAGGTGGCCGGCGCCGGCCAGATGGAGCTGGGCACCAAGTTCAGCACCCTGGTCGAGCGCGCCGACTGGACGCAGCGCATGAAGCACGTGATCTGGAACGTGGCCGACCGCTACGGCAAGACGGCCACCTTCATGCCCAAGCCCTACCACGGCGACAACGGCAGCGGCATGCACGTGCACCAGTCGATCTGGAAGGGCGGCAAGAACCTGTTTGCCGGCAACGGCTACGCCGGCCTGTCCGACACCGCGCTGTACTACATCGGCGGCATCATCAAGCACGCGCGCTCGCTCAACGCCATCACCAACCCCACCACCAACAGCTACAAGCGCCTGGTGCCGCACTTCGAGGCCCCCGTCAAGCTGGCCTACTCCAGCCGCAACCGCTCGGCCTCCATCCGCATCCCGCACGTGATGAGCGACAAGGCGCGCCGCATCGAGGCGCGCTTTCCGGACCCCATGGCCAACCCCTACCTGTGCTTCTCGGCCCTGCTGATGGCGGGCCTGGACGGCATCGAGAACAAGATCCACCCCGGCGAGGCCGCCAGCAAGGACCTCTACCACCTGCCGCCCGAGGAGGACAAGCTGGTGCCCACCGTGTGCCACAGCCTCGACCAGGCGTTGGAGGAGCTGGACAAGGACCGCGCCTTCCTCACGCGCGGCGGCGTGTTCACCGACAGCATGCTGGACGCCTACATCGAGCTGAAGATGAGCGAGGTCAACCGCATTCGCGTGCAGGTCAACCCGGCCGAGTACGACATGTACTACTCGCTGTAACGGCGCGGGTGCAAAAAATGGCGGCTTCGGCCGCCTTTTTTGTGGCCGCCGGTGCAACGAAACCTGGCCGCGCGGATCAATTGAGCCGATACTTTGACCCTTTGCCGCGCCTGGCGCCGTGCGCCAGCCTGCGGTCATGCCAGCGAGGCCTGCTTCATGAACCTGCCCGTCACCGCCCGATCCATCGCTTGCACCGCCGCACTGGGGCTGCTGCTGGCCTGGGTGGCGCCCGCGTGGGCGCAAAACCGCATCTACCGCTGCGGCAACGAGTACACCAACCAGATCAAGGGCCGCACCGACTGCAAGCTGGTCGAGGGCGGCAACGTCACCGTGGTGCGCGGCACCTCGCCCACGCCGGCACCGGCCGCGGCGGGCAATGGCGCCAAGCCGGTGGTTACCGCGCCCTCGTCGGCGCCGCGGGTGGACCCGGCGGTGCAAAAGGCGCGCGACTCGGACGCCAAGGCCATCCTCGAGCAGGAGCTGCGCCGCGCCCAGGCCCGCCAGGCCGAGCTGGCCAAGGAATACAACAACGGCGAGCCCGACAAGATCGGCGGCGAGGCGCGCAACTACCAAAAGTACCTGGACCGCGTGGCCGAGCTCAAGGCCTCCATCGCGCGCAACCAGAGCGACATCGAAGGCATCCAGCGCGAGCTCAAGCGCTATGAACCCTGATCGGTATCCGAGGCCGCCGCGATAGCCCGCACGCTATCGCGCCCATGACCGCAGGCCATTTGCAGCACCGGCCGCATCGGACTATTCTGGCATCTCCCTCAACGGCAACAAGGAGATGCATCGTGGCTGACATTCATGGACCGCAACGCCTGGGCCCGCTCACCCCGCTGGTCGGCGAATGGGAGGGCAACGTCGGGATCGATCTGTCCTATCACAACAAGGACGACGAGACCGGCCGCACCGGCTACTTCGAGAAGGCCTGGTTTCATCCCATTCCGGTCCAGGAGAACGGCAAGCAATCGCTCGAAGGCCTGAACTACAAGATGACCGCCTGGCGCCATGGCGAGGAGGCGATGGACCCCTTCCACGACGAGGTGGGCTACCTGCTGTGGGAAAAGGCCACCGGCCAGATCATGCGCGCGGTGGTGTTCGGGCGCGGCATCGCCATCCTGGCCGGCGGCGAGGCCAAGCCGCGCGACACCGTGCTGCACTTCAACGCCACGCCGGGCTCGCCCAACTTCGGCATCCTGCAGAACAAGTACCTGTCCGAGCGCGCGCAGCTGATGGACTTCAAGAGCACCTTCACCATCGTCGACGCCGACACCCTCAGCTACACGTCCGACCTGGTGCTCAAGCTGGCGGCCACCGGCGGCGAGATGCACCACACGGACAAGAACACGCTGACCCGCGTGAAGAAATAGGCCAGCCCCCTGAGCGGGGCGGACGCCGGTCAGGCCGGCAGGCGCCCGCGCACGCTGCCGGCGTCGAAGGGCCCGGGCTCGGCAATCAGCTTGCGCGCCGCCTCGACCTGGTCCCAGGTGTTCCACAGCAGCACGCCGCGCACGCGGCCGGCGTCCAGGTAGTACACCACGCCTTCGCGGTACGGCGTCACCCACTGCTCCACCGTCTGCAGGCGCGCGTCCAGCGTGCCCACGGCCTCGTAGCCCAGCTCGAACAGGTCGGAGTAGAAGTAGGGCAGCTCGTCGTACGGCGCGTCCTGCCCGGCCATGCCGCGGCCGGCGCGCTCGCCCATGGCGAGGGCGGCGTTCTCGTGCTCCACCCGCAGGCGCCGGCCCAGCGCGGCGGCGGGAAAGTTCGCCACGTCGCCGGCGGCGTAGATGTCGGCATCCGAGGTGCGCAGCTGCGCGTCGACCACGATGCCGTTGTCCACCGCCAGGCCCGCGTCCTGCGCCAGTTGCACGTTGGGCGTGATGCCCAGGCCGGCCACCACCACGTCCGCGGCCAGCGTGCTGCCGTCGGTCAGCTCGAGCATGTTGCCGCGCGCGCCCTGCACGGACACGCCGGCGCGCACGTCCACGCCCCGGTCGCGGTAGTAGGCGGTGACCGAGTCGGCCAGCGCCTTCGGGTAGGCGCGCGCGCCGATGGCGCCCTCGGGAAACAGCATGGTCACGGCGGCGCCGTTCAGCGTCAGCGCGGCGGCGATCTCGCTGCCGATGAAGCCGCCGCCGATCACCACCGCGCGGGTGCCCGGCTGGGCGGCCTGGCGCAGGCGCTGGTAATCGTCCAGCGTGCGCAGGTAGATGAAGTCGGGACCGAAGGGCAGGGTGCGCGGCGCGCCGCCCGTGGCCAGCAGCAGCTTGCGGTAGTGCCAGCGGTCGCCCGCGTCGTCGCGCACGGTGTGCGCCGCGCGGTCGATGGCCACGGCGCGCCGCCGCAGCTGCACGGTGGCGCGGGCGTCCTGGATCGGGCGCCAGATGTCGTCCTCCTTGCCGTCCTTCCACAGGGCCTTGGACAGCGGCGGGCGGTCGTAGGGCGGATGCGCCTCGGCGCCCAGCAGGGCGATGCTGGCCTGGCCGTCGGCCTGACGCAGCGCGACGGCGGCGGCGGCACCGGCCATGCCGGCGCCGATGATGAGGTGGTCGAAACGGTGTTCCATGGCACGTCCTCTGCAATCGGTTGACTCACGATTGGATGCCACGCCGGGGCCGCTTCGTTCCCGCCGCTGGGGTGACCCTGCTGGCGGCGCGGGATCGGGGGTGGGGCGGCGCCTGGACTTTTTGAGTCAAAAAGGCCGATGGTCCAAGGCTGGTGCGCGCCACCAGCTATCGAATCAGGATCAACCCAGGGTCACGATCACCGGCGCGTGGTCGCTGGGCTTGGGCCATTTGCGCGGCGTGCGGTCGATGGCGCAGGCGCTGACCTGGGGCCGCAGCGCGTCGCTGACCAGGATGTGGTCGATGCGCAGGCCGCGGTTCTTCTGGTAGCCCAGCATGCGGTAGTCCCACCACGAAAAGCTCTTGTCCGGCTGCTCGAACAGGCGAAACGAATCGGTCAGCCCCAGCCCCAGCAGCGCCTGGAAGTGCCCGCGCTCCTCGTCGGTGTGCAGGATGGTGCCGGCCAGGCCCACCGGGTCGTAGCTGTCGCGGTCCTCGGGCGCGATGTTGAAGTCGCCCACCAGCATCAGCCGCGGGTGCGCGGCCAGCTCCTCGCGCAGGTGCTCGCGCAGCGCACGCAGCCAGCTCATCTTGTAGTCGAACTTGTCGGTGCCCGGCGCCTGCCCGTTGACGAAGTAGCCGTTGACCAGGCGCAGCGGCCCGCCCGGGGCGTCCAGCGTGGCGGCGATCAGGCGCGCGTTGTCGTCGGCCAGGCCGGCGATGTTGCGCGCCACGTCGCTGGCCTGCAGCGGCGCGCGCGTGAGCAGGGCCACGCCGTTGTAGGTCTTCTGGCCGAACACCGCGGCCTCGTAGCCCGCCGCGCGCAGCGCCTCGTGCGGAAACTTGTCGTCGGTGAGCTTGAGCTCCTGCAGCGCCAGCACGTCCACCGGGTTGACGGCCAGCCAGTCCAGCACGTGCTGCAGGCGGGCGGTGAGGGAGTTGACGTTCCAAGTGGCGATTTTCATGGTTCTCTTAAATCTGGGATGGGAGCTTTTCCAGGATGCGGCGCAGCGAGGTCGCATCTTCGGCGCCCAGGTACTTGGTCCATGTCTTCTCGATCGCCTTGAAGATGCGCTGGACTTCGGCTTGTGCCGCCAGGCCGCGCTCGGTCAGCACAAGGATGCGGGCGCGCTGATCTTGCGGGTCGGGCATCGAAGTGATGTAGCCGTTCTTTTCCAGCTGGGCGATCTGCTGGCTCACCGCCTGTTTGCTGACGCCGCAGGAGCCGATGAACTGGCTTGCGCGCTGCGGCCCGCTGTGAAGGAAACGCAGCACGTTGGCCGCGTGCGCGAGGGAGAGATCCGCGAAGTCCGACGCGGCGATGCGTTCCTCGAATTCCGCGACGAAGAGCATCTCGGCGTGGCGCAGCACCGCAGACAGTGGGCGCCTGCCATGCACGCTCGAGGGCTTCTGCTCGTCAATCATGGGCCCCACTATACCTGTTGGTCAACGGCTTGTCAGTCAAGCACTTGACTTCTTGAAAAAACCGACGCATACTTGTCAACAGCTTGACTATCAACCCCTAGCCGAGCAGTTCCTCAATCGTCACGAGAGATTCGGAGAAATCCATGAGTACCACCTTCCCGGTGAAGACCGGCTTGAACGATCAGGGCAGGGCCCTGTCGAGGCCGATGTCTGCAACCTTCCTCTTGATCACCGTCCTCGTCGTTGCCGCGTCGCTGCGCGCAGCGATCACCTCCGTCGGTCCGCTGCTCACGCTGATCGGCAACGACACCCATCTCAGCAAGTCGGCGCTCGGCCTGCTGGGGGCGATCCCGCTCGCCGCGTTCGCGATCGTCTCGCCCCTGGTGCAATTGCTGGTCAAGCGCTTCGGTACCGAGCGTGCGGTCCTGCTGGCGCTGGTGGTGCTGACCGCTGCCACCGTGCTCCGTTCCATCCCCGGCTGGGACGGCTGGCTGTGGATCGGAACGGCGATCATCGGCGCCGCGATCGCCGTCGGCAACGTGCTGCTGCCCACGATCGTCAAGCGCGACTTCCCGAATCACGTCGCCGCGGCCACCGGTGGCTACGTGGCGGTGCTCAGCGGATTCGCCGCCCTCGCGTCCGGCATCGCGCTGCCCCTCGGCAACGCCTTCGGCTGGCGGATTTCGGTCGGTGCCGGCGCGCTCCTCTCGCTGATCGGCGCGATCGTCTGGCTGCCCCGCCTGCGGCACCAGGTCGCTGTGAAGACCGCTGCTGAACCGCCTTCGCCCGGTTCCATGTGGCGCGCACCGGTCGCGTGGTGGGTGGCCATGTTCTTCGCGGCCCAGATGGCGAACTTCTACTTGCTGATCACCTGGCTGCCGACGATCGAAAAGCACACCGGGCAGAGCGCGGTCGCCGGCGGATGGCACCTGTTCGTGTTCCAGGCGGCGGGCATCGTGGGCGGCTTGCTGATCCCCCGCTTGATGCGTGGACGCGCGGATCTGCGCGCCGTGTCGACCGCAGTCGCCCTGACCATGGTGGTGGCGATGGTGGGCCTGCTCTTTGCGCCTGCCCTGGTGGTGTTGTGGGCGATCGTCGGCGGCATGAGCGCCGGCGCCGCCTTGGTGGTCGGCCTGACCTTCATCGCGGCACGCGCAAGGCACACCACGGACGCGGGCCGTCTTTCCGGGATGGCGCAGTCGCTGGGGTACGCGCTGGCGATGGTGGGGCCGATCCTCGCCGGGTACCTGCTCGACAAGACCAACGCCTGGCAGGCTCCCGTGTTGCTCGTGCTGGTGATCGCCGTGCTGCAGTTGATCGTCGGGCTGTTTGCGGGCCGAGACCGGCACACCCACCCCGCGCAGTAGTTATCAGAAGCACCTTTCAAACCTTCCCAAATGATTGGACAACCATGACTTCCCAGACCCCGCTCCGCATCGATTTCGTTTCCGACGTTGCCTGCCCGTGGTGCGCCATCGGCTTGGCCAGCCTGCAGCAGGCGCTGACGCGGCTGGATGGAACCGTGAATGCGGAAATCCATCTGCAACCTTTCGAGGTCAATCCGCAGCTGCCGCCCGAGGGCGAGGATGCCAACGAACGCCAGATGGGCAAGTACGGCATCAGCGAGGAGCAGCTCGAAGCCAGGCGCGCCGTGATCCGCGAACGCGCCGCGGCGTTCGGAATCGCCTTCAACACGCACAAGGGCAGCCGCGTCTATGTCACCTTCGATGCGCACCGCTTGCTGCATTGGGCCGAGCTGCAAAACCGCGCGCTGGCCCTGGCGCTGAAACGCATACTGCAGCGCGCCTATTTCAGCGATGACGAAAACATCTCCAATCACGAGGTGCTGGTGCGGCTCGCGCGCGAAGCCGGGCTGGATGCGGACGCTGCCCGCCGCGTGCTGGAGGGCGGCGAATACGCCGACGCCGTGCGCACGCAGGAGCGCCATTTCCAGCAGGCTGGCGTCCATTCGGTGCCGACGATCATCATCAATGGGCAACACCTGATTTCCGGCGGGCAGCCGCCGGAAGTGTTCGAGCAGGCGCTGCGCCAAATTGCGGGCGCGAACGGGGCTTGAGAACCATGACCCGTCCATCATCTCCCGCCACGCGCAGGCCGCCCTTTGACCCTGAACTGGTCACCACGCTCGAGAAGCTCACGGCAGTCGAGCCGCGCGTGGTGTCGCCGCAGGCGCTGGCCATCAGGCGCCAGCGCTACGCGGACGCCGCAAGCACCCTCGACCACACCGCCGGTGGTGCCGTGACCGTGGAAGAACTCGACGTTCCAGGCCACGAGGGCGGCGCCGACGTGCACCTGACGCTGCTTCGGCCGTCGGCTGGGTCGCGGCCCCTGCCGGCGATCTACTTCATTCACGGTGGCGGGATGGTCCTGGGCGACCGCTACGCGGGCATCGACGCACTCGTGCCTTATGCGGCCGATGGATCGGCCGTTGTCGTGTCCGTCGAGTACCGGCTGGCGCCCGAGCATCCGCATCCCGCACCGATCGACGACTGCCATGCGGGCATCGTCTGGCTCGCCCGCCATGCGCGGGAACTCGGCATCGACCCCGACCGGATCATCGTGATGGGCGTGAGTGCGGGCGCCGGGCTCGCCGCGGGCATCGCGCTGCTCGCGCGCGACCGCGGATTCCCCACCCTCTCCCACCAGGTCCTGCTCCGGCCGATGCTGGACGACCGGATGCGGACGCACAGCAGCCAGATGCTCGATGGCGAGGGGGTCTGGGACCGCAACGAGAACGCGTTCGGATGGGCCGCACTCCTCGGACGGCAAAGCGAGGTGTCGCCTTACGCCGCGCCGTCACGCGCCGTCGATCTCAGCGGGCTTCCGCGGACGTATCTCGACACGGGGTCGGCAGACACCTTCCGCGACGAAACCCTCGAATACGCGGGCCGGCTGTCGGCGCATGGCGTCAGCGTCGACCTTCACGTGTGGGGCGGCGGATTCCACGGATTCGAGAACCAGGTGCCCGACGCCGCGCTATCCCGCATCTGCCGCACGGTGCAGGACGAGTTCATCCGACGCGCGCTCGCCCCGGCCAGGCAGGCGAAGGGATGAGCGGCCGCAAGGCCCAGAGCCCGCCGGTGGGCGCAGCGGGTGCCAGCCGTCCTGCATGCCCGCCGGGCCTGCACCCATGGCGTGCCGGTTTTCATGGGGTTTCGAGGTTCAGGCTGCGTTGCGGCGCCGGGTAGCTTACCGTGCCGTCGGCGTGCACCTGCGCCGCGGGCGTGAGATGGGCCTCGTCGATGCCGGCGTCCATGATGTGGCGCACCGTCTCGCCGGCGGCCAGCAGGTGGTCGGCGATGATGCGGCGGTGGCAGCGCCACCACACGCTCTCGGCGCACATGATGGCGCAGCGCTGGCGCTGGCCCTGCTCGCGCAGCCTGGCCAGGGCCGCGCGAAACGGCGGCTGCAGCGCCCAGTCGGCGTAGTTGTGAAAGCTGGCGTTGTCCCACCAGCCGTTGACCTCGGGCGCCACCGCGCGCTGGCGCGCGCGTCGCCCGCCCAGGTCGGCCACGTGCGCGTAGCCGATGCCGTGCGCCGCCAGCGCCTGGGGCAGCCGGTCCTCGTTGAACTGGGGGTTGGTGCGCGAGCGCGCAAAGCTGCGCACGTCGATCAGGCACGTGACGCCGGCCGCCTGCAGGCGCGTGATGAATTCGTCCGTGCTCAGCGTGCCGTGGCCGATGGTGAACAACGGCAGCCGACTGGCCCCGCTCACTTGAAGTGCTGCCTGAACGACGCGCGATAGCCCTGGTGGCACGCCAGGCAGGCCTGCTGCACCTTGGCAAAGGCGTCGATCACGGCGCCGCCGTCGCCGCGCCGGGCCACATCGCCCATGGCGTTGGCCGCGGCGCCCACCTGCTGGTCGAGGCCGCGGAACTTCACGGCATCCGTGCCCAGCCAGGTCAGCACGCGCACCTTCTCGGTCAGCGGCGGCTCGGGGTGCTCGGCAATTTGCGGCGCTAGCCGGGCCACCTCGGCCCAGTCCTCGGCCGAGATGGCGCCCGCCACCGCCTGCATGTGGCGGCCCAGCTGCTGCATCACGCCGCGCAGGCCCGGCATGGGGTCGGCCGCCGCCGGGGCGGTTTGCGCCTGGGCGGGCAGCGCCAGCGTGAAGGCGGCAAGCAGTACGGCCGACAGCGTCGATGCGAAGCGAAGGGCAGTGGGCATGGGTTGTTTCCTGGGTGGGTGGTTCAGTTCAGCAGCCGCAGCGCCGAGCCCTTGTGCACGGCCACGTGGTCGGTCTTGTCGCTCTGGATCTCGTACTGCGGATCGCGCGCGCTGGCGTGGTGCGTGTAGCCCCTCCAGTCGAAGTCCTGCTCGTGCACCCGAACGATGCGGCCGCTCACGCGGCCCGCCTCCGAGTTCCAGCCGACGTGATCGCCCACCTTGAAGCGTGTGTCCATGGTCTGCATCCCCTGTTGCAGGCCATTGTGCGGTGGGCGCGGGGCCGCCGTCGAGCCCGCGCCTGCAAGACCCTGCCGGCGGTGGGCCGGCGTTGCAGGGGCCTGGTCGTCAAACGTCCGGGTCAGGGCGCGGCGCCGTAGGCCTCGCGCAGCTCGCGCTTGAGCACCTTGCCGATGGCGCTGCGCGGCAGCTCGTCGATGAAGCGCAGATCGGCCAGGCGCTGGGTCTTGCCGACGCGCGGGTTGGCCCAGTCCTTCAGCTCGGCGGCGGTGGTGGTGGCGCCGGCATTCGGCACGACGAAGGCCACCGGCGTCTCGCCCCACTGCCCGCTGGGCACGCCCACCACGGCCACGTCGTGCACGGCGGGATGCTGGCGCAGCAGCGCCTCCAGGTCGCTGGGGTAGATGTTGAAGCCGCCGCTGATGATCATGTCCTTGCGGCGGTCGATCAGGGTGAGGAAGCCGTCGGCGTCAAAGCGCCCGACGTCGCCGGTGCGGATGAAGCGCTTGCCCGTGGCGTCGAACCACTCGGCCTCGCGCGTCTTCTCGGGCTGACCGTGGTAGCCGGTCATCATGCCGGCCGAGTGGCCCACCACCTCGCCCGCCTGGCCGGCCGGCAGCTCGCGTCCCGCCTCGTCGATCAGGCGGATGTCGCTGCCCGCGGCCGGCCGGCCCACGGTGTGCAGCTTGTCGGGGTGCAGGTGGGCGTCGAGGATGCAGGTGCCGCCGCCTTCGGTCATGCCGTAGAACTCGGTCAGCCCGCCGGGCCAGCGCGCCAGCACGTCGGCCTTGAGCTCGGCGCGAAACGGCGCGCTGGTGCAGAACTTGTTGCGAAAGGCGCTCAGGTCGAAATCGCCGAACTGCGGCAGCGCCATGATGCGCTGGTACTGCACCGGCACCAGCATGGTGTGCGTGACGCGGTGCCGCTGGGCCAGCTGCAGGTAGCGCAGGGCGTCGAATTTGGGCATCAGCACCACGCAGCCGCCGTAGGCCAGCGTGGGCACGAAGACCACCAGCGTGGTGTTGGAGTACAGCGGCGTGGCCAGCAGCGTGGTGCCGTGCGGGCCGTAGCCGTAGGTGGCGCCGCGGCGGATGTGCGCCCAGCGCATGCCGTGCGGCTGCACGATGCCCTTGGGCGTGCCGGTGGTGCCGCTGGAATAGATGATGTTGAACGCGGCATCGGGCGTGATGGCGACGGGCCGCGGGCGCGCGCCGGCGGGCGCCAGCCAGTCGTCGAAGGCCTGGCCGGATGCCGCGCCGTCCAGCGCGATGCGCGGCAGCGCGGGGTCGGGCGCGGGCAGGCGCGGCTGGGCGTCGGCGTCGACGAACAGCCGGCGCGCGCCGGCGTCGCGCAGCATCGAGGCCAGGGCCTCGGCGGTGGCCGAGGGCGCCAGCGGCGCCACCGCCACGCCGGCGCGCAGCGCGCCCATGAACAGCGCGGCGTAGCGCACCGAAGGGCTGGCGCAGATGGCGATGCACTGGCCGGGCTGAATGCCATCCTGCTGCAGCATGGCGGCGATGCGGTCCATCAGCGCGTCGAGCTCGGCGTAGCTGAGCGCGTCGTCATCGGCGCGCAGGGCGGGGTGGCCGGGGCGCTGGCGCGCGTGCTCGGCGATCAGGTCGGGCAGGGCGCGAAAGGGGGCGTCGGGTGCGGGGGTGGTCATGGCGTCAGGCGCGTGGTGGGCGCCGCCAGGTGACGAAGGCGCCGCGCAGCCCGGTGCGGGAGGCCATGGGCTCGCGCGCCACCTCGTGCCAGTCGGGGCCGATGGGGGGCGCGAAGGCGTCGCCGTCGAAGTCGGCGTCGATCTCGGTCACCACCAGTTCGTTGGCCAGGGGCAGGGCCTGGGCGTAGATCTGCGCGCCGCCGATGATCCAGACCTGCTCCGCATTCTCGCAAAGTTGTAGCGCCTCGCGCAGGCTGGATGCCGGTTCGAGGCCTATTTGATTCAAATCGCCCTGGCGCGTGACGACGATGTTGCGCCGCCCGGGCAGGGGGCGAAAGCGCGGCGGGATGGAGTCCCAGGTCTTGCGGCCCATGATGACGGGGTGGTTCAGCGTGACGCGCTTGAAGTGCGCCAGGTCCTCCGGCAGGTGCCAGGGCATGACGCCGCCCCGGCCGATGACGCCGCCGCGCGCCTGCGCCCAGATCAGGCCGATCTTCATCGCGCGAGCAGGGCGTGCACGGCGGCCGCGATCTTGTCGGGCCCCACGCGCGCCTCGGCCTCCAGGTTGGCCGCGTAGCCCACGGGGATGCGCGGCGCGCCCAGGCGGGCCACGCGCGCGCCGGTGTGCTCGGCCACGGTGGCGGCCACCTCGGCGCCAAAGCCGGCCACCTGAACGGCCTCGTGCACCACCAGCAGGCGGCCGGTGCGGGCCGCGCTGTTCAAGACGGCCTCCTTGTCCCAGGGCCAGAGGGTGCGCAGGTCGATCAGCTCGGCCTGCACGCCCTGCGCGGCCAGTTGCTCGGCCGCCTGCTGGCAGGCCTGCACCTGGCGCGACCACGAGACGAGGGTGACGTCGCCGCCAGCGCGCACCGTGCGCGCCTGGCCCAGCGGCACCACCTGGCCGGGGGTGACGGCGCCTTGCATGCCCCACAGCTCCTTGTGCTCCAGGTACACCACCGGGTCGCCCGACTGCAGCGCGGCCAGCAGCAGGCCGTGGTTGTCGGCCGGCGTGCCGGGGGCCGCCACCACCAGGCCGGGGATGTGGGCAAACCACGCTTCCAGCGACTGGCTGTGCTGCGCGGCCGATGCGCTCCAGATGCCGATGGGCATGCGCATCACCAGGGGCACGCGGCCCTGGCCGCCAAACATGTAGCGGTTCTTGGCCGCCTGGTTGACGATCTCGTCGATGGCGCACAGCGCAAAGTCCACCACGCGCAGCTCGACCACGGGCCGGCAGCCGGCCAGCGCCATGCCGACGGCGGCGCCGACGATGGTGGCCTCGGAGATCGGCGTGTCGATGACGCGCCCGGCGCCGAAGCGCTGCGCCAGCGGCGTGCCGTCCGCGTCGCGGTACTGGCCGAACACGCCGCCGCGGCCCAGGTCTTCGCCCAGGGCGATGACGGTGGGGTCGTGTTCCATCGTCTGCGCCAGGGCCAGAGAGGCGGCCTGCGCATAGGTCATGGTGCCCCCACGCTCCCCCGCTGCGCGAGGTGCGCTGCCCCCCAAGGGGGCGCTCGCGCCTTCGGGCGGCCGTGCGGCGCTCATGGGTGCGGCGCTCATGCCCACACCCCCGCGCCAACGGTCTGGATGTCGGTGTAGGCCGCGCCGGGCTCGGGCGGCGGCGCGGCGCTGGCGGCGGCCACGGCGGCGTCGATCTCGGCTTTGGCCTGCTGCTCGATCTGCTGCACCTGCGCGCCGTGGCCCTGCGCCAGCAGCTGCGCGCGCGTGCGGGCGATGCCGTCGCGCGCCAGGGCGGCCGCCACGTCCTCGGGCTTGCGGTAGTTGGCCGGGTCGACCGACACGTGGCCCTTGTGCCGGTCGGTGATGGCGTGCAGCAGGCGCGGGCCATGGCCGGCGCGCACCTCGCCGATCAGCGTGGCGGCGGCCTCGCTCACGGCCTGCACGTCGGTGCCATCGACCTGCATGGCGGCAATGCCCAGGGCCGCGGCGCGCACGCTGGCGCCGGGGCCGGCCGTCATGGCGCGGCTGTCGGTGGTGGCCGAGATGCGGTTGTCCTCGCACACGAAGAGCACCGGCAGCTGGTAGACCACGGCCCAGTTCAGCGCCTCCAGGAAGGGGCCGCGGTTGATGGCGCCGTCGCCGAAGAAGCACACCGCGATGGCGTCCTGGCCACGAATCTTCAAGCCCTGCGCCGCGCCCACGGCAATCGGCAGGCCGGCCGCCACCACGCCGTTGGCGCCCAGCATGCCGACCGAGAAATCGGCGATGTGCATGGAGCCGCCCTTGCCGCCGTTGGTGCCACTGGCGCGGCCGAACAGCTCGCCCATCATGCGCGTGGTGTCGGCGCCTTTGGCCAGGGTGTGGCCGTGGCCGCGGTGGGTGCTGGTCAGCAGGTCGGCGGGTGTCAGGTGCGCGCACACGCCGGCGGGCACGGCCTCTTGGCCGGTGGACAGGTGCAACGGGCCCTTGACGCGCACCTCGCCGCCGCCGGTGGCCGCGCCGCCCCAGGACACGCCGCCCTGGCTGGCGGCCTCGGCCGCGTCCTCGAAGGCGCGGATGCGCACCATGGTGCGGTACAGCGAGAGCAGGTCGGTCATGGCGTTGCTTTTAAATCAATAGCTGTCTGCGCTTGAAGCACGCGGGCAACAGCCGGATTCGATCATGAATGTTCAAACCGCCACCGGCGCCTTGATGGCCGGGTGGTGCTGGTAGTTCAGCACCTCGAAGTCTTCGTATTCGTAGTCGAAGATCGACGGCGGCCGGCGCTTGATGCGCAGTTGCGGGAGGGGGTAGGGCGCGCGGCTGAGCTGCTCGGTCACCTGCGCCTCGTGGTTGCTGTAGATGTGGCAGTCGCCGCCGGTCCAGATGAAGTCGCCCACCTGCAGGTCGCACTGCTGCGCCAGCATGTGCGTCAGCAGCGCGTAGCTGGCGATGTTGAAGGGCACGCCCAGAAAGATGTCGGCGCTGCGCTGGTAGAGCTGGCAGGACAGGCGCCCCTCGGCCACGTAGAACTGGAAGAAGGCGTGGCAGGGCATCAGCGCCATCCTGGGCAGGTCGGCCACGTTCCAGGCACTCACGATGATGCGGCGCGAGTCGGGGTTGGCCTTGAGCTGCTGCACCACCTGCGCGATCTGGTCGATGTGTCCGCCATCGGGCGTGGGCCAGCTGCGCCACTGCACGCCGTACACGGGGCCCAGATCGCCCGTCGCCGGGTCGGCCCATTCGTCCCAGATCGACACGCCGCGCTCCTGCAGCCAGCGCGCGTTGCCGTCGCCGCGCAGGAACCACAGCAGCTCGTAGACGATGCTTTTCAGGTGCACCTTCTTGGTGGTCACCAGCGGAAAGCCCTGCGATAGGTCGAAGCGCATCTGGTGGCCGAACACGCTCCGGGTGCCGGTGCCCGTGCGATCGGCCTTGAACACGCCGTGCTCGTGCACGTGGCGCATCAGGTCTTCGTAGGGGTGGGGGATGGGTTTGGCCGTCATGTCGGCTGATTTTCACCCATCACGGTGGCCATTGCCGTCGCGTGTGCACCAGAGCCAAAAGCCAGACGGCGTCGTCGTGCACCTCGTAGACCAGCCGGTAGCTTTCGTGGGCGACCAGCTCGCGCGTACCCGGGACTTGGCCCGTGCGGCCCAGCAAGGGGTGTTCCGCCAGGCGATTGGCAACCGCCGCAAACAGCTCATCCATCCGGATGGCGGCGAGCGGGTTGTCCTGGCCGATGAACTCGAAGATGCGGGCGCGATCCCGCTCGGCGCCCGAGGTCCAGAAGACCTTCACGAATCCGCGCGCTCAGCCTTGGCCAGCCATGCGGGCGCGGCGGGCGGCAAAGCGGGCCTCGACCTCGTCCGCGCCGGCGTAATCACCCGCTTCGATCTGCTGGCGCGCCTGCGCGACCTTCTCCTGCAAGAAGGCGTCGTAGCTGCGTGTGTCGCGCTGGCGCTGAATGAAGTCACGCATCAGCTCGCGCAGGATTTGCGAGGCGGGCCGGTGACTGGCCTGGGCCTCGGCCATGAAGGCGTCGCGCAGCTCGGGTTCGAGCTTCATCGTGAACATGGCTTCCTTGGACATGGGTGGCCCTTTTGAAAATGTACCAACGAAGTATAGACGGCGTTGGTATTTTGGTCTGGGGGTTCGTGATGGGCGCTCAATCCGCCGGTGCCGGCTCCACCTCGCGGCGCAGCCACTCGGGCAGGGGCGCGGACTTGTGCGCCGCCATGTCGACCCACACGATGGTGGCGCCGCCGGTGGCGTACACGGTGCCGGGGTCGTCGGTGCGCTCCATCGTCACCCAGGTGTCGAACGAGCTGCGGCCGGGGTTGCTGACGAAGGTCTTGATGCGCACCTCGCCGGGGTATTCGAACTGGCGGATGAAGTTGCAGAACGCGTTGACGATGACGATGGCCTCGCCGCCCGGCCGGGGCGCCAGGCCCATGCCGTTGACCCATTCGATGCGCGCCGTCTCCATGTAGCGGAAGTAGACCGTGTTGTTGATGTGGCCCATGGCGTCCATGTCGCCCCAGCGGATGGGGATGAGCATCTCGTGGACGAGTCTTTTCTGTTCGGGGAGGTCGAGCTTCATCGGGGTGGTACGGTCGGGTATTGCTACAAAAATAATGGCTGATGACGCTTGATGGAAGCGGGCTGGATCCCCATCAGACCGCAAAACCGTCGTCGGCGCTGATGATGGCGCCGTTGACGAAGTGGCTCTCGTCGGAGGCCAGCATCATCAGCACCGCGTCCAGGTCGGCGGGCGTGCCCACGCGGCGGCGCGGCAGCATGCCGATCAGCTTGCGGCCGGCCTCGGTCTGCCAGTGGTGGCGGTTCAGCTCGGTGTCGATGTAGCCGGGGCAGATGGCGTTGACGTTGATGCCGTGGCGCCCCCATTCCAGCGCCATCGCCTTGGTCATCTGGATCACGGCCGCCTTGCTCATGCAGTACACGCCGATCTTGGGCAGCACCTTCAGCCCGGCCATGCTGGCGATGTTGATGATGCGCCCGCCCGTGAAGCTGCCCGGCGCCGCGCCCTGGGCGCGCGCCAGCATGCGCTTGCCCACCTCCTGCGCGACGAAGAAGGCGCCGCGCACGTTGGTGTGGAACACGTGGTCGTAGTCGTCCTCGCTCACGTCCTGCAGGCGCTGGGTGGTGGACACACCCGAGTTGTTGACCAGGATGTCGATCGAGCCCATCTCGGTCTCGGCGTGCGCCACGGCGGCCTTGATGGACTGCACGTCGGTCACGTCGCACTCCACCACGTGGGCGTCGCCGCCGTCGCCCTCGATGCGCGCGCGCAGGTTCTTGAGCGCGTCCTGGCGCCGGCTGGCCAGCACCACGCCGGCGCCGGCGCGCGCCAGGGTGCGGGCAAACTGCGCGCCCAGGCCGCTGGAGGCGCCGGTGACGAGGGCGACGCGGCCCGACAGGTCGATGTGGTAGCTCATGAAGGTGGCTCCGAAAGCGGGGCGGCCTGGGCGCCCGCGCCGATGCATAGAATCGATGGATGGCCCGGCGCCGCCGCGCGCGCCGGCCCATGCCCGAGTTTCCATTATTTCAAACGCGAGACCTTCATGCCCATGACCCCTGAGGAAATCATCCAGAAGTTCGGCCCCCGCGAGTCCATGGAGTACGACGTGGTCATCGTCGGCGCCGGCCCGGCCGGCCTGTCGGCCGCCATCCGCATCAAGCAGCGCGCGGCCGAGAAGGGCCAGGACGTGTCGGTGGTGGTGCTGGAGAAGGGCTCCGAGCCCGGCGCGCACATCCTCTCGGGCGCCGTGATCGACCCCAAGGCGCTGACCGAGCTGATCCCCGACTGGAAGGAAAAGGGCGCGCCCCTGAACCAGCGGGTGACCGAGGACGCCTACGTCTTCCTGAGCGAGACCGGCGGCACGCGCGTGCCCGGCCTGTTCCTGCCGCCCTTTGCCAACAACCACGGCAACTACATCGCCAGCCTGGGCAAGGTGGTGCGCTGGCTGGCCGCGCAGGCCGAGGAACTGGGCGTGGAGATCTTCCCCGGCTTTCCGGCCGCCGAGGTGTTGTACAACGACGACGGCAGCGTCAAGGGCGTGGCCACGGGCAACATGGGCATCGGCAAGGACGGCGAGCCGACCGACAGCTTCCAGCTCGGCATGGAGCTGCACGGCAAGTACACCATCTTCTCCGAAGGCTCGCGCGGGCACCTGGGCAAGCAGCTCATCGCGCGCTACAAGCTGGACGAGCACAGCGACCCGCAAAGCTACGCCATCGGCATCAAGGAGGTGTGGGAGATCGACCCCAGCCGCCACACGCCGGGCTTCGTCATGCACACCGCCGGCTGGCCGATGGACGAGTTCACCTACGGCGGCGCCTTCATGTACCACGCCGAGGACAACAAGGTCTACTGCGGCTTCGTCACGGGCCTGAACTACGCCAACCCCTACCTCAGCCCGTTCGAGGAGTTCCAGCGCTGGAAGACGCACCCGCGTGTCCGGTGGTACTTCACCGACCAGGATGGCAACGTCAACGCCAAGCGCCTGTCCTACGGCGCGCGCGCCATCACCGCCGGCGGCGTGCTGGCGCTGCCCAAGACGGTGTTCCCCGGCGGCGCGCTGGTGGGCTGCGACGCGGGCTACCTCAACGTCGGCCGCATCAAGGGCAGCCACGCGGCCATCAAGACCGGCTCGCTGGCCGGCGAGGCGGCGTGCGACGCCGTGCTGGCCGGCCGCCAGGGCGACGAGCTGGCGGCCTACCCCGAGGCCTTCGAGGCCAGCTGGCTGGCGCGCGAGCTGAACAAGGACCGCAACTTCAAGAACTGGTTCAAGAAGGGCCTGACGGTGGGCACGGTGATGAACGGCCTGGAGCAGTACGCCCTGCGCGGCCACATGCCCTGGACGCTGCACCGCGCCCAGCCCGACCACGTGCAGCTCAAGCCCGCCAGCAGCTTCAAGCCCATCGACTACCCCAAGCCCGACGGCAAGCTCACCTTCGACCGCCTCTCCAGCGTGTTCATCAGCAACACCAACCACGAGGAAAACCAGCCGGCGCACCTGACGCTGAAGGACCCCACGGTGCCGGTGCGCATCAACCTGCCGCAATACGCCGGCCCCGAGGGGCGCTACTGCCCGGCGGGCGTGTACGAGTTCGTGCCCGACGAGGCGCAGGGCGGCGGCGCCATGCGGCTGCAGATCAACGCGCAGAACTGCGTGCACTGCAAGACCTGCGACATCAAGGAC
The DNA here is from genome assembly GCA_024235995.1 of Burkholderiaceae bacterium. NCBI lineage: Bacteria > Pseudomonadati > Pseudomonadota > Betaproteobacteria > Burkholderiales > Burkholderiaceae > Burkholderiaceae bacterium. The sequence continues at coordinate 1,644,492 of JACKLI010000001.1, forward strand.
CCGACGCAGAACATCGTCTGGGTCACGCCCGAGGGCGGCGGCGGACCCAACTACTCGGAGATGTAAAAACGATAGCGCCTGGCGCTTGGTTGGCGGGCGCGAGAGGTGTTTTTGATTTGATATTGACGCCAGGCAAAGTGGCGTAGACTTGTCACCCGGCGGCGCGATGCGGCCGCCCGATCCATCAACCCGCAAGCAAAGAGGACGTTGGCAATGCAGATGAAGAAATGGCCGTGGATGCCTTTGGGAGCCGTGGCGCTGGCCATGGCGGCGGTGGCCCCGGCCAGCGCGCAGGACAAATCGGTGGCGGTGCTGGCCATCGTCGAGCATCCGGCGCTGGACGCCGTGCGCGACGGCGTGCAGGCCGCGCTGAAGGACGCCGGCTACGAGGCCGGCAAGAACCTGAAGTGGCAGTACCAGAGCGCGCAGGGCAACACCGGCACGGCCGCGCAGATCGCGCGCAAGTTCGTCGGCGACAACCCCGACGCCATCGTCGGCATCGCCACGCCCACGGCCCAGGCCGCGGTGGCCGCCACCAAGACGGTGCCGATCGTGTTCTCGGCCGTCACCGACCCGGTGGCCGCCAAGCTGGTGCCCAGCTGGGAGCCCTCGCACACCAACGTCACCGGCGTGTCCGACCTGCTGCAGCTGGACAAGCAGATCGACCTGATCAAGCAGGTGGTGCCCGCCGCCAAGCGCGTGGGCATGGTCTACAGCCCGGGCGAGGCCAACTCGGTGGTGGTGGTCAAGGAGATGAAGGACCTGCTGGCCAAGCGCGGCATGAGCCTGGTCGAGGCCTCGGCCCCGCGCTCGGTCGACGTCAGCAGCGCCGCGCGCAGCCTGGTGGGCAAGGTGGACGTGATCTACACCAACACCGACAACAACGTGGTGTCGGCCTACGAGTCGCTGGTCAAGGTGGGCCAGGACGCCAAGATCCCGCTGGTGGCCTCGGACACCGACAGCGTCAAGCGCGGCGCCATCGCGGCGCTGGGCATCAACTACCGCGACCTGGGCGAGCAGACCGGCCGCATGGTGGCGCGCATCCTCAAGGGTGAGAAGCCCGGCGACATCAAGCCCGAGACCAGCAGCAAGCTGGAGCTGTACGTCAACCCCGGCGCGGCCGAGAAGCAGGGCGTCAAGCTGTCGGACGCGCTGGTCAAGTCGGCGGCGCAGGTCGTCAAGTAAGCGGCTTCGAGGGCGGGAAAACCGCCATTCGAACCCCCGGGAGCCATGACATCATGGCTCCTTCTTGTTTTTCAGCCCCCCTTGCACCATGTCTCTTTTCTCGCTGCTGGGCGCCATCGAAATCGGCCTGATCTTCGCCCTGGTCGCGCTGGGCGTGCTGCTGTCGTTTCGGCTGCTGCGCTTTCCCGACCTGACGGTGGACGGCAGCTTTCCGCTGGGCGGCGCCGTGTGCGCCACACTCATCTCCAAGGGCGCCGATCCTTTCACCGCCACCGCCGTCGCCACGCTGGCGGGTGCGCTGGCGGGCCTCATCACTGGCTGGCTCAACGTGCGGCTGAAGATCATGGACCTGCTGGCCTCCATCCTGATGATGATCGCGCTGTACTCGGTCAACCTGCGCATCATGGGCGGGCCCAACGTGCCGCTGATCAACGACCCCACGGTGTTCAACGTGCTGCAGCCGGCCGGCCTGGCCGACTACTGGTGGCGCCCGATCCTGATGCTGCTGATCGTCGTCGTGGCCAAGCTGGCCATGGACTGGTTCTTCTCCACCGAGCGCGGCCTGGCCATCCGCGCCACCGGCTCCAACGCCCGCATGGCGCGCGCGCAGGGCATCAACACCGGCGCCATGGTGCTGCTGGGCATGGCCATCTCCAACGCGCTGGTCGGCCTGGCCGGCGCGCTGTTCGCGCAGACGCAGGGCGGCTCGGACATCTCCATGGGCATCGGCACCATCGTCATCGGCCTGGCCGCCGTCATCGTGGGCGAGGCCATCATGCCCTCGCGGCGCATCGTCTACGCCACGCTGGCCGTCATCGTGGGCGCCATCGTCTACCGCTTCTTCATCGCGCTGGCGCTCAACAGCGACTTCATCGGCCTGAAGGCGCAGGATTTGAACCTGGTGACCGCCGTGCTGGTCGCCATCGCGCTGGTGATTCCGCAGCTCAAGCGCATGCTGCAGCACCGGCGCCTGCCCGACGCGCCCAAGAGCCTGTGAAGGAGCAAGCCATGCTGAGCGCGCAAGACCTGCACATCACCTTCAACCCCGGCACGCCGATCGAGACGCGCGCGTTGCGCGGCATGTCGCTGGAGATCCCGGCCGGCCAGTTCGTCACCGTCATCGGCTCCAACGGCGCCGGCAAGTCCACGTTTTTGAACGCCATCTCGGGCGACCTGGGCGTGGATTCGGGCCGCATCGCCATCGACGGCCTGGATGTCACCCGCCTGCCCGTGTGGGCGCGCGCCGAGCGCGTGGCGCGGGTGTTCCAGGACCCCATGGCCGGCACCTGCGAGGACCTGACGATCGAGGAGAACATGGCCCTGGCCCGCCAGCGCGGCACGCGCCGCGGCCTGCGCGGGGCCGTCAAGCAGGCCGAGCGCGCCATGTACCGCGAGCGCCTGGCCACCCTGGGCCTGGGGCTGGAAAACCGCCTGACCGACCGCATCGGCCTGCTGTCGGGCGGCCAGCGCCAGGCCGTCAGCCTGCTGATGGCCTCGCTGCAGCCCTCGCGCATCCTGCTGCTGGACGAGCACACCGCCGCGCTCGACCCGCGCACGGCCGAGTTCGTGCTGCAGCTCACGCGCCGCATCGTGGCCGAGAACCAGCTGACCACCATGATGGTCACGCACAGCATGCGCCAGGCGCTGGACGTGGGCGATCGCACCGTCATGCTGCACCAGGGCCAGGTGGTGCTGGACGTGGCCGGCGACGAGCGCAGCCGCCTGGACGTGCCCGACCTGCTGCACATGTTCGAGAAGGTGCGCGGCGAGAAGCTGGCCGACGACGCCCTGCTGCTGGGCTGACGCGCGGCGTTTTTTGATCAACCCCTGTTTCCCTTCTCCATGACCACCCTGCCTTTTGCAAAGCGCCTCGACAACGTCGAAACCTCGGCCATCCGCGAGCTGTTCAAGCTGCTGGGCAAGCCCGGCATCATCAGCTTTGCCGGCGGCTTTCCGGACAGCGCCATGTTCGACGTGGCGGGCATCCGGCAGGCGGTCGACGCGGCCCTGCAGGACGAACCCGGCGCCGCGCTGCAGTACGGCGCCACCGAGGGCTACCAGCCGCTGCGCGAGCAGTTGGCGGCCTTCATGCAGTCCAAGGGCGTGCGTGGCCTGGCGCCCGACGAACTGATCGTCACCACCGGCAGCCAGCAGGCGCTCGACCTGCTGGGCAAGACCCTGCTGGAGCCGGGCAGCAAGGCCATCGTCGAAGGCCCCACCTTCCTGGCCACCATCCAGTGCTTTCGCCTGTACGGCGCCGAGCTGATCGGCGCGCCCATCGACGGCGAGGGCGTGCAGGTCGACCGGCTGGAGCAGCTCATCGTGCAGCACCGCCCCCGGCTGGTGTACCTGATCCCCACCTTCGGCAACCCCAGCGGCGCCATGCTCAGCCTGGAGCGGCGCAAGCGCGTGCTGGAGCTGGCCGTCAAGTACCAGACCCTGATCGTCGAGGACGACCCCTACGGCGACCTGTACTTCGACGCCCCGCCGCCGCCCAGCCTGCTGGCGCTCAGCGAGCAGGTGCCCGGCAGCCGCGACTGGCTGGTGCACTGCGGCAGCCTGAGCAAAGTGCTGTCGCCCGGCCTGCGCGTGGGCTGGCTGGTGGCGCCGCCCGCGCTGCTGGCCAAGGCCACCATGTGCAAGCAATTCTCCGACGCGCACACCAGCACCTTCGCGCAGGCCACCGCCGCGCGCTACCTGGCCGCCGGCCACATGCCGGCCACGCTGGCGCGGGTGCGCGCCACCTACGGCCAGCGCGCCCAGGCCATGGGCCAGGCGCTGCGCCAGGAGCTGGGCGCGGCGGTCGACTTCGTGCCGCCGCAGGGCGGGCTGTTCGTGTGGGCGCGCCTGACCGGCGCCGGCGGCAAGCTGCAGGACGCCGGCGAGCTGGCCCGGCGCGCCATCGAGCAGGGCGTGGCCTTCGTGCCCGGCGCGCCGTTCTACTGCGCCCAGCCCGACCGCAGCACCTTGCGGCTGTCGTTCGCCACCGTGGGCGAGGCGCTGATCCGCGAGGGCGTGGCGCGCCTGGGCCGCTCCCTGGCCTGACCTGCGTCCCGCACGGCCGAATGGGCGCATGGACCGCAGCCGGCTGGCCGGTGGCGCGCCGCTGGCCGGCCTGGGCCTGGGCGCTGGCGGCCTACGTGCTGGCCTGGACGCTGCTGCCCGCCCTGCTGTCGCCCAGCCTGCCGCTGGACGTGGTCGAGGGCATCGCCTGGGGCCAGGCGTGGCAGTGGGGCTACTTCAAGCATCCGCCGCTGCCGGCCTGGCTGCTGGTCGCGTCGTTTCAGCTGCTGGGCCGCTTCGGCCCCTACCTGCTGGGCCAGCTGGCCGTCCTGCTGGCCCTGTTTTACGTGCACCGGCTGGCGCGCGTGCTGCTGGGGCCCGAGCGCGCGGGGCTGGCCGCGCTGCTGCTGTACGCCGTGTACTACTACACGTGGCCCACGCTGGAGTTCAACCACAACATGGCCCAGCTGCCGGCCTGGGCCGCGCTGGCCTGGCATGCGCACCAGGTGACGTACGGCGCGCCCGGGCGCCAGCTGCGCCACTGGCTGTGGCTGGGCGCGTGGGCCGGCCTGGGGCTGCTGGCCAAGTATTCGACCGCGGTGCTGCTGCTGTGCCTGGCGGCCAGCCTGCTGTGGCACGACGCGCGCGTGCTGCGCCGGCCGGGGCCCTGGCTGGCGCTGGCCGTGGCGGGCCTGGTCCTGGCGCCGCACGTGCTGTGGCTGGTGCGGCACGGCGGCATGCCCTTCGAGTATTTCGCCGCCCGCGCCGGCGGCGGGCCGCGGCCAGACCACGCCTCGGGCCTGGAGTTTCTCGCCGTGCAGCTGCTGGCGCACGCGCCGCTGCTGGCGATCGCCCTGGCCTGCGGGCTGCGGCCCTGGCCCTGGCGCTGGCGCTGGAACTTGGCCGTGGCCGAGCCGGCGCAGCGCCGCTGGCTGCTGGCGGTGGCGCTGGCCCCGGCGCTGCTGGTGGCCGCGGGCGGCTCGCTGCTGGGCGCCCGGCTGCATCCCATGTGGGGCACGCCGATGTGGAACCTGTCGGCCGTGCTGCTGCTGGCCGGCGTCGCGCCCGAGGGGCTAGCGCGAAGGCGCGCGGCCCTGGGGCGCGCCCTGGCGCTGTGGATGGCGCTGATGACGCTGGCCATGGCCGGGTATCTGGGCTGGAGCTGGCAGGGGCGGGCGCAGCCCACGCGCATGGACTGGCCGGCCCAGGCCCTCGGCGCGCAGGCCCAGCGCCAGTGGCAGCAGCTGGCCCGCTGCCCGCTGCGCGTGGTGGCCGGCAGCATCTGGGAGGCCGGCCTGGTGGCCGAGGGCGTGCGGCCCATGGCGGCGGTGCTGGTGGACGCCGACCCGCGGCTTTCGCCCTCGATCACGCCCGAGCGCCTGCGGCGCGAAGGCGCGCTGCTGGTGTGGCACGTGGGCGACTACGACGGCGCGCCCGCCGCGCCCGTGCTCGACCAGGCGCCGCCCGGCAGCTGGCGCGTCAGCCAGGGCGAGTGGCGGATTCCGTGGCCGCGCCACGGGGGCGGCGCGCCGCTGCACATCGCCTGGCGCGCCTACGTGCCGCCGGCGTGCCAGCGGCCGTGAGCGGGTGCGCCAGAATTTGAATGAAATCGGGCTGTAGCCGGCGCCCGATCTGCCCAACAAGCTATCGTCTCGATAGTAATCCGAACGCCCAGGGCGAGTGCCGCATGGTCAGCTGCGCGCCCGCGCAGTCGGGCGCGCTGGCCGGGACGATGCCCCAGTCCACCGTCAGGCGCGGGCCCTGGGGCCTGGCGGTCCAGGGCACGCTGACCTGGCCGCGGGCCTGGGCCCGGGCCATCCACTGCCGCTGCGTCGCCTCGGGCTCGGGGGCCTTGGGGCTGCGGTCGATCAGCACCAGCAGGTCGCAGCGCGCCAGCGCCGCCGTGTCGATCCAGGGGGCGTGCGCCGGGTCGCCGTCGATGAACACCAGCGGCTGCGAGGGCAGGTGGATCGACACGTTGCCGGCCAGCCAGGTCTCGCCCACCAGCACGCGCAGGGGCGTGTGGGCATGCTGGCGCCACACCTGCTCCAGCTGCCCCGCCAGCGCCGGCGCCGGAAAGTTGGAGCGGGCGGGGCGGCCCAGCAGCTCGACCCCCACGCCGCGCCCCAGCGCCAGGCCGCCGGCCAGCACCAGCTCCATCGCCACCCCCACCACCAGCGTGGCCCGCAGCAGGCGCGCGGGCGCCACCGCCGGCACCCAGCGCAGCAGAAGCAGGCCGAAGAACACGTAGAAGGTGGTGGCCCAGGATGCGGCCAGGTGCACCCCGCCCACGCCCAGCGCCAGCGTCAGCAGCAGGGGCCCCAGGCCCATGAAGAGCACGAAGCGCCGCTCGCCCAGCACGGCCGGCGGCGCGGCGGCGACGGCGTCGCGCCGCAGCAGCCCGCGCAGCCACGCCAGCGCCAGCAGGGCCGGCACCATGCGCCCCAGCTGGGTGGTGGCGAAGTCCCACAGGTCCACCCAGTGGCTGCGGTTGCCGGCAATGCCCTGCTCGACCGAGCGCTCGGCGTAGTGCAGCGAGGCAAAGCCCGACTCGGCGATCCAGGCCAGGTGCGGCGCCACCCCGACCAGGCCCAGGCCCGTGGCCAGCAGCACCGGCGCCCAGGCGCGCGCGCCGCGCATGCGCGCGTCCTGCAGCAGCCACACGCCGATGACGGCGAACCACACCAGCGCGCTGTACTTGGACAGCAGCGTCAGCGCCGCCGCCGCGCCCACCAGCGCCCACTGCAGCCAGCGGCGCGCGCCCTGCGCGCGCACGGCCGCCAGCACGGCCCACAGCAGCATGCCCACCGGCATCAGCTGCAGGGTGTTGTGGTTGGCCATGATGCCGCGCAGGCCGTGGTAGGCCACCAGCGAGGTCAGCACCACCGACACGAAGGCGCGCAGCGGCGTGGTGAACGCCAGCGCCAGGCGCCACACGCACACCAGCATGGCCGCCACGCTCAGCTCGGCGGCGAAGAAGGTGACCCACACGGTGCGCCCCAGCAGCCCGGTCCAGAAGTACATCCACCAGGTGGGGGCCGGCGGGTGCTTGTAGTAGCCCCATTGCAGCGACTGCGTCCATACCAGCTGCTCGATGTTGTCCCAGGGCGGCGCGCGGTGGCTGATGGCCGGCAGCAGCGTCCACACCAGCAGGTGCAGCAGGATGTAGGCCAGCGTCAGGCGCGCCATCTGCCGCGGGTCGGCCGGGTCGATGGCCCACGGCGACGGCCGCGGCGGCGAGGCGGGAGGATGCATGCGATGGGGGATCGAGGGGGCGCGGGTGGACGGGCCTTGTTTTGTCCCGGCCCGCCGCAAAATGCGCAAGCATACCGAGGAATGACTCCATGAGCGAAACCCCCCTGCACATCGTCTGCCCCCACTGCCACACCACCAACCGCGTGCGTGGCGACCAGCTGGCCAGCGCGCCCACCTGCGGGCAGTGCAAGCAGCCGCTGTTTGCCGGCCACCCCGTCGCGCTGGGCGACGAGGCCAGCTTCGACAAGCACGTCGCGCGCAGCCAGATCCCGGTGCTGGTCGACTTCTGGGCGCCCTGGTGCGGCCCCTGCCGCATGATGGCCCCCGCCTACGAGCAGGCCGCCGCGCTGCTGGAGCCGCACATGCGGCTGGCCAAGGTCGATACCGAGGCCGTGCCCGCGCTCGGTGCGCGCTACAACATCCGCAGCATCCCGACGCTGGCGCTGTTCGTCGGCGGGCGCGAGGTGGCGCGCCAGGCGGGCGCGCTGACGGCGCCCGGCGCCATCGTGCAGTGGGCGCGGGCGCACCTGCCGAAGTGAAGTCTGCCCAAGCGCGGGCGCCTCAGCGCACCAGCGCCTCGTAGTCGCGGCGCGTGGCGGGCGCCACGCCGGCCAGCACCTGCGCGTAGCTGCTCTGGTGGCGCGCCAGCAGGCGCGCCGAGGCGACGTTGCGGGAGCGGCAGAACCAGTGGCAGCTGTGCTGCATCAGGTACAGCTCGGCCGTCATGCGGTAGGCGTGCTCCTTGTCGGGCAGGCCGTCGGCGTGGCGCGCCAGCGCGTCGATGGCGCGCGCGTGCAGCTCGAACAGGCGGCGCGCGTCGAACCGCATGCCTTGGGGCAGCGGCTGCGCGAAGGGCAGGGCGAACGGCAGCTTGGCGATTTGCGCCTGCGGCGCGTCCACGCGGGCAAAGTCGACGGCAAAGCGGCTGAACTGGCTGGCCAGGGCCTGTTCGGTGGCCTGCAGCGTGCCCCAGATCTGGGCGCGCCGCTCGGCGTCGGCCTCGTGCAGCCAGCGCAGGTAGCCCTCGGTGAGGCTCTCCAGCATGGGCTCGATGCGGTAGGGGCCCAGCACCCGGCCCAGCAGGGCGATGCGGCGGGCCTGCTCGCGTCCGCGCAGGGCCGCGAACACGACGAAGGCCGCCGCCAGCGCGATCAGGAGGTCCATGCGGGCGCGCTCAACGCTTGACTTCGTCCACCAGCGCGCGGAACTCGTCGATGTCCTCGAAGCTGCGGTACACGCTGGCAAAGCGCACGTAGGCCACCTTGTCGAGCTTTTTCAGCTCGCGCATCACCAGCTCGCCCAGGCGGCTGGAGGCGACTTCGCGCGCGCCGGTGGCCAGCAGCTTTTCCTCGATGCGCTCGATGGCCGCGTCCTGCTGCTCGGTGCTGACCGGGCGCTTGCGCAGCGCCAGCTGCAGCGAGGCCTGCAGCTTGGGGCGTGCGTAGGGCACGCGCCGGCCGTCCTTCTTGACGATGGCCGGAAAGCTGACGTCGGGCCGCTCGTAGGTGGTGAAGCGCTTGCCGCAGTGCGCGCACTGGCGGCGGCGGCGGATGAAGTCGCCCTCGTCCGACACCCGGCTGTCCACCACCAGGGTTTCGCTGTGGGTGCAGAAGGGGCAGCGCATTTTTTGGGTTCAATCGGGCTCTGGCGCCTGTCGATCAAGCGCAGGTAGCTATCGAAACGATAGTTTTCCAGAGCCCGGGCGGGCGCTCAGCCGTAGACCGGGAACTTGCGCGTCAGCTCGGCCACCTGGGCGCGCACGGCGGCCAGCCTGGCTTCGTCGCGCGGCGCATCCAGCACGTCGGCCACCAGGTTGGCGGTCAGGCGCGCTTGTTCTTCCTTGAAGCCGCGCGTGGTCATGGCCGGGGTGCCGATGCGCACGCCGCTGGTCACCATGGGCTTTTCGGGGTCGTTGGGGATGGCGTTCTTGTTGATCGTCATGTGCGCGCTGCCCAGCACCGCTTCGGCTTCCTTGCCGGTGATGCCCTTGGCGCGCAGGTCGACCAGCATGACGTGGCTTTGCGTGCCGCCGCTGACGATGCGCAGGCCGCGCAGCGTGAGCGTTTCAGCCACCACCTGGGCGTTCTTGCGCACCTGGGCGGCGTACTGCCTGAACTCGGGCTGCAGCGCCTCCTGGAAGGCGATCGCCTTGGCGGCAATGATGTGCATCAGCGGGCCGCCCTGCAGGCCGGGGAAGACGGCGCTGTTGATGGCCTTTTCGTGCTCGGCCTTCATCAGGATGAAGCCGGCGCGCGGGCCGCGCAGGCTCTTGTGCGTGGTGCTGGTCACCACGTCGGCGTGCGGCACCGGGTTGGGATAGCAGCCGCCGGCGATCAGGCCGGCGTAGTGCGCCATGTCCACCATGAAGATGGCGCCCACCTCCTTGGCCACCTTGGCAAAGCGCGCCCAGTCGATCTCCAGGCTGTAGGCGCTGGCGCCGGCGATGATCAGGCGCGGTTTTTTCTCGCGCGCGGTGCGCTCCATGGCGTCGTAGTCGATGGCTTCCTGCGCGTTCAGGCCGTAGCTGACCACGTTGAACCACTTGCCCGACATGTTCAGCGGCATGCCGTGCGTCAGGTGCCCGCCCTCGGCCAGGCTCATGCCCATGATGGTGTCGCCGGGCTTGCAGAAGGCCAGCAGCACGGCCTCGTTGGCGCTGGCGCCGCAGTGCGGCTGCACGTTGGCGGCCTCGGCGCCGAACAGCTGCTTGACGCGGTCGATGGCCAGCTGCTCGACCACGTCCACGTGCTCGCAGCCGCCGTAGTAGCGGCGGCCGGGGTAGCCCTCGGCGTACTTGTTGGTCAGTTGCGTGCCGGCCGCCTGCAGGACGGCGGGCGAGGCGTAGTTCTCGCTGGCGATCAGCTCGATGTGCTCTTCCTGGCGCTGGTGCTCGGCCTGGATGGCGGCCCAGACGGCGGGGTCCTGCTGGGCAATGGTGGTGCTGCGTTGGTACATGGCAATCCTTGTGGACGGGATTCCCTTGGCGGGCAAGGGCTGCCCAGGCGAACGGCTATTCGGGCGCGCCGCGCGCCTTGGGCGCGCGGGCGGTGCGCTTCCCCGTGGTGATGGGCGGAGGAACCGCCGCGCTCCACGTCGGCTCCGGTCGGCACCGGGGCCTATCGCCAGTCGCACACGGGGGCAAGTTTAGCCGAGTCGCGGCCTGCAGCGCAGGCGTTCAGGACGCCAGCTTGGCCACTACAGACGGCGTGGTGGCGCTGTTGGCGGCGCGCAGGTCGGCGCCGTCGGCGGCCGGCGGCGGGCTGGCCGGCGGCTGGACCACGGGCGGCTGCGCGGGCAGCGGCTTGCCGGTGGCCACGCGGTGCAGGCGCGCGTATTCGGCCATCACCTTGTCGGCATAGCCGCCGTCGCCGGCCAGGTTGGCAGCGCCCACGTAGTACTTCAGCCCGCCCAGCAGCGAGCCGGCGCGTGCGATGCATTCCTGCAGCACCTTCACGCCCACGCGCAGGTTGGTCTTGGGGTCGAAGGCCGCGTAGCTGCCGCCGAAGTGCTGGTACTTGTCGGCGTGCACGTCGGTCATCACCTGCATCAGGCCCTGTGCGCCCACGGCGCTTTGTGCAAAGGGGTTGAAGCTGGACTCGACCGCCATGACCGCCAGGATCAGCGTCGGGTCGAGCTTGCTGGCGCGGCCCACGTCGTAGGCCTCGGCCACCAGGGCGGCCACCGGCTCGGGCGCCACGTGGTACTTGCGCGCGATCCATTGCGCCACGCTGGCCTGCTCGCGCGGCAGCGCCTTGGGGTCGGTGGCGGTGGCGCGGTCGATGGCCTCGGGCTCGGGCGCGATGTCCAGCGTGGCCACCTTGCGCGCCTGCAGCCAGTCGGCCAGCCGGTCCTCGCCCTGCTGGCGCAGCTCGGGCCGCGTGCCCAGCAGGGCCACGGCCAGCACGGTGACCACGCCCAGCAGGGCCAGGCTGTTGTGGGTGATTTCAAAAAGCCCCTCCGCCACGTCACCGGCAAAGGTCTTCAGGCCGCTTCCCACTGCGGCAAGGCGTCCAGACGCTGTCATAACACTCCTCGTCAGGGCGGCAGCGATCCGGGGCCAGCACGGCGGCATCGCCATCGCGATGGGTGGGCTGGCGGCCCGGGGCTTGCACGTCCTGATGTCAGTTGATGGGCCGGCTGCAGGCGCCCATGACGACAGGCGCGATGGCTCCAGGGGGAGCCGGGTTCGGTTTGCAAGCCAGCTTGCCGGGATCGGCAGCGGATCAGGGATTCCCCTTGTTTTTTGGGGAACGGTGGATTCTAGAAAGGTCTTTCATACATAGTCAACACTAAAAATTTGAGTCAAAAGTCAAATTTGGATATAAAAAAGGCCGATGCTCGGGCTTTGCAAGCGCGCCGGGCCGCAGGCATGGGGCCTGCGCGGGCGCCATTGAAGGCGGTAATGAGGTGGCCGGTCGGATTGAAATTGCCGACTGGCGCGCGCGGGGCCGGGGACTTACAGTGAAGCCGTCCGATCGCATCGGACGGCCGAGGTCTCTGAAGAGCCGGCGCGCGGTAGCCGATACCGCAGCATGGCAGCCCAGCGGCCTCTTTCACAGAAGGCAATCTCTTGCCTTCTCCGCCACCGGAAACAACCCGCTTTCCGGCGCGGAACCCAGGCAGGCCAGGACGCTTTTGTCACACTGCCTGAAGGCCCGGTGGGGCGGCCGAAGGCCAAGCCACCGGGCTTTCTCGTTTCTGGCTTCGACCCCGGTTTTTTGCGAAAAGTTGTTACCTCAAAGCCGGCCCGCCGTTGGCAGACACCCGCGCCTTGGGGGGACAATCGTCCGCGTGATGCCAAGCAAGACCGAGATCGACGAAGCGGCCCAACCCACGCCACCCGCAGCCGCGCCGCCCGCGCGCCGCGCAGGGTGGCGGCGCTGGGGGCGGCGCCTGCTGTGGGCGGTGGGCGCGCTGCTGCTGCTGTGGGGGCTGCTGTGGCTGGCGGTGCCGCCGCTGCTCAAGTGGCAGGGCCAGAAGATCGCCAGCGAGCAACTGGGCCGGCCGGTGCGCATCGGCCAGGTCGAGTTCAAGCCCTGGTCGCTGGAGCTGACGGTGCACGACCTGGCCGTGGGCGGCCTGGCCGGCGCGCCCGACCAGCTCAGCGTCAAGCGCATCTACCTGAATGCCGCCGTGCAGTCGCTGTGGCGCCTGGGCCCGGTGCTGGACGCGCTGCAGGTGGACGCGCCCGCGCTGCGCCTGACGCACACGGGCGAGGGCCACTACGACATCGACGACATCCTGGCGCGGCTGACGGCCGGGCCCGCGCCCGCCCAGCCGTCCAGGCCGCTGCGCTTTGCGCTGTACAACATCGTGCTGCAGGACGGGCGCGTGGACTTCGACGACCGCGCGGTGGGCCGCGTGCAGCAGCTGCGCGATCTGCGCCTGGCGCTGCCCTTCATCAGCAACCTGCCGAAGGCGCGCGAGGTCAAGGTGCAGCCGCAGCTGGCCTTCAGCCTGAACGGCAGCCGCTTCGACTCGCAGGCCCAGGCCCTGCCGTTCGACGATTCGCGCCACACCGATGCGAGCCTGCGGCTGTCCCAATTCGACCTCAAGCCCTACCTGGGCTATCTGCCGGCCGGCCTGCCCTTGACGCTGCAGGCCGGCGTGGTGGATGCCGATTTGCGCCTGGCCTTCGAGCAGACGCCCCAGCCCGCGCTGCGCGTGACGGGCAGCCTGGCGCTCAGCGACGTCAAGGCGGCCGACCGGCAGGGCGCTCCTGCCCTGGCCTTCGACGCCCTCAAGCTGAAGCTGGCCGACTTGCAGCCGCTGGCGCGCGAGCTGCACCTGGCCTCGGTGGAGTGGGTCAACCCCCACGTGGCCGTGCACCGCGGCGCCGACGGGCGGATCAACCTGCTGCCCGCCGATGCTCCTGAAAAAGAAGCTGCTCGCGCAGAAGGGACGGGGGCCAGCGGCCAAAAAAGCTTGAAGAAACCGGCGGCGCCCAGCGCGTCCACTGCTTCGACCGCCAGCAGCCCGGCGGCCCCGGCCGACGGCGAAGCCTTCAAGCTGCGCATCGACCAGGTGGCCGTGCACGGCGCCAGCGTGGACTGGCGCGACGACAGCACCGCCAGCGAGCACGCGCCGGCCGCCGCCGCGCAACTCGATAAGCTGGAGCTGCAGGCCGAGGCCATCGCCTGGCCGCTGCAGCAGCCGTTCGACTTCAAGGGCTCGACCGTGCTGGCCGGCGCCGTCGCCAGCGTGGCGGCGCCCGCCGCCGCCCCCGCCAAGCCCGCGCCGCAGGGCCGCCAGGCCACGACGCGGGCGGCCCGGGGCAAGAAGGGCGCCAAGGCCCAGCCGCCGGCCGGGCCCAAGGCCAAGGCGGCCGCGCCCGCCCATGCGGGGCCGGCGTCGATCCAGTTCGCAGGCCGCGTCGGCGCCGCGCAGGGCGAGGTCGGCGTGCAGGTTGCCGGCGTGCCGCTGGCGCTGGCGGGCCCGTACCTGGCGCCCTACCTGGTGCCGCGCCTGGCCGGCACGCTGGGCGCCGACGCCCGCCTGCAATGGGCGCTGCCCAAGTCGGCCGGCGCCGCGCCCACCTGGAGCGTGGCCGCCAAGCGCGTGCAGCTGGACCAGCTGCAATGGAGCGGCGAGGGCGCGCCCCAGCGCCGGCCGGGCGACACCGCGCCGGCCGACGAGCTGGCCCACGTCGACGCGCTGGAGCTGGCCGACGTGCAGCTCGACCCGCAGGCGCGCGCCGTCACCGTGGGCCGCCTGGCCGTGCAGGGCCCGCGCGTGCAGGTCGAGCGCGATGCCCAGCAGCACTTCATGTTCGAGCGCTGGCTGCGCCAGCCCGAAGGCAAGGCCGACAGCAAGCCTGACAACAAGTCCGAGCGCGCCGACGCCCCCTGGGCCGTGCGCGTGAACGAGCTGGCCGTGGCCGGCGGCACCGTGGGCTGGCGCGACGAGGCCATGCCGCGGCCGGTGCGCGCCGAGATCACCGAGCTGAAGGTCGATGCGCGCAAGCTGGACCTGGCGGGCAAGCAGCCGGCCGAGGTGCAGCTGAGCGCGCGCCTGGGCACCGGCCGCCGCTCGGGCGGCGAGCCGGGGCGCCTGTCCTGGAACGGGTCCGTGGCCTGGGCGCCGCTGGCCGCGCGCGGCGCCGTCGACGTGCAGCGCCTGCCGCTGCAGGCCTTCGAGCCCTACTTCGGCCAGCAGCTCAACATCCGCGTGCTGCGCGCCGACACCGGCTTCAAGGGGCGGGTGGACTTTGCCGAGACCGAGCGCGGCCCGCGCGTGCGGGTCGAGGGCGATGCCCGCGTGGACGAGCTGCGCACCTACAGCCAGCCGGGCACGGCTGTCAGCGTGGCATCGGCCAAGCCGCCGGCCGCCACCGCGTCCGGCGCCGCGCCCGCCGCTGCCTCGCAGGCGCCGCTGGCGCCCGTGGCGGCGCGCGGCGGCGCCGGCGGCCTGGGCGAGGAGCTGCTGAGCTGGAAGCAGTTGCGCCTGGACGGGCTGGACGTGCAGCTGGCCCCCGGCCAGGCGCCGCAGGTGGCCATTGGCAGCTCGCTGCTGTCCGACTTCTTCGCCCGCATCGCCATCGACCCCAGCGGGCGCATCAACCTGCAGGACATCGTCAAGTCCGACGGCCAGGCGCCGCCGGCCAGCCCGGCGCCGGCGACGGCAGCAGCGGATGCGGCGAACGCCACGGTTTCAGGAGAATTCAACGCCGCCCCCGTGTCCGCCGCGCCCGCCGCGGCCGCGGTTGCCAGGCCCGAGCCCAAGGCCGACCCGCTGGCGCCGGTCATCCGCTTCGGCCCCACCAAGCTGGTCAATGGCAGCATCGACTTCACCGACCACTTCATCCGCCCCAACTACTCGGCCGACCTGACGGCGCTCAATGGCTCGCTGGGCGCTTTCAGCTCGGTGGCGCCGGGCGGCGCGCCGCAGATGGCCGAGCTGGCCCTGAGCGGCACGGCCGAGGGCACGGCCACGCTGGCCATCGACGGGCAGGTCAACCCGCTGGCCGAGCCGCTGGCGCTGGACATCCGCGCCAAGGTGAGCGATCTGGACCTGCCGCCGCTGTCGCCCTACTCGGTCAAGTACGCCGGCCACGGCATCGAGCGCGGCAAGCTGAGCATGGACGTGGCCTACAAGATCCAGCCCGACGGCCAGCTCACCGCCACCAACAAGTTGGTGCTCAACCAGCTCGAGTTCGGCGAGCCGGTGGCCGGCGCGCCCGCCAGCCTGCCGGTGCAGCTGGCCACCGCCCTGCTGGCCGACAGCCAGGGCGTGATCGACCTGGACCTGCCCATCAGCGGCTCCCTCAACGACCCGCAGTTCTCCATCGGCCCCATCATCTTCAAGGCCATCATCAACCTGATCGGCAAGGCCATCACCGCGCCCTTCAGCCTGCTGGCACGGGCGCTGGGCGGCGGCGACGGCGGGCAGGACCTGTCGCAGGTGGCGTTCGCGCCGGGCAGCGCGCAGCTCAATGCCAAGGCCCGCGCGCAGCTCGACAAGGTGGCCAAGGCCCTGGCCGACCGCCCCGGCCTCAAGCTCACGGTGGCCGGCAGCGCGCGGCTGGACGACGAGCGCCAAGGCGCGCGGCGCCAGCGCCTGGATGAGCTGGTGGCGGCCGAGCGGCGCAGCGCGGCACCCGCGCCGGCGCCCGCATCGGCCGCCAGCGCGCCGGCGGGTGCGGCCTCCGGCGCCGCGCCCGCCGCATCCGGGGCCGACGCCGCCATCGCCAGCGCGCCCGACTACCCGGCCCTGCTCAAGCGCCTGTACCGCCGCGCCGACATCCCCGGCAAGCCGCGCAACGCCATCGGCATGCTGCGCGACATCCCGGTGCCCGAGATGGAGGCGCTGCTGATGGCTCACATCGACGTGGACGAAAACGCCATGCGCCAACTGGCCGTGCAGCGCGGCGTGGCGGTCAAGGACTATCTGGTCGGCAAGGGCGTGGCGGCCGCGCGCCTGTTCCTGGGCGCGGCGCAGACCGGCGCCAAGGCCGCGTCCGCCGCGGCAGCCCCGGCCAGCGCCGCCAGTGCCGACAACGCGGCCGCACCCAAGGGCTGGGTCCCGCACGCCGAATTGAGCCTGGGCATGAAATGACGCCGTGACGCGGTGACGCCGCCGCGCGCGGCCCGGTTGCAGCGACAATAGATGGTTTCGGCGCGCCCCGCGTGGGCGCGCGCCCATGTCCACCGCTCATCCTGGCTCCGCATGTTTCCCTTCAACCGCGACCCCAAAGACCCGCAAGCTGCCGCCGAGGCCCTCGCGCCCGCGCCCAAGGCGCCCGAGGCGCACCCGCTCGATGCGCTGACCGGCGGCGTGTTCTCCGCCGCCACATCGGGCGAGCGCGCCCAGCGCGTGCGCGACTGGCTGGCCACCGAGCCCGCGCCCGAGCAGATGCAGGAGGTGTTCAAGGAGCTGTCGGCCAAGGACAAGGGCGCCGCCAAGGCGCTGCGCGAAAAACTCGACGAGCTGCGCCGCGCCAAGGGCCAGGACGCCGTGGCCGCCGAATGGCAGGCCAAGGCCCAGGCCCTGCTGGAGGCCGCGCGCCTGAACATCGCCGACGCCCTGGCCTGGCAGCGCGACGCCGCCAAGGCCGGCGCGCCGCTGTCGCGCGAGCCGCTGGCCGGCCTGCGCACGCAGCTGGTCGAGCGCATCAAGGCCGTCGAGGACCTGCAGCAGCGCGTGATGGTGCAGCGCGAGGCCGCGGCCCTGCTGGCGCAGCGCATCGAGCTGCGGTCCACCAAGCCCTGGGCCGAGGCGCAGCAGCAGCAGGACGCGCTGCAGGCCGACGTGGCGCACTGGCAGGACCAGGCCGCCGCGCTGCAGGCCGACGGCCAGTGGCCCAGCGTGGACGTGCGCTTTCCGCCCCAGCTGGAGGCCGCGCAAAGCCAGCTGAACGCGGTGTGGAACGCCTTCGTGCCCGCCCTGGCGCAGGCCGTGGCCGCCGCGCAGGATGCCGCCGCGCCGCTGCCGCCCGTGCCCCTGTGGGCCGACGAGCTGCGCGCCGCGCGCGGCGAGGCGCCGGCGGCCGAGGCGGCGGCGCCCGCGCCGGCCAAGCCGCGCATCGACCCCGAGCAGCGCGCCGCCGCGACCAAGGCCGTCGAGGCCGGCGTGATGCTGCTGGAGCAGGCCGTGGCCGCCGGCCACAGCAAGAACATGAACAGCGCCACCCAGGCGCTGCGCCAGTCGCTCAAGACCAACGGCCGCCTGATCGACGAGGCGCTGGAGGCGCGCGTGCACGCCGCGCTGGTCTCCGCCGGCGAGCTGGGCGGCTGGCAGCGCTGGAGCGCCGACAAGGCGCGCGAGCAGCTGGTGGCGCGCGCCGAGGCCCTGCTGGTGCCGCGCAAGCCGCGGCGCGAGGCGGCGCCGGGCGATGCCGCCCCCGCAGCCGCTGCTGCGGCCGAAAGTCCTGCGGCCGCGCCCGCCGAGGCAGCCGAGGCGCCCGTCGCCGAGGTACCGGCCGACACTGCGGCCGCGGCCGAAGCTTCCGCTCCGGCTGCCGCGGAGCCGGTCGCTGCCGACGCCGCCCCGTCGACGGCCGAGCCCTCCGCCGCGCCCGACCAGGAAGCGGCAGCGGCCACGCCCGCCGCCGCCCAACCCGCCGAGGAACTCGTCCCCGCCATGGGCGGGCGCAAGCTGCAGGAGGCCATCCGCAAGCTGCGCGAGGAGTGGAAGACCGCCGACCAGGGCGGCCCGCCCAACCACGCGCTGTGGAAGCGCTTTGACCGCGCCTGCAACGCCGCGCACAAGTTCGTCGACGCCTGGCTGGATCAGGTGCGCGCCGAGTCGGCCCAGCACAAGGCGCAGCGCCAGGCCCTGATCGACGAGGTCAAGGCCTGGGGCGCCGCGCAGCAGGCCGGCGCCAGCGCCGACTGGAAGGCCATGGGCCGCCAGATCCACCAGTTTTCCGAGCGCTGGCGCAACGCCGGCCATCTGGCCGAGAAGGCTTACACCGAGCTGCAGGCGCAGTGGAAGGCCGCCATCCACCAGGCCGCCGCGCCGCTGGAGGCCGAGCAGAAGGCCAGCACCGCGCGCCGCCAGGCACTGATTGCCGAGGCCGAGCAGCTGGGCGCCGCGCCGCAGCTGCGCATCGACGCCGTGCGCGCGCTGCAGCAGCGCTGGCAGGCCGAGGCGCAGGCCGTGCCGCTGGAGCGCCGCCACGAGCAGAAGCTGTGGGACGCCTTCCGCAAGCCCATCGACGAGGCCTTCAACCGCAAGAGCGCCGAGCGCGAGCAGCAGCAGGCCGCCATGAGCGCGCACGACCGCGCCGTGCTCGACGCCGCCAAGGCGCTCGAGGCGGCCAACGCCAGCGGCGACGCGCAGCGCATCCGCGCCGCCATGGCGCAGCTGGAGGCCGCCACGCGCGGCCAGTTGGCCGCCGCGCAAAAATCCGAAGCCAATCAGGCTGCAGCCGGCGCCGATCAAGCCGAGCAAGCTACCGATAACGCAGCAAGCGAAGCACCCGCCGCGCCCGCCGAAGGTGCCGACGGCGATGCGCCCGCCGCCGCACCGGCCGCGCCGCCCAAGCCCGCCAAGCCGCTGATCGCCATGCGCGGCGACGACCGCCCCGGCGCCAAAAAGGCCGAGCCGCCCGCGGCCCGTGGCCGCTTCGGCGACCGGCCCGGCGCCCGCCCGGGTGGACGCGATGGAGGCCGCGACGGTGGACGCTTTGGCGATCGCCGCGAGGGTGGGCGTGACGGCGGCCGCTTCGGCGACCGCGCGCCGCGCGAAGACCGCGGCCCCCGCCTGGGCGACGCCGCCTTCCGCGCCCAGCGCGACGCGGTCGACAACGCCCAGGCCCAGCTGCGCAAGCTGGCCGCGCAGGCCCATGGCGAGGCGCTGACGCAGCTGCTGGGCGCCTGGCAGCAGCGCCAGCCCGATCAGGTGCCCAGCGCGCAGGAGCTGGGCCGCGCCGTCAGTGCCAGCGTGCGCAGCGCCTGGACCCAGGCCGTGGGCAGTGGCGCGGGCGACACCGGCAAGGCGGGCGAGGCCCTGCTGCGCCTGGAGATGGCCGCCGAGGTGCCCACCCCGGCCGACCAGCTGGCCGCGCGCCGCGCGCTGCAGCTGCAGCTGCTGACGCGCCGCAACGACCCGGCCCCCGCCGAAACCTGGGTGCAGGACACCGCCACCGTGCTGGCCAGCGCGCACGACGAAGCGCAGGCCCGGCGGCTGCAAAACGCGCTCAAGGCGCTGCTGCGCAAGGGCTGAAGCCACCCGCCGCCGGTGTGCGGCGGGGCACGAAAAAACCCGCACGGCCACTCGGTCGTGCGGGTTTTTTTATGTGGTGCCCGGAGCCGGAATCGAACCGGCACGGTGTTGCCACCGGCAGATTTTGAGTCTGCTGCGTCTACCGATTTCGCCACCCGGGCAGCGTGAGAACGCAAGCCAGAAATTATGGCACAGTGATGTCCATGAATTACCCGACGATCGAAGACGCGGTGGGGCGTACGCCCCTGGTTCAGTTGCAGCGCATCGGGGCGGCGCAGCACGCGGCGCGGGGCACGGTGGTGCTGGCCAAGCTGGAGGGCAACAACCCCGCGGGCTCGGTCAAGGACCGCGCGGCGCTGTGGATGATTCGCGGCGCTGAGAAGCGCGGCGAGATCAAGCCGGGCGACACGCTGATCGAGGCCACCAGCGGCAACACCGGCATCGCGCTGGCGATGGCCGCCGCCGTGATGGGCTACCGCATGGTGCTGATCATGCCGGAGGACTTGTCGGTCGAGCGCGCGCAGACCATGAAGGCCTATGGCGCCGAGCTGATCCTGACGCCGCGCTCGGGCGGCATGGAATACGCGCGCGACCTGGCCGACAAGATGGTGGCGCAGGGCAAGGGCCGCGTGCTGGACCAGTTCGCCAACGCCGACAACCCGCTGGCGCACTACGAGAGCACCGGCCCCGAGCTGTGGGAGCAGACCGGCGGGCGCGTCACGCACTTCGTGTCGGCCATGGGCACCACCGGCACCATCATGGGCGTGGGGCGCTTTCTGAAGGAGAAGAACCCCGGGCTGCGCGTGATCGGCGCGCAACCGGCCGAGGGCGCGCGCATCCCCGGCATCCGCAAGTGGCCCGAGGCCTACCAGCCGCGCATCTACGACCCGGCTGGCGTGGACGAGTGGGTGCCCGTGCTGCAGGACGACGCCGAGGAGATGGCGCGGCGCATGGCGCGCGAGGAGGGCATCTTCGGCGGCATCTCCTCGGGCGGCGCGGCCTGGGTGGCGCAGCAGGTGGCGGCGCGCGAGGCCGACGCGACCATCGTCTTCGTGGTGTGCGACCGTGGCGACCGCTATCTGTCGACCGGCGTGTTCCCCGCCTGATTCAAGAACAATCGGCCCGCACGGACTGTGCGCGGCCAGCTATCAAAACAAGATCATCATGTCGGCTTTCCGGTTTTGCCCCAGCTGCGCCACGCCGCTGGAATGGATCGTGCAGGACGAGGACAGCGGCCCCAAGGAGCGGCTGCGCTGCCCGGCCTGCGGCTACACGCACTGGAACAACCCCACGCCGGTGCTGGCGGCCATCGTCGAGTACCGCGGCCAGGTGCTGCTGGCGCGCAACGCCGCCTGGCCGGCCAAAATGTTTGCGCTGATCACCGGCTTCATGGAGGCCGGCGAGACGCCGCAGGAGGGCATCGCGCGCGAGGTCAAGGAAGAGACCAACCTCGACGTGCAGTCGCTGGCTCTGGTGGGCGTGTACGACTTCCAGCGCATGAACCAGGTCATCATCGCCTTTCACGCCGCCTGCGAGGGCGAGGTGCGGCTGTCGCCCGAGCTGGTGGACTGGCGCCTGTACGACCTGCCGGATCTGAAGTGCTGGCCCGCCGGCACCGGCTACGCGCTGGCCGACTGGCTGCGCACGCGCGGGCACGAGCCGGTGTTCTTCACGCCCGAGGAGAACGCCGAGCGGCGCCGCGGCCTCGATTGACTTACGATCGGCCGATGGACATCACGAAGGAAGTCGATGCGCGCGGGCTGAACTGCCCGCTGCCCATCCTGAAGGCCAAGAAGGCCTTGTCGGAATTGACCAGCGGCCAGCTGCTGCGGGTGCTCAGCACCGACCCCGGCTCGGTGCGCGACTTTCAGGCCTTTGCCCGGCAGACGGGCAACGAGCTGGTCGAGCAACAGAGCACTCAGGATCAGTTCGTGCACGTGCTGCGGCGGCGCTGAACGGCTACAGCGCCAGCGACTTCAGGTACTCGCGAAACGGCGCGCCCATCTGCGGGTGCTGCAAGGCCAGCTCGACCGTGGCTTGCAGAAAGCCTTCCTTGCTACCACAATCGTAGCGCTTGCCGCTGTACTGGTAGGCGTAGACGCGCTCTTTCTGCATCAGGCGCGCGATGGCGTCGGTGAGCTGGATCTCGCCGCCGGCGCCCGCCGGCTGGCTGCGGATCTCGTCGAAGATGCGCGGCGTGAGGATGTAGCGGCCGGCCACGCCCATGCGCGAGGGCGCTGCCTCGGGCGCGGGCTTTTCGACGATGCGCTCGATCTTGATCAGCTGGTCGCCCGCCGCCGGGCCGGCCACGATGCCGTAGCGGCGCACCTGGTCGAGCGGCACCTCCTGCACCGCCAGCACCGAGCGGCCGAGCGACTCGAAGGCCTGGACCATTTGCGCCAGCACCGGCGGGCCGCCGGCCGGGCCCACCATCAGGTCGTCGGCCAGCAGCACGGCAAAGGGCTGCTCGCCCACGATGTGCGCCGCGCACAGCACGGCATGGCCCAGGCCCAGCGAGCGCGGCTGGCGCACGTAGCTGCAGTCCATGTCGTCGGGCGCGACGGCGCGCACCACGTCCAGCAGGGCCTGCTTGCCGGCGGCCTGCAGCTCGCTTTCCAGCTCGTAGGCGGTGTCGAAGTGATCCTCGATGGCGCGCTTGCTGCGCCCGGTGACGAACACCATGTGGCGCACGCCGGCGGCGTAGGCCTCCTCGACGGCGTACTGGATCAGCGGCTTGTCCACCACCGGCAGCATTTCCTTGGGGCTGGCCTTGGTGGCGGGCAGAAAGCGCGTGCCCAGGCCGGCGACGGGGAAGACGGCGGTGCGCACGGGATGGGGGATGGTCATGGCTGCGGCAGAATGTTACATTTTCGCCCCAGCGTCTTCGGGACTGGCCTGCGCGGCCGGCCCCCGGAGCAGGGAGAACAAGGGGAACAAGCGTGGAGATATTGCTGCTGGAGAACCTGGCTGCCGATGCCCGCCAATGGCTGGCGGCACGGCATCAGGTCGATTATCGGCCAGAGCTGGCGCTGGACGCCGCGGCGCTGCGCGCCCACCTGTACAAGACCGAGGCGCTGGTGGTGCCGCCCTGGCTGCGCGTGGGCGCTCCGCTGCTGGACTTCGCGCCGCGCCTGGTGGCGCTGGGGCGCATCCACGAGGGCGGCGACAACCTCGACTTCGAGGCCTGCCAGCGCCGCGGCATTCGCGTCATCCAGGCCATCAGCGCCACCGCGCGCGCGACGGCCGAGTTTCTGCTGACGGGCCTGCTGACGCTGTTTCGCTCGGGTGGCAACCTGAGCGTGGGCGGCAGCGCCGGCGTGCCGCAGTCGCCCGGACGCGAGATCAACGACAGCGTGATCGGCCTGTTCGGCATGTCGGCGCCGGCGCAGATGCTGGCGCCCATGCTGGTGGCGCTGGGCGCGCGCGTGCTGGGCTACGACCCGGCCCTGCACCGCAGCGCCGAGCTGTGGACGCGCCTGGGCGTGCAGCCGCTGTCGCTGGCCGAGATGCTGCAGGCGGCCGACGCGGTGTCGATGCAGACGGTGTACGCCTCGCGCTACCGCGGTCTGGTGGGCGAGCGCGTGCTGCAGTCGTGCAAGCCGGGGCAGCTGTGGGTCAGCGCCAGCCGTGCGGCGCTGTTCGACCTGGACGCGCTGGCGCAGGCGCTGCGCACGGGGCGCATGGCCGCCTGCTGGCTGGACAGCGACGACGAGGTGCTGGCGCAGCCCGGCCAGCCGTTGCAGGGGCTGCCCACGGTGCGCATCACGCCGCGCCTGGCGCCGCGCACGCACGAGTCCTACCTGCGCGGCAGCTGGTACCTGGCCGACCGCCTGCACCAGACGCTGGAGTTCAGCGCCCAGCACGGTGGCTGGCGCGGGCCGGAGTCCGCGCCGATGGCGCTCGGCTGATCGCCTTCTCAGCCCAGGCGTGCCAGCTGGGCCTGGATTTTCTCCAGCGCCGCGCCGAAGTCGGCCACGCGCTTTTGCTCCTGCTCGATCACCGCCGGCGGCGCCTTGGCGGTGAAGGCGGCGTTGCCCAGCTTGCCCTGGGCCTTGGCCAGCTCGCCCTGCAGGCGCGCGGCTTCCTTGGCCAGTCGGGCCTTCTCGGCCGCCACGTCCACCTGCATGAACAGGGCCAGGCGCGCGTCGCCCACCACGGCGGTGGGGGCGGCCTGGGCGGCGTCCGCCCACTCGGCCTCGCTGGCAAACACCTTCACCTCGGCCAGCTTGGCCAGGGCCTGCAGCGCGCCGGCGTGCTGCTCGATGAAGGCCGCGTCGCCCAGCGCGAACAGCGGCAGGCGCTGCGCGGGCGAGACGCCCATCTCGCCGCGCAGGTTGCGGCAGGCGTCGACCAGGGCCTTCAGGTGCGCCATCTGCGCCTCGGCGGCTTCGTCGATGTTGGCGGCCTGCGCTTCGGGGTAGGGCGCCACGGCGATGCTGGCGCCGCTCTTGCCCGCCACGGGCGCCACGGCCTGCCAAAGCGCCTCGGTCACGAAGGGGATGATGGGGTGGGCCAGGCGCAGGATGGCCTCCAGCACGCGCACCAGGGTGCGGCGCGTGGCGCGCTGCTGGGCGGGCGAGCCGGCCTGGATCTGCACCTTGGCGATCTCCAGATACCAGTCGCAGAACTCGTTCCACACGAAGTCATAGATCGTGCCCGCCACCGTGTCCAGCCGGTAGTCGGCAAAGCCCTTGGCGACCGCGGCCTCGGCCTTTTGCAGCAGGCTGACGATCCAGCGGTCGGCCGCGCTGCGCTCGACGGCGCTGTCGCCTTCCACCCCGCAGTCGTAGTCCTCGCAATTCATGAGCACGAAGCGCGAAGCGTTCCACAGCTTGTTGCAGAAGTTGCGGTAACCCTCGCAGCGCTTGCTGTCGAAGTTGACGGTGCGCCCCAGCGTGGCCATGGCGGCGAAGGTGAAGCGCAGCGCGTCGGCGCCGTAGCCGGGGATGCCGTCCGGGAATTCCTTCTTGGTGTTCTCGCGCACCTTGGGTGCCGTCTCGGGCTTGCGCAGGCCGGTGGTGCGCTTGTCCAGCAGGGGCTCCAGCGCGATGCCGTCGATCAGGTCCACCGGGTCGAGCACGTTGCCTTCGCTCTTGCTCATCTTCTTGCCATGCGCGTCCAGCACCAGGCCGTGGATGTACACGTCGCGGAACGGCACCTGGCCGGTGAAGTGCGTGGTCATCATGATCATCCGGGCGACCCAGAAGAAGATGATGTCGTGGCCGGTGACCAGCACGCTGCTGGGCAGGTAGAGCGCGAGGTCTTCGGTTTTTTCTGGCCAGCCCAAGGTGGAGAAGGGCACCAAGGCCGAGGAATACCAGGTGTCCAGTACGTCCTCGTCGCGGGTCAGCGTGCCGGTGTAGCCGGCTTTTTCGGCCCTGGCCCGGGCCTCGTCTTCGCTGCGTGCTACAAAAACAGAACCATCGCTGCCGTACCACGCCGGGATCTGGTGGCCCCACCACAGCTGGCGCGAGATGCACCAGTCCTGGATGTTGTTCATCCACTGGTTGTAGGTGTTGACCCACTGCTCGGGCACGAAGCGCACCTGGCCCGACTGCACGGCGTCGATGGCTTTTTGCGCGATGCTTTTGCCGGTTTCATCCGCCTTGCTCATGGCGACAAACCATTGGTCCGTGAGCATGGGCTCGATGATCTGGCCGGTGCGGGCGCAGCGCGGCACCATCAGCTTGTGCTTCTTGGTCTCCACCAGCAGGCCCTGCGCCTGCAGGTCGGCCACGATGGCCTTGCGGGCGGCAAAGCGATCTAACCCACGATAGGATTCGGGAATCCTATTTTGGCCGCGAAAATTAGCATTATCTAAAGCACCGAAAAATCTTGTTTCTCCGGCTGATATCTTGCGGCGTAACTCCTGTCGATCCGCTGCGTGCTCGCCGATGGGGTGCGACACGATACTTCCGTCAAGATCTATTACGGTGATCATCGGCAGCCCGTGGCGCTGGCCCACGGCGTAGTCGTTGGCGTCGTGCGCGGGCGTGACCTTGACCACGCCGGTGCCGAAGTCCTTGTCCACGTAGTCGTCGGCAATCACCGGGATGGCGCGGCCCACCAGCGGCAGCGTGACCTGCTGGCCGATGAAGCGCCGGTAGCGCTCGTCCTCGGGGTGCACCATCAGCGCCACGTCGCCCAGCATGGTCTCGGGGCGGGTGGTGGCCACCACCAGCTTCTCGCCGCTGCCGTCCGCCAGGGGGTAGGCGATGTGCCACAGAAAACCGTCTTCCTCGGTGCTTTCCACCTCCAGGTCGCTCACGGCGCTTTTCAGCTCGGGGTCCCAGTTGACCAGGCGCTTGCCGCGGTAGATCAGGCCCTGCTCGTGCAGGGTGACGAAGGTCTCGGTGACCACCCTGGACAGCCTGTCGTCCATGGTGAAGTACTCGCGGCTCCAGTCCACGCTGTCGCCCATGCGGCGCATCTGCTGCGTGATGGTGGCGCCCGACGTTGCTTTCCACTCCCACACGCGGGCGACGAAGTTCTTGCGGCCCAGCTCGTGCCGGCTCTGGCCCTGGGCCTGCAGCTGGCGCTCGACCACGATCTGCGTGGCGATGCCGGCGTGGTCGGTGCCCGGAATCCACGCCGTGTTGAAGCCGCGCATACGGTGGTAGCGCGTCAGGCTGTCCATGATCGTCTGGTTGAACGCATGGCCCATGTGCAGCGTGCCGGTGACGTTGGGCGGCGGCAGTTGCACGGCAAAGTTGTGGCCGGCGGCCGCGGCTTCGGCGTTGGCCTGGCCGGTGCCGCGCCAGCCCGCGCGCCCCAGTCCGGCCTGCTCCCATGCGGGGCCCCAGTGCGCTTCGACGGTGGCCGGGTCAAAGGATTTGGACAGCGCCGCCAGGCGCGCTTGGGTGGGTTGGTCAGGCATGGTGGGGTCGGGGGGTGTCGCCGGCGGGCGCAGGGGCCGGGCGAGCGGTCGGCAAAAGCACTGATTTTAGCGGCCGGCCCGCGGCGCGGCGCCGGTGCGGGTTGGGCACGGATTCAAGCCAAAACGGGCTCTTGCGCAGGTCAATCAAGCGCGAGCAGCTATCAAAACGATACTTTCGGCGAAGACCTTCCAGCGTCGGGCGGGACTGCAGCGGGGCGGGCAAGTCCCCAGGGCGACGCTGAACAAGCCCCATGCGCGTCGCGCATCCCTGATTGGGGCGGTCTGCGGCGTTGCCAATGCTCGCGATAGCTCCGGCTATCGCTGCGCTTTGCGCCTTGCATCCCATCCCCAATCAGGGCGCGCACCAGCGCAGGGACTTATTCAGCGTCGCCCTAGAATCGCGCCCCATGCCGCTGGAATCCGATGTCGCCGTCCTGACCCGTGCCGTCCTGGTGGCCACCTTCGTGCTGTCGGCCGTGTTCGGCGCCATCGTGCACCGCACCGGCTTTTGCACCATGGGCGCGGTGGCGGACGTGGTGAGCATGGGCGAGTGGACGCGCATGCGCCAGTGGGCGCTGGCCGCGGGCGTGGCGGTGCTGGGTTTCGCGCTGCTGGGTGCGGGCGGCTGGATTCGCCCGTCCGATTCGGTGTACGCCGACACCCGCTGGATGTGGCTGTCCTCGGTGGTGGGCGGCGCTCTGTTCGGGGTGGGCATGGTGCTGTCCTCGGGCTGCGGCAGCAAGAACCTGGTGCGCATGGGCGCGGGCAACCTGAAGGCGCTGGTGGTGTTCGTCGTCATGGCCCTGTCGGCCTACGTCACGCTGCGCGGCCTGACGGCGGTGTGGCGCGACGCCACGGTCGACCGGGTGTACGTGGCCTTTTCGGGGCCCGCCACGCTGGGCCATCTGTCGGCGCACTACCTGGGCTGGTCGCATGCGGCCGCCCTGCTGGTGCCGGCGGTGGCGGTGGGCGGCGCGCTGCTGGTCTGGGCCTGCATGGGGCGCGACTTCCTGCGCACCGACAACCTGCTGGCCGGCATCGGCATCGGCGCGGTCATCGTCGGCATGTGGTGGGTCAGCGGCGCGCTGGGCTACGTGGCCGAGCACCCGCAGACGCTGGAGGCCACCTACCTGGGCTCGCGCACCGGCCGCATGGAGGCGCTGACCTTCACCGCGCCGCTGGCCTGGGCCATCGACTGGCTGATGTTCTACAGCGACAGCAACCGCCACCTGAGCATCGCCGCCGTGTCGGTGGCCGGCGTGGTGGCGGGCGGCTTTTTGCACGCGGTGGCCACGCGGCGCTTTCGCTGGGAGGGCTTTCGCACCACCGAGGACCTGGCCACGCACCTGATCGGCGCCGTGCTGATGGGCGTGGGCGGCGTCACCGCGCTGGGCTGCACCATCGGCCAGGGCCTGAGCGGGGTGTCCAACCTCAGCCTGACCAGCTTCAGCGCGGTGGCCAGCATCATCGGCGGGGCGGTGCTGGCGCTCAAGCTGCAGACGTGGCGGCTGGAGCGCGCGCCGTGACCGAGGCGTTCGACGCCGACAGCGAGCGCCGCTTCGGCGGCCTGGCGCGCCTGTACGGCGCCGCCGGCGCGGCGCGCATCCGCGCCGCGCACGTGGCGGTGGTGGGCATCGGCGGCGTGGGCTCGTGGGCGGCCGAGGCGCTGGCGCGCAGCGGCGTGGCGCAGCTGACGCTGATCGACATGGACCACGTGGCCGAGTCCAACGTCAACCGGCAGGTGCACGCGCTCACCGGCACCCTGGGCCAGGCCAAGGTCACGGCCATGCGCGAGCGCATCGCGCAGATCCATCCCCAGTGCCGGGTGCACGAGGTCGATGCCTTCGTCGAGCCCGACAACTGGCCGCAGCTGCTGCCGCAGCCGGTGGACGCGCTGATCGACGCCTGCGACCAGGCGCGCGCCAAGCTGGCCCTGGTGAGCTGGGCGCGTGCCAGCGTGACGCTCTTCGTCACCGTCGGCGCGGCGGGCGGCAAGCGCCACGGCGAGCGCGTGGAGATCGCCGACATCGCCGCGGTCACGCACGACCCGCTGATCGCCCAGCTGCGTTACCGCCTGCGCCGCGAGGGGCTGCGCCCGGCGCCCGGCAAGCCGTTCGGCGTCACGGCCGTGTTCAGCCGCGAAAGCGTCGCCCCGCCCGATCGGTGCGACGTGCCGGCCGCGGTGGACGGCTCGCTCAATTGCCACGGCTACGGCTCCAGCGTGACGGTGACGGCTCCGTTCGGCCTGTGCGCGGCGGGCTGGGTCCTGGATCGCCTGGCGCAGGGTAGGCCGTCGGTTGCGCTATAATTTTGGGCTTGCCCGCGCACGGATGATGCGCTGGGCACAGGAGGGTCGTTAGCTCAGTTGGTAGAGCAGCGGACTTTTAATCCGTTGGTCGCGTGTTCGAGTCACGCACGACCCACCAACGTCGCTCCATCCGCTCGATGGGGCCGCGCGCGGGACGGCCAGGAGGCGCCGTCCGGGATACGCCGTTCAGTTGCCCTCGGCCTTGCCGCCCATGCGAAGGATGGGGCGTCGGCCCGCCCAGAATTTCCTTCGCCCCAGACGCCTGAAGGATGCGCCCGAGCATGAGTCGTTCCACCCCCGATACCGCCGCGCCGGCCGCGGCCCCGTCCAAGAACCGGGTCATCAAGAAGTACCCCAACCGCCGCCTGTACGACACCAGCGCCTCGTCCTACATCACGCTGGCGCAGGTGCGGCAGCTGGTGATGGAGCGCGATTCGTTCGTGGTGCTGGACGCCAAGTCGGGCCAGGACCTGACGCGCAGCATCCTGCTGCAGATCATCCTGGAGGAGGAGGCCGCCGGCGCGCCCATGTTCACCGAGCCCATGCTGGCCGAGATCATCCGCTTCTACGGTCACGCCATGCAGGGCTTCATGGGCTCGTACCTGGAGAAGAACATCCAGGCGCTGGCCGAGATCCAGACCAGGCTGGCCGAGCAGTCGCAGAGCCTGACGCCCGAGATGTGGACCCAGTTCATGAACCTGCAGTCGCCGCTGATGCAGAGCGTGATGGGCAGCTACCTGGAGCAGTCCAAGGCCGCCTTCCTGCAGATGCAGGAGCAGATGACCCGGCAGGCCGACCAGCTGCTGGGTGCCTTCGGCATCCGGCGCTGAGGCCGGCGCCGTTCAGGACGAACCCGTGCCTGGACAACATCGATTGAAACCATGAGTGAAACCATTGCAGCGCCCGCCCCGCGCATCGGCTTTGTCAGCCTGGGGTGCCCCAAGAACCTGACCGATTCCGAGCTGATCCTGACGCAGCTGAGCGCCGAGGGCTACCAGACCAGCAAGACCTTCGAGGGGGCCGACCTGGTGGTGGTCAACACCTGCGGCTTCATCGACGAGGCGGTCAAGGAAAGCCTGGACACCATTGGCGAGGCGCTGGCGGTCAACGGCAAGGTCATCGTGACCGGCTGCCTGGGTGCAAAAAAGATAGCTGGTCGCGCAGATGGTACGCCGGCTGCAGGCCAGGATGAGCCCGAAACCCTGGTCAAGCACCTGCACCCGGCGGTGCTGGCCGTGACCGGCCCGCACGCCACGCAGGACGTGATGGACGCCGTACACCGGCACCTGCCCAAGCCGCACGACCCCTTCCTGGACCTGGTGCCGGGCGCGTTCGGCGCGGCGGGCCTGAAGCTCACGCCGCGCCACTACGCCTACCTGAAGATCAGCGAGGGCTGCAACCACCGCTGCACCTTCTGCATCATCCCGTCCATGCGCGGCGACCTGGTCAGCCGCCCGATCGGCGACGTGCTGAAGGAGGCCAAAGCGCTGTTCGAGGGCGGCGTCAAGGAGCTGCTCGTCATCAGCCAGGACACCTCGGCCTACGGCGTCGACGTGAAGTACCGCACCGGCTTCTGGGACGGGCGCCCGGTCAAGACGCGCCTGCTGGAGCTGGTGCAGGCGCTGAGCGAGCTGGCCGCGCCGCATGGCGCCTGGGTGCGCCTGCACTACGTGTACCCGTACCCCAGCGTGGACGAGATCGTGCCGCTGATGGCCGAGGGCCGGGTGCTGCCCTATCTGGACGTGCCGTTCCAGCACAGCCACCCCGAGGTGCTGCGCCGCATGAAGCGCCCGGCCAGCGGCGAGAAGAACCTGGAGCGCATTGAGCGCTGGCGTGCGCTGTGCCCCGACATCGTGATCCGCTCGACCTTCATCGCCGGCTTTCCGGGCGAGACCGAGGCCGAGTTCGAGGACCTGCTGGACTTCATGCGCGCCGCGCGCATCGACCGCGCGGGCTGCTTTGCCTATTCGCCGGTCGAGGGCGCGGCGGCCAACGCGCTGGAAGGCCAACTGCCCGCCGAGCTGCGCGAGGAGCGCCGCGCGCGCTTCATGGCCGTGGCCGAGCAGGTGTCGATGGAGAAATTGCGCGAGCGCGTGGGCGCGACCATGCAGGTGCTGGTGGATTCGGCCCCCGCGCTGGGCCGCCGCGGCGGGGTGGGGCGCAGCTACGCCGACGCGCCCGAGATCGACGGTGTGGTGCAGCTGCTGCCGCCCGAGAAGGCCAGCAAGACGCTGAAGGTGGGCACCTTCACCCGCGCGCGCATCGTCGGCACGCAGGGCCATGACTTGATTGCCCAACCCGTTTGATGATGACCAAGCAAGAAAAAAGCCACCCGAAGGTGGCTTTTGCGTGGCAGCGAGTCTGGTATGTTCCAGCCCGTTGCTTTTTTATTGTTGGTGCCCAGGAGAGGACTCGAACCTCCACGGAGTTACCCGCTAGTACCTGAAACTAGTGCGTCTACCAATTCCGCCACCTGGGCATCAGGAAACAAGGATTCTATATCAAAAATCTAGCCCCCCAAAAAAATATTCCGGACGAAATCGAAGGTGTCGTTTCCGGGCATCGCGACGGCCATGGTTTCGTGCTGCGCGACGACGGTGAGCCGGACATCTACCTGCCGCCCAACGAGATGCGGGCGGTGCTGCACCGCGACCGCGTGAGCGTGCGCGTGGTGCGCCTGGACCGGCGCGGCCGCCCCGAGGGGCGCGTGCTCGAGATCATCGAGCGCCCGCCGCAGCCCATCATCGGCCGCCTGCTGCACGAAGGCGGCCTGTGGCTGGTGGCGCCCGAGGACAAGCGCTTCGGCCAGGACGTGATGATTCCCAAGGGCGCCATCGGCACCGCCCGGGCCGGGCAGGTGGTCGTCGTCGAGCTGACCGAGCCGCCAGCGCTGTACGGCCAGCCGGTCGGCCGCGTGAAGGAGGTGCTGGGCGAGGTGGACGACCCGGGCATGGAGATCGAGATCGCGGTGCGCAAGTACGGCGTGCCGCACGAGTTTTCCGACGCCTGCATGGCCGAGGCGCGTGCCCTGCCCGACGCGGTGCGTGCCAAGGACCGCGCCGGCCGGGTCGATTTGACCGACGTGCCCCTGGTCACCATCGACGGCGAGGACGCACGCGACTTCGACGACGCGGTGTATGCCGAGCCGGCGGTGGTGACGGGCCGCGGCAAGAAGCCCAACGGCTGGCGGCTGCTGGTGGCCATTGCCGACGTCAGCCATTACGTGACGACGGGCAGCGCGATCGACATCGACGCCTACGACCGCGCCACCAGCGTGTACTTTCCGCGCCGCGTGATCCCCATGCTGCCCGAGAAGCTCAGCAACGGCCTGTGCTCGCTCAACCCCCAGGTGGAGCGCCTGTGCATGGTGTGCGACATGCTCGTCACCGCGCAGGGCGAGGTGCATGCCTACCAGCTGTACCCGGCGGTGATGAACAGCCACGCGCGCCTGACCTACACCGAGGTGGCGGCCATCCTGGCCAACACGCGCGGGCCCGAGGCCACGCAGCGGCGCGCGCGCGTGCCCGACCTGCTGCACCTGCACGAGGTGTACCGCGCCCTGCTGGGCGCGCGGCAGCGGCGCGGCGCGGTCGACTTCGACACGGTCGAGACGCAGATCGTGTGCGACGAGGCCGGCCACATCGAGAAGATCGTGCCGCGCACGCGCAACGACGCGCACCGCCTGATCGAGGAGTGCATGCTGGCGGCCAACGTGTGCAGCGCCGACTTCATCGGCCTGGGCAAGCACGTGGGCCTGTACCGCGTGCACGAGGGGCCCACGCCCGAGAAGGTGGAGCTGCTGCGCGCCTACCTGAAGGCGCTGGGCGTGGGCCTGTCGGTCAGCGACGAGCCGCGCCCCGAGGAGTTCCAGCGCATCGCCGAGGCCACCCAGGAGCGCCCCGACGCCGAGCAGATCCACATGATGCTGCTGCGCTCCATGAGCCAGGCCATCTACACGCCCGTCAACAGCGGTCACTTCGGCCTGGCCTTCGAGGCCTACACGCACTTCACCAGCCCCATCCGGCGCTACCCCGACCTGCTGGTGCACCGTGTGATCAAGGCCATCCTGGGCGGGCGCAAGTACCAGCTGCCCGCGCTGCCCACGCCCGGCGAGGCGCACGACAAGCTGCGCAAGCGCTTGCAAAAGGATAGCGTTTCGCGCAAGCGCGGCAAGCTCGAGCGCCGTGCGGAGCCCAGCCCCGACCTGCAGGACTGGGAGGCCGCCGGCCTGCACTGCAGCGCCAACGAGCGGCGCGCCGACGAGGCCAGCCGCGACGTGGAGGCCTGGCTCAAGTGCAAGTACATGCGCGAGCACCTGGGCGAGGAATACGCCGGCGCCGTCAGCGCCGTCACCAGCTTCGGCCTGTTCGTCACGCTGACCGAGCTGCACGTCGAGGGCCTGGTGCACATCACCGAGCTGGGCGGCGAGTACTTCCGCTACGACGAGGTGCGCCAGGAGCTGCGCGGCGAGCGCACCGGCATCCGCTACGGCATGGGCACGCGCGTGCGGGTGCAGGTCAGCCGGGTCGACCTGGACGCGCGCAAGATCGACTTTCGCCTGGTGCAGGAGGAAGGCGCCCCGCGCGACAAGGCCGGCAGCGAGGGAGGCGCGGGCAAGGCGCCGTCCAAGCCGCCCAAGGGGCGCGCGCGGCGGGAAGCGCGCGAGGGCTTGGCTCCCGCCACCGAGCGCCGCTCGCCCATGCAGGTGCTGACGGCGGCCGTCAAGAAGGCTGCCGCAAAGGCCAAGGCGCGCAAGGGCGGCAAGCCCCGGCGCTGACCAGGCGCCGCAAGGGGCGACGGTGCGCGGCCCCTTGCCCGGGCCTTGATCCAGGGCAAGGGCGGCTCGAGGGGCGGCAGGGACAATGGGGCGCAGTCCTCGCCCGCCTTCGCCTGCCATGTCCCCTGCTGCTTCTTCGTCCGCCACGCCCGCTGGCACCACCGACGTGCTGATCGTGGGCGGCGGCCCCGCCGGCCTGTCGCTGGCCATCGCCCTGGCGCAGGCCGGCCTGCAGGCGACGGTGCTGGAGCAGCAGGGCGCCGCGGCGCTGGCCGACCCCGCGCCCGACGGGCGCGAGATCGCGCTGACCCACCCCAGCGTGGCCACGCTGCAGCGGTTGGGCAGCTGGCAGCGCCTGGCGCCGCACGAGATCGGCCTGCTGCGCCAGGCCCAGGTGCACGACGGGCCGGTGGGCCAGCGCGAGGGCATGGCGCTGAACGCGCAGGGCACCGGCTGCGACAACCTGGGCTGGATCGTGCCCAACCACGCGCTGCGCCGCACAGCCTGGGCGGTGGCGGCCGCTACGGCGGGCGTGCGCCTGATCACCGGCGTGAAAGTCACGCGCGTGTCGACCACGCCCGCTCGCGCCGAACTGGAGTACGTCGACGCCGCCACGCCCGACGCCACACCCCAGCGCTTGCAGGCGCCGCTGCTGGTGGCCGCCGACAGCCGCTTTTCGGCCACGCGGCGCCAGCTGGGCATCGGTGCCTCGATGCACGACTTCGGCCGCACCGTCATCGTCTGCCGCCTGCGGCACGAGCGCGCGCACGATGGCATCGCGCACGAGTGCTTCGGCTACGAGCGCACCCTGGCCATCCTGCCGCTGCCCGACGACACGGACAGCGGCGCCCCGATGTGCTCGGCGGTGGTCACGGCGCGCAGCGAGCAGGTGCAGGCGCTGTTGGCGCTGTCGCCCGAGGACTTTGCCGCGTGCGTGCAGGAACAGTTCAACCATCGCCTGGGCCGCATGCAGCTGGTGGGCCAGCGCCACGCCTACCCGCTGGTGGCCGTGATGGCCGATCGCTTCGCCGCCGCGCGCTGCGCCCTGGTGGGCGATGCCGCCGTGGGCATGCACCCGGTGACGGCGCACGGCTACAACCTGGGCCTGGCCGGCGTGGCCCGGCTGGCGCAGGCGCTGGGCGAGGCGCGTGCGCGCGGCGCCGACCTGGGCGACGCGGCCGTGCTGCAGGCCTATGCCCGCGCCCACCATCGCCACGCCTGGCCGCTGTACCGCGGCACCAACGCCATCGTCGGCCTGTACACCGACGAACGCGCCCTGCCGCGGCTGCTGCGCCGCGCCGTGCTGGCGGGCTCCAGCCACCTGCCGCCGCTCAAGGCCCTGATCGTCAGCCAGCTCACCGGCCGGCGGCCGGCCTGGCCGCGCGCCGCCGGCTGAAACGGCCCGTGGCCTTGTCCAGAAGAAAAACGGCGCCTTCGCAGGCGCCGAGGTCTCGTCATCGGTGGGCCCAGGTGGGCCCGCCATCGCGCCGAGGCTTGCTCAGTGCATGGGCCTGCGGCGGCGCAGGAAGCCCAGGACCACGATGCCGGCCGAGCTCAGCAGCAGGGCGCCCATGCCCAGAGTGGGCACCGGGGTGGGCGAGCTGGGCGGCGCGACGTAGGTGCAGTCCAGGTCGGTCGTGGCGGGAGTGTCCATCTGCCCCACCAGGGTGCTGAACTGGCTGGGCGGCGTGATGGTGTTGGTGACCTTGGGGCTGTCCTTGCAGGCCTGGTAGCCAGCGGTCGTCGAAGGCCACTGCACCACGGCGGTGATGGCGCAGCCGTCGTTGGGCAGGGTGGCGTCGCTCAGCGTGATGGTGCTGCTGCCGGCCACGGCCGTGAGCGTGCCGCCGGTGCAGGTGTGGCTGGCGCTGACCAGGGTGAGGGGGGCGGGGAGCATGTCCATCAACTGCACGCCGGGTACGGCCCCGGCCACGCCGGCGGGGCCGGCCGGATCGTTGCCCACGGCCCCAATGGCCTGGCCGAAGCCGGGACCCTTGAGTGTGATGGTGAGCGTGCTCTGTTCGCCCGGCTTCACGTTGGCGGGAGCGAAGGCCTTGCTGACGCTGGGGGCGTCCGCCACGAGGACGGTGCCGAAGATGGAGTCGCCACCGTTGGTGTAGTTGATGGCGTAGAAGTACACCTTGCGCACCGTGGGCGGCAGGTCGATGTACAAACCATTGCTCTGGATGTTCTGGTTGAAGTAGCCCGGTGTGGTGACCTGCAGCCAAGGACTGCTCCAACTGACGGCCGGCGTCTGCCAGTATGCGCCGCTACCAGTCGGATAATTGGTTCGTGGGAACTGTGCGGTATCGCCCAGGTTACAGACGACCAGTGGCCCACTTGGGTTGGCCGGATCCAGGCATTCGGCCGAAATCCACTGGTACGACGAGGTGCGCTGATCATTCACGGCCAGCCGATAGGGAACGGCCGAGCTGGCGGGGTCGATGGTCAATTGCGTGCCCTGCCCACTCATGCCCGAGTTACCCAGACCATAGGACACCACTGCGGGAAACGTCAAGCCCGTTCCAGCACGCAGCTGATCGATGGTCATGGAGCCATCGGTG
This sequence comes from Burkholderiaceae bacterium, assembly GCA_024235995.1. NCBI lineage: Bacteria > Pseudomonadati > Pseudomonadota > Betaproteobacteria > Burkholderiales > Burkholderiaceae > Burkholderiaceae bacterium. Next base: position 1,680,626 of record JACKLI010000001.1, read on the forward strand.
CTGGTGAAGGTGACGTTGGTCGCCGGCGCGGCCGGTACGGTTTGGCCCGCGAAATTGATGATGCGCGGGTTGTCCAGGCCGTGTGCCGGCAAGACAGCACAGCCCAGTGCCATGGCAAGCAGGGCTGCCATGCTTCGATGCGCCGGAAAAAATGGTTTCATGCTCCCTCCCAGTGGATTGGTTTTGGGTAGGCCAACAGAATGCCAAGCCGGCAAAATTATCGACGCTGGTGGCGTGGGCGGCCAAGGGGGTTGGCCGTTGGCGCGCACGGTTAAGCCCGGTGCCGTGTCTTTTTGTGCAGCCATGTTGCCGTACATCAACGGCGGACCTGTGGCCAGCCGCCGGAGTGCCGTGCCTAGGCCATTCGGACGGCCTGGCCGGGCGTGGCGAGCCGATTTGAGCGGCAAAAAACGGCGCCCGAAGGCGCCGCGGTGGCGGTGACGGGCCCCGGCTCAGGCCGCCTGCGCCGCCAGGCGCCGACGGCGCAGGCGCAGCAGTGGCGGCACCACCACCATCAGCACGGCGATCAGCCACAGGCCCTTGGAGATCGGGCTTTCGAGCAGGATGCCCAGCTCGCCGTTGGTGATGGACAGCGCGCGGCGCAGGTTCTGCTCCATCATCTCGCCCAGCACGAAGCCCAGGATCAGCGGCGCCATCGGCACGCCCTGCTTGCGCAGCAGGTAGCCGACCACGCCGAACACCGCCATCAGCGTCAGGTCGAACGTGGTGGCGTGCACCGAATACACCCCCACCGTGCTCACCGCCAGGATGCCCGGCACCAGCAGCCAGTTGGGTGTGCGCAGCATGCTGGAGAACACGCCCACCAGCGGGATGTTCATGACCAGCAGCAGCACGTTGGCGACGAACATCGAGGCGATCAGGCCCCACACCAGGTTGGGGTTCTGCGTGAACAGCGCCGGCCCCGGCGTGATGTTGTAGAGGGCCAGCGCGCCCATCATCACCGCCGTGGTGCCCGAGCCGGGCACGCCCAGCGTCAGCATCGGCACGAACGAGCCGCCGGCCGAGGCGTTGTTGGCCGCCTCGGGCGCGGCCACGCCGCGGATGTCGCCCTTGCCGAAGGTGCCGCTGGCGCCGGCGATGTTCTTTTCCATCGTGTAGGTCATGGCGCTGGCGATGGTGGCGCCGGCGCCGGGCAGCACGCCGACGACGAAGCCCACCACCGACGAGCGCACCGTGCCCCACCAGGTGTGGGCCAGCTCCCTGAGGTTGAACATGGAGCGGCCGGTCGACTTGATCATGCCGCTGCTCTGGAAGTGCTGCTCCAGCATCAGCAGGACCTCGCTGACCGAGAACAGGCCGATCACGACGACGATGAACTGGATGCCGTCGGACAGGTGCACGTTGTCGGCCGTGAAGCGGTACACGCCCGAGTTGGAGTCCAGCCCCACCGTGGCCAGCGCCAGGCCGATGACGGCGGCCAGCGCGGCCTTCATCGGCGCGTCGCCCATCAGGCCGGTGATGCAGGCGAAGGCAAACACCATCAGCGCGAAGTATTCGGCCGGGCCGAAGGCCAGGGCCCAGCGGGCCAGCAGGGGCGCGAACAGCACGAAGCCGGTGGTGGCCACCATGCCGCCGATGAACGAGGACCAGGCCGAGATGGACAGCGCCACGCCGGCCTGGCCGGCCTTGGCCATGGGGTAGCCGTCCAGCGTGGTCATGATGGCGCCCGCGTCGCCGGGCACGTTCAGCAGGATGGCCGAGATGCGGCCGCCGAACTCGCAGCCCATGTAGACGGCCGCCAGCAGGATCAGCGCGGTCTCCGGCGGCAGCTTGAGCGCGAAGGCGATCGGCATCAGGATGGCGACGCCGTTGATCGGCCCCAGGCCCGGCAGCATGCCGACGATGGTGCCGATCAGCGCGCCCAGCGCGGCCACCACCAGGTTGGTCACGGTCAGCGCGACGCCGAAGCCGTTGAGCAGGTATTGCAGGGTATCCATCAGCGGCCTCCGAGCAGGAAGGACAACAGACCAGTCGGCAGGACCACGTCGAGCGCCTTGTCGAACAGGAAGAACCCCACCAGGCCCAGGCCCAGGCCGCCGCCGAGCGACTGCAGCAGGCTGCCGCCGAAGGCCATGCCCACCGGCACCGCCATCACGAGGGTGGCCAGCGTGAAACCCAGCCACTGGAACAGCAGCACGTACGCGAACACCGCGGCGATCGCCAGCGACAGCGCCTTCAGCGGCACCGTGTGCAGCCAGCGGCCGTGGGCGCCGGGGCGCACCAGCAGCCAGGCGCCGCCGATGGCCAGCAGCGCCGCCAGCAGCATGGGAAAGGCGCGCGGTCCCACGGGTTCGTAGGAGATGGGCGCGGCGTAGTCCTTGGCCGCCCAGGCCATGGCGGCGCCCGCCGCGAGGCAGGCGGCGCCGAGAATGCGGTCACTCATGTCGGGTCTCCGGATGGGGCGGCCGCGGGCAGCGGCCGCCGTCGGGGCGTTGCGCCGCCCTTACTTGGCGACGGCCAGGCCGAGTTCGGCGGCCAGCTTGCTGTAGCGCTCGACCTGCTTCTTCACGTAGGCGTCGAGCTCGGCGCCGGTCAGCGCGAAGGGGAATAGGCTGCGGTCGGCGCGCAGCTTGGCGAACTCGGGCGTGGCCATCATCTTGTTGAAGGTGTCGACCCAGACCTTGAAGTCCGCGTCGCTCACCTTCGGGCCCATGTAGAAGCCCCGGATGATGGGCCACTCGACGTCCATGCCCTGCTCCTTGGCGGTGGGCACCTTGGCCAGGCCGCCTTCCAGCCGCTTGTCGGCCAGCACGGCGATGACGCGGATCTTGGCGCCGGCCTTGATCTGCTCCTCGGCCTCGGAGGCGTCGCCCGAGTAGATCTGCACGTGGCCGCCCTGCAGCGCGGTGATGGCTTCGCCGCCGCCCTCGAAGGCGACGAAGCGCATCTTGCGGGGGTCCAGGCCGGCGGCCTTGGCGGTGAGCGCGGCCTTCATCCAGTCCTGGCTGCCCACGGTGCCGCCGGCGCCGAACACCACCTTGCTGGGATCGGCCCCGATGGCGGCCACCACGTCCTTGAGCGACTTGAAGGGCGAGCTGTCGGCCACGATGATGGCGCCGTAGTCGGCGCCCACGCCGGCCAGCCAGCGCACGTCGCCCACGTGGTAGCGGCCGAACTTGCCCTGCGCCAGGTTCAGCAGCGAGCCGCCCGAGAAGGCGACGATGGTGTTGTTCTCGTCCGGGCGCTGCGCCACGATCGCGTTGTAGGCCACGGCGCCGATGCCGCCCGGCATGTAGGTCACGCGCATCGGCGTGCCGATGAACTTGCCGTCCAGCAGGGCCGACTGCGCCAGCTTGCAGGTCAGGTCGAACCCGCCGCCGGGCTTGGCCGGGGCGATGCATTCGGTCTTGTCCAGCGGGCCGGCGTGGGCCAGGCCCATGCCGCCTGCCAGGGCCAGGGTCGCGAGGGCGTGGGTGAGTTTCATCGAGCGGTCTCCTTGAAGGTGTGCGTGGGAAAGGTCGTGCGCCGCATCCGCGGGCGGATGGCGGAGCGCAAGGCGACTCTAGCCAGGGCGTGCTTTCAGCCCGCTTTCAAATCACGGCACGTCGTTCGGGGTTAACCCGCGGTTGGACGTGCCTCGGGCGGGGCCGCCGTAGCGAGCGGGAGATGAAGGCGCGCGGCCAGGCCGCGGCCGCCCGGGCCGCTCGCCAGCTCGAGCCGGCCGCCGTGCCGCTCGGCCACGGCGCGCACGATGGCCAGCCCCAGGCCGCTGCCGCCGACGCGCGCGTGGCGGCCGCGAAAAAAGCGCTCGCTGGCGTGCGGCAGCTCGTCGGGCGCCAGGCCGGGCCCGTCGTCCAGCACCGCCAGCACGGCTTCGCCGCCGGCGGCGTCCACGCGCACCGTCACGTGGCTGCCCGCCGGGGCGTAGCGCAGCGCGTTGTGCAGCAGGTTGGCCAGCGCCTCGCGCAGCAGGGCGGCGTTGACCGGCACCTGCAGTGCCGGCACGCCGCTTTCGAAGCCCAGGTCGATGGCGGCGGCGCGGGCATGCGGCCACCACGGGCGCGTCAGCTCGCGCGCCAGCGCCACCAGGTCGACGGCCTGCCGGTCCAGCTCGGCGGCGTCGGCGCGCGCCAGCGCCAGCATCTGGTTGACCTGGCGCGTGGCCTCGTCGAGCTGCTGGCGCATGGCCTGCAGGGCCTCGCGCACCGGGCCGGGCGGCGCCTCGCGCAGGGCGAAGTCGGCCTGGGTGACCAGGGTGGTCAGCGGCGTGCGCAGCTGGTGCGAGGCGTCGTCGACGAAGCGGCGGCGCGCCTCGCTGGCCTGCTGGTGGCGCGCCATGTGGTGGTTGATGGCGGCCACCAGCGGACGCGCCTCGGTGGGCACCGCGCCCTCCGGGATGGGGGTCAGGTCCTCGGGCGAGCGCGCCTGCAGCTCGGCCGACAGGCGCGCCAGCGGCCGCAGCGCCCAGCCGGTGGCCAGCGCCATCAGCGCCAGCGCCAGCGCCACCAGCAGCGCGTTGCGCGTGACGGCCTCCAGCAGCAGGGCGCGCGTGAAGTCCTGGCGCGAGGCCAGGGTCTCGGCCACCTGGATGATCACGCGCGGCTTGTCCACGTGCCCGGCCAGGGGCGGGTCGAGCACCCGCGTGTACGAGCCCAGGCGCAGCAGCTGGCCGTGGTAGCGGGCGTCGCGAAAGCGCGGCCGGCCGTTGATGAGCGTGGCCTCGGGCGCAGGCAGGTCGGTGTTGCCGATCTCCACCAGGCCGTCTTCGCTGGCGACGCGAAAGTACACCGCGCCGCCGGCGGTGAGCTCGAAGAACTCGAGCATGGCGTAGGGCAGCTCGACGCCCAGGCCACCGCTGGCGGTGCTGATGTTGGCGTCGATGGCCTTGATGGCGCCCGCCAGCGAGCGGTCGTAGGCGGCGTTGGCGGCGGCCGCGGCGGTGCGCCAGGCGCCCCACAGGCCGATGCCCGAGGCCAGCACCATGCCGACGGCCAGCACCACCACCAGCGTACCGCGCAGGCTGGCGCCGCGCGGCGTCACGGCGCGGGCTCCAGCACGTAGCCCAGGCCGCGCAGCGTGGTGATGCGCACGCCGCGGCCGTCCAGGCGCTTGCGCAGGCGGTGCACCAGCACCTCGACGGCCTCGGGGCTGACGTCGTGCGCGTCGGAGACCACGCGGTCGAGGATTTCGGTCTTGGACAGCGGCTCGCCCAGGTGCTGGATCAGCACGCGCAGCACGGCGTGCTCGCGCGGCGTCAGCGCCAGCGGCTGCCCGTGCAGGGCAAAGCCCTTGGTGGTGGCGTCCCAGGCGAGCGGGCCGCAGCTCTGGTGCCAGTGGGCGCTGCCGCGCGCGCGCCGGATCAGGGCATGCAGGCGCGCCTGCAGCTCGGCCAGGTCGAAGGGCTTGGCCAGAAAATCGTCGGCGCCCTGGTTGAGCGTGCCCACGCGCGCGCGCAGCGAGTCGCGCGCGGTCAGGATCAGCACCGGCAGCCGCTCGTCGCGCGCGCGCAGGGCCGCCAGCACCTGGTGGCCGTCCAGCCCGGGCAGGCCCAGGTCCAGCACCAGCGCGTCGTAGCTGCGCGCGGCCAGGCTGGGCAGCACGTCGCGGCCGTCGCTGACCCAGTCGGTCAGCAGGCCGTCGCGCTCCAGCGCGCGCGCCAGCCAGTTGGCCAGGTCGGGTTCGTCTTCCGCCAGCAGGATGCGCATGGGGGGTCTCCTCGTTGGGTAGCATCATCGGTCTGGAGATGCCACATGACCGTCGAAGATACCCGCAAAACCCTGTTGCAACTGGTGCACAGGCGGCAGGCCACCCTGGTGCCGGGGGCCTTCAACGCGCTGTCGGCGCGCGTGATCGAGGAGCTGGGCTTTGCCGCCATCTACGTCACCGGCGCGGGCGTGACCAACATGAGCCTGGGCCTGCCCGACCAGGGCTTCATGGGCCTGGCCGAGATCGCCGAGCACACCCAGCGCATCCGCGACGTGGTGCGGCTGCCGCTGATCGTCGATGCCGACACCGGCTTCGGCAACGCCGTCAACGTCTACCACACGGTGCGCCGGCTCGAGCGCGCGGGCGCCGACTGCGTGCAGCTGGAAGACCAGACCAGCCCCAAGCGCTGCGGCCACTTCGGCGGCAAGGACGTGGTCGATACCGCCGAGATGGTGGGCAAGATTCGCGCCGCCGTCGACGCGCGGGCCGACAGCGGCCTGCTGGTGATGGCGCGCACCGACGCGGCGGCGGTGCACGGCTTCGAGGCCGCCGTCGAGCGCGCCGCGCGCTACGCCGAGGCGGGCGCCGACATCCTGTTCGTCGAGGCGCTGACCGAGGCCGGGCAGGTGCGCGCGCTGCCGGGCCTGCTCGAGCCCCCGCTGCTGATGAACCTGGTGCTGGGCGGGCGCACGCCGGTGCTGCCGCAGGCCGAGCTGGCCGCCGCCGGCTACGGCCTGGTGCTGTACGCCAACGCCGCGCTGCAGGCGGCGGTGGCGGGCATGACGCGGGCGCTGGGGCAGCTGAAGGCGAGCGGCGCGCTCAGCGAGGACCCGGCCCTGGTGGCGCCCTTCGCCGAGCGCCAGCGCCTGGTCGACAAGCCGCGCTGGGACGCGCTGGAGCAACGCTATGCCGACTGAGACCCTCGCCATCGCCGCCACCCTCATGCGCGGCGGCACCAGCAAGGGCCTGTTCTTTCGGCCCTCCGACCTGCCGGCCGAGCCGGCGGCGCGCGACGCGCTGCTGCTGCGCGCCATCGGCAGCCCCGATCCGTACGCGCGCCACATCGACGGCCTGGGCGGCGCCAGCTCGAGCACCAGCAAGGTGGTGCTGGTGCAGCGCTCGGCCCAGCCCGGCTGCGACGTGGACTACCTGTTCGGCCAGGTCGCCATCGACCGGCCGCTGATCGACTGGAGCGGCTCCTGCGGCAACCTGGCGGCCGCCGTCGGCCCGTTCGCGCTGCACGCCGGCCTGCTCGACCCTGCGCCTGCCGAGGGGCTGGCCACCGTCCGCATCTGGCAGGCCAACCTGGGCCAGCGCATCGTGGCGCACGTGCCGATGCGCGGCGGGCAGGTGCAGGAGCTGGGCGACTTCGTGCTGGACGGCGTGCCGTTCCCCGCCGCCGAGATCCGGCTCGACTTTCTGGACCCGGCCGGCGGGGGCGGCCTGCCGCTGCTGCCCACGGGCCGGGCGCAGGACGTGCTGCAGGTGCCTGGCCTGGGGCCCGTGCCGGCCACGCTGGTCAACTCGGGCAACGCCACCGTCATCGTGCCCGCGGCGAGCCTGGGCCTGGCCGGCACCGAGCTGCCGCGCGCGCTGAACGCCGACGCGGCGCTGCTGGCGCGCTGCGAGGCGGTGCGCGCCCAGGGCGCCGTGGCCATGGGCCTGGCCGCCACGCCGGCGCAGGCCACGCGCGAGCGCCCGGCCACGCCCAAGCTGGCGCTGGTGGGTGCGCCCGCCGGCTACGTGGCCAGCGACGGCCGCGCCGTGGCCGCCGGCCAGATGGATGTGCTGGTGCGCATGGTCTCGATGGGGCAGTTTCACCACGCGCTGCCGGGCACCGGCGCGATCGCGTTGGCGTCGGCCGCGGCACTGCCCGGCACGCTGCTGGCGCCGGGCAGCGGCGCGGACGGCGCCGGCCTGCGCATGGGCCACCCGGCGGGCTGCATCGAGACCGAGGCCGAGGCGGCGCAGGACGCCGGCGGCGTCTGGCGCATCCGCCGCGTCAGCGTCAGCCGCAGCGCGCGGCGGCTGATGACGGGGCAGGTCTGGGTGCCGCGCTGACGCGGCCTGCGCGCCGGCTCAGCTGCCGCGCGTGATGGGCATGTCCACCGGTTTGGCGCCCGGCATGTGCTTGGCCAGCTCCAGCTTGGCGATGGCGTTGCGGTGCACCTCGTCGGGGCCGTCGGCAAAGCGTAGCGTGCGCTGGTGGGCGTACATGGAGGCCAGCGGAAAGTCGTTGCTGATGCCGGCGCCGCCGTGCGCCTGGATCGCCCAGTCGATGACGCGCAGGGCCGTGTTGGGGGCGACGACCTTGATCATCGCGATCTCGGCCTGCGCCACCTTGTTGCCCACGGTGTCCATCATGTAGGCGGCCTTGAGCGTGAGCAGGCGCGCTTGGTCGATCAGGCAGCGCGACTCGGCGATGCGCTCGCGCCACACGCCCTGCTCGGCGATGCGCCGGCCGAAGGCCACGCGGTGGTTCAGGCGCTGGCACATCAGCTCCAGCGCGCGCTCGGCCGCGCCGATGGAGCGCATGCAGTGGTGGATGCGCCCCGGCCCCAGGCGGCCCTGGGCGATGGCGAAGCCCCGGCCCTCGCCCACCAGCAGGTTGGCGATCGGCACGCGCACGTCTTTCAGCTCGACCTCCATGTGGCCGTGCGGCGCGTCGTCCATGCCGAACACTGTCAGCGCGCGGATGACCTTGACGCCCGGCGTGCCCGCGGGCACCAGGATCATGGACTGCTGCGAGTGGCGCGGCGCCTCGGGGTCGGTCTTGCCCATCACGATGTAGACGGCGCAGCGCGGATCGCCCGCGCCGGAGGACCACCACTTGCGGCCGTTGATGACGTAGTGATCGCCGTCGCGCTGGATGCGGCACTCGATGTTGGTGGCGTCCGACGAGGCCACGGCCGGCTCGGTCATCAGGAAGGCCGAGCGGATCTCGCCGCGCAGCAGGGGCTCGAGCCACTGGTCCTTGTTGGCCTCGCTGCCGTAGCGCTCGATGGTCTCCATGTTGCCGGTGTCGGGCGCCGAGCAGTTGAAGACCTCGGGCGCCCAGGCCACGCGGCCCATGATCTCGCACAGCGGCGCGTATTCGAGGTTGGACAGGCCCTCGGGGGCGCGCGTGGACTTGGGCAGAAACAGGTTCCACAGGCCGGCGGCGCGCGCCTTGGGCTTGAGCTGCTCGATGATCTGCGTCGGAATCCAGGCGTTGCCCTTGGCGCGGTTGGCCGCGACCTCGTCGTAGTAGGCGTTTTCGTTGGGGTAGATGTGCTCGTCCATGAAGGCCAGCAGGCGCGCCTGCATGTCCTTGACCTTCGGGCTGTAGTCGAACTCCATGGATCACTCCTTATGATAAAAATCGGGCTCCAGCCCAGGTGGATAAAGCGCGAGCAGCTATGCTTTTTGAGCAAACCGCCAGGCCAGCTCGGCCATCGGCCGGGCGCGCGCGCCGTTGGCCCGCGCCTGCTCGCTGCTGGCGGTGCCGGCCTCCACGCGCTTGGCGATGCCCTGCAGGATGGCGGCGATGCGGAACATGTTGTAGGCCAGGTAGAAGCTCCAGTCCGGCGCCAGCTGCTCGGGCGTGGCCAGGCCGGTGCGCGCGCAGTAGCGGCGGATGTATTCGGCCTCGCTCGGGATGCCCAGCGCCGCCAGGTCCAGCCCGCCGATGCCGCGGAACTGGCTGGCGTCGATGTGCCAGGACATGCAGTGGTAGCTGAAGTCGGCCAGCGGATGGCCCAGGGTCGACAGCTCCCAGTCCAGCACGGCCAGCACGCGCGGCTCGGTGGGGTGGAAGATCAGGTTGTCCAGGCGGAAGTCGCCGTGCACGATGGACGTCAGGTCGGTGCGCGCGCTGGCCGGCATGTGCGCGGGCAGCCACTCGATCAGCCGGTCCATCTCGGCGATGGGCTGGGTGACCGAGGCCAGGTACTGCTTGCTCCAGCGACCGATCTGGCGCTCGAAGTAGTTGCCGCTCTTGCCGTAGTGCTCCAGGCCCTGGGCCTTGAAGTCCACCGTGTGCAGCGCGGCGATCACGCGGTTCATCTCGTCGTAGAGGGCGCCGCGCTCGGCTGCTCTCATGCCGGGCAGGGACTGGTCCCATAGCACGCGGCCTTCGACGAACTCCATGATGTAGAAGGCGCGGCCGATGACGGCTTCGTCCTCGCACAGCGCATGCATGTGGGCCACCGGCACGGCGGTGCCGGCCAGGCCCTTCATGACGGCGAACTCGCGCTCGATGGCATGCGCCGAGGGCAGCAGCTTGGCCACGGGCCCCGGCTTGGCGCGCATCACGTAGGTGCGGCCCGGCGTGACGAGCTTGTAGGTGGGGTTGGACTGGCCGCCCTTGAACATCTCGACCGTGAGCGGGCCGGCGAAGCCCGCCACGTTGCCTGCCAGCCAGGCGGCGAGTGCATCGACGTCGAAGGCGTGGGTGGCGGAGACCGGGCGCGTGCCCACGAAGGCGTCGGTGGGGTTGCTGCTCATGTTGGTCTCCCGGATGTTGTCGCTAGGGCTCGCCCTCGCCGATGCGCAGCAGCGCCGCGCGGTCGCGCACGATGAGGCCGGCCGGCTCGATGCGGATGACCTCCTCGCGCTCCATGGTCTTCAGCTCCTGGTTGACGCGCTGGCGCGAGGCGCCCAGCAGCTGCGCCAGCTCTTCCTGCGCCAGTTGCAGCGAGATGCGAAGCTCGTCGTCCACCGGGGTGTTGGGCACGCCGTAGCTGCGCGCCAGGTGCAGCAGCTGCTTGGCCAGGCGCGCGCGCAGCGGCAGGCTGCTCAGGTCCTCGACCTGGCCGAACAGCAGGCGGATGCGCCGCGCCTGCAGGCGCATCAGCGCTTCGTACAGCTCGACGTGCTGGGCCAGGATTTTCTGGAAATCGGCGCGCGTCACGCACAGGATGGTGGTGGCGCCATGGGCGTAGGTGTCGTGCGTGCGCCGGTCGCCGTCGAACATGGCCACGTCGCCGAACCACACGCCCGGCTCCACGTAGGTGAGCGTGACCTGCTTGCCCGCCAGCGTGGTCGAGCTGACGCGCACGGCGCCCTTGGCGCAGGCGATCCATTGCTCGGGCGCGTCGCCGCGGGCGCTGATCAGCGCGCCGTCGGGGTAGCGTTTGACGAATGCGCATCGGAGAATGTCATGGCGAAGGGATGGGGAGAGCGAGGCGAACCAGCGTCCGCCGTTGATCGCCTCTCGTTCCTCCATGGTAAGAATGGGCTCGTCCATAGCCTGTCGTTTGAGTGACTGCAAGAGTCTCCATTGTCACGCGGGAGACCGGCGCGGGGGGCGCGCTATTCGTAGCGCGCTGGGTGCTTGCCCAGGAAGGCCGCGATGCCGATGCCGCCGTTGGGGTGGTGCAGGTTGCGCACGAAGTGCTCGCGCTCGGCCGCCAGGTGCTCGTGCAGGCTGCGTCCGCCCGCGTCCTGCACCAGCTCCTTGATGCTGGCCAGCGCGTTGGGCGCGCGCGCGCCCAGCTGGGCGGCCCAGGCCAGGCCCGTGTCCAGCGCCTGGCCGGCCTCGCACACGCGGCCCACCACGCCCAGCTGGTGCAGGCGCTCGGCGCCGATGCGCTCGCCGCCCAGCAGCAGCTCGCTGGCCAGCTGGCGCGGCAGCGCGCGCGCCAGCTGCCAGCTGCCGCCGCCGTCGGGCGACAGCGCCACGTTGCTGTAGGCCATGACGAAGATGGCGTTGCGCGCGGCCACGATCAAATCGCACGCCAGCGCCAGCGAAAAGCCGGCGCCGGCGGCCGCGCCCTCGACGGCCGCGATCACCGGCTTGGGGCAGGTGGTGATGGCCTCGATCCAGTCGTGCAGGCCCTCGATGGAGCGCGCCTGCACCGCCGGCGGCTGCTCGCGGTTGGCCAGCAGGCGCTGCAGGTTGCCGCCGGCGCAGAAGGTGCTGCCCTCGCCCGTGATGAGCACGGCGCGCACGTCGGCGTTGCTCTCGGCGGCGCCCAGGGCCTCCACGCCCGCGGCGTAGATCTCGGGCCCCAGGGCGTTGCGATGCTCGGGGTTGCTGAGGGTCAGCACCAGGGTGCTGCCCTCCATGGTGCTGCGCAGTTCGGCGGTCATGGCTCCTCGTGCATCAGGCTCAGGCCGATGGCGCCGCGGCGGCGCAGCCAGGGGCTGGGGCGGTAGCGCGGATCGCCGTACACGGTCTGCAGGTTGAACAGCACCTCCAGCACGTTGGCCGGGCCGTACCGGTCGCCCATGGCCAGCGGGCCCAGCGGGTAGCCCAGGCCCAGGGTGACGGCGGTCTCCAGGTCCTGCGGCGTGCACACGCGCTGCTGGCACATGTCGGCGGCGATGTTGACGATGGTGGCCACCACGCGCTGGGTGACGAAGCCGCCCGAGTCGCGGATCACGCTCACGGCCTTGCCGTCCCTGGCGAACAGGGCGTGCGCCGCATCGCGCATGTCGGCGCGCGTGGCCGGGTTGGTGGCCAGCACGCGGCGCTTGGTGGCGGCGTCCTCCACCAGCAGGTCGATGCCCACGGTGCGCGCCGGATCGAGCCGCTCGACCACGGCGACGGTGGTGACGTCGAAGCCCAGCGGCGCCACCAGCGTCAGGGCCTGCGAGGAGGGCGACTGGCCGGTCTCGATCCGGGCGCCCAGGTCCTTCAGCAGCTGCAGCAGCTCGGCGCGGCGCGCGGCGCGGGGGGACACCCACACCGGCGGCAGCTCGGCCACCTGCGGCACGGGCGGCTCGGGCGCCAGCTGCGCCTTGCCGTCCACGTAGGCGTAGAAGCCGTCGCCGTTCTTCTTGCCCACCACGCCGCCGGCCAGGCGCTGCGCGGTGATGACGCTGGGGCGGTAGCGCGGCTCCTCGTAGTACTGGTGGTAGATCGACTCCATCACCGGGTGCGAGACGTCGAGCGCCGTCAGGTCGAACAGCTCGAACGGGCCCAGGCGAAAGCCCACCTGGTCGCGCAGGATGCGGTCGATGGTGGCGAAGTCGGCCACGCCCTCGCCGACGATGCGCAGCGCCTCGGTGCCGTAGCCGCGCCCGGCGTGGTTGACGATGAAGCCCGGCGTGTCTCCCGCCTGCACCGGCGTGTGGCCCATCTGGCGCGCATAGTCGGCCAGGCGCTGGCACACGGCCGGGTCGGTCTTGAGGCCGGCGATGCACTCCACCACCTTCATCAGCGGCACCGGGTTGAAGAAGTGGTAGCCGGCGAACTGTTGCGGGCGCTTCAGGCCCGCGGCGATGGCCGTGACCGACAGCGAGGAGGTGTTGGTGGCCAGCACGGCGCCGGGCTGCACGATGCCTTCCAGCTCGGCGAACAGGCTCTTCTTGACGTCCAGGCGCTCGACGATGGCCTCGACCACCAGGTCGCAGTCGGCCAGCGCGGCCAACTGGGCGGCGGGTGTCAGGCGCGCCTTGCAGGCGGCCGCGGCGTCCGGCGTGAGCTTGCCTTTTTCGGCCAGCTTGTCCCATTGCGCGCCGAGCGCGGCCCGGGCCTTGGCGACGGCGTCGGGCTGGGTGTCGAACAGGCGCACCACGGAGCCGGCCTGGGCGGCGATCTGCGCGATGCCGCGCCCCATGGCGCCGGTGCCGACGATGCCGACGGTGGGAAATGCGGGAGTGGTCATGACGGGGATTATGGTGGAGGGATTCGTTCGATCGGACGATGGCGCCGCGTCACGCGGGCGTCATGCCGTGGGCCTGCTTGATGGCGGCGGTGGCGGGCGCCGCCAGCCGCGCCAGCAGGGCGCGCGCGGCCTCGGGCTGGCGGGCGCTGGCGGCCACGCCGCCGGCAAAAACGGTGTCGATCTGGATCGCGTCGGGCAAGGGGCCCAGCAGCGCGATGCCCAGCAGGTGCATCAGCTCGCTGAGCTGCTGAAAGCCCAGCTCGACCTCGCCGCGCGCGATCAGCGCGCCCACGGGGGTGCCCGGCGGGGGCGTGACCTGCTTGGCCCGCACCGCGTCGGCGATGCCCCAGCGCTCGAACAGCGCGGCCAGCGCCACGCCGCTGGGGCCGGTGGAGCAGCCCACGCTGCGCGCGGCCAGCACGGCGGCCTTGAGCGCTGCCTCGGTGCCGATGTCGGGCCGCGGCGCGCCGGCGCGCACGGCCACGGCCACGCCCGAATGCACCAGGTCCACGCGCGAATCCGGGTGCACGTGGCCCCCGGCCATCAGGCGCTGCAGCGCGTCGGCGCCCAGCACCACGGCGTCGAAGGCCTCGCCCGCGGCCACGCGCCTGGCGGCGTCCACGCCGCCCACGGACTCCAGGCGCACCGCCACCTCGGGGTGGGCCAGGGCGTCGGCGGCCAGCAGCTCGGCCAGCAGCTTTTGCGTGGCCATGGAGGAGATCAGGTGCAGGGGCGGTGGTGTGTTCATCTCGGTTTTTTATAGTGCTGCGCATCAAGCCCAAAGAATTGAACGGCTGCGGAGCAGGCTATGCCAGTGGCACCTGTGGCCGGGGTCTCCCCGGCCACTGGGTGCGCCCCCTTGAGGGGGGATGCCGCAACATCGCGCAGCGAGTGGAGCAACGGGGGTGGTCCATTTCAGCGGCGCACCTGCAGGGCGCCCGGGTTGACGATGTTGGTGGGCGTGCCGCGCAGGTAGTTGACGATGTTGTCGAAGGCGGCGCCGAAGTACAGCTCGTAGCTGTCCTGCTCGACGTAGCCGATGTGCGGCGTGCAGATGCAGTTCTCGAGCCGCAGCAGCGCATGGCCCTGCAGGATGGGTTCGCTCTCGAACACGTCGACCGCCGCCATGCCGGGGCGGCCGCGGTTGAGCGCGGTGACCAGCGCGTCGGGCTCGATCAGCTCGGCGCGCGAGGTGTTGACCAGCAGGGCCGAGGGCTTCATGCGCGCCAGGTCGTCGAGCTTGACGATGCCCTGCGTGGCGTCGGTCAGGCGCAGGTGCAGCGAGAGCACGTCGGACAGGGCGAAGAACTCGGCGCGCGTGGGGGCCGCGTGATGGCCGTCGGCGCGCGCGCGCGCCAGCGATTCGGGCGAGCCCCAGACCATCACGTTCATGCCGAAGGCGCGCCCGTAGCCGGCCACGATCTGGCCGATGCGCCCGTAGCCCCAGATGCCCAGGGTGCGCCCGTGCAGCACGCTGCCGAGGCCGAAGTTGGGCGGCATGGAGGCGCTTTTCAGGCCCGACTGCTGCCAGGCGCCGTGCTTGAGGTTGCCGATGTACTGCGGCAGCCGGCGCATGGCGGCCATGATGAGCGCCCAGGCCAGCTCGGCGGGCGCGATGGGCGAGCCGACGCCCTCGGCGACCACGATGCCGCGCTCGGTGCAGGCCGCCAGGTCGATGTGGGCGCCCACCCGACCGGTCTGCGAAATCATCTTCAGGCGCGGCAGCTTCTCGATCAGCTGGCGCGCGATGTGCGTGCGCTCGCGGATCAGCACCAGCACCTCGGCGTCGCGCAGGCGCACGGCCAGCTGCCCCAGGCCCTTGATGGTGTTGGTGTAGACCTTGGCCGGGTAGGGCTCCAGCCGGGCGGCGCAGGCCAGCTTGCGCACGGCGTCCTGGTAGTCATCGAGTATGACGATGTTCATGCGCGCATTGTGCCGTGCGGCGCGCGGCGCGATGTTCGCGAATGCAAGGAGCCCCGACCGGCGGGCGCCGGCCGGTGTCAGGCGCGGCGCGGCAGCGCGGCCTGGCGCGCTTCGGCGGCGGCCAGGCGCTCGAGTTCGGCACACACGTCGGCCAGGCGCCCGCAGATGCGCAGCCGGCGCACGGCGCCGTGGGTGCCGGCGGCTTCGGCAAAGTGCGTCACGCGCACCGGGCGGACGGCCGCGGCCTTGGGCAGGGCAGGGTGGGCGGGCTCGGGGGCCGCGTGGCCGAGGGCGCGCGCCTGCGCCATGCGCGTCCAGGCGCCGGGCGTGCCCAGGGGTTGCTGGCGCAGCTGCGCGGCCCGGCGCTGGAGGCTGGGGGTGCGATGGTCGGCCAGGTACAGGACCTTGGACGAGGCGGGGCGGATGTCTTGCAGGAGTCCCATGTAAAACCTTTCGGGGCGGAGGTCGGACACAGGCGAGATTGACGGATGCGCCGCGTGCGCCAGCCCTGGGGCTCGTGCGCGCTGCCGGCACCGCCGCAGGGTGTGAATGGCCGTCATCCGGGATGGATCGCCATCTGCACGCCCGCCACCTGCGCAGGTGCCGAAGGGGGCGGGGCTACATCAGCATGTTGCCCCGGATCAGGCCGACGGCCAGGCCTTCGATCTCGAAGGGCTCGCCCGGCTGCACCACGATGGTGGGGTAGTCGGGGTTTTCGGCGTGCAGCTCGATCTGGTTCTTGTGGCGGTGAAAGCGCTTGACGGTGACGTCGTCGCCCAGGCGCGCCACCACGATCTGGCCGTTGCGCGCCTCGCGCGTGGACTGCACGGCCAGCAGGTCGCCGTCCATGATGCCGGCGTCACGCATGGACATGCCGCGCACGCGCAGCAGGTAGTCGGGGCGCTGGGCGAACAGGGTGGGCTCGAGGTGGTAGGTCTGGTCGACGTGCTCCTGTGCCAGGATGGGCGAGCCGGCGGCCACGCGGCCGATCAGCGGCAGGGCCAGCTGCGCCATGCCGGGCAGCGTCAGGCTCAGGCCCTCGCCGCGCAGCGCACTGCGGGCCGCGCCCTTGAGCCGGATGCCGCGCGAGGTGCCGCTGACCAGCTCGATCACGCCCTTGCGCGCCAGCGCCTGCAGGTGCTCCTCGGCCGCGTTGGCGGACTTGAAGCCCAGCTCGGACGCGATCTCGGCCCGCGTGGGCGGCGCGCCGGTGCGGGCAATGGCGCGCTGCACCAGCTGCAGGATCTGCTGCTGGCGGGCGGTGAGCTTGGGACTGTCTTGCATGGCAAATCCTCGGGTGGGTCGGCGGCTGCCTGTATCGATTTACAGTAACTGTAGTTTTGCACAGTTTTTTTGTCAAGGCAAGCCCATCGCCTGGATTCTGAAGCCGGAGCCCCGCGCAGCGGCAAGATCAGCCGGCTGACCTTTTTTCGGCCCCCTTGAAGCCAAAAAGCCGGCAGGCTGCCGGCTTTTTGGGAGGGGCAAGCGCGGGCTCAGCTCTTGAGCGCCGCCAGCGCCCGCTCGGTGATCTGCTCGACGGTGCCGGTGCCGCTGATGGCGCGGTACTTGGGCGCGGCCGCCGGCTCGCGCGCGGCCCAGCCGCTGTAGTAGTCCACCAGCGGGCGGGTCTGCTGGCTGTAGACCTCCAGGCGCTTGCGCACGGTTTCCTCGCGGTCGTCGTCGCGCTGCACCAGCGGCTCGCCGGTCACGTCGTCCTGGCCTGCGACCTTGGGCGGGTTGAAGCTGACGTGGTAGGTGCGCCCCGACGCCGGGTGGCTGCGCCGCCCGCTCATGCGCTCGATGATGGCGTCGAAGGGCACGTCGATCTCCAGCACGTAGTCCAGCTTGACGCCGGCGTCCTTCATCGCCTCGGCCTGCGGGATGGTGCGCGGAAAGCCGTCGAACAGGAAGCCGTTGGCGCAGTCGGGCTGCACGATGCGCTCCTTGACCAGGCCGATGATGATGTCGTCGCTGACCAGGGCGCCCGAGTCCATCACGGCCTTGGCCTGCAGGCCCAGCGGCGTGCCGGCCTTGACGGCGGCGCGCAGCATGTCGCCGGTGGAGATTTGCGGGATGCCGTACTTCTGGCAGATGAAGGCGGCCTGCGTGCCCTTGCCGGCGCCGGGCGGGCCCAGAAGAATCAGTTTCATGCAAATCCTCAAGAGTGGTGGTCCGATCCGCGGCCGGTTCTCCCTCGGGCCGCTGGCGCCTGGCGCCGTGCGATCAAGAATAGCATGCGCACCCCGACGCCAAGCTGACGGGGCCGGGCGGGATCAGGGGCTTTCAGGCCAGCAGCCTGCGCACGCGCGCCAGGTCCTCGGGCGTGTCCACGCCGGGGCCGGGCGCGTGGGGCGTGACGTGCACGGCGATGCGGTGGCCGTGCCACAGGGCGCGCAGCTGCTCCAGCGCCTCGCACCGCTCGATGGGGGCGGGCGCGAGCCGCGGGAAGGCGCGCAGGAACGCGGCGCGGTAGCTGTAGATGCCGATGTGGCGCAGCGGCGCGGGCTGGGTGGGCAGCGCGGTGATGCCCTGCGCGAAGCCGTCGCGCCACCAGGGCAGCGGCGCGCGGCTGAAGGCGAGGGCCAGGCCCTGCGCGTCGGTGACCACCTTGACGACGTTGGGGTTGACGAACTCTTCTACTGTTTCGATAGCATGTGCGGCAGTCCCCATGCTGGCCAGTGGCTCGTTTTGCAACAAACCGGCGACGGCGCCGATGAGCGCGGGCTCGATCAGCGGCTCGTCGCCCTGCACGTTGACGATGACCTCGTCGCCGTCCAGGCCCAGCAGCGCGCAGGCCTCGGCCAGGCGGTCGCTGCCACTCGGGTGGTCGGCGCGGGTGGCGATGGCGCGCACGCCGTGGGCGGCGCAGGCCTCCAGGATGGCGGGCGCGTCGGCCGCCACCACCACCTGCGCGGCGCCCGACCGGGCGGCCCGCTCGGCCACGCGCACCACCATCGGCTTGCCGCCGATGTCGGCCAGCGGCTTGTCGGGCAGGCGCGTGGAGGCCAGGCGCGCCGGGATCAGGACGGTGAAGCTCATGGCACCGAAATGTGCCGCGCCGTCGGCGTGGCGTCGAAGTGCAGCACGCGCGGCCAGTTGGGCCAGGCCACGCCCAGTGCCCCGGTGTTGGGGTCGCCGCTGCGGGCAAAGGCGGCCAGCGCGCCCATCATGGCGTCGGACAGGGCCAGCCGGCCGGCCTGGTTGGCGTCGCTGACGATCGCGTTGGCGTACAGCGAGGGGCCGAAGTTGCCCAGCAGGAAGGCCAGGTCGAATGCGTGCGCGGCGCCGTAGACCTCGTCCCAGGGCGCGGGCTCCTGCTTCCAGTCGAAGCGGTAGGACCACACCTGGCCGGGCGTCTGCGTGGCCAGCGCGTTCATGTGGTTGTCGCGCATGGCGGTGAAGAACTTGGCGTCCAGCTCGGCGATGGCGGCGTCGTAGGTGGCGCCGTCGGGGTAGGCCGGGTTGACGATGTCGCCGAAGGTGGCGGCCCTGGCCTGGGCCGGGTCGAACAGGAACGGGAACAGCTGCGCGTCCGGCAGCTTGATGCCCGGCGGGTGGCCCACCAGCGGCAGGAAGCTGGACAGCAGCTTGGATTCGCTGGCGGTCATGCCCGACAGCACCGGCACCTTGACGTAGTCGCCGGCCAGGATGGCGGCGATCGGGTCGGCGGCCACCACCGTGCCTTCGGGGATCGGGCCGCTGGCCGTGCTGTTGGGCAGGCCGCCCACGCTCTTGAGGCCCACCTTCAGGATGGTGCTGGCCGGCTTGCCGCGCAGGTAGGCGGCGATGTCGGCGTTGGAGTGGCCCTGCACCCAGGCGGTGGCGCCAGCCGCGTCGGCGGCGCTGCCGTCGTCGATCAGCAGCTTCATCAGCAGCACGTTGGACAGCGCCTCGTAGGTGGCCACCGGGTTCAGCGCCGGGATGTAGCCGTTGTTGCCGGCCAGGTTGTTGGGCGGTTGCGGAAAGCCCGGGCTGCTGGCCACCGAGATGCCGCCCGACAGCGGCACCAGCTTGTGGAACAGCCCGGCCGCCCGCTGGCCCGGCGCCGTCATCACGGCCAGCACGTTGATGGCGCCGGCCGACTGGCCCGAGAGCGTGACGTTGTTCTTGTTGCCGCCGAAGCTGGCGATGTTGCCCTGCACGAACTTCAGCGCCTGGATGATGTCGAGCACGGCGTAGTTGCCCGACTGGTCGTCGGCGGTCAGCGTCGGGTCGACCGCGGCGTCGCGCAGCGCCGGGTGGCGAAAGAAGCCCAGCTGCCCCAGCCGGTAGTTGGCCGTCACCACCACCGCGTTGGCCCTTTTGGCCAGCGCCGCGCCGTCGTACAGCGGGTCGGCGCTGTAGCCGGTGATGTTGCTGCCGCCGTGGATGAACACGATCACCGGCAGGTCCTTGCCGTCGTGGGCCGGGCGCCAGATGTTGAGCGACAGGCAGTCCTCGCTGCCGGGCGTGTTGCCGGTCGCCAGGTTGTCGCCCACCGTGGCGTCGAAGGTGTTGGCGTTGCCGGGGCTGTACAGGCGCGGGTTCTGGATGCACGAGGCGCCGAAGCGGCTGGCCTGCAGCGTGCCCGTCCACGGCACGGGCGGGCGCGGCGCCTTCCAGCGCAGCGCGCCGGCCGGGGCCTGGGCAAAGGGGATGCCCTTCCAGAACAGGGTGCCCGAGCGGGCGTTGTCGTTCACGCCCTCGACGGGGCCGTAGGCGGTGTTGCGCGTGACGAGCGAATCGTCGCCTCCGCAGGCAGTCAGGGTCATGGTGGTGGCCAGGGCGGCGCCGGTCAGCCAGCGCGATGCCAGGGTGAGTTTCATGCCTCGATCCTCCTCGTTGTCATGGGTTCGGTGACCCGGGGGGCATCGTAAGGGGGTGGCGGCACCCCGGCAAGGGGCGCCCGCGTGCGTCACACCGCCGGCGTGCGCGGCGGCAGGGCCTCCAGCTCCTCGTCCGACAGCGTGCGTGCCTCGGTCTCCAGCATGATGGGGATGCCGTCGCGGATGGGGTAGGCCAGGCGGGCGGAGCGCGAGATCAGCTCCTGCCGGTCGCGGTCGTAGTCCAGCGGGCCCTTGGTGACGGGGCAGACCAGCAGTGCGAGCAGTTTGGCGTCCATGGGGCGGTGCGCGGAGATGGAAGAAAGGGGCAGTTTATCGCCGCGCCCGCAGCGCGGCCAGGCGCTCGTCCAGTGCGGCGAAGAAGGCGGCGGGCACGTCCAGCTGCAGCGGCACGGCCAGGGCGCCGGCGTGGTGGCGCCACAGCTTGACGGCGTCCTTTTCGGTGCAAATCAGGGTCTGGCCCTCATCAGTCATGCCAAACCAGCTATTGAAATCGTAGTGATCGGGCAGGGCGAACGTTTGCGCCAGCGTCAGCCCGGCCTGGCGCAGCAGGCCGAAGAAGGCCTGGGGCCGCGCGATGCCGGCCACGGCGGTGAGCGGCCTGCCCTGCAGCGTGCGCAGCGGCACGGCGCTGCCGTCGGCGCGCAGGGCGTGGTCGGCCAGCCGGCGGGTGGCGGTGAAGGCGGGCTGGGCTGGCCCACCGGGGGCAGGGGCTGGCGGCGCCTCGGTCCACAGCACCAGGTCGGCCGGGCGCGGCCAGGGCTCGCGCAGGGGGCCGGCGGGCAGCAGCCAGCCGTTGCCGGTGCCGCGCGCGTCGAACACCACGATTTCCACGTCGCGCGCCAGGGCCCGGTGCTGCAGGCCGTCGTCGCACACCAGCACGTCCACCTCGGGGTGGGCCGCCAGCAGGGCGTGGCCGGCGGCGGCGCGGCGGCGGGCCGCCACCACCGGCACCCGGGCGCGGCGGCGCAGCAGCAGCGGCTCGTCGCCCACGTCGCGCGGGTCGGCGTCGGGCGTGACCTCGCGCACGTCCTTGGTGCGGCGGCCATGGCCACGCGAGACGATGCCGGGGCGCCAGCCCTGCGCCTGCAGGTGCTGCACCACGGCCAGGGTGGTGGGCGTCTTGCCGGCGCCGCCGGCGATGACGTTGCCGACCACGATCACCGGCACCGGCAGGCGCTCGGTTTTCAGCACGCCGGCGCGGTACAGCGCGTGGCGCAGGCCCAGCAGCGCGCCATAGAGCCGCGACAGCGGCCACAGCGCGCAGGCCAGCGGGCCGCGCGCGGTCCAGGCCTGCGTCAGGCCTTGCTCCAGCCGGGCGCGGGCGCCTGCGGGCATGGCGGGGACGTCAACGGGCGGCGCCGGTCTGCGCCGCGAAGGTGATGCGCGTGAGGCCCAGGCGGCGCGCGGCCTCCATGGCGGTGACCACCGCCTGGTGCGTGGCCGCCGCGTCGGCGCTGATGATCAGCACCGTGTCGGGCGCGGGCTGGGCGGCGCGCAGGGCGTCGGCCACGGCCTCCGCGCTGCGCCCGGCCAGCGGCTGCTTGTCGACGGCGTAGCGGCCGTCGGCGGCCACGGCGACGACGATCTCCTTGGGCCGGTCGTGCGCGGCGTCGGCGTTGGCCACCGGCAGGGTCAGCTGCAGCTCGGTGAACCGGTTGTA
This sequence comes from Burkholderiaceae bacterium, assembly GCA_024235995.1. Lineage (NCBI taxonomy): Bacteria > Pseudomonadati > Pseudomonadota > Betaproteobacteria > Burkholderiales > Burkholderiaceae > Burkholderiaceae bacterium. The sequence continues at coordinate 1,702,294 of JACKLI010000001.1, forward strand.
GGTGGTGGTCAGCATCAGGAAGATCAGGATCACCAGCAGCACGTCGATGAACGGCACCAGGTCGATCTGCGGCTCCTCGGGCTGACGCGGGCGGAACTTCACCGCGCGTCTCCCGAGCCGCCGGGGCACAGCGGCTCCAGGTGGCGGGCAAAGCGCTCGGCGGCCAGCTCCAGCTCCAGCACGTAGCCGTCCACCCGGGCGCGGAAGTAGCGCCAGAAGATCAGCGCCGGGATGGCAATGATCAGGCCGAAGGCGGTGTTGTACAGCGCGATGGAGATGCCGTGCGCCAGGCTAGCAGGGTTGCCGCCCGACAGCGAGCCGGTGGGCGCCTGCGAGCCGAAGATCTCGATCATGCCGATGACGGTGCCGAACAGCCCCAGCAGCGGCGCGGCCGAGGCGATGGTGCCCAGAGCGGGCAGGTAGCGCTCCAGCCGGTGCGCGGCGGTGCGGCCGGCCGCCTCCATGGCGGCGCGCATCTCGGACGCGGTGCAGCGCGGGTTGTTGTTGATGGCGCGCCAGCCGGCGGCCAGCACCTGGCCCAGGTGGTTGTGCTGCTCCAGCTGGTTGACCATCTCGGGCGTGGGGGGCGCGCCGAGCGAGACGCCGATGGCCTCGTCCACCAGGCCGGGTGAGAGCACGCGCGAGGGCTTGAGCTGGATGAAGCGCTCGACGATGAAGGCCAGCGCCAGCACCGAGCACAGGATCAGCGGCCAGATCGGCCAGCCGGCCGCTTGTATGATCGAAAGCAAAGGGACTTCTCCGGATGCCGCCCGGGCGTTGCCGGGGCGGTCGAAACAGGTGCAGTGGGTGGGGCGCGCATGATTATCCACCACCGGCGCGCGCGGCCCGCCTGCGGGTTTCCTGCAGGCCCGTTTCATGAACAGGATCTGTGGATAACTTTGTGAAGAACCCGGGGTCGGGACGGGCGAAATCCAGCGCTGGCGCGGCTTGTGACAAATTGCTTACAAGATAAGCGAATAAAACATCTTGAAAATCAACAACTTGCTCCGAACGGTCGTGCGATGGGCGCCGATGCCCCGACCCACACGGGCCTGCGTCGCGCTGTGGAAGAGTGGCGCGGCCCGCAAGCGCCAAACCGCCCGCCAAAGCGCATGAACACTGGGTTTTCGCCGCGCCAGCCTGATTGGACGCCGCCCGTGTGGGCGGTTGGGGCGCTGGCGCACGCCGTGGCGGACGCGCTGGATGCGCGCTTCAACCCCGTGGCCGTGCGCGGCGAGGTTTCGGGCTTTGCGCGCGCGGCCAGCGGGCATTGCTACTTCACGCTCAAGGACGCCGGCGGGCAGCTGCGCTGCGCCATGTTCCGGCGCGCCGCCAGCCTGCTGGACTTCGCGCCGCGCGAGGGCGACCAGGTGGAGCTGCGCGCGCGGCTGTCGGTGTACGAGGCGCGGGGCGATTTGCAGCTGGTGGTCGAGTCGATGACGCGCGCCGGCCAGGGCCAGCTGTTCGAGCAGTTTTTGCTTCTCAAGGCCAGGCTCGAGGCCGAGGGCCTGTTCGATGCCGGCCGCAAGCGCGCCCTGCCGGCGCAGCCGCGCGGCATCGGCATCGTCACCTCGCTGGGCGCGGCGGCCCTGCACGACGTGCTGACGGCCCTGGCGCGGCGCGTGCCGCACGTCCCCGTGCTGCTGGCGCCCGCGCCGGTGCAGGGCGAGGGGGCGCCCCAGGCCTTGCGCGATGCGCTATCAAAATTGTATCTGCTGGCGCAGAATGGGCGCGGGCTGGATGCCGATTGGGATCAAAAAAACCAGGTTCCGTCGATCGAGCTGATCCTGCTGGTGCGCGGCGGCGGCTCGATCGAGGACCTGTGGGCCTTCAACGACGAGCAGCTGGCGCGCACCATCGCCGCCAGCCCGGTGCCGGTGGTCGCCGGCATCGGCCACGAGACCGACTTCACCATCGCCGACTTCGTGGCCGACCTGCGCGCGCCTACGCCCACCGCCGCCGCCGAGCTGGCCTGCGTGCCGCGCGCGCAGTCGCTGGCCGAGCTGCAGCAGGCCGGGCAGCGCCTGCAGCGCGCGCTGCAGCGGCGGCTGGACGCCGAGGCCCAGCGCGTGGACCGGCTGGCCGCGCGGCTGGGGCGGCCCTCGGGCGCCGTCGCGACCGAGCAGCTGCGCCTGGCGCGCTGGGGCCAGCGCCTGCAGCATGCCGGCGCCGGGCGCCTGCAGCGCGAGCGCGAGCGCGTGGCCCGCGCCGCCGAGCGCCTGCCCGTCGCGCTGCAACGCGCCCTGCAGGCGCAGCAGCAGCGCCTGGAGCGCGCCGAGCTGCGCCTGGGCCTGCTCGACCCGCGCCTGGTGCTCGAGCGCGGCTACGCCTGGCTGCAGGACGCGTCGGGCCAGCCGGTGACGCGCGCTCGGCAAGCCCAGGCCGGGCAGGCGCTGGCCGCCACGCTGGCCGACGGCACGCTCGAGATGACCGTCACCGGGCGCAGCTTGCGCTGAGTTCCTACAATGGCTGGGTGTGCCGCGGCGGCCGCTGGCCGCCCGGCGCCCGATTCATTGTTGAGAACAGGAGAACCCGCATGGAACGCACCCTTCCCCCCCTGCCGTACCCGATCGACGCCCTGGCGCCCGCCTACAGCCAGGAAACGCTGGAATACCACCACGGCAAGCACCACAAGGCCTACGTCGACAAGCTCAACGAGCTGCAAAAGGGCACCGAGTTCGAGAATATGGAGCTGGAGGCCATCATCAAGAAGGCCCAGGGCGGCATCTTCAACCAGGCCGCGCAGATCTGGAACCACACCTTCTTCTGGAACTGCATGAAGCCGCAAGGCGGCGGCGAGCCCGCCGGCGCGCTGGCCGCGGCCATCGCCAAGAAGTGGGGCAGCTACGCCGACTTCAAAAAGGCCTTTGCCGCCAGCGCGGGCGGCAACTTCGGCAGCGGCTGGACCTGGCTGGTGAAAAAGGCCGACGGCAGCGTCGACATCGTCAACACCAGCAACGCTGGCAACCCCATGACGGCCGGCGACAAGCCCCTGCTGACGGTGGACGTGTGGGAGCACGCCTACTACATCGACTACCGCAACGCGCGGCCCAAGTTCGTCGAGGCCTTCTTCGACAAGCTGGTCAACTGGGACTTCGCGGGCAAGAACTTCGCCTGATCGGCGTTCATCCGCATGCAAAAGCCGCCTTCGGGCGGCTTTTTCGTGGGAAGCAACAAGACTCAGGGGTGCTGGAACACGCTGCCGCGCAGCTTGTGCCCGGCCTTGACGTGGTGCTCGGCGAACCAGCCCTGGTTCATCTCCAGCACGTAGCGCACCGGCTTGGCCGAGCAGTGGCTGCTCTCGTCCAGCGGCTTCATGTCGGCCAGGTTGACGATGGTGCCGTCGTCGGCGACGAAGGCCGCCGTCAGCGGAATCAACGTGTTCTTCATCCAGAAGCACTGCTCGCCCGGCTGCTCGAACACGAACAGCATGCCCTCGGTCTGCGGCATCTGGCGGCGGTGCATCAGGCCGGTCTGGCGCTGCAGCGGGGTGCTGGCGACCTGGGCGTCGATGCGGTACATGCCGACGCCCAGCTGCACGCGCGGCAGGTTGAGCTGCGGCGCGTCCTGCGCCCATGCGCCGGCGCACCCGGCAGTCAGGCTGATGAGCAGGAACAGGCGGCGGGCGAGCTTGGACATGGGTTCTCGGGTGGTCGGAAATCAAAAACGGACAGGCATGCAAAAGCCTGCAAAACGACTGGCATTTTGCAGGCTTTGGGTCAGGGGGCTTGTGGCCCCTTGTCGCTCAGGCGGCCGGCTTGGCGGCGGCTTTCTTGGCGTGCTTCTTGGAAGACTTCTTGGCGTGCTTCTTGGTGCTGGATTTGGTGGCCTTGGCGGCGGGGGCAGCAGCCGGGGCCTCGGCGGCGGTGGGCGCGGCCGCTGCAGCGGGGGCGGCGGCCGGTGCCTGGGCCCATGCGCCGCAGGCGATGAGGGCGGCGGTCAGTGCGGTGAGGAGTTTTTTCATGATGACGTTTTCCGGACAGGGTTGGATGGAATGCAGAGCGGCGATCGTCGTGCTGCCCCTCCTTAACGGCGCTGATGTTCCGGCCGTTGACGGCGCCGCGCACACAGGACGTGCATGGCGGTGTCGGTAGAATTTCCATCGTCCGGGGCGCGCGCCGCCGCACCGCGCGCATCCCCCTTTTGTCGCATTGCACGGAGACACACCGCATGACCGCCTACCAGCACATCCAGATCCCCGCCCAGGGGCAGAAGATCACCGTCAACCCGGACTTCTCGCTGAACGTGCCCGACGAGCCCATCGTGCCCTACATCGAGGGCGACGGCACGGGCCTGGACATCACGCCGGTGATGATCAAGGTGGTGGACGCGGCGGTGGCCAAGGCCTATGGCGGGCGCCGCAGGATCCACTGGATGGAGGTCTACGCCGGCGAAAAGTCCACCCGCGTGTACGGCCCCGACGTCTGGCTGCCCGAGGAAACACTGGCCGCGCTGAAGGAGTACGTGGTGTCGATCAAGGGACCGCTGACCACGCCGGTGGGCGGCGGCATCCGCTCGCTCAACGTGGCGCTGCGCCAGGAGCTGGACCTGTACGTGTGCCTGCGTCCGGTGCAGTACTTCAAGGGCGTGCCCAGCCCGGTCAAGGAGCCCGAGAAGGTCAACATGGTGATCTTCCGCGAGAACAGCGAGGACATCTACGCCGGCGTGGAGTGGGAGGCGCAGAGCGCCCAGGCGAAGAAAATCATCCAGTTCCTGACCCAGGACATGGGCGTCACCAAGATCCGCTTTCCGGCCACGTCGGGCATCGGCATCAAGCCGGTGTCGATCGAGGGCACCGAGCGCCTGGTGCGCAAGGCCATCCAGTACGCCATCGACAACGACAAGCCCAGCGTGACCCTGGTGCACAAGGGCAACATCATGAAGTACACCGAGGGCGGTTTCCGCGACTGGGGCTACGCGCTGGCGCAGCGCGAGTTCGGCGCCCAGCCCATCGACGGCGGGCCGTGGTGCCAGTTCAAGAACCCCAGGACGGGCAAGCCCATCGTCGTCAAGGACGTGATCGCCGACGCCTTCTTGCAGCAGATTTTGCTGCGCCCGGCCGAGTACAGCGTGATCGCCACGCTCAACCTCAACGGCGACTACATCAGCGACGCGCTGGCCGCGCAGGTGGGCGGCATCGGCATCGCGCCCGGCGCCAACCTGAGCGACTCGGTGGCCTGCTTCGAGGCCACGCACGGCACGGCGCCCAAGTACGCCGGCAAGGACTACGTCAACCCAGGCAGCGAGATCCTCAGCGCCGAGATGATGCTGCGCCACATGGGCTGGGTGGAGGCGGCCGACACCATCATCGCGGCCATGGAGGCGGCCATCCAGAGCAAGAAGGTCACCTACGACTTCGCGCGCCTGATGGAGGGCGCCACGCAGGTGAGCTGCTCGGGCTTTGGGCAGGTGATGATCGATCACATGTGACCGATGCCTGGTCGATAAAAAAACCGCCCGAGGGCGGTTTTTTTATCGACCGTGCTCGGCCTATCGGCGCGGGGCGCCGAGCTCGTCCACCTTGGGCATGGGCACCAGGATCTTGGCCTTGTAGCGCACCTTGAGCAGGTCGTAGTCGCTGCGCACCTCGGCCAGGGTCCACAGCTGGGTGTAGCGGGTGCGGCTTTGCGCCTTCTGCTCGGCGCTTTGCTCGGCCGGCGGCAGCACCTTGTCGATCTGGGCCAGGGCGTAGCCTTCGGCGCCCAGGTCCACGCCGACGAAGTGGGGCAGCTTGGTGGGGTCGGCGCGCAGCACGGCCTCGACCAGGGCGGCGGACTGGTCCTGCGGCGCGTCGCGCGAGATGGCGATCGGCGCCGGCAGGCCGGTGGCGCTGGCGGGCTTGGCCAGCCAGGCCTTGAGCTTGGCCTGGCCGTCCTCGCGCGCCAGCTCGGCGCTGCGCTGGGCGATGAAGGCCGTGCGCACGGCATCCTGAACCTCGGCGAAGGGCTTGGCGTGGGCGGCGGTGTGCGCCAGCACGCGGCCGGAGGCGAGCTGGTTGGGGCCCACCTCGATGGCCTCGGTGTTGCGCTTGTTGTTCAGCGCGTCGGCGCTGAACAGCGCGCCCAGGAACTTGGGGTTGGCCAGGGCGCCGGTGGCGTCCTTGGTCGGGGCGCGGGTGACGCCATCGGCGGTGCGGATGGCCAGCCCCAGCTTGTCGGCCACGGGCTTGAGGCTGTCGGACTGCTCGTACACCCCGTTGGTGAAGGTGTCGGCCAGTTCGGCGAACTGCTTTTGCGCGCGCTGCGTGCGCAACTGGTCCTCCAGCTTGGGGCGCTCCTGCTCGAAGGGCGGCACCTTGGCCGGCTTGATGCCGGTCAACTCGATGATGTGGTAGCCGAAGTCGCTTGACACCAGGTCGCTGATGTCGCCCACCTTGGCCAGCTTGAAGGTGGCCTGGGCGATGGCGGGGTCGGTGCCTTTTTGCTGCTGGAACCAGCCCAGGTCGCCTCCGCTGGGCGCGCTGACGTCGTCGCTGGAATTCTTCTTGGCGATCTCGGCGAACTGCCCCGGCGCGGCGCGCAGCTCGGCCAGCAGCGCCTCGGCCTTGGCCTTGGCCTTCTCGCGCTCGGCCGCGGGCGCGTCCTTGGGCGCGGCGACCAGGATGTGGCTGGCGCGGCGCTCCTCGGGCGAGCCCAGGGTGGCGGCGTTCTGCTCGTAGTAGGTGCGCAGGTCCTGCTCGCTGACGTTGACGGCTTTCTTGACGCTGTCCAGGTCGAGCACGGTGTATTCGATGTTGACCGATTCGGGCACCTGGTACTGCATCTCGTGCGTCTTGTAGTAGCCCTGCAGGTCGGCCTCGGTCGGGTTGACCTTGGCGGTGAAGTCCTTGGGCGCCAGGCGCAGCACGCGCACCTCGCGCCGCTCCAGGAAGGCGTTCATGGCGGCGTCCACGTTGGCCTGGCTGACCAGTTCGGAGTTGGCGATGCCGGCCAGCACCTGCTGCATCGACAGGTCGCTGCGCATGCGCGCCTCGAAGCCCTCGGGCGTCAGGCCCTGGGCGGCCAGCAGGCGCTTGTAGCCTTCCATGTCCAGCCGGCCGTCGGCGCCGCGCAGGCTGGCGATGGCGGGGTCCTGCTCCAGCGCCGCGGCCAGCGCGGCGTCGCTCACCATCAGGTGCTCGCCCTGGGCGGCGGCGGCCAGCACGCGGTCGCGCACCAGGCGCTCGAGCGAGGCGTACTTCATCACCGGCGAGTCCAGCAGGTTCAGGTCCAGCGCGGGGTTGGCCGCGCGCGCGCGGTCCACCTCCAGGCGGTGGGCGTTGTCCCATTCGGTCTGCGTGATGGCGTGGCCGTCCACCTCGGCCACCTTGTTGGCACCCTCGTTGAAGCGGCCGTAGCCTTCGATGCCGAAGAAGATGAACGAGGGAAAGACCAGCAGACCCAAGATCCACATGATGATCTTGTTGTGCTTGCGGATGGCGTCGAACATGCGGGAGGCTCTGGGTTGCGTGCGGGGGCTGCGCGGGGAACAAGAAAAAAGGCGAACCGTCGTTCGCCTTCACATCAATTGGTGGGTGCTGACGGGGTCGAACCGCCGACCTACGCCTTGTAAGGGCGCCGCTCTACCAACTGAGCTAAGCACCCCAGCCGAACCGATGCAAATGTCAGTTCAGCGCGTCCTTCAGCGCCTTGCCGGGACGGAACTTGGGTACCTTGGCGGACTTGATTTTAATCGTTGCGCCGGTGCGGGGGTTGCGGCCGGTGCGAGCTGCGCGCTTGCCGACGGCAAAGGTGCCAAAGCCCACCAGCGAGACGGTGCCGCCCTTGCGCAGGGTGGTCTTGACGGCGCCGATGGTGGCCTCGAGCGCGCGCGTGGCGGCGGCCTTGGAAATGTCGGCGTTCTTGGCGATGTGTTCGATCAGCTCGGTCTTGTTCACGAAAGTGCCCCTCTTCAAGAATGTGTCAGGAGTCCGGAAATGGCGACGTCGGGATTGCTGCGCCAATCATGCCGGCCCCCTCGTTCGCCTGACGTGCGCCCAAGCCGCATCCTTGATCCATGCCCAAGCCTTGTGGCACAAGGGCTGGCTCACGAAAGCGACGTCAGCGAGCGATGGATTCTAGACCGATTCCGGGGGCTGTCCCTCGCGGTTTTCCCCGGCTGCTGCGACGGCGCAACAAGCGTGCGAAAAGTTGCGTGCCGGCTGACTATTTGACTCAGGTCTTGCCAGGTGTCGCCGGGCCCGAACGCACCACCAGGGCCACGCCCAGCGCGGTCAGCGCGATGCCGGCCACCGTGACCGGGGTGATCGGCTCGCCGAACAGCAGCCAGGCCAGCAGCGCCGTGGTGGGCGGCACCAGGTACATCAGGCTGGCCACCGAGGCGGCGGCGCCGCGCTGGATCAGCATGAACAGCAGCGAGCTGCCGCCCAGCGTCAGCCCCAGCACCGACCAGGCCATGGCGCCGGCGGACTGCAGGTTCCAGTGCATGGCCTCGGGCTCCAGCCAGGCCAGCGGCGCCGTCACCAGCGCGGCGGCCATCAGCTGCACGGTGTTGGCGCTGCGCACGTCGCAGGGCGCCACCCAGCGCTTTTGATAGAGCGTGCCGGCGGTGATGCACAGCAGCGCGCCCACGGCCCAGGCCAGGTTGGCGGCGTTGACCTGGTCGCCCGGGCTGCCTTCGGTCAGCTTGCGCCACACCACCAGCACCAGGCCGGCAAAGCCCAGGGCCAGGCCCAGCCACTGGCGGGCGCCGACGCGGTGCTGCGCGCTGCCGAAGGCCGCCAGCCAGACGGCGGTGAGCACGGGCTGGATGCCGACGATCAGCGACGACAGCCCCGAGCCCATGCCGGCCTTGACGGCGGCCCACACCCCGCCCAGGTAGCCGCCGTGCATCAGCATGCCGGTGACGGCCAGGTGCAGCCACTGCTGGCGCGTGGACGGCCAGCGCACGCGCGCCAGCGCGATCCACGCGCCGAAGCAGGCGATGGACAGCAGGTAGCGCAGCAGCAGGAAGGTGAAGGGCGGCGCATACGGCATGCCGTAGCGCGCCACGATGAAGCCGGTGGCCCAGATGAGCACGAACACCGCCGGCATCCAGCGCAGCAGGGCGCGGTTGTTGGGCATGGGGCCCATCGGTGGGTCAGCGCACCCGCGCGCGGATTTCGGGCAGCGCCTTCTGCAGGTAGTAGACCATCGACCACACGGTGAGGATGGCCGCCAGCCAGATCAGCCACTGGCCCCACAGGCGCGTGTCCACGTCCAGCAGGCGCCCGTCGTACAGCAGGAAGGGGATGGCCACCATCTGCACCGCCGTCTTCAGCTTGCCCAGCATGTGCACGGCCACGCTCTTGCTGGCGCCGATCTTGGCCATCCACTCGCGCAGCGCCGAGATGGCGATCTCGCGCCCGATGATGATCAGCGCCACGAACACGTCCACCCGCTGCAGGTGCACCAGCACCAGCAGGCTGGCGCAGACCAGGAACTTGTCGGCCACCGGGTCGAGGAAGGCGCCGAAGGCCGAGGTCTGCTCGAGCTTGCGCGCCAGGTAGCCGTCCAGCCAGTCGGTCCAGGCGAACACCACGAACATCACCGTGGCCGCCAGGTTGCGCACCTCGGCCGGCAGCGGCAGGTAGAACACGCCGACGATGAGCGGGATGGCGACGATGCGCGTCCAGGTCAGCAGGGTCGGCACGGTGAGGAACATGACGTCGATTGTGGCATGCGCTGGCCGCGGCCTGCCGGTGCATCGCGGGTCGGGCCAATGCTATTGATTGGATAGCTTATGTCGCTTGATCGGTGCCGGCTGGAGCCCGATTGGACCTTAAGATTCAGTGCAGGGCGCGGTAGATCTGCTCGGCCAGCGTGCGCGAGATGCCTTCCACCGTCATCAGGTCTTCCACGCTGGCGCCCTCCACCCCGCGCACGCCGCCGAAGCGCTGCAGCAGGCGCGCGCGCTTCTTGGGCCCCACGCCGGCGATCTCCTCCAGCCGGCCGCCGCCCACGCGCACCCGGGCGCGCTGCGCGCGCATGCCGGTGATGGCGAAGCGGTGCGCCTCGTCGCGGATCTGCGCCACCAGCATCAGCGCGGCCGAGTCGTGGCCCAGATAGACCTTGGGCCGGCCGTCGGCGAACACCAGCTCCTCCAGGCCCACCTTGCGGCCTTCGCCTTTTTCCACCCCGACGATCAGCGACACGTCCAGCGCCAGCTGGGCGAACACCTCGCGCGCCATGCTGACCTGGCCCTTGCCGCCGTCGACCAGCACCAGGTCGGGCATGCGCACGCTGGCGGCGTTGCCCTGCTCGGCCAGCGCCTCGGCGATCTTGCCGTAGCGCCGCTGCAGCACCTGGCGCATGGCGGCGTAGTCGTCGCCGGGGGTGATGCCGTCGATGCGAAAGCGGCGGTATTCGCCGCTGGCCATGCGGTGGCCCTGGAACACCACGCAGCTGGCCTGCGTGGCCTCGCCCGCGGTGTGGCTGATGTCGAAGCACTCGATGCGCAGCTGATCGAGCTGGTCGGTGGGCAGCTCCAGCGCCTCGGCCAGCGCGCGCGTGCGCGCCTGCTGCGAGCCTTCCTCGGCCAGCAGGCGCGTCAGCTGCAGCGCGGCGTTCTGCTGCGCCATCTCCAGCCAGATGCGGCGCTGGCCGCGCGGCGCATGGGTGGCGGTGATGGCGCGCTCCTCCTTGTCCGACAGCGCCTGCAGCAGCGCGCGCGCCACCGGCTCGCTGGTGATCAGCTGCGCCGGCGCCGGCACCGACAGGTAGTGCTGGGCGATGAAGGCGTCCAGCACCTGGGCCTCCACCGTCGTCAGCTCGGCGTCCTCGCGCTCGGCCGCCAGCGCCTGCGCGTCCTCGATCTGGCTGGGGAAATGCGCGCGGTCGCCCAGGTGGCGTCCGCCGCGCACCATGGCCAGGTTGACGCAGGCGCGGCCGCCCTGCACCTTGACGGCCAGGATGTCCACGTCGGCGTCGCTGCCCACCTCCACCGCCTGCTGGTGCAGCACGCGCGACAGCGACTGGATCTGGTTGCGGATCAGCGCCGCCTGCTCGAAGCGCAGCGCGTCCGAGTGCGCCATCATGCGCCGCTCCAGCACCTGCAGCAGCTCCTGCGTCTGCCCGCGCAGGAACTGCTCGGCGTGCGCCACGTCCTCGGCGTAGTCCGCGTCGCCGATCAGGCGCACGCAGGGCGCCGTGCAGCGCTTGATCTGATACAGCAGGCAGGGGCGCGTGCGGTGGGCGAACACCGTGTCCTCGCAGGTGCGCAGGCGAAACACCTTCTGCAGCAGCTCGATGGTCTGCTTGACCGCCCAGGCGTTGGGGTAGGGGCCGAAGTAGCGGTGGCGCTTGTCGGTGGCGCCGCGGTAGTAGGCCACGCGCGCGTAGGCCGCCGGGTCGGGCGCGCCGGGGCCGGGGTCGGGGCGGGGCGCGCCGCTGCCGGTGAGCTTGAGGTAGGGGTAGCTCTTGTCGTCGCGAAACAGGATGTTGTACTTGGGCGCCAGCTGCTTGATCAGGTTGTTTTCCAGGATCAGCGCCTCGGCCTCGGAGCGCACCACCGTGGTCTCCAGCCGCGCGATCTTGCCCACCATGTGGCCGATGCGCGTGCCGCCGTGGTTCTTGCTGAAGTAGCTGGACACGCGCTTCTTCAGGTTGCGCGCCTTGCCCACGTACAGCACCGCGCCGGCCGCGTCGAAGTAGCGGTACACGCCGGGCAGGCCGGGCAGGGCGGCCACCTGGGCCAGCAGCTCGGGTGGGTGGCCGGGGTCGGGGGGCGGCGCGGTGGGGTCGCTCATGGCGGGCAGTTTACGGGGCGGGCGCCTGGCCGCATGGGCGTGGGCACAATGGCCCCATGCCTGCCGCGCCGACCGTCTGGGACCTGTTTTGCCGCGTGATCGACAACCACGGCGACCTGGGCGTGTGCTGGCGCCTGGCGTGCGAGCTGGCGGCGCGCGGCCAGCAGGCGCGCCTGTGGGTGGACGACGCCAGCGCCCTGGCCTGGATGGCGCCGCAGGGCCTGCGCGGCCAGGTGCCGGGGGTGCAGGTGCGGCCGTGGCGCGAGCCCTTCGATGCCGCGGCCCTGGCCGGCCTGCCGCCGGCCGACGTGTGGATCGAGGCCTTCGGCTGCGAGCTGCCGCCGGCCTTCGTGGCCCACGGCGCGCGGGCCGGCACGGCGCCGGTGTGGATCAACCTGGAATACCTCAGCGCCGAGCCGTACGTCGAGCGCATGCACGGCCTGCCTTCGCCCGTGCTGCAGGGGCCGGCGGCGGGCTGGACCAAGTGGTTCTATTACCCCGGCTTCACGCCGCGCACCGGCGGGCTGCTGCGCGAGGCCGACCTGCCCGCGCGCCAGGCCGCCTTCGACCGCGCGGCCTGGCTGGCCGCGCAGGGCGTGCCCTGGCAGGGCGAGCGGCTGCTGTCGCTGTTTTGCTACGAGCCGCCGGCGCTGGCGGCGCTGCTGGCGCAGCTGGAGCACGGGCCGCAACCCGCGCGCCTGCTGGTGACGGCGGGGCGTGCCACGCAGGCCGTGCGCGCCGTTTTTTGGCATCAAAACAGCCTGCATCCGGCACAAGACAAGCGCGGTCAGCTATCGATTTCATACTTGCCGTATCTGGATCAGCGGGCCTACGACGGGCTGCTGTGGGCCAGCGACGTCAACTTCGTGCGCGGCGAGGACTCGCTGGTGCGCGCCCTGTGGGCCGGCCGGCCCCTGGTGTGGCAGCCCTATCCGCAGCACGACGGCGCGCACCACGCCAAGCTGGCGGCCTGGCTGGACTGGCTGCAGGCGCCGCCGGGGCTGCGCGCCTTTCACCGCGCCTGGTCGGGCGCCCCTGCCGAGCCGCTGCCGCCGCTGGACGAGCCGGCCTGGCGCGCCTGCGTCCGCGCCGCGCGCGCGCGGCTGATGCGGCAGGCCGACCTGGCCAGCCAGCTCATCGGCTTCGTGGCCGAAAAACGATAGAATAGAGGGCTTTGCAAAAACAGCCGGCTCGCCTGGACGAGTGCACGCAAGCCGGCTTGCAGCGCATGTCGCCCGCGCGCGCGAATTTTTCACGGTCCGCCCCGGACTCCGTGCACGAGCGGCCCACGCTCCCCCACTCACTGGAATTCGACCCATGAAAATCGCCCAGGAAATCCGCGCCGGCAACGTCATCATGCACGGCAAGGACCCCATGATCGTCCTGAAGACCGAATATGCCCGCGGCGGCCGCGGCGCCGCCACCGTGCGCATGAAGCTCAAGGCCCTGCTCAACAACATGGGCACCGAGGTCGTCTTCAAGGCCGACGACAAGATGGAGCAGGTCATCCTCGACCACAAGGACTGCACCTATTCGTACTTCGCCGACCCGATGTACGTCTTCATGGACGGCGAGTACAACCAGTACGAGGTCGAGGCCGAGAACATGGGCGACGCGCTGAACTACCTGGAAGACGGCATGGCCGTCGAGGTGGTGTTCTACGACGGCAAGGCCATCTCGGTGGAGCTGCCCACCTCGGTCGAGCGCGAGATCACCTGGACCGAGCCGGCCGTCAAGGGCGACACCTCGGGCAAGGTGCTCAAGCCGGCCAAGATCGCCACCGGCTTCGAGGTGCCCGTGCCGCTGTTCGTCAGCCAGGGCGACCGCATCGAGATCGACACCCGCACGGGCGAATACCGCAAGCGCGTCTGATCCGGATTCGCTCCTCTCAAAAGCGCCGCTTGCGGCGCTTTTTCGTTGGTGCGTGCGCATTGAATACCATGGCGCCCATGGAAACCACACAAGACATCAAGGAATCGTCGCGCGAAGCCATCGTCGACGCCTGGGCCACGCTGCAGGCGCACGCGCAGAACGGCCAGCCGCTGGAGCCCGCCGCCTACCGCCTGGCCTTTGCCGACCCCGAGTTCCTGCTGCGCACCGAAACGCGCGGCATCCGCTTCCAGCTCGAGCTGCTCAAGCCCGACATGGGCCTGGCCGCTGCCGGCGTGCACAACACGGTGGTGGTGTACGGCAGCGCGCGCGTGGTCGACCCCGAGGCGGCCGAGGCGCAATGGACCGCCGCGCGCGCCGCCGGCGACGAGGCGGCCGTTGCCCGGGCCGAGCGGGCCCGGCAGGGCGCGCGCTACTACGCGGCGGCGCGCGCGTTCGCGCGCATGGTGGCCGAGCACAGCCAGCACCAGCAGCCGCAGGACCGCCTGTTCATCTGCACCGGCGGCGGCCCCGGTGTGATGGAGGCGGCCAACCGCGGCGCGCACGACGTGGGCGTGCCCTCGGTGGGGCTGAACATCGCGCTGCCGCACGAGCAGCACGCCAACCCCTACATCACGCCCTACCTCTCGTTCAAGTTCCATTACTTCGCGCTGCGCAAGATGCACTTCATGATGCGGGCCAAGGCGCTGGTTTCGTTTCCGGGCGGCTTCGGCACGCTCGACGAGCTGTTCGAGGTGCTGACCCTGGTGCAGACGCGCAAGGTCAAGCGCGTGCCCATCGTGCTGTTCGGCAAGGACTACTGGAGCCGCCTGCTCAACCTGCAGATGCTGGTGGACGAGGGCGCCATCGCGGCGGAAGACCTGCAGCTGTACGACGTGGTCGACGAGCCGGCCGAGGCCTGGGAGGTGATCCGGCGCTTTTACGACCTTTGACGGGTGCGCTGCCGTCACACGGGTGTCACACGGCGCTTCTAGAGTCCGGGTTGTTGTTCAACCCGACACTCAAGAAGGTCCTTGTGATGACTCCAACGTTCAAGCCGGCTCTGGTGGCCGCCCTGCTGTCGATCACCGCTGTTTCGTGGGCCCAGCCGGCGCCCGAGGCCACGGGCGCGGGCGCCAGCTTTCCGGCGCCGCTGTACGCCAAGTGGGCCTCCGACTACCACAAGGCCACGGGCGTGAAGATCAACTACCAGTCTGTCGGCTCGGGCGCCGGGCTGCGCCAGATCGAGGCCAGGACGGTGGACTTCGGCGCCTCCGATGCGCCGCTGACCGACGAGGATCTGGCCAAGAAAGGCCTGGTGCAGTTTCCCACCGTGATCGGCGGCGTGGTGCCGGTGGTCAACATCAAGGGCATCGCGGCCGGCCAGCTCAGGCTCAGCGGCCCGGTGCTGGGCGACATCTACCTGGGCAAGATCACGCGCTGGAACGATGCGGCCATCCAGGCGCTGAACCCCGGCCTGCCGCTGCCCGATGTCGCCATTGCCCCGGTGCGCCGCGCCGACGGCTCGGGCACCAGCTTCATCTTCACCAACTACCTGAGCAAGGTCAACGCCGAGTGGAAGGCCAGGGTGGGCGAGGGCACGGCGGTCAACTGGCCGACCGGCGCGGGCGGCAAGGGCAACGAGGGCGTGGCGGCGTTCGTGGGGCGCCTGCCCAACTCGATCGGCTACGTCGAGTACGCCTACGTCAAGCAGAACAAGATGGCCTGGGCGCAGATGCAGAACGCCGAAGGGCAGTTCGTGGCGCCCGACGACGCTCACTTCAAGGCCGCCGCCGCCGGCGCCGACTGGAGCAAGAGCTTTCATCAGATCCTCACCAACCAGCCCGGCAAGGCCGCCTGGCCCATCACCGGCGCCACCTTCATCCTGCTGCACAAGAGCCAGGACAATCCCGCCCAGGCCGCCGCCACGCTGCAGTTCTTCCAGTGGGCCTACAGTCATGGCGACGGGACGGCGATGGCGCTGGACTACGTGCCCATGCCCGAGGCCGTCAAAGGCGTGATCGCCAAGTCCTGGGCGCGCATCACCGACGCGGCGGGCCAGCCGGTGGCCTTGAAATAATGGGTTCAACGCCGCGCGCGCCCTGGCTCGGCAACGCCCTGGCCGACCGCCTGTTTGCCGGCGCGGCGCGCGCCGCCGCGCTGCTCACGCTGGCGCTGCTGCTGGGCATCCTGATGTCCTTGCTCATCGGCGCCTGGCCGGCCATCGAGCGCTACGGCCTGTCGTTTCTGGTGCGCAGCCAGTGGGACCCGGTGGCCGGCGAGTTCGGCGGCCTGGTGATGATCTACGGCACGCTGGCCACCTCGGCCATCGCCTTGCTGATCGCCGTGCCGGTGAGCTTCGGCATCGCGCTGTTCCTCACCGAGCTGTCGCCCGCGTGGCTCAAGCGCCCGCTGGGCACCGCCATCGAGCTGCTGGCCGCCGTGCCCTCCATCGTCTACGGCATGTGGGGGCTGATGGTGTTCGGCCCCATCCTGGCGGCCTGGGTGCAGCAGCCGCTGCAGGTGCTCTTCCAGGGCGTGCCGTATCTGGGCGCGCTGGTGTCGGGCCCGCCGGTGGGCATCGGCATCCTGTCGGCCGGCATCATCCTGGCCATCATGGTGATTCCCTTCATCGCCTCGGTGATGCGCGACGTGTTCGAGGTGACCCCGGCGCTGCTGAAGGAGTCCGCCTACGGCCTGGGCGCGACCACCTGGGAGGTGGTGTGGCAGGTGGTGCTGCCCTACACCAAGACCGGCGTGCTGGGCGGCATCATGCTGGGCCTGGGGCGGGCGCTGGGCGAGACCATGGCGGTCACCTTCGTCATCGGCAACATGAACCAGCTGCAGTCGCTGTCGCTGTTCGAGGCGGCCAACAGCATCACCTCGGCCCTGGCCAACGAGTTTGCCGAGGCCAGCCAGGGGCTGCACCAGGCCTCGCTGATGTACCTGGGGCTGGTGCTGTTCTTCATCACCTTCGTGGTGCTGGCGCTGTCCAAGCTGCTGCTGGGCCGCCTGAAGAAGGCCGAGGGAGGGCGGGCATGACGACGGCCCCGCAAGCGGCGCAGGCGCGCCAGGCGCGCTACGCCGCCCGCCAGCGCGTCAACCGGGTGGCGCTGGCGCTGTCGCTGGCCGCCATGGCCTTCGGCGTGTTCTGGCTGGTGTGGATCCTGTGGGAGACGCTGCGGCTGGGGCTGGGCGGCATGTCGCTGGCCCTGTTGACCGAGATGACGCCGCCGCCCAACGAGGCGGGCGGCCTGGCCAACGCCATCTTCGGCTCGCTGGTGATGGTGGCCATGGCCACCTTCATCGGCACGCCGATCGGCGTGATGGCCGGCGTCTACCTGGCCGAGTACGACCCGCGCGGCTGGCTGGCGGGCATCACGCGCTTCGTCAACGACATCCTGCTGTCGGCGCCTTCCATCGTCATCGGCTTGTTCGTCTACGCGGTGGTGGTGGCGCGCTTGAAGAGCTTCTCGGCCTGGGCCGGCATCGCGGCGCTGGCGCTGATCGTGATTCCGGTGGTCATCCGCACCACCGAGAACATGCTGGCCCTGGTGCCGGCCAGCCTGCGCGAGGCGGCCTATGCCCTGGGCGCCCCCAAGTGGCGCGTCGTCACGCGGATCACGCTGCGCGCGGCGCGCGCCGGCGTCATCACCGGCGTGCTGCTGGCGGTGGCGCGCATCGCCGGCGAGACCGCGCCGCTGCTGTTCACCGCGCTGAACAACCAGTTCTGGAACGGGGACCTCTCCAAGCCCATGGCCAGCCTGCCGGTGACCATCTTCAAGTTCGCCATGAGCCCCTACGAGAACTGGCAGCAGCTGGCCTGGGCGGCGGTGTTTCTGATCACGCTGGCGGTGCTCGGCCTCAACATCCTGGCTCGTCTGCTGACGCGCCCCCAATAAGGAAAATGCTCCATGTCCGTCGATTCGTCCATGCCGCCCGCCAAGCTGGCGGCGCGCGACCTGAACTTCTACTACGGCAGGTTCCACGCCCTGAAGGGCATCAACCTGGACATTCCCGAGCACAAGGTCACCGCCTTCATCGGCCCCTCGGGCTGCGGCAAGTCGACGCTGCTGCGCACCTTCAACCGCATGTTCGAGCTGTATCCCGAGCAGCGTGCGCAGGGCCAGGTCCTGCTCGACGGCGAGGACCTGCTGGCCAGCCGCCAGGACGTGGCGCTGATCCGCGCCAAGGTGGGCATGGTGTTCCAGAAGCCCACGCCCTTTCCCATGTCGATCCACGACAACATCGCCTTCGGCGTGAAGCTGTTCGAGGACCTGAGTCCAACCGACATGGACGAGCGCGTGGAATGGGCGCTGCGCAAGGCTGCGCTGTGGGACGAGGTCAAGGACAAGCTCACGCAAAGCGGCGCCAGCCTGTCGGGCGGGCAGCAGCAGCGCCTGTGCATCGCGCGCGGCATCGCGGTGCAGCCCGAGGTGCTGCTGCTGGACGAGCCCTGCTCGGCGCTGGACCCCATCTCCACCGCCAAGATCGAGGAGCTGATCGCCGAGCTGAAAAGCGAGTACACCGTGGTCATCGTCACGCACAACATGCAGCAGGCCGCGCGCTGCAGCGACTACACGGCCTACATGTACCTGGGCGAGCTGATGGAGTTCGGCGCCACCGAGCAGCTGTTCTTCAAGCCGCAGCGCAAAGAGACGGAAGACTACATCACCGGGAGGTTTGGATGACCCCCCTGAGCGGCTGCGCCGCTTCCCCCCTCTCTGCTCCGCTGCGCTACGCGGAGGGGGGACGCCGCCAGCGCGGCGGGGCGGCCCTTGCGCGGCGGCCCTGGCCTAGGCTGCGCCAGCAGCATACGCACTGCGCCTAGCCATTCATGACAAGGAACAGACATGACCGACAAACACCTTTCGACCCAGTTCGACAGCGAACTCAACCAGGTCTCGGCCCGCGTGATGGAGCTGGGCGGCCTGGTCGAATCGCAAATCCGCCAGGCCATCGTCGCGCTGTCGGAGTTCAGCACCGAGGCCGCCGAGCGCGTGCAGTTCATCGAGAACCGCGTCAACCAGATGGAAGTGGAGATCGACCACGAGCTCATCACCATCATCGCCCGGCGCCAGCCCACGGCGCGCGACCTGCGTTTGCTGATGGCCTTTTCCAAGGCCACCGCCAACCTGGAGCGCATGGGCGACGAGGCCGCCCGCATGGCGCGCATGGTCCGCTCCATCATCGAGAGCGGCGCGGCGCGCGCGCTGCCGTCGAGCGATTTGCGCGTGGCGGCCGAGCTGGCCTCGGGCCTGCTGCGCAAGGCGCTGGACGCGTTCGCGCGCCTGGACACCCGGGCCGCGCTGGCCATCCTGAAGGAGGACGACCTGATCGACCGTGAGTTCGACGGCTTCGTGCGCAAGCTCATCACCTACATGATGGAAGACGCGCGCACCATCTCGCCCAGCCTGGACCTGCTGTTCCTGGCCAAGGCCATCGAGCGCATCGGCGATCATTCCAAGAACATCGCCGAGCTCATCATCTACCTGGTCGAAGGCAAGGACATCCGGCATCAGGCGCTGGAAAGCATCGAATCCGTCGTCCAATGAAACCTTCTCCCCGCGTCCTCATCGTCGAGGACGAAGCCCCCATTGCCGAGCTGATCGCCGTCAACCTGCGGCACAACGGCTTCACGCCCGTCTGGGCCGAGGACGCCGAGGCGGCGCAGCGCGAGCTGGACGCCGTGCTGCCCGACGTGGTGCTGCTCGACTGGATGCTGCCGGGCGCCAGCGGCCTGCAACTGGCGCGCCGGTGGCGTGCCGACGCCCGCACCAAGTCCATCCCCATCCTGATGCTGACCGCGCGCGGCGGCGAGCCCGACAAGGTGGCGGGGCTGGACGCCGGCGCCGACGACTACGTCACCAAGCCCTTTTCCACCCAGGAGCTGCTGGCGCGCATCCGCGCCGTGCTGCGCCGGCGTGCGCCCGAGCAGGTGGCCGACAGCGTGGCCGTCGGTGGCCTGCAGCTGGACGCCGCCACGCACCGCGCCAGCTACGCCGGCCAGCCGCTGAAGCTTGGGCCCACCGAGTTCAGGCTGCTGCACTACCTGATGAAGCACGCCGAGCGCGTGCACAGCCGCGCCCAGCTGCTCGACAGGATCTGGGGCGACCACGTGTTCATCGAGGAGCGCACGGTGGACGTGCACGTCAAGCGCCTGCGCGAGGCGCTGGGCGAGGCCAGCGCCATGCTGGAGACCGTGCGTGGTGCCGGCTACCGGCTGACGGCGGCGCCCTCGGCGCACAGCGGCAAGTAAACCGCGGCGCATGCGATGATGGCGGCGTTCATTTCAAGCTTTTCATGCCTGCAGCCGGCGTCGATCAAGCCCCGTTAGCTACATCAATGATAGTAACCGTCGGTTCATGCTGCTGCGCCTGACCACGTTCCTGGTGTCCCAAGTCCTGGGCGCGGCCCTGGGCGGGTGGCGCGCCGGCGCCTGGGGCGCCCTGGCGGGTGCCTGCGTGGGCACGTGGCTGTGGCTGGCCTGGGACGCGTGGCGCGGCGCGCGCGTGCTGGCCTGGCTGCGCCAGGGCGATGCCGCGGCGGCTCCGCGCCTGCGCGGCCTGTGGGGCGAGGTGGCCGACCGGGCGCGGCGCCTGCTGCGCCAGGGCCAGCAGCGCGAGGCGGCCAGCCAGGCGCAGCTGCGCGGCATCTTGGCCGCGCTGCAGGCCTCGCCCAATGGTGTGACGCTGCTCGACGCGCAGGGCCGCATCGAGTGGTGCAACCGCATCGCGCAAGAGCACTTCGGCCTGGACGCCGAGCGCGACGCGCTGCAGTCCATCGGCAACCTGGTGCGCGACCCGGCCTTCAGCGCCTACTGCGCCGCGCGCGACTTCTCGCACGACGTGGTGCTGCCGGGGCGCCACAGCACCGACTCGCACCCGGTGCGCGTGTCGGCGCAGCTGCATCCCTATGGCGAGGGCCGGCTGCTGCTGCTGTCGCGCGACATCACCGCGCTGGAGCAGGCCGAGGCCATGCGCCGCGACTTCGTCGCCAACGTCTCGCACGAAATCCGCACGCCGCTCACCGTGCTGATGGGCTTTGTCGAGACGCTGCAAACCCTGCCGCTGCCCGACGACGAACGCCAGCGCTACCTGGGCCTGATGGCCCAGCAGGCCACGCGCATGCACCACCTGGTGCAGGACCTGCTGACCCTTTCGCGCCTGGAAGGCAGCCCGCTGCCCGACATGCACGAATGGACCGACGTGGCGCTGCTGCTGGCGCGCTGCGAGCAGGAAGCGCGCGCGCTGTCCCACGCCCTGAACGAGGGCGCGGGCCGTGCCGCGCAGCGGATCGTCTTTCCGGCCGCCGAGGTGCTGCGCTCGGCGGGCCAGGTGGCCGGCAGTCCGCAGGAGCTGCACAGCGCCCTGGCCAACCTTGTCAATAACGCCGTGCGCTACACGCCCGCCGGCGGGCGCATCGAGGTGCAGTGGCAGCCCCTGGTGGGCGGCGGCGCGCGCCTGGTCGTGGCTGACAGCGGGCCGGGCATCGCCCCCGAGCACCTGCCGCGCATCACCGAGCGCTTTTACCGCGTGGACCGCAGCCGCTCGCGCGACACCGGCGGCACCGGCCTGGGCCTGGCCATCGTCAAGCACGTGCTGCAGCGCCACGGCGCGCAGCTGCAGATCAGCAGCGTGCTGGGGTGCGGCTCGGTGTTTGCGGTCGAGTTCCCGGCGGGCGGCGTGCGTGCCCGGCCGAGCGAGCCGGCGCGCTGAAGCCGCTTGAAGCTGTAAAGGTCGCGCCTGGACTCCGGTGGCGCCGAGGCGGGCAGCGGCACTTGCTTTTTCTTGACTGCTACTTGCCTGTGCAAGCCCGATACCCATCGAAAAATTGCAATTAGAAACACTTGAATGATGTTCTAACTACCCATTTGGTTTTGTCGATTTTGTTTTTGACGCCAACCATGGGCGCAAGTAACACGTGGTTGCGGTCGCGCTGCGGTAGTGGGATGCCGATATTTCTGGGTATTTCCGCGCCAGCGCCCGGGCAGTAAGGTCAGCAGGCAACCCAAGGGTTCGAGGTGTTGCATGGAGTACGTCGGTTGCCAGGGAGAGAGCATGACCACCCTTCGCGAACAACAACAATATCCGGACATTGCCACCGTGCGGCGCTGCCTGGGCAGTGCGTGCGCACGCTTCGGGCGGGTCCGAAAGCTCGATGTCCTTCTGGCGAACCACGATGGGGGGCGCCAGGCCGTCTGCTTCCTGCGCATGGAAACCATGGCGCAGGAACAGGCCGTGATGGACGCCTTGGGCATCCGCCGCTTCGACGGGGTTCTTGGCATCGTGCTCGACCTGGGCGGCGCATCCGGCGCGTGCGCGGCCGCGGCAGCCATCGAACACGCCCGGAGTGGCGTGGCGTGATGTGCGCGGTGGGCGCATGGAAGGCTCCATTCGTGCAAGTGGACGACCATGCCTGCGCTTAAGAACCTGATGCGCACGTTCGCGCGGTACGCCACCACGGCTGCGGTGGCGAACCTGTGTCCATCCACCATGCGGCATGGTTCGGTCGAGACGATGCAGCCTGCGACGGGCTGGCTGCCCATGCTGTTGATGGCGCTGCTGGTGCTGATTGCCATCCTCCTGGGGCTCTATACGGCGAGGCACTACCTGTTCACGCTCAATCGCCTGTTCGCGCGCCAGCGCTCGCTCTATGCCGACATCGAGGCCTCCCAGTGGCCGCGCTTGACCGTTTTCATCGCCGCGCACAACGAGGAGGCCGTGGTGGGTGACTGCATCGCCAGCCTGCTCGCGGCCGACTATCCACGCGATCGTCTGGTCATCATGCCCGTCAACGATCGCTCGACGGATGGCACGCGCGCCATCATCGAGCGCTGCTGCGACGCGAATCCGGGGCGCCTGCGGCCTTTCCATCGGGAGTCCGGTCCGCCGGGCAAAGCCGCCGCGCTGAAGGATGCGACGGACATCGTGATCCGGGAGAACCTGGCCGATGTCATCCTGATCTTTGATGCCGACTATCTTCCGGGGCGGAAACTGCTCAAGGAACTGGTGGTGCCGTTTCTCGACCCCGAGATCGGCGCCGTGATGGGCCGTGTCGTGCCCCAGAACGCCGGCGTCAACCTGCTGACGCGCCTGCTCGACCTGGAGCGCTCGGGTGGCTATCAGGTGGACCAGCAGGCCCGGTTCAACCTGGGCGCGGTGGCGCAGTATGGCGGCACCGTGGGCGGCGTGCGCCTGAGTGCGCTGGACGATGTGGGAGGCTGGCACGACGGCGTGCTGGCCGAGGACACCGATCTGACCTATCGCCTGCTCATGTGCGGCTGGCGCGTGGCCTACCTGGCGCATGCGGAATGCTATGAAGAGGTGCCGCAAAGCTGGCCGGTGCGCTTTCGCCAGATCGGGCGTTGGGCCAAGGGCCACAACCAGGCCCTGGCCCGTTACGCCGGCGGGGTGGCGGGCAGCCGGGCCATGAACCCGATGGCGCACTGGGACGGGCTGGCGCTGCTGGGGGTCTACGCCATGGCACCCGTGATGCTGCTGGGTTGGATGCTGTCCATCATCGTCGTGCTGACGGCAGGTTTGAGTTCCGGCCAGTTGGTGCCGATCGGCCTGCTGGCGTTCATGGGGCTGGCCGCCTGCAGTTGCCTGGGTAACTTTGCGGCTTTCTTCGAGGTCGCGGCGGCGGTCCACCTCGACGGCAACCGGGCCCGGATCCGGTTGCTGCCCCTGCTGTTCGCGAGCTTCCTGGTCAGCATGGTTTCCCTGTCCAAGGCGGCCATCGATGGCCTGGTGCTGGACCGGCTCCTGCGGCGCCAGTTCACGTGGGACAAGACGGTCCGCTATCGCCCGATCGGCCAGGACGCCGCCCAGAGGTTGAACCATGGAACCTGATGGGCTGCGCGCGCTGTGGGTCGTGCTGTGGCTGGGTGCCACGATGCTGGTCCTGGGCATGCCCCTGTGGCCGGCCTGGCGCGAGGTCCGTCGCCCCAGCGACGTGACGCCGCTGCCGGTTCCCTCGGGGCTGGCCGTTGGCGGGGAAGGCTTGCAGGGGCAGGAGGCCGGGCCGCGGCCTGAATCGGCCGCAAGCCAGACCGCAGATGAGCTGACCTTGCGCAGCGGCGATCGCCGTCACGAGGTTGATCACGGTGGCGATGTCACCGTCGAAGCCGGCGCGCGGATCGACTCGGCCTTGCGTGCCCGACACGTGCGCAGCCATGGCGCACGGCTGCCGCACACCGTCAGCGCCACGATCGCCATCGACCTGGGCGCGGGCTCGCGCTTTGGCGTCCTTTGCGCCCCCGTCATACGAACCGAGGTGCGTGGCCCGGACCACCCGCGCGAGGACAAGCTCGAGCCTTCACGGGCCGATGCGCCGAGCCGACCACGCCATTGCCACGCGGGAGATTTCGAGCTCCCCGCGTCGACGACGCTGGTGGCCGACCTGGTCGTCCAGGGAGCACTGACATTGGGCCAGGACGCGATTCTCGTGGGCAACGTCAAGGTCCATGGCGACGCCTGCTTGCTGGCGGGTGCCGCGCTGGACGGGGCGCTGTTCGCGCAGGGCTCCGTGCACTGCCACGGCCGCAATCGGTTGTCGGGGCCGCTGGCGGCCGGCCGGAGCGTCTGGCTGAGGGCGGACTCCGTGGTCGGCAACGCGCACGCCGCAGGGAGCGTTTCGGCCTGGGAAGTCCGGCTGGAGCACGACGTGACCGTGTTCGGGCGCATCACCTGTGTCGAAACGGGAGAAGCCCTGTGATGGCGCGCGGCTTGTCCGTCATGGGCCGCGGGCCTGCCCGGCTGCTGGCCGCGGGGCTGGTCGCAGCCCTGCTTGCGGGGCCGGCGCATGCGATGGTCCAGCCGCCGGGCATGGCCGACTTCGAGACCGGTGATGGCGCCTACGTCACCACCGTGGGTGGAGACCTGGTCGACCCGTATTTTGTCAACAAGACGTTCATCGTCCTGCTGCAGGCGCGCGTCGACGTGCGCCCTGCGCTGGATCGGTGGCTCGCCTGGCTGCTGCCGCGCCAGCGTGCCGACGGCGGGTTCGACCGCTATTGCCGGGCGGACGACCGTGACTGGACGGCGTGCCGAAAGGCGGACGCCGACGATGCCACGGCGGCCACCACCCTCGAGCTGTTGCATCGGGCGATGCGTGGCGGCCTGGTTTCCGACCGCGTGAAGCCGGAACTGGCAGCGGCGGTCCGCGGCAGCGAGGCGATGCTGGCCCGGCTCAAGAATCCGCAGACCGGCATCTACCAGGTGTTCGTGGACACCCCGACGTACTACCTGATGGACAACGTGGAGGTCTACACCGCCCTGGTGGCCAGCGGCCGCAGCAAGGCGGCCGACGCACTGGCGCAGGCCATTCGCCAGCAGTTCGACCAGGCAGGCACCTGGCAGCCTGCCTGGCCTCGTTTCGACCAGCCGAGTTTTTATCCGCACGCGCTGGCACGCAGCTTTCTTTGGGTTCCGGGCCTGTTCACCACCCCGGCCGAGGCGGGGGCCGACATGGCCAGCTGGATGGCCCAGTACGGTGACCGCTGGCGCCGCCGCATGGACGACCACTTTGCCTGGGGCCTGGTGGCCTGGAACCTGCACCAGCTGGCGCCCATCGAGGCCGCCTGCTGGCGGCACTCCGTGCGCCCTTATTCAAGCGCCATCGGCTGGACGGTGCTTGATGCCGGCGTGGATGCGGCCTTGCAGCACAGCGGCATCGGTGTCGGGTGTCCCCGCTGACGGCCGAGCGACCATGACCCAGGCTGACCCCAACGAAACAACAGGACGGCACACGATGACCCGCATCCCGATCGCGATCCGCCCATGGCTTGGCATGGTGGTGCTGGGCGTGCTGGTGCCGGTGTTGCCGGCGCTGGCTCAGGCCGACGCTGGAAAGCCGGCGCTGGCAGACCATGCCGCGCCAGCCCCGGCCGCGCCACCGCCGCCCACCACCGGAAGAATCGAGGCGGGCGTGGGTGCGGCGCACCTCAATGGCGCCGACGGCGACTGGCGCGACGTGTATGTCCGCGGCTATGTGCGCCCGGCACCCGGCACCACCATCAACGCCGAGCTTGCAAGCCAGGGGCATTTCAATCAGCGTGGCACGCTGGGCGCCATCTCGATCCTGCAGGACCTGTCCGCGGACTGGTTCGTGATGGCCGGCGTGAGCAGTGGCAGCGCAGAGTTTCAGTACCGCCTGCGAGGCGACGTCGGCATCTATCGCAAGTGGGGCGCCACGCGGCAGTGGGTCACGGGCCTGACGCTCATGCGGGGCCTGGGGGGCGATCACGTCCACCGCGACACGATGCCGAGCCTCACCGTGGCGTATTACTCGACGAACGGCTGGGTCGCCGAGGGCGGGGCGATGTTCAACCGATCGCAACCCGGTTCCGTCCGTGCGGCGCGCGCCTACGGGGCGCTGACGGTCGGCCAGCAAGGACACCACCTGTGGATGACGCGCATCGACCATGGCCGGGAGGCCTACCTTCCAGCGGGTGCCACCGTCGGGGGGGCTCCCAGCAGCGTCGCGTTCACGTCGACTGAAGTGGGCACGGTCTGGCGGCAATGGCTGCGCCGGGACTTTGGCTACACGGTGGGCCTGCAGTACTACCGCAATCCCTATTACAAGCGCGCCGGCGTGACCGTGGAGGTGTTCTTTGACTTCTGATGTCCGCCCCTTGGCCGTTGCGCAGCCGATGAAACGCCAGCCGCCGCGCCTGACGCCGCAGCACCGCGGTTTGCGCAGCTACGTCTGGCGCGGTCGCGACACCTTGGGTGTGCTGGGCACGATGGGTGTTTCCCTGGCCGTCGTGGTGGTGGCCTACGACAGCGTGATCGAAGCCTGGTGGCGTGCGCTTGCATGGGCGTGGCCCCACCTGGGCATCGGAGAGGCCTCGCAGGTTCACCTCGTCGAGGTGGCCGTCCCGGGCGGGTCCATGCAGTCCCTGGACGTGGCGCTGTCGGTGCCGGGGCCTGAGTTGATTCACTGGTGGGCCGTTGCTGGCGTGGCGCTGGCCCTGACGGCGGCTTCCTTGCGGCTGTCGCGCGAGCGGCTGCCAGCGATCTACTTCCTGCGCCTGGTCGCTGCGCTGTGCGCGGCCAGCCTGGTCGTGGCGGCCGCGCTCGGGCCGGACGCCATCATGCCCGCCGACGCCGTGCTCAATCAGCTGTTGACGCTGGGAATGGCGCTGCTGTGGTCGCTGCCCTTGATTCACGCCCTGGTTCTGTACATCTTTCCCCAGAGCCTGCTGCAGAAGCTGGCCGCCACGCTGGCGGCGCTGCTGCTGGTCGCCGTCGGCATTCCGTTGCAGGTCGGGACACTGGCCTGGCTGCTTGCGCATGGCAGCCAGTTGGTCGTGTTGCCCATCCATTTGCTGGCAAGTTTCCTGCCTCAGTTGCTGGGGCAGCTTGGCGTGTATGGATTTTTCATGAGCCTGGTCCATCGGCCGCCGACGCCGGGTTGACCAGGTATTGCTGCCCGCACAACGTTTTTTTCCCAGGAGAAGACCATGAAACCGACCCTCACCCTTGCTGGCCCCAGTACCCGGTTTTCAGGCAGGTTCCGGCCTGCTCCGGTGGCTTGGCTCGCGGCGTTGCTGCTGTGCGTGAGTCTGGTCGGCTGCGGCGGAGGCGCCGATACGGAGGCCGCCAATCCACAAAGCGCCGTCGCCAGCGTGCCGCAAGGCAATGCCGGGGACAGCGCGGCACCTGCGGCGGCGAACGGCTCCGCCGACCAGCCTGTCAAGGCTGCCGTGAGCCTGGCGGCGCCCGATCCGGGCTTGCTGCTTCTGTTGGTGCCCGACGGCATCGATGACCAGGATCCCGGAATCATGGCCTGGGAGGATGCCGCCCGCGAAGTGGGCGTCCGCATGGCGCCCATCACCGATTCCCAGTTCCTGGGCCTGGGTACAAGTGGCGCCCTGGCCTACGCCGGCCTGGTGTTGCCTGACCAGATTCACACCGTGGCCACCGATCAGCTGGTGCAGGCGGTGCGCGATTTCACGAGCGCCGGCGGCCGAACCCTGCTGACGTTCGACTTTGCCGCATTGACGCGCCGCGCCGACGGACCCCTGGTCTATCCGATCCCCAAATCCCGCCTCAGCGATCTGGCCGGGGTGGACTACGTCCTGTACGACAAGTACCTCGACCATACGGTGGGCCTGGGGCCGGTGACGGCGATGCGCAGCACCCTGCGCGAGCTGCTGGTTCCTCCCGGCAAGTCCGAGCCCTTCCCCACGACGGCCTCCGTTGCTTCGCTGACCGCCAACGGTGGAGCCGGCACCTCGGGGACGACCAAGGATCGCATGCTCGCTGCTCCCGCCAGCGCCTCGGATCTGGGCAGCCAGGTGCCGTTGTTGAAGGCAGCGGGCGTCGGGCCCGGGCAGGCCCTCTATCTTCCGGTGAGTCCCAGTGACCCGGGCGGTGTCCATGGCTTCGACCCGCAGCAGTACCAGATCCAGCCGATGGCGTCGCCCAGCGAACTTCGGTCGCCGGATCGGTTGAAGGAGCTGAAGGCGGGGGTTGGCTTTGGCCAGGCCGTGCGGGCCGCCGCGCCGGATCAGGCCAGTCGGTTCTTCCCGGCCGGCACGAAGGCGTTCGGCGCTTTTGGCGGCGGCTCCGGAAGCACTGCGGGTGGCCGTGCCGTCGTTCGAAATGGGCTTGGCGACAATGGCCCCGACGTCCTGCAGGCCTACAACGGGTACGCGCTGGGATTTCTGGTTTACCCGAGCTACGTCACCGAAGGCTCGTACGCCGGGACCGTCCTGGCGACTTCGCCGCAGTTCGGCCTGGTGGCGGGGGTGCAGTCGTTCGGTGCCGGCCGCGTGCTGTTCGTCAACCTTCCGCTGACCTACCTCAAGGGGCGTACGGACGCCTTGCCCATGCACGGGTTCCTTCAATACTTCGTGCAGCATCTGCTGGGCGGTGCTCAGCTTTCCAGCATGCCCAACGGGGTTGCGGGAATGATCTTCAACTGGCACCTGGACTCCAAGGAGGCCCAGCAACCCGCGCTGCAATTGGAGCGCGCCGGCATCTTCAATGTCGGGACGATGAGCATCCACATGACCGCCGGCCCGGACGCGGTGACCCCTGGGGACAAGCTGGGCTTCGATTTGAACAACAACCCGACCATGCAGGCCTTCCTGCGTCGCATGGACGCGAAGGGACACTCGATCGGCTCGCATGGAGGCTGGATTCATGACTACTACGGCCTGAACGCCAACGAAACCAACAGCGCCACCTTCCTGCCGTACCTGGTGCTCAATCGCCAGGCGGTGGACAACGCCGTGGGACATGCCACCCGGGACTATTCGGCGCCGGAAGGCAACAATCCGCTCTGGGCCATGGACTGGCTCGCGCAGCAGGGCGTCGTGTCCGCGTATTTCGCCGGCCATACCGGGCTTGGCGTGACGCGCGACTATCGCGATGGCACCTTGCACACCCCCAGCCTGTGGGTGGTCCCGGTGACCCCGATGGGCAACTACGCCACCTTCGAGGAGTTCCAGGATTTCAACGTGCCGAAGGCGGACGTCGTCAACTGGTACCTCGACCTGGTGGATTTCGATCTCGCGCACAACACCGCGCGCATGGTCTACGCCCACCCGCCGGGTGCCTACGACTGGATCGACGTCGTCCAGACCCTGGAAGCCTATGTGCGTGGCAAGGGCAGCTCGCAGGTCGCCTGGTACACCATGCCGCGACTGGCCGACTTCATGGCCAAGCGCAACCAGGTGCAGTGGAATCAGCAGAGCCTGGCCAACGGGGTGACGCAGTTCAGCGCCTCGCATCCGGTCAGCCTGAAGGAGATGGTCTGGCGCCTGCCCAAGGCTCGCTATCTCAGGCCAACCACGGTATCGGGTGGTAGCGTGGCCGACGGCGGAACGGTCTGGCTGGTCAAGGCCAGCTCGAACGCACGCACCCTGACGTTCCGCGCGGCCTCCAACACGTTGCCGGCATCGTTCTGAGCCGGCAATCCCGGGAGAGACTCTCGCGAGCCGCGGCGAGAGTCTCCTCGAGGGCCCGATCTGGCGGAAGGGGTGGGATTCGAACCCACGGACGCTTGCGCGTCGCCGGTTTTCAAGACCGGTGCAATCGACCACTCTGCCACCCTTCCGCGGGTGAAGGCTGAAATTCTATCGGCCGGGGCGTGGGCCCGGCCGTGAATTGGAAAAAAGAAACCCGCTGCAGGCAGCGGGTTTTCGTCGCTTCAGGGGCCGAAGATCACTTCAGCTTGATTTCCTTGTACTCGACGTGCTTGCGTGCCTTGGGGTCGAACTTCATGATCGACATCTTCTCGGGCATGGTCTTCTTGTTCTTGCTGGTGGTGTAGAAGTGACCGGTGCCGGCCGTGGATTCCAGCTTGATCTTTTCGCGTCCGCCTTTGGTGGCCATGATGGTGTTCCTTCAGTGGTTCAGGCTTGGCCGCGTGCGCGCATGTCGGCGAGCACGGACTCGATGCCATTCTTGTCGATCAGTCGCAGCGCGGCGCTGGACACGCGCAGGCGCACCCAGCGGTTCTCGCTCTCGACCCAGAAGCGGCGGTACTGCAGGTTGGGCAGGAAACGACGCTTGGTTTTGTTGTTGGCGTGGGAAACGTTGTTTCCGACCATGGGCTTCTTGCCCGTGACTTCGCACACGCGTGCCATGAGAAATGCTCTCCAGTCCATCCGGTCTTTGCTGGCGCCGCGCCTTGCTGCGCGACTCGCTCGGACCTCACCTCGCCATGAAAAGGGGTGGCGGTGGCCCCGTGGGCTTCGCGGTGCCCGATCGGCTGCGGTGCCGCTCGTGTCCGTGAAGAACCCGCCATTATAGCGGTTTGCCGGTGCCGCGTGCCACCGGCGCAAAAGGCGCGGCCTGGCCCCGCGGATGGACCGGCGCCGGCGGGCCCGCCCGCGCGCCCGCTTCCGCGCGATTGCCGTCCGGCGCGCGTCATGCGGATAAAATACTCGGTTCGCCGCATTCCAATGAGGCGGCTCGCGCCAAGGGGCGCCAGCCGTCCGATTCGTTTGAACCCTGTTCGCGCGGGTGGCGAAATTGGTAGACGCACCAGGTTTAGGTCCTGACGCCCGCGAGGGTGTGGGGGTTCGAGTCCCCCCCCGCGCACCACCATCAACATGACTGAGAGATCCCCATGGCCGTGAATGTCGAAACCCTGGAAAAACTCGAGCGCAAGATGACGCTCACCCTGCCGATGGACACCATCCGCAGCGAGGTGGATGCGCGTCTGCGCAAGCTGGCCCGCACCGTCAAGATGGACGGCTTTCGTCCCGGCAAGGTGCCGATGAGCATCGTGGCGCAGCGCTACGGCTATTCGGTGCAGTACGAGGTGATGAACGACAAGGTGGGCGAGGCGTTTTTCAGCGCCGCCAACGAGGCCGAGCTGCGCGTGGCGGGCCAGCCCACCATCACCGAGAAGGACGGCGCGCCCGAGGGGCAGATGGCGTTCGACGCGGTGTTCGAGGTGTTTCCCGAGGTGAAGATCGGCGACCTGGCCACGGCCGAGATCGAGCGCGCCAGCGCCCAGGTGAGCGACGAGGCGATCGACCGCACGCTGGAGATTTTGCGCAAGCAGCGCCGCAGCTTCGCCCAGCGCGCGCAAGGCGCGCCGGCCGAGGACGGCGACCGCGTGACGGTGGACTTTGCCGGCAAGATCGACGGCGAGCCGTTCGAGGGCGGCAAGGCCGAGGACTTTGCCTTCGTCATCGCCGAGGGCCAGATGCTGCCCGAGTTCGAGACCGCCGTGCGCGGCCTGAAGGTGGGCGAGAGCAAGACCTTCCCGCTGGCCTTTCCGGCCGACTACCACGGCAAGGACGTGGCGGGCAAGACGGCCGACTTCATGGTCACGGTCAAGAAGATCGAGGCCGCGCACCTGCCCGAGGTCAACGAGCAGCTGGCCAAGTCGCTGGGCGTGGAGGGCGGCACCGTCGAGGGTCTGCGCGCCGACATCCAGAAGAACCTGGAGCGCGAGATCAAGTTCCGCCTGAACGCGCGCAACAAGCAGGCCGTGATGGATGCGCTGCTGGCCAAGTCCGAGCTGGACGTGCCCAAGGCCAGCGTGCAGGCCGAGGTGGACCGCATGGTCGAAAGCGCGCGGGGCGACCTGAAGGCGCGCGGCCTGAAGGACAAGGACATCGAGAAGTTCCCCTTCCCCGAGGACGCCTTCCGCCCGCAGGCCGAGCGCCGCGTGCGCCTGGGCCTGGTGGTGGCCGAGCTGGTCAAGACGGCCAAGCTGCAGGCCACGCCCGAGCAGATCAAGGCCCAGGTCGAGGAGCTGGCCGCCAGCTACGAGAAGCCCGCCGAGGTGGTGCGCTACTACTACGCCGACAACCGCCGCCTGGCCGACGTGGAGGCGATGGTGATCGAGAACAACGTGACCGAGCACGTGCTGGGCCAGGCCAAGGTGACCGACAAGGCGCTGGGCTTCGACGAGCTGATGGGTCAGCAGGCTTGACGACTATTGAAAACGGAGCATTTGGCGCTTGCTGGACGCGGGCCAAAGCCTGTTTTGATTGATGAACTTGCCGGGTGCGGCCCGGCGGCGACAATGGGGTCTGGAATCCGGCGGTTCCGGCCCCATTTGCCATTTGATTTCCCTGACGGAGCTTTCATGAGCGCACTTGCCACCCCCCAGAACCTCGGGCTGATCCCGATGGTGATCGAGCAGTCCGGCCGCGGCGAGCGGTCGTTCGACATCTACTCGCGCCTGCTCAAGGAGCGCGTGATCTTTCTGGTGGGCGAGGTCAACGACCAGACCGCCAACCTGGTGGTGGCGCAGCTGCTGTTCCTGGAAAGCGAGAACCCCGACAAGGACATTTCGTTCTACATCAACTCGCCCGGCGGCAGCGTGACGGCCGGCATGTCGATCTACGACACCATGCAGTTCATCAAGCCCGACGTGTCCACCATGTGCCTGGGCTTTGCCGCCAGCATGGGCGCCTTTTTGCTGGCCGCCGGCGCCAAGGGCAAGCGCTATTCGCTGCCCAACAGCAAGATCATGATCCACCAGGTGCTGGGCGGCGCGCAGGGCCAGGCCACCGACATCGAGATCCAGGCGCGCGACATCCTGCGCACCAAGGAGCAGATGAACCGCATCCTGGCCGAGCGCACCGGCCAGCCCTACGAGAAGGTGGTGCACGACACCGAGCGCGACTACTACATGACCGCCGACGAGAGCAAGGACTACGGCATCATCGACCAGGTGCTGGCCCAGCGTCCGTGACGCGGGCGACGCGGCGAGATTTCGCTATCATGGTTCGATCCATCCACTGAGTGTTCGTCAATGGCCGAGAAAAAAGGCTCTTCCAGCGAGAAAACGCTTTACTGCTCCTTTTGCGGCAAGAGCCAGCACGAGGTCAAGAAGCTGATCGCCGGCCCGTCGGTGTTCATCTGCGATGAATGCATCGACCTGTGCAACGACATCATCCGCGAGGAAGTGCCCGAGGGCGCGGCCGAGGGCCAGCCCAAGAGCGACCTGCCCACGCCCTCCGACATCAAGTCCAACCTGGACAACTACGTCATCGGCCAGGAGCGCGCCAAGCGCACGCTGGCGGTGGCGGTGTACAACCACTACAAGCGCCTCAAGCACAAGAGCGACAAGAAGGGCGGCGACGTCGAGCTGAGCAAGAGCAACATCCTGCTCATCGGCCCCACCGGCAGCGGCAAGACGCTGCTGGCGCAAACGCTGGCGCGCCAGCTCGACGTGCCTTTCGTCATGGCCGACGCCACCACGCTGACCGAGGCCGGCTACGTGGGCGAGGACGTCGAGAACATCATCAGCAAGCTGCTGCAAAGCTGCGAGTACGACGTCGAGCGCGCGCAGCGCGGCATCGTCTACATCGACGAGATCGACAAGATCAGCCGCAAGGCCGACAACCCCAGCATCACGCGCGACGTCTCGGGCGAGGGCGTGCAGCAGGCGCTGCTCAAGCTGATCGAGGGCACCATGGCCAGCGTGCCGCCGCAGGGCGGGCGCAAGCACCCCAACCAGGACTTCCTGCAGATCGACACCACCAACATCCTGTTCATCTGCGGCGGCGCCTTTGCCGGCCTCGAGAAGGTGATCGAGGCGCGCACCGAGGCCAGCGGCATCGGCTTTGGCGCCACCGTGCGCAGCAAGCAGCAGCGCTCGATCAGCGAGGCCTTCGAGGACGTCGAGCCCGAGGACCTGATCAAGTACGGCCTGATCCCCGAGCTGATCGGCCGCATGCCCGTGGTGGCCACGCTGGCCGAGCTGACCGAGGACGCGCTGGTGCAGATCCTCACCGAGCCCAAGAACGCGCTGGTCAAGCAGTTCTCGCGCCTGCTGCAGATGGAAGGGGTCGAGCTGGAGATTCGCTCCAGCGCGCTCAAGGCCATCGCGCGCAAGGCGCTGGCGCGCAAGACCGGCGCGCGCGGACTGCGCTCGATCCTGGAAGGCGCGCTGATCGACACCATGTACGAGCTGCCGCACACCGCCAACGTGGCCAAGGTGGTGGTGGACGACAGCACCATCGACGAAGCCCAGCCGCCGCTGCTGGTGTACCGCGAGGCGGCCAAAAAGGCTTGATTTCAAGTCTAATCGGCTTGTAGCCCTCGTGTATCAAGCGCAAGCAGCTATCTTTTTCGTAGTCATCCGCCAGGCTGCGAACCGGTCCCCTCACGGGGCCGGTCGGCTTGGCCCGCTCGGCGCCGCGCCGGGTTGAAAATCAGGGTCTGCGTCGCCACCTCAGGCCCGATCACGCACAAGGATTTGCCATGCCCGGAACCACGCCCCTGCCCGCCACGCCCGTCGACCTGCCGCTGCTGCCCCTGCGCGACGTGGTGGTGTTCCCGCACATGGTCATCCCGCTGTTCGTCGGGCGGCCCAAGAGCATCAAGGCGCTCGAGTCGGCCATGGCCGCCGACCGCCGCATCATGCTGGTGGCGCAGCGCGCGGCCGCCAAGGACGAGCCGGCCGTCACCGACATGTTCGAGGTCGGCTGCGTGTCCACCATCCTGCAGATGCTCAAGCTGCCCGACGGCACGGTGAAAGTGCTGGTGGAGGGCCAGCAGCGCGCCACGGTGACGCACATCGAGGAGGGCGAGACGCACTTCGTCGCCACCGTCACCCCGCTGGCGGCCGACGACGCCGACCTGGACAACGCCGAGGTCGAGGCGCTGCGCCGCGCGGTGATGCAGCAGTTCGACCAGTACGTCAAGCTCAACAAGAAGATCCCGCCCGAGATCCTGACCTCGATCGCCAGCATCGACGAGGCCGGCCGCCTGGCCGACACCATCGCCGCGCACCTGCCGCTCAAGCTGGAGAACAAGCAGGCCGTGCTCGACCTGGCCAGCGTCAAGGCGCGGCTGGAGAGCCTGTTCGAGCAGCTCGAGCGCGAGGTGGACATCCTCAACGTCGACAAGAAGATCCGCGGCCGCGTCAAGCGCCAGATGGAGAAGAACCAGCGCGACTTCTACCTCAACGAGCAGGTCAAGGCCATCCAGAAGGAACTGGGCGAGGGCGAGGAGGGCGCCGACATCGATGAGATCGAGAAAAAGATCAAGGCCGCGCGCATGCCCAAGGACGCGCGCAAGAAGGCCGACGGCGAGCTGAAAAAGCTCAAGCTGATGTCGCCCATGTCGGCCGAGGCCACCGTGGTGCGCAACTACATCGACGTGCTGGTGGGCCTGCCCTGGGCCAAGAAGACCAAGATCAAGCACGACCTGGCCTACGCCGAGCAGGTGCTCAACGAAGACCACTACGGCCTGGAGAAGGTCAAGGACCGCATCCTCGAATACCTCGCCGTGCAGCGCCGCGTGGACAAGGTCAAGGCGCCCATCCTGTGCCTGGTGGGGCCGCCCGGCGTGGGCAAGACCTCGCTGGGCCAGTCGGTGGCCAAGGCCACCGGCCGCAAGTACGTGCGCATGGCGCTGGGCGGCATGCGCGACGAGGCCGAGATCCGCGGCCACCGCCGCACCTACATCGGCGCCATGCCGGGCAAGGTGCTGCAAAGCCTGTCCAAGGTGGGCACGCGCAATCCGCTGTTTTTGCTGGACGAAATCGACAAGCTGGGCATGGATTTTCGCGGCGACCCCTCCAGCGCGCTGCTGGAGGTGCTGGACCCCGAGCAGAACCACACCTTCAGCGACCACTACGTCGAGGTCGACTTCGACCTGAGCGACGTGATGTTCGTCGCCACCAGCAACTCGATGAACATCCCGCCGGCGCTGCTGGACCGCATGGAGGTGATCCGCCTGGCGGGCTACACCGAGGACGAGAAGGTCAACATCGCCATCAAGTACCTGCTGCCCAAACAGCTCAAGAACAACGGCGTGAAGGAGTCCGAGCTCGAGGTCGGCGAGGACGCGGTGCGCGACATCGTGCGCTACTACACCCGCGAGGCCGGCGTGCGCTCGCTCGAGCGCGAGCTGTCCAAGATCTGCCGCAAGGTCGTCAAGGCGCTGCAGCTGGGCCAGATGAAGCCGCGCGTCACCGTCACCGCCGAGAACCTGAACGACTACCTGGGCGTGCGCAAGTACAGCTTCGGCCGCGCCGAGCTGAAAAACCAGGTGGGCCAGGTGGTGGGCCTGGCCTGGACCGAGGTGGGGGGTGACCTGCTCACCATCGAGGCCGCCACCATGCCCGGCAAGGGCGCCATCCAGCGCACCGGCCAGCTGGGCGAGGTGATGAAGGAATCGGTCGATGCCGCGCGCACCGTGGTGCGCTCGCGCGCGCGCGGCCTGGGCATCAAGGACGAGCTGTTCGAGAAGCGCGACATCCACATCCACGTGCCCGATGGCGCCACGCCCAAGGACGGCCCCAGCGCCGGCGCGGCCATGACCACCGCCATGGTGTCGGCGCTCACTGGCATCCCGGTGCGCGCCGACGTGGCCATGACCGGCGAGATCACCCTGCGCGGCGAGATCACCGCCATCGGCGGCCTGAAGGAAAAGCTGCTGGCCGCGCTGCGCGGCGGCATCAAGACCGTGCTGATCCCGGAGGAAAACGTCAAGGACCTGCAGGAAATCCCGGCCAACGTGAAGGAGCACCTGACCATCACGCCGGTGCGCTGGATCGACAAGGTGCTGGAGATCGCGCTGGAGCGCCAGCCCATGCCCCTGGCCGACGACGAAGCCGCCGTGCCGCCCACCGCCGTGGTGGTCGCCGCGGCCGCGCCCGAGGCCAAGCGCAAGACCGGCCGCGGCAGTGCCGTCAAACATTGACCCACCGCGCGGGATTTTCTGAAAATTTTTGGCGGGCTGCGCAAAGGTGGTCGTTTTTCAGGCTACAATGCAAGGCTTGCAACGCGGGAATAGCTCAGTTGGTAGAGCGCAACCTTGCCAAGGTTGAGGTCGCGAGTTCGAGCCTCGTTTCCCGCTCCATTCATCGTGTGGCCGGTTCACCAAGCCGGCCGCTGCAAAAAAAAGGAAGCATCCGCTTCCTTTTTTTTCAGCCGGTTGAAGAGGGCGCGATAGCAAAGCGGTTATGCAACGGATTGCAAATCCGTCCAGTCCGGTTCGACTCCGGATCGCGCCTCCACCATTCCCCCCGCTTGGCCCAGTCGCTTGCACCGGCAGCCGCGTCGACGTGCGCGCGCCGAGCCTGCGACAATGCACTCTGGCCCCGGTGGTGAAATCGGTAGACACAGCGGACTTAAAATCCGCCGCTTTCCCGCAAGGGAGCGTGCCGGTTCGACCCCGGCCCGGGGCACCAGCATCACACAACAGGAAAACGCCATGAATCACGACGACGCACCCTTCGAGATTCACGTGCATGGCGACGTGAAACTGCGCTCCGACGTGGGCTTCGACGCCCTGCAGGATGCCTTGAAACCCCTCTGGAAGTACGCCGGCGCGCGCTCGCTGGCCGATGGCGCGGCCAGCCTGTACGAGGACGAACCGGGCATTCGCTTCGACCCGCAGGAGCACCTGTTGCAGATGTGCTGGACGCTGGCCGGCGACGAGGACTTTCGCCAGCAGCTCGACGACATGTGCATGAACCTCAACGAGGTCAGCGCCACCGGCGCCTCGGTCGAGGTGACCTTCTACGACGCCGAGTTCGACGAGGAAGACGAGGACGCCGGGCGCGAGTCGCGCGACGATTTCCTGCTGCTGTTCGTCGGTCCCACGCCGCAGGCCATCATGCAGGCGCAGCGCGACCTGCTGGTGGAGGACGTGGTGCAGCTGATGGAGCGCCACTTCGACGGTTCTGAGCTGGGCGGCGTGGTGAGCGAGATCGACAAGCTGTTCTCGGCGCGCTTCGACGCCCTGGTCAACTCGCTGCAGATCGGCAAGCCGCCCCGCGGCACGGGCGGCACGCCGCCCGGCCATGGCGGCGGGCGCCGGCCGCGCCATCTGCATTGATGCAGCTGCCGCGCCGCTTGCGCGGCGGCGGCAGGCGCGTCACGCCGGTGCGTTGGTCTTGCGCGCCGTAAAGCTCTGCACGCTGGCGAACTCGCCGCTGGCAATGCGCTTTTGCCATTCGGCCGGGCCGGTGATGTGGGCGCTGGTGCCGCCGGCGTCCACGGCCACGGTGACGGGCATGTCCACCACGTCGAACTCGTAGATGGCCTCCATGCCCAGGTCGGCAAAGCCCACCACCCGGGCGTGCTTGATGGCCTTGCTGACCAGGTAGGCGGCGCCGCCCACGGCCATCAGGTAGGCGCTCTGGTTGTCCTTGATGGCCTCGATGGCCACCGGGCCGCGCTCGGACTTGCCGATCATGGCGATCAGGCCGGTCTGCTCCAGCATCATACGGGTGAACTTGTCCATGCGCGTGGCCGTCGTCGGGCCGGCGGGGCCCACCACCTCACCCTTCACCGGGTCGACCGGGCCCACGTAGTAGATGACGCGGTTGGTGAAGTCCACCGGCAGCTTTTCGCCCTTGGCCAGCATGTCCTGGATGCGCTTGTGCGCGGCGTCGCGGCCGGTCAGCATCTTGCCGTTCAGCAGCAGAGTCTGGCCGGGCTTCCAGCTGGCGACTTCGGCCTTGGTCAGGGTGTTGAGTTGAACGCGCTGGCTGGTCTCGGTGTTGGGCGCCCATTGCACCTTGGGCCACAGATCCAGGCTGGGCGGCTGCAGGTACACGGGGCCCGAGCCGTCCATCACGAAGTGGGCATGGCGCGTGGCCGCGCAGTTGGGGATCATGGCCACGGGCTTGCTGGCGGCGTGCGTGGGGTACATCTTGATCTTCACGTCCAGCACGGTGGACAGGCCGCCCAGGCCCTGCGCGCCGATGCCCAGGGCGTTGACCTTCTCGTACAGCTCCAGGCGCAGCTCTTCCACCTGATCCAGCTTTTCGCCGCGCGAGCTCTTGGCCTGCAGCTCGTACATGTCCAGGTCGTCCATCAGGCTTTCCTTGGCCAGCAGCACCGCCTTTTCGGCCGTGCCGCCGATGCCGATGCCCAGCATGCCCGGCGGGCACCAGCCGGCGCCCATGGTGGGCACGGTCTTCAGCACCCAGTCGACCAGGCTGTCGCTGGGGTTCATCATGATCATCTTGGACTTGTTCTCGCTGCCGCCGCCCTTGGCGGCCACGGTCACATCCAGTTTGTCGCCGGGCACCAGCTGCACGTTGATGACGGCGGGGGTGTTGTCGCGGGTGTTCTTGCGCGCGAACAACGGGTCGGCCACCACGCTGGCGCGCAGCGTGTTGTCGGGGTTCAGGTAGCCGCGGCGCACGCCTTCGTTGACGGCGTCCTCCAGGCTCTGGTCGGCGGCAAAGCCCTCGAAGCGCACGCCCATGCCGATCTTCAGGAACACGTTGACGATGCCCGTGTCCTGGCAGATCGGGCGGTGCCCCGTGGCGCTCATCTTGCTGTTGGTGAGGATCTGCGCCATCGCGTCCTTGGCGGCGGGGCTTTGCTCGCGCTCGTAGGCGCGAGCCAAGTGCGCGATGTAGTCGCTGGGATGGTAGTAGCTGATGTATTGCAGCGCGGCGGCGACGGATTCCACCAGGTCGGTGCAGCGGATGGTCGTGGTCATGGGGGTTCCTGACGAAAGGGCTAACGGGAAGGGAGACAATGCGGGTGTCAGCAAGGTTTTAGCCTCTGCTACCTTGCCAGCCGACGCAACCGCTTATTTTGACAGGGCCCGACCATGTCCAACCCGGATCAAGCCATGCGCGCCGAGCGCGACAGTTTTGGTGAAATCGAGGTCGCCGCCGAGCGTCTGTGGGGCGCGCAGACGCAGCGCTCGCTGCAGAACTTCGACATTGGCGGCGAACGCCAGCCGCGCGAGATCATCCGCGCCCTGGTGTTGGTCAAGCGCGCGGCCGCCACCGTCAACGAGCGCCTGGGCAAGCTGGACCCGACCAAGGCCGGCGCCATCGTGCGCGCCGCCGACGAGGTGCTGGCGGGCCGGCACGAGGGCGAGTTTCCGCTGGTGGTGTGGCAGACCGGCTCGGGCACGCAGACCAACATGAACGTCAACGAGGTGCTGGCCAACCGCGCCAGCGAGCTGCTGGGCGGCGTGCGCGGCGAGGAGCGCCTGGTGCACCCGAACGACGACGTGAACAAGAGCCAGTCCAGCAACGACACCTATCCCACCGCGATGAACCTGGCCGCGGTCGAGTCGATCGAGCAGCGGCTGCTGCCGGCGCTGGCCACGCTGCGCGAGACGCTGGCCGCCAAGTCCGCCGCCTTTGCCGGCATCGTCAAGATCGGACGCACCCACCTGCAGGACGCCACACCCATCACGCTGGGGCAGGAGTTCTCGGGCTGGGTGGCGCAGCTGGCGCACGGCGAGCAGCACCTGCGCGCCGCCCTGCCGCACCTGTGCGAGCTGGCGCTGGGCGGCACGGCGGTGGGCACGGGCCTGAACGCGCCCAAGGGCTACGCCGAGGCGACCGCCGCCGAGCTGGCGCGGCTGACCGGGCTGCCCTTCGTCAGCGCGCCCAACAAGTTCGAGGCCCTGGCCAGCTGCGATGCGCAGGTGCAGGCGCACGGCGCGCTCAAGGGCCTGGCCGCCAGCCTGATGAAGATCGCCAACGACGTGCGCTGGCTGGCCAGCGGCCCGCGCAGCGGCCTGGGCGAGATCAGCATCCCCGAGAACGAGCCGGGCTCGTCCATCATGCCGGGCAAGGTCAACCCCACCCAGTGCGAGGCCCTGACCATGCTGTGCGCGCAGGTGCTGGGCAACGACGTGGCGATCAACATCGGCGGCGCCTCGGGCAACTTCGAGCTGAACGTGTTTCGCCCGCTGATCGCCCACAACTTCTTGCAGAGCGTGCGCCTGCTGGGCGACGGCATGAGGAGCTTCAACGAGCACTGCGCCGTCGGCATCGAGCCCAACCGCGCGCGCATCGACGAGCTGGTGCAGCGCTCGCTGATGCTGGTGACGGCGCTCAACCCCCACATCGGCTACGACAAGGCGGCCGCCATCGCCAAGCGCGCGCACCAGCAGGGCACCAGCCTGCGCGAGGCGGCTGTGGCCAGCGGCTTCTTGAGCGCCGAGCAGTTCGACGCCTGGGTGCGGCCGCAGGACATGGTGTGATGATTGCTATATCAATGATAGCTGTTTGGGCTGTATGGATGCGGGCTGGAGGCCAAAATGGCTTGAAACCGCCAGGCCTGCCCCATCACCCCGCACCATTTGGCGTATCGTTGACCCCGTGGGCCGGGCGCCCCGTCAGACATGTGTAAGAGCGCCGCATGATGATGCTCAAGTCAACGCGGGCATCCGCGGCGTTATGTGCAATTCATCAAGGAGACAAAAAGCATGAGTGCCATTGAATCGGTTCTGATCGAAAACCGCGTGTTTCCGCCCAGCGAGGCGCTGGTCAAGGCCGCGCGCATCTCCGGTATGCCGGCCTACCAGGCGCTGTGCGACGAGGCCGAGCGCGACCCCAACGGCTTCTGGGGCCGCCTGGCGCGCGAGAACCTGACATGGGACAAACCCTTCACCCGCGTGCTGGACGAGTCCGGCAAGCCCTTCTACAAGTGGTTCGACGACGGCATGCTCAACGCCAGCGCCAACTGCCTGGACAAGCACATGGGCACGCCGGTCGAGAACAAGGCCGCCATCATCTTCGAGGCCGACGACGGCGCCGTCACCACCGTCACCTACAAGGAGCTGCTGGCGCGCGTGTGCCAGTTCGCCAACGCGCTCAAGGCCCACGGCATCCAAAAGGGCGACCGCGTGCTGATCTACATGCCCATGACCATCGAGGGCGTGGTGGCCATGCAGGCCTGCGCGCGCCTGGGCGCCACGCACAGCGTGGTGTTCGGCGGCTTTTCGGCCAAGGCGCTGAACGAGCGCATCATCGACGCCGGCGCCGTGGCCGTCATCACCGCCAACTTCCAGATGCGCGGCGGCAAGGAGCTGCCGCTGAAGGCCATCGTCGACGAGGCGCTGGACATGGGCGGCTGCGACACCATCCGCAACGTGTTCGTGTACGAGCGCACGGCCAGCGCCTGCCCCATGAAGGCCGGGCGTGACAAGAGCTTTGCGGAAGTCCTCAAGGGCCAGGCCAGCGAGTGCGCGCCGGTCAGCGTCGAGGCCGAACACCCGCTGTTCATCCTCTACACCTCGGGCTCCACCGGCAAGCCCAAGGGCGTACAGCACGCCACCGGCGGCTACATGCTGTGGGCCAAGCTGACCATGGACTGGACCTTCGACCTCAAGCCCAGCGACGTCTTCTGGTGCACGGCCGACATCGGCTGGGTCACGGGCCACACCTACATCACCTACGGCCCGCTGGCCGCCGGCGGCACCGAGGTGGTGTTCGAAGGCGTGCCCACCTATCCCCACGCCGGCCGCTTCTGGGAGATGATCGAGCGCCACAAGGTCAGCATCTTCTACACCGCGCCGACGGCGATCCGCTCGCTGATCAAGGCGGCCGATTCGGACGAGAAGGTGCACCCGAAGAACTGGAACAAGTCGTCCCTGCGCATCCTGGGCAGCGTGGGCGAGCCCATCAACCCCGAAGCCTGGATGTGGTACTACAAGAACGTGGGCGAGGAGCGCTGCCCCATCGT
Source organism: Burkholderiaceae bacterium (assembly GCA_024235995.1). Lineage (NCBI taxonomy): Bacteria > Pseudomonadati > Pseudomonadota > Betaproteobacteria > Burkholderiales > Burkholderiaceae > Burkholderiaceae bacterium. The sequence continues at coordinate 1,744,779 of JACKLI010000001.1, forward strand.
CGACACCTGGTGGCAGACCGAGAACGGCGGCCACCTCATCACCCCGCTGCCGGGCGCCACGCCGCTGGTGCCGGGCTCGTGCACGCTGCCGCTGCCAGGCATCGCGGCGGCCATCGTTGATGAAACCGGCAACGACGTGCCCAATGGCGCGGGCGGCATCCTGGTCATCAAGCGCCCCTGGCCGTCCATGATCCGCACCATCTGGGGCGACCCCGAGCGTTTCAAGAAGAGCTACTTCCCCGAAGAGCTCAAGGGCTACTACCTGGCCGGCGACGGCGCCGTGCGTAGTGCCGACCGGGGCTACTTCCGCATCACCGGCCGCATCGACGACGTGCTGAACGTGTCGGGCCACCGCATGGGCACGATGGAAATCGAGTCCGCCCTGGTGGCCAAGAGCGATCTGGTGGCCGAGGCCGCCGTGGTAGGTCGCCCCGACGACTTGACGGGCGAGGCCATCTGCGCCTTCGTGGTGCTCAAGCGTTCGCTCCCACAAGGCGCCGAGGCCGACAAGATCGCCAAGGAGCTGCGTGACTGGGTGGCCAAGGAGATCGGCCCCATCGCCAAGCCCAAGGACATCCGCTTCGGCGAGAACCTGCCCAAGACGCGCTCGGGCAAGATCATGCGCCGCCTGCTGCGCTCGCTGGCCAAGGGCGAGTCGATCACGCAAGACACCAGCACACTGGAAAACCCGGCGATCCTGGACCAGTTGGGCAGAACCCACTGAGAAGGTGCGAACGAACCCGCCATGCCCGCTCATCCCGCCCAAACGCGCCCGCTCGGCGTTGCAAATGCTCGCCGTAGCCCGAGCTACGTCTGCGCTTTGCCCTTGCAGGGCGCAGGCCGGCCAGAGGCCAGCCTTCTTCGTGCCGTCCAATGGCGCGCAGGCGCCATTGGAGCCGCGGCACTCAGCCTTGATCGGCCACGTTTGGGCGGTCTGCTCGGGCACGCCGAATTCATTCACACCTTCTGACACCTTCTTGCGCCAAAGCAAAAAAAGCCTGCGCATCGCGCAGGCTTTTTTGTGGCGGATTGGAGACGTTATTTCAGGGTCAGAATCCAGGTGGCCAAGCTCTTGGCCTCGGCCGCGTTGACGTTGGTGTTGGGCGGCATGGGCACGGGGCCCCAGGTGCCGGTGCTGCCCTTCATGATCTTGTCGGCCAGCATGTCCGCGGCGCCGGCTTGGCCGCCAAACTTCTTGGCCACGTCCTTGTAGGCCGGGCCCACGACCTTCTTGTCGATGGCATGGCAGGCCATGCAGTTCTTTGCCTTGGCCATGGCTTCGTCGGCCATGGCGGGCGTAGCGGCGGCCACGGCGGTCAGGGCAGCCAGGGTGAGCAGGACACGCTTCATAATGTTTCCTTTATCGTGAGAGTAACTTGCCAGCTTTCAACGCGATTGTAGGATGACACGTTGACCCGGCTGGCAAATCCCCCACGGGGGACAGGAGGAATACACCATGTACTTGTTGGGCCTGGGCGTCATTTTGCTGCTGCTGAAGTGGCAGGAGATCGGCGTCGTTGCGGACTGGTCGTGGTGGTGGGTGCTGGCGCCCTTTGCCGGCGCCATGCTGTGGTGGACCTGGGCCGACTGGTCGGGCTACACCAAGCGCAAGGCCATGGAGCGCGACGACCAGCGCAAGCTCGAGCGCATCAACCGCCACCGCGAGGCGCTGGGGCAAAAGCCCAAGAACGCCACGCCGCCGCGCCGGCGTTGAGCCGGGGGTTCACGGTGCCAGGCGTTCGCGCACCCAGGCGTCATTTTCCAGCCGGTAGCGCAGCCGGTCGTGCAGCCGGCTCTTGCGGCCCTGCCAGAACTCCCAGCGGTCGGGCACCAGCCGAAAGCCGCCCCAGTGCGGCGGGCGCGGCGGCTTGAGCAGAAAGCGCGCGCCGTAGCGGGCCGCCTCGGCCGCCAGCCAGGCGCGCCCCGCGATGACCTGGCTTTGCGGGCTGGCCCAGGCGCCGATGCGGCTGTCCAGCGGGCGGCTGGCGTAGTAGGCGTCGCTCTCGGCGTCGTCCACCTTCTGCACCTGGCCTTCGATGCGCACCACGCGCTCCAGCTCGACCCAGTGAAACTGCAGCGCGGCAAACGGGTTACCCGCCAACTCCTGACCCTTGCGGCTGTCGTAGTTGGTGTACCAGACGATGCCGCGGGCGTCGAAGTCCTTGATCAGCACCACGCGCGTGCTGGGCCGCAGGTCGCTGCCCACGGTGGCCAGGGTCATGGCGTTGGGCTCGGGCACCTCGCCGCGGCGCGCCTCGTCGAACCACTGGCCGAACTGGGCCAGCGGGTCGGCCTGCGAGGCGGATTCGGACAGTTCGGCGCGCTCGTAGCTCTTGCGCAGGGATGCGAGGGAGTTGGAAGGGGCGGGCATGGTCGGCGATGGTATGCGAGCTTGGGGTGGTTCAGATGTCGAGTGGGTTGACATCGTCCGCTTGGCGCTTGACGTTGTCGGCATGGAAGTGGTCGCGCAGGCGCAGCAGGGCGTGGAAGAACGCCTCGCGCTCGGCGGGCGGCAGCAGCCGAATGGCTGCCGCCTGGCGCGAACGCGCGATCGGGAAGGCCTGGCGATGAAGTTCCTCGCCTTGAGTTGAAGCCGAGCACCAGGTCTTTTTGCGTGGCCCAGCGCCTTCGATGTCCAGCACCACCAGCCCGCGCGTTTCCAGCAATTTCAGCGTTCGGCTGACCAACGCCTTGTCCGAGGTGGATTGCTCGACCAGGTCGTTGAATGCGATGCGCCGCGCGTGTGCCACTAGCGACAGCAGCCGCCATTCCGACACGGTCAGGCCGAACGCCTCGGCGTAGGGAACGGTGACCGTTCGTCGCAGCGCATTGCCAACCTGGCTCATCAGCGTCGTGATGAAGACGTCCACGGTCAAGCCCGTCCCTTGTGGGTCGAGATCGGCCCAGGGCGTCTTGGCTTGGTTCGATTCCATCGTCATGGGCCGATTGTCCCGTGTCGCCACGACGGTTGAACTGGTCTATCTCATATTCGGGTTTTCCTTAAGTTGATTGATCAACAATAGGGCAGCAAAATTCAGTTGTTCCTTAAAAAAACGTAGTTTCGTATATGAAACATTTTTTGATTGGCTCAAGACCCCAGGAGACTCCGATGCCGTCCATTCACCGCCGCGCCTTCGTGGCGACCCTATCCGTTGGTCTCCTGATCGGTGGGCCAGCCATGGCGCAGGGGGACTATCCGCGCGCCAAACCCATCACGATCGTGGTGTCCTACCCGCCCGGCGGCGACACCGACGCAATTGCTCGTCTGTTTGCCGACAAGCTGAGCCAGCGGATCGGGCAGACCGTGGTCGTCGAAAACAAACCCGGCGCGGGCGGCACCATCGGCAATGTCTTTGTTGGGCGTGCGGCCGCCGACGGCTATACGCTGCTGTTTACGCCCAATCCGTTCACCACCGCCCCGATGGTGATGAAGCTGTCGGGCGCGGCCAGCTACGACGTGTTGGGAGGTTACGAAGCCATCATCAAGATCGCCACCCAACCGCTGGTCCTGGTAGCCAGCCCGGACAAGGGACTCAAGACCTTGCCCGAGTGGGTTGCCGCGGCCAGGAGCGGCAAGTCGGTGTCCTATGCCAGTCCGGGCGCGGGCTCGCCAATGCACATCGTCGGCGAATGGCTCAACAAGGCGGCGGGCGTGAGGTTCACCCACGTTCCCTATCGCGGTGTCGGGCCGTCGGTCACGGATGTGGTGGCCGGTCATGTGGATGTCGCTTGGGTCACCTTTGGAGCCGTCCGTCAGTATCTGGAAATGGGCAAGCTGATCCCGCTGGCGATTGGCGATGCACAGCGCTCGAGTCTGTCGCCCACGGTCCCGACCTTGACCGAGTTGGGTTACAAGGGCGTCGTGGTGGGTGCTTGGAACGGATTTTTCGCACCCAAGGGCACGCCGGCGATGGTCGTCAAATTGCTCAACGAGCACATGAATGCCATTTTGAAAGAGCCGGCAGTGGTGCACCAACTGGCAACCTATGGTGCCTTGCCGGCTGGCGGTGCGCCAGACGAACTCACCCGCACCAATCAGCACGAGTACGAGGTGATGGGACGGGCGATCAAGGAGCTCGGCATCACCGCCGGATGACTGGCAAGCGCCGGGGCAGGCCATGGCTCGCCTCGACGGGTGCCATCCCAACAACAGAGTCACGCCATGGAAACGTCCCCGCAATCGCCCTCATCCGATGCCGTGTCGACGCTGGGTGTCGGCATCCCTCAGGTGACGGCGCGCGCCAAGGTGCTGGGCCGTGCAATGTACGCCGGCGACATCAAGCTGCCTGGCATGCTGCATGGCCGGGTACTGCGCAGCCCTTATCCGCATGCCCGCATCGTCTCCATCGACGCTGCCGCCGCGCGGGCACTGCCCGGGGTCAAGGCGGTGCTGACGGGCGCCGATGCGCCGGCCCAGCTCTGGGGCGTCCATCACAAGGAGCGCGCAGTGCTGGCCAGGGACGTGGTGCGCTATTGCGGCGAGGAGGTCGCCGCGGTGGCCGCCATCAGCGATGAGGTTGCGCGGGATGCGCTCGACCTGATTCGAATCGAATACGAGGAGCTGCCCGCCATTCTGAGCCCGGATGAAGCCATGGACGTGGAGGCACCCGGCGTGCATCCCGGTCGCGACAACGTGGCGCACGAGATCCGCTTCGAGCGGGGCGATGTGCAGGCGGGTTTCGCGTCCGCCCACCTCGTGCACGAGGCCACCTACACCACCCATTCGCAATACCCCGGCTACATGGAGCCCATGGCCACCGTGGCCGCCCTGGAGCCCGATGGCCGGCTGGTGCTGTGGACCTCGACGCAGGCGGTGAACCTGGTGCGTCTGCAGGTGGCCGGCACGCTGGGCCTTGCGGTGTCCAACGTGCGGGTGATTCAGGCCACCACCGGCGGCGGCTTTGGCGGCAAGATCGTCGAGGACGACAACCAGCTGCTGGCCGGTCTGCTGTCGCTGAGCACGAAGCGGCCGGTGCGGCTGGTGAACAACCGCCTGGAGGATTTCCAGGCCTGCTGCGCCAGCGTGCCCGAGCGCATCACGCTCAAGCTCGGCATGACGGCCGAGGGCTTCATCGTGGCGAAGGACGTGCGCATCGTCGCCGAGTGCGGCGCCTACGCTGGCCTGGCGGGCGACGTGATGCACGTGAGCGCCATGCGCAGCGACAACATGCATCGCAACGCCAACGTGCGCTCACACGCCACGCTGTACTACACCAACAACCCGCCGCGAGGGGCCTTTCGCGGCTTTGGTGGTACGCAAATGCTGTTTGCGCTTAACAGCCACATCGACACGATGGCCCGCCAGCTGGGGCTGGACCCGGTGGTGGTGCACCAGCGCAATGCCGTGGAGGCGGGCGATGTCACCGTGCACGGCTGGGAAATCGGCAGCGCGGGACTGAAAGAGTGCATCGACCTGGCCACCGACGCGCTCGACTGGGAGGCCAAGCGCGCCCGGCCGCGCGTGAACGCTGGCGTGAAGCGCCGCGGCGTGGGCATGGCGGCGGCCATGCACGTCAGTGGCAACCGCACCATCGGCAACTGGGATGGCTCCACGGTCATCGTGCGCATTCACGAGGACGGCCAGGCCCTGGTGATCAGCGGCGAGTGCGACATGGGGCAGGGCGCCACCACCGTGCTCGCCCAGATCGTGGCGCACGAGCTGAGCTTGCCGCTGTCGCGCGTGCGCGTGGCGCCGCCCGACACCGACAGTGCCCCCTTTGCCGTCGGCACGCTGGCCTCGCGCGTCACCATGGCCGCGGGCAATGCCGCCATCCGCTCGGCGCGCGCCGCGCGCGACAAGCTGCTGGCGCTGGCCTCGACGCTGCTGGAAGCGCACGTCGATGATCTCGAGCTGTTCAATGGCACGGTGCGCGTGCGCGGCACCGATCGGGCCATGGACTTTGCCGCCCTGGCGCGCCAGCATATTTGGCGTCACGGCGGCGAAAGCCTGCAGGTGAGCGCCAGCTGGGACGCTCGCACGCAGATGCATGACGCCAGCCTGTACGGCAACATTGCGCCGGCCTATTCCTTCGCAGCCCAGGCGGTCGAGGTCGAGGTCGATACCGAGACGGGCCAGGTTACCGTGCTCGACAGCTACGTGGTCGATGACTGCGGCAAGGCGCTGAACCCCATCGCCGTGCACGGCCAAACCAACGGCGCCGCGGTGCAGGCCATCGGCTGGGCCCTATATGAGCAGCTGCATTACGAAAACGGCCGCCTGGCCAACGGCAACTTCGCCGACTACACCATGGCCACGGCTGAGGCCGTGCCCATGCTGCGCGGTGGCTTCGTCGAATCGAACGACCCCAACGGCCCTTACGGCGCCAAGGGCGCCAGCGAGACCGCCATCCTGCCGGGCGCGCCGGCCATCGCCAACGCGGTGTACGACGCGGTGGGTATTCGCATCACCGACCTTCCGATCACGCCCGAAAAGGTGCTGGCCGCGCTGCGTGCCAGGCCGCAAGACGCCGCAGGAGCCCTCCATGCGTGAGTTCGACTTTCTGGAACCCACGTCGGTTGCCGAGGCCAGCGGCATGCTGGCCGAGCTGGGCGAGGACGCGCGCGTGATTGCCGGTGGCACGGCCCTGATGCTGGCCATGCGCCAGCGCATGCTGGCGCCCACCCACTTGATCTCGGTGGCCAAGATCGAGCGCCTGCACGGCATCGATTTCGATGCGGCCCAGGGCCTACGCATCGGCGCCCTGGCGCGCCACAGCGACGTCGCGCGCTCGCCGCTGGTGCGCCAGCATGCATCGGTGCTGGCCAGCATGGCCACGCGCGTGGCCAATCCGCAGGTGCGTAACCAGGGCACGATGGGCGGCAACCTCTGCTATGGCGATCCGTCCACCGATCCGCCCGGCTGCCTGATGGCGCTGGATGCGCAGGTGGTGCTGGGCAGCGCGCGTGGCGAGCGGGTGCTGTCGATGCAGGAGTTTCTGCTGGACTACTTCGTGACGGCGCTCGAGCCCGACGAGTTGGTGCTGGAGATTCGTGTGCCGCCGCTGGCGGCCGGTACGACAGGGGTCTACACCCGCTACCTGCGCACGGCGGCCGAGCATCGGCCGCTGGTCAGCGTGGCTTTTGTGGCCCGACGCGAGGGCATGCATTGCCATGCGCCGCGCCTGGTGGTGGGCGCTTCCACGCCGGTGGCCACGCGCCTGTCGCGGGCCGAGGACCTGCTCGACGGGCAACGGGTCACGCCCGAGCGGGTGGTCCAGGCCGCAGACCTCGCGGCCGAGGACATCAGTCCGGTCGAAGACTTGCGTGGCAGCGCGGCATTTCGCCGCGAGATGGTGCGCGTCAACGTGCGTCGCACCGTAGCCGAGTTGTTGGGCCTCACGATGGAAGAAGGAGTGGTCCCATGAGCATCCACCGCATCGAATGCACCGTCAACGGTGAGTTCCACAGCGTTGACGCGCCTGCACGCCGCCTGCTGTCGGACTTCTTGCGCGACGACCTTCACCTGACGGGCACCAAGCGCGGTTGCGAGACCGGCGTATGCGGCGTCTGCTCGGTTCTGCTGGACGGCGAGGTGGTCAAATCCTGCCTGATGCTGGCGGTGCAGGTGATTGGCCGCGAGGTCACGACGATCGAAGGTTTGGCGCGCGGCGATGCATTGCACCCGCTGCAAGACAGCTTCATGCGCTGCGGCGGCTTGCAGTGCGGCTATTGCACGCCGGGTTTCATTCTGGCCGCGTGCGATTTGCTCAAGCACAAGCCACAGCCTTCCACCGACGAGGTGCGGCATGGGCTGAACGGCAATCTGTGCCGCTGCACCGGCTACACGCAGATCGTGGAGTCGGTGCTGCACGCGGCCGAGGAGATGAAACATGGAAATTGAAAAGAGGCTGACCGTGGCGGCAGCGCCGGCGCAGGTGTGGGCCCTGCTGCTGGATCCGCAGGTGATGGCCGGCGCCGTGCCCGGCATGAAGTCGATCGAGGTCATCAGCCCCACCGAGTACGTGGCGGTCATGCACCAGAAGATTTCCTTCATCAGCGCCAAGTTCAAGCTGCGCACGCGCATCACCGAGCAGCGTGCGCCGGAGTATCTGTGCGCAGAGGGGACGGGCGAGGATGCCTCGGTGGCCAGCTCGCTCAAGCAACGCAGCGAGGTCTTTCTCATGCCCACGGCGGATGGCGGCACCGAGCTGTGCATCAAGGTCAGCGTGGACCTGCTGGGCCGGCTGGGCACTTTTGGCCTGTCGGTCATGAAGACCAAGGCCGATAGGTTGTGGGAGGAATTTGGCGCCAATCTGAAGGCACGTATCGAAGCGGGCGATTTGCCTTCCGCCGCTTCGGCTCCGGGGGCGGTCGCTCCGGCTGCGCCGCAGCCGATCCCTGCACCTGGGGTGCCGGCATCCGCGGCAACCCCTTCGGCTCAGCCTACGCCAACGGTCGATCAACCGACCGCAAGCACCGTCGCATCCACTGCGGCGCCCACCGTCAGCGTCTCGTTGCCGGCTGACGTGGAGGTTGGTGGTCTTTGGTCGCGCCTGCTGGGTGGCCGGGGCCGACGATCGCTGGGTTCGGGCGGTTGGGCGGGGCGCTGCATCCGCGTGGAATTGCGCCAGCTTGATCGCACGGTCAGCGTGGAGTGGCCGATCGAGATGGCCGATCAATGCCGCGCCTGGTTGCGCGAGGTCGTGGGTCGCGCCTGATGATGCGCAGTCATTCGTCGGCATAGCGCAGCAGCTGGCTCAGCCGGGGGTCCTGAACGCCATGGGCGTGCAGGCTCTCCAGGGTCTGGCGCGCGTAGTTCAGCGTGCTGCCGTAGCGCCCGTGCGCGTGGCGGAAAATCTCGCGGTACTGATGCGGCGTCAGCGTGCCGGTGTACGAGGGGCTGTGCCGGGACAAGGTGAAGGCCAGCGCTGGCACCGGCCCATGGGGCGTACTGCAGGGCAGCCAGCGCGGGTCGTACACGGCGCTGGGCATTTCGCGCGCCCACAGGCGGTCGAACACGGTGTCGGCCTCGCGCGCGGGCACGCGATAGACCACACCGCGGCAACTGCCGCCGGGCAGCAGGGCGAACACCAGGCCGGGTTGCTCGGGCGTGCCGCGGTTGACGCGGCTCCACATGGCCAGCGCGCGGTGCCAGCCGTGCACGCGGGTGGGGTGGCGCTCGGCCGGGTTGAAGTCGGGCCGCCAGATCAGCGAGGCATAGCCGAACACCCACAGCTCGCCGTGCGCGCCGGCCTGCTGGCGCCATTGGGCGCGGGTGATCTCGCGCAGCTGCTGAGGGTCGCGCCCGGGCGGGCGCAGGTGCTCGTAGGGGGCGTAGGCGGCGGAATCGGGGCGCATGGGTTGAATGGGGGGCGAGGCGCGCGGGGGCTTGTTCAGCGTTGTCTTTATACAATGACGGGTTTGGAATTTCTGGAGCACAACAACATGTCAACGCAAAACGATGAGTCGCACGGCCTGGTTCTGGGCGTGGTGTTCGGCCTGATCGTGCTGGTCATCAGCCTGATTTTCGGCCTAGTGCTGGGTCGTGGCGCGGGCCAGGTGGTGCCGGCCGCCGCGGCCCAGGCGGCGGTCATGCCGCACGCGGCTGCGACCGAGACTGTCGCCAGCGACGCGGCCGTCGTGCAGGTGCAGGGCGAGGTGGTCAGGTTCTTCTTCGCCAGCGGCAAGACCGAGCTGGCGTCCGGCGCGCCGGACGCGCTGGGCGTCATCGTCAAGGGCGTGGCGGCGGGGCGCAAGGCTGTGATCAGCGGCTATCACGACGCCACCGGCGATGCGGCCGTGAACGAAGAGCTGGCCAAGCAGCGCGCGCTGGCGGTCAAGGGCGCGCTGGTGGCTCTGGGCATTGGCGAAGACAAGATCGAGCTGCGCAAGCCGGAATCGTCCACCGCCAGCGGCTCCAATGCCGAGGCGCGACGCGTGGAAGTGACGCTGGAGTAAAGGACCTGGCAGCAGCCTGCAGACGAGAACCCGGCGCCAGCCGGGTTTTTTTCTTAGCGCAGGCCGCCGCCGGCCGCGCTCTCGGCACGCTGGATCAGCTCGATCTTGTAGCCATCGGGGTCGGTGACGAAGGCAATGATGGTGCTGCCGCCCTTGACCGGCCCGGCCTCGCGCGTGACCTTGCCGCCGGCGGCCTTGATCTGCTCGCAGGCGGCGTGGGCGTCGGGCACGGCAATGGCGATGTGGCCGTAGGCGGTGCCCATTTCGTACTGCTCGGTGCCCCAGTTGTAGGTCAGCTCGATCTCGGCCTGGCCAGGGTTGCCGCCCTCGTAGCCGACGAAGGCCAGCGAGTATTTGTATTCGGGGTTTTCGGAGGTGCGCAGCAGTTGCATGCCCAGCACCTGGGTGTAGAAGTCGATCGCGCGCTGGAGGTTGCCCACGCGCAGCATGGTGTGCAGGATTCTCATGCCGTCATTGTGCCTGCGCGGCGTGGCTGCAGCGGCCGGTGTCAGCCTTGCGCGCGCAGCCGCTCGCGCAAGGCGGTCTTGAGCACCTTGCCATAGTTGTTCTTGGGCAGTTCGCTCACGAAGATGTAGCGCTTGGGGCGCTTGAAGCGGGCGATCTGCTGCAGGCAATGCGCATCCAGCGCGGCCTCGTCCGGCGCGGCCGGGCCGGCGGCGACGATGAAGGCCACCACGTTCTCGCCCCACTGGGCGTCGTGCTCGCCGACCACGGCCACCTCGAGCACGCCGGGGGCGGTGAGCAGGGCTTCCTCGACCTCGCGCGGGTAGATGTTGCTGCCGCCGCTGATGATCAGGTCCTTGCTGCGGTCTTTCAGCGTCAGGTAGCCGTCTTCGTCCAGCGCGCCCATGTCGCCGGTGAAGAGCCAGCCGTCGCGGATGGCCGCGGCCGTGGCCTCGGGGTTGTTCCAGTAGCCGGCCATCACGCTGTCGCCCTGGACCAGCACCTCGCCGATATCGCCCCGCGGCAGATCGCGTCCGTTGGCGTCGGTCACGCGCACGCGCACGGGGGTCTGGGCCGTGCCGATGCTGGCCAGGCGCTGCAGGTGGCGTGGATGCCGCGTGTCGGCCAGGTCGGCGCGCGCGAGCACGGTGCCCACCATGGGCGTCTCGCCCTGGCCGTAGATCTGCACGAAGCGCGGGCCCATCACGCGCAGCGCGCGCTGGATGTCGGCCAGGTACATGGGCGCGCCGCCGTAGACGATGGTCTTGAAGGCGCGCGCGCAGTCGGCGGGCGACAGGCCCTCCTGCTGCGCGTGATCGACCAGCCGCCCGACGATGGTGGGCGCGGCAAACAGCGACAGCGGCCCGACGGCGCGGCCCAGCGCGAACAGCTCGGCGGCGTCGAAGCCACCCGAGGCCGGTACCACGTGGCGGGCGCCGGCCATCAGGTGCGGGATCGCGTAAAGGCCCGCGCCGTGCGAGATGGGCGCGGCGTAGGCGATGGCGTCGCCTGGCGCCACCGGGTCGACGTCGACGTGGTAGCCCAGGCCCATGGTCATCAGGTTACGCCCGGTCAGCATCACGCCCTTGGGGCGGCCGGTGGTGCCGCTGGTGTAGAACAGCCAGGCGGTGTCGTGCGGCGCGCGCTCGGCCACGGGCACGGCGAAGGGGTCGGGCGCCTCGGCCAGCAGCGCGTCGGCGGCGGGCGAGTCCAGATCGACCTGCTGCTGCACGCCGGCCAGCGGTGTGTCGGCCACGTCGGCCGTCACGAAGGCCCAGCGCGCCCCGCAGTGGGCCGCGATCCACTCGACCTCGCGCGGATGCAGCTTGGCGTTGACGGGCACCGCCACCAGGCCGGCCCACCACAGGCCCCACAGCACTTCGAGGTAGCGCGGGTGGTTGTGCGCGAACAGCAGCACCCGCTCGCCCGGCTGCAGGCCGGCGGCGCGCAGACGCTCGGCCAGGCCGGCGCTGCGGGCGGCCCACTGGCGGTGGCTGGCGTGCACGCGCTCGCCATGCAGGATGGCGTCGCCGTGGGGCTGGCGTCGGGCCTGCCGAATCAGCAAGTGGGCCAGACTCATGGGGGTCTCCGGGGGCTGTGGTGCTCCCGATTATGAGTCAAATCGTGCTTTTGTCCGCATAGAGTATGCGCGAACAGCTATCAAAATAATAGTTACCGCTCAACGCTACCGGCAGCTCAGATCGGGTGGCTGGGGCCGAACGGGTCGACGTAGCTGAGGTGGCAGGCCAGGCCGTCCTCGGCCGTCCAGCGGTACACACCGATCATGGGTGGTTCGAAGCAGATGGCCACCGGCGCTTCGGCGCGCAGGTCCAGCGCCAGCTGGTGCGAGCTGGATGGGGCCACCACCACCGGCGCGCCGCCCAGTTGCCCGACGATGGGGCGGTGCAGGTGGCCGGCGGCAATGGCTTGCACGCCGCCGTGCGCCGCCACCAGGCGAGCCAACTCGGCGCGACCCCGCAGCAGGCCGCAGGCGTCCATGGCAGCCATGCCGCTGACCAGCGGCGGGTGGTGCATGAAGATCAGCACCGGCGCGCCGGCGCAGGTGGCCAGCTGACGTTGCAGCCAGGCCAGCTGGTCGGCTTCGAGCGCGCCGTGCGGGGCGCCGGGTACCACGGTGTCCAGGCCGATCAGGTGCAGGCCGCCGTGCTCGACGTGCAGGCAGACGCAGTCGCCGGGCGCATCGGGCGCCACCGGCATGGCTGTTGCCAAGGCCTGGCGCGCGTGGGCGCGCAGGTCGTGGTTGCCGGGCACGGCCAGCACGCGTGGGCCGCCTTCGGACGGTGTCGGCAGGGTGTCGGCCAGCAGGGCGGCGATTTCGGCGTAGTCCTGCGGCCGGCCGCTGTCGGCCAAGTCGCCCGTCAGCAGCAGCACGTCGACGGCCGGCTGCAGCGTGCGCACGTGCGCCAGCGCGCGGCGCAGGCCGCCCTGGGGGTCGAGCCGGCTGGCCAGGGGCCCGGGATCGAGGCCGATGTGCGGGTCGGTGATCTGCGCGATCAGCATGGGTGAGGCCGATTGGGGTTGGGGTGGCAAGGCCGGTGTCGGGGCGGGGGGCGGCGGCGCTTACGCCGGCACGGTGTAGTTCAGCGCCATGCGCCCGCCGTCGACCATGACGATCTCGCCCGTCATGTAGCTGGCGGCGTCGCTGGCCAGGAAGGCCACCACGTCGGCCACCTCGGCGGGTTCGCCCAGGCGCTTCATCGGCGTGCGCATCATGATCTTGCTCCTGGCCTCGTCGCTGGTCAGCACGGCTTGGGCGGCCAGTTCGGTGGCGATGGTGCCGGGGCCGACGGCGTTGACGCGCACGCCCTTGTCGGCCAGCGCCAGCGCCATGGCCCGCGTGAGCTGGTTGAGCCCGCCCTTGCTGACGTTGTAGCTGGCGATGTTGGGAATGGCCAGCACGCTGTTGACCGAGCTCATGTTGACGATGGCGCCGCGGCCGGCGGCGGCCATCGCGCGCGCCACCGCCTGGCCGACCAGGAAGGCGCCCTTGAGGTTGACGCGCAGCACGGCGTCGAAGTCGGCCTCGCTCACATCCAGGAAATCGGCCGCCTTGAAGAGGCCGGCGTTGTTGACCAGCACGTCGATGCGTCCGTGCTGGCGCAGCACCTGGGCCACCAGCGCGTCGACCTGCGCCTTGTCGCCGACGTCGCAGTGCACGTAGTCGGCCTGCAGCTCGGCCGCCAGGGCCTGGCCGGCGGCGTCGGCCACATCGGCCATGACCACCCGCGCGCCCTCGCGCGCGAAGCGCCGAGCGCAGGCCGCGCCGATGCCTTGCGCGGCACCGGTGACGATGACGATGCGGCCCTGCAGGCCAAAGCAGATGGGGGCGGTGGTGACGGGCATGTCGGATCAGCGAGGCCGCAAAGCGCTGGACTGTACCACTTCAGTATGCAAGTTTCTGGCGCCGTTGCGGTCGTCCGCCGCGCCTATATTGCCACCCTCGGCTCCACGTGTGCGATGCTTGTCCATGACCACCCTGACTTTCACCGAACTCTATACGAGCGCCGATGGACGCGCCAGCTTTCGCGACCATCCGCTGGACCTGGCCGAGGGTACGCCGGCGGCGCGCCTGTCGGCCCTGCAGGCCTCGGGTGGTTGCCAATTTCGCCACAGCCCGGTGGGTTTTGCGAGCGACTTTCATTGCACCACCACGCCGCAATGGCTGGTGGTGCTGCAGGGCCGCATGGAAATCGGCCTGCGCGACGGCAGCGCGCGCGTGTTCGGCCCGGGAGAGTGCTTCTACTCCAACGACACGCTGCCGCCCGGCGCCCGCTTCGATCCGGCGCGGCACGGCCACCGCAGCCGGCTGATCGGCGAGGAGCCGCTGGTCACGCTGTTCGTGCGCGCCTGAGCGGCTGGCCCGCCCACCCGTTCACGGCTCGATCGCCTTGCCGCCCGGCATGCGGTGGGCGGTCTCGCAACCCAAAACCACGCAAAAAAGGCCTCCGAAGAGGCCCTTGCGAGTCGAGGCGCGGCGTGCGTCGCGTTCAGCGCCCGAAGCCGCCGCCCGAGCGCTTGCCGCCACCAAAGCCGCCGCCGCCGCCACGGTTGCGCTTGCCGCCGCCCTTGCCGCCCATCAGGTCGATGCTGGTGCGCATCGGGTCGGGCTGGCCGGCCGCGCCGTGGCTGGGGCCGCGCGGCGCGTTGCGGCGGCCGTGCAGGTTGGTCTGCAGCGGATCGATGTGGCGTGGCAAGGTGTCCTGGTCGCGGTCGTCATCGGCGTCGTCGAAGCCGCGGTCGTGCACGCGCGGCGCATGGGGCCGGCCCATGGCGCCTTCGGGGCGCATGCCCTGGCCGGCATTGAATCCGGTGCCCTGGCCCGCGTTCGGACCCGCGCCGCTCCCCTTGCCGCGACGGCGCTTGCGCTTGCGGGCCGGGTCGGCACCGGGCTGGCCGTCGGCGCCGCGCGGGCTGGCGCCGCCCTCGGCGTCATCGCCGGCACGCGGTGGCCGCGCGGCGCGCCCGGGCTGGCCCTGCGTGGCCTTGTTGTCGCGGATGCGCTGCATCATCTCCTGGCGCGCGGCGCGGGCGGCGGCCTGCATCACTTCGCGGCTGGGCGGTTTGCCCAGGCCGCCCCACAGCGTCTGGCGGCCCATGGCGATGGGCTCGGCGCGCTCGCCTTCCTCGGGGCCGTAGGCGTCCAGGATCTGCACCGGGATCTGCTGGCGCGTGAAGCGCTCGATCTCGTGCATGAAGCCCTCTTCGTCCAGGCACACCAGGCTCACGGCCTCGCCGCTGGCGCCGGCGCGGCCGGTGCGGCCGATGCGGTGCACGTAGTCCTCGGGCACGTTGGGGATGTCGTAGTTGACCACGTGCGGCAGCTCGTCGATGTCGATGCCGCGCGCGGCGATGTCGGTGGCCACCAGGGCGCGCAGCTCGCCGCTCTTGAACTCGGCCAGCGCCTGGGTGCGCGCGCTCTGGCTCTTGTTGCCGTGCAGCGCCATGGCCTTGATGCCCTGCGCGTTCAGGTAGTCGGCCACCTTGTTGGCGCCGAACTTGGTGCGCGTGAACACCAGCACCTGGCTCCAGTCGCCCTCGCCGATCAGGTAGCTCAGCACTTGCTTCTTGCGGTTGCGGCCCACCGGGTAGATGAGCTGCGCAATGCGCTCGACCGTGGTGTTGGGCGGCGTCACCTGGATGCTCTTGGGGTCCTTCAGCAGGTTGGCCGCCAGGGCGCGGATCTCGTCGCTGAAGGTGGCCGAGAACAGCAGGCTCTGCTTGGAGGCGGGCAGCAGGGCCAGCACCTTCTTGACGTCGTGGATGAAGCCCATGTCGAGCATGCGGTCGGCTTCGTCCAGCACCAGGATCTCGACGTGCGACAGGTCCAGGTGGCCTTGCTGCTCCAGGTCGAGCAGGCGCCCAGGCGTGGCCACCAGCACGTCGCAGCCGGCCTGGATGCGCTCGATCTGCGGGTTCATGCCGACGCCGCCGAAGATCACGGTGGAACTCAGATCGAGGTACTTGCCGTACTGGCGTACCGACTCCTCGACCTGCGCGGCCAGCTCGCGCGTGGGCGTCAGCACCAGGGCGCGAATGGCGCCGGGGCGCCGCGCGGGGCGGGTGGACAGCAGCTGCAGCAGGGGCAAGGCAAAGCCGGCGGTCTTGCCGGTGCCGGTCTGCGCGCCGGCCAGCAGGTCGTGGCCTTGCAGCACGACGGGGATGGCCTGGGCTTGGACAGGGGTGGGTTGCGTGTAGCCCAGTTCGAGCACGGCCTTGAGCAGGGGCGGTGCCAGGTTCAGATCGTCAAAGTTCATCGAATGGATGCGCCGTGCAATGCGGCGCGGCTGCCTTGGGCCCGATCCGGCGGGTGCCGGCCAGTCAGGTGGGCGAAAAGCGGGTTCTTCTTGGGATGGGCGCCCTGGCGCGCGATGGGCCGTGACCGGCTGCGCATTCGCAAGGCACCCCAGCGGAAGGGCTGGCTGAAACGGGGAACTGGTGAACCGTCAGCCCGGGCATTATCGCATGCGCGGGCCGCGCCGACGTGGGATTTTGGCCGGCCCGCCGCGCAGCGCCGATAATCGAGGCATGGCGGCCTGCGGCCACGCGGCGCCCGCGCGGGGGATCGGCTCCCCCGATTTCCAAGCCAATCAACGCTCTGGCGCCTGTCCATCAAGCGCCGGCAGCTACATTTTTGAGAGTATTCCGATGGCCCAGTACGTCTACACCATGAACCGCGTCAGCAAGATCGTGCCGCCCAAGCGGCAGATCCTGAAGGACATTTCGCTGTCGTTTTTTCCGGGCGCCAAGATCGGCGTGCTGGGCCTGAACGGCTCGGGCAAGTCGACGCTGCTCAAGATCATGGCCGGCATCGACACCGAGATCGAGGGCGAGGCCACGCCCATGCCGGGGCTGGACATCGGCTACCTGCCGCAAGAGCCGCAGCTCGACCCCGAGCACACCGTGCGCCAGGAGGTGGAGCTGGCCATGGGCGAGGTCAACGCCGCGCGCGCCCGGCTGGAGGAAATCTACGCCGCCTACGCCGAGCCCGATGCCGATTTCGACGCCTTGAGCGAGGAGCAGGGCAAGCTGGAGGCGGTGATTGCCGCTGCCGGCACCGACAGCGAGCACCAACTGGAGATTGCTGCCGATGCGCTGCGCCTGCCGCCCTGGGACGCGTCGATCAAAAATCTGTCGGGCGGCGAAAAGCGCCGCATCGCGCTGTGCAAGCTGCTGCTGTCCAAGCCCGACATGCTGCTGCTGGACGAGCCCACCAACCACCTGGACGCCGAGAGCGTGGAGTGGCTGGAAATCTTCCTGCAGCGCTTTCCGGGCACCGTGGTGGCCATCACGCACGACCGCTACTTCCTGGACAACGCCGCCGAGTGGATTCTGGAGCTGGACCGCGGCCACGGCATTCCCTGGAAGGGCAACTACAGCACCTGGCTGGAGCAGAAGGAAGAGCGCCTGCTGCAAGAGAAAAAAACCGAAGACGCGCGCATGAAGGCGATGAAGAAAGAGCTGGAGTGGGCGCGCGCCAACCCCAAGGGCCGCCAGGCCAAGAGCAAGGCGCGCCTGGCGCGCTTCGAAGAGCTGTCTGACTACGAATACCAGCAGCGCAACGAGACGCAGGAAATCTTCATCCCCGTGGCCGAGCGCCTGGGCACCGAGGTGATCGAGTTCACGGGGGTATCCAAGAGCTTTGGCGATCGCCTGCTGATCGACAACCTGAACTTCAAGGTGCCGGCGGGCGCCATCGTTGGCATCATCGGCCCCAACGGCGCGGGCAAGTCCACGCTGTTTCGCCTGATCGCCGGCAAGGAGCAGCCCGACGCGGGCGAGGTGCGCATCGGCAAGACGGTGCAGCTGGCTTTCGTCGACCAGAGCCGCGACGCGCTGGCCAACGACAAGACCGTGTGGGAGGACATCTCGGGCGGGCTGGACATCATCAACGTCGGCAAGTTCCAGATGCCCAGCCGCGCCTACTGCGGGCGCTTCAACTTCAACGGGCAGGACCAGCAGAAGAAGGTGGGCATGCTCTCGGGCGGCGAGCGCGGCCGCCTGCACCTGGCCAAGACGCTGATGCAGGGTGCCAACGTGCTGCTGCTGGACGAACCCAGCAACGACCTGGACGTGGAAACCCTGCGCGCGCTGGAAGACGCGCTGCTGGAATACGCCGGCAGCGTGATGGTGATCAGCCACGACCGCTGGTTTTTGGACCGCATCTGCACCCACATCCTGGCCGCCGAGGGCGACAGCCAGTGGGTGTTCTTCGACGGCAACTACCAGGAGTACGAGGCCGACAAGAAGAAGCGCCTGGGCGAGGAGGGCGCGCGGCCGCACCGCATGCGCTACAAGGCGCTCAAGTGAGCGGACTGCCGCAGGCCGCGCTGGATGGGCGGCGCTGAATGAGCAACCCCCTGCACTCCATCGATCCACGGGCTTTTTTCGGCTCGGTGGGGCGCCATGCGCAACTGATCGTGGAGCTGACCAAGCGCGAGGTGGTGGGCCGCTACCGCGGCTCGTTCATGGGCCTGCTGTGGTCGTTTTTCTATCCGGTGCTGATGCTGGCGGTCTACACCTTCGTCTTCAGCGTGGTGTTCCGGGCGCGCTGGCATGCGGGCAGCGATTCGAAGGTCGAGTTCGCGCTGGCCTTGTTTGCCGGCCTGCTGTTCTTCAACCTGTTTTCCGAATGCGTGACGCGCGCGCCTTCGCTGATCGTCGGCAACGTCAACTACGTGAAGAAGGTGATTTTTCCGCTGGAGCTGCTGCCCGTGGTGGCCCTGGGTTCGGCCCTGTTTCACTTTGTCGTCAGCCTCGGGGTCTGGCTGATCTTCTACCTGCTGTTTTTCGGCGCTCCGCATCCGCAGCTGGCGCTGTTGCCGCTGGTCTTGCTGCCCTTCCTGTTGATGACGCTGGGCCTGAGCTGGCTGCTCGCGTCGCTGGGCGTGTACCTGCGCGACGTCACCCAGGTCATCGGGGTGGTGGTGACGGTGCTGATGTTCCTGTCGCCGCTGTTTTATCCCATCGAGGCGCTGCCGGCGGCGTTTCGCCCCTGGATGGCGCTCAGCCCGCTGACCTACGTGATCGAGCAGGCGCGCGCGCTGATGATCTGGGGGCAGGCGATGGACTGGCCCGCCTATGGGGGCTGGCTCGCCGGATCGGCGGTGTTTGCCTGGCTGTGCTTCGCCTGGTTCCAGAAGACGCGAAAGGGGTTTGCCGATGTCCTCTGAATCGGCCGTCCAGGTGCAGGGCCTGAGCAAGTGCTATCACATCTACGAGCAGCCGCGCGACCGGCTCAAGCAGATGGTGGTGCCCCGGCTGCAGGGCGCGCTGGGCCGGGCGCGCCACCACTACTACCGTGAGTTCTGGGCGCTGCGCGACGTGTCGCTGGCCATCGGCAGGGGCGAGACGGTCGGCATCATCGGCCAGAACGGCAGCGGCAAGTCCACCTTGCTGCAGCTGATCTGCCGCACGCTCGAGCCCACCGTCGGAACGGTGCGGTCCAACGGCCGCATCGCTGCCTTGCTGGAGCTGGGCGCCGGCTTCAACCCCGAGTTCACGGGGCGTGAGAACGCCATCCTGAACAGCGTCATCCTGGGCGTGCCCAAGGAGGTCACGCTGGCGCGCCTGGACGAGATCATCCGGTTTTCCGAGCTGGGTGACTTTTTCGACCAGCCGGTCAAGACCTACTCCAGCGGCATGGCGGCGCGGCTGGGGTTCTCGGTGGCGATCCACGTCGATCCGGCCGTCCTCATCGTGGACGAGGCCCTGGCCGTGGGCGACGCGCGCTTCGTCGCCAAGTGCATGCGCAAGGTCAAGGACATCCAGGCCAACGGCTCCACCATCATCTTCGTCAGCCATGACGTGAGCTCGGTGCGCACCTTGTGCCAGCGCGCCTTCTGGCTCGACAAGGGGCGGCTGGTGGACGAAGGCGACGTGTTCCCGGTCACGGGGCGCTACATGGCCTTCATGATGCGGGACGACAAGGCGTCCGACGATGCCGTGCGGGACGAAGTCGCACAGCCGGTGCCGGCGCCCGCGGAGCCGGCCAGCGCCGGGGCGCCGGCCACGCCCGCCAGGCTGGACTCCCGCCCCGTCACCCACTGGGGATCGCACAAGGGCGTGATTCTCGGGGCATCGGTCTGCGGCAGCCACGGCTGGCGCGAGGATGTCGTGCAGTGGGGCGAGCCGATCGAGGTGGTGATCGATCTGTCGGTGCCGCCCGAGATTTCCCGGGAACACCTGAGCGTTGCCTTTTCCATCAAGGACCTGAAGGGCACCGACCTGATCGCGTCCACCACCCACGACATGGGGGCCATCCGCTTGCCGGAACAGGCGGGTTTCCAGGTGCGTTTCAAGCTGTCCAACTGGCTGGTGACCGGCAAGTATGTGCTGGTCGCGGCGTTGGAGGATCGCCGGCACGACGACATTCACTATTACGAATACTTCGAGGGCGCGCACTACTTCGCCTCGGTGACCGACAAGCGGTTCTTCGGCGTGGTCCAGCCGGCCATCGAGCAGACCGTGCACCCGAGCTGAACGCATCCTGGCCATGACGCAACGCATCAACTCGCAGTCCTATTGGGATGGGCGCTTTGCCACCGACTGGGACGACAAGCAAGGACCGCAGCAGTCGCGCTTTTTCTCGCGCGTGGCGATCGACAACCTGCCGGCCTGGCTGTTTCGGGCGATCGGCGAGCAGCAGCTGTCCGTGGTCGACTGGGGTTGCGCCCAGGGCGACGGCACCGACGAGCTGGCCACGCGGATCGAGGCGCGGCAGCTCAGCGGGGTGGACTTTTCGCCCACGGCGGTGCAGCAGGCCAGCGAGCGTCATCCAGCCATTCGGTTCGTCCAGGCCGACTGGCTGGACCGGCGGGCTGATACGGCCGTGCCGGAGCAATGGGACATCGTGTTTTCCTCCAACACGCTGGAGCACTTCCATCAGCCCTTCGAGGTGCTGCGTGCCTTGTGCGCGCGGGCTCGCCTGGGCTTGGTTCTGGTGCTGCCCTACCGGGAGCGCGATCGCATCGAGGAGCACCATTTTTCCTTCTGGCCCGAAAGCCTTCCGGCCCGGCTCCCGAACGGCTTTCGCCTGGCCTGGGCCCGGGTGGTGGATTGCCGCTCCCTGCCCGATACCCATTGGGCGGGCGAGCAGATCGTCATGGTCTATGGCGCGGCATCCTGGCTGGACGGTCGCCAGCTGATGCTGTCCGATTGCCAAGTGTCGGGCGACGACACGGCGGCGCGTCTGCGTTTCCTCGAGCGTGACCTGACCCAGGCCACCCATCGGCTGCAGCAGCTGGAGCAGGACAACCGGATGCAGCAGCAGGCGCTGGCCGAGCGCACCGCACAACTGGCTGGGCTGGAGCGCGAGCATCGGTCGCAGCAGCAGGCGCTCGAGCAGATGACCCGCGACCACCAGGCCTCGCAGGCCCGGCTGGTGGCGGTTTGGGGCAGCGCGTCCTGGCGCCTGACCAAGCCGCTGCGGGCCGGCAAGATGGCGCTGACGCAGCCCCGGCAGGCCGCCTACCGGGCGCTGCGAGCGGTGTACCGTGGGCTCCCGGGTGGCCTGCAGCTGCGTCTCAACGGCTTGCGGCATCGCCTGGTGCGCTGGTTTCGCGACGGCGCGTCGCTGCCACTGGCCTGGAGCGGCGGCCCCAGGGACCCCGCCGACCTGTCATGGGAGGACTTTCGCCAGCAGGTGCTCGATGGTGCCGCCAGCACCCACAAGGGCATCTTCGTGCAGGAGGCGGCCATCGACTGGAACGTCCCGCTGTACCAGCGGCCCCAGCATATCGCCGCGGCCCTGGGGCGCCTGGGCTACCTGGTGGTGTTCCGCACCGGTCCCTGGGGCGGCGACGACGTTCACGGCTTTCGGCAGGTGGCGCCCAACGTCTGGCTGACCAAGCGCACCGAGGTCGACCGCATCGACGCGATGGCGCGCTCGTTCTACTCGACGGCCCACATGCTCGCCCCGTACACCCTGGTGACGCCCGGCCGGCGCGGCACCCTGATCTACGAATACATCGACCACATCGACCCCGAGATATCGGGCGATCCGGAAAACATCCGGCGCCTGGTCGCGCTGAAGGACTTTGCCTTTGGCGGCGGCGCCGACGTGGTGGTGGCCTCGGCGCGCAAGCTGTACGACGAGGCGGTGGCGGCCGTCGGGCCCGAGCAGCGGGTGGTTCTGGTGCCCAACGGCGTCGACACCCGTCACTATCGCGATCCGGCGCACCTGGCCGCCGCCCTGCCCAGGCGGCTGCTCGAGTTCAGGGCGCGGTATTCGCTGGTGGTGGGTTATTTTGGCGCGCTGGCGCCCTGGCTCTGGTACGAAGCCGTGGCCGAGCTGGTGCGCCTGCGGCCGGACGTCGGCTTTGTCTTCATCGGCCCCGATTACTACGGCGGCGCGCGGCAGTTGGTGGCCGCCGACAACCTGCTGTACCTGGGGCCGGTGGACTACAAGGACCTGCCGGCCCACGGCCGGCAGTTCGATCTGTGCATGATTCCGTTCAAGCCCGGCGAGATTGCGCAGACCACGTCGCCGCTCAAGCTGTTCGAGTACTTCGCGCTCGAGAAGCCAGTGGTGGTGACCTCCGACATGCGCGAGTGTGTCGCGTTCCCCGAGGTCTTTCACGGCGACAGCGCGGCGGCGCTGTCCGAGGCGATCGACCGGGCAGCCCGGGTCAAGGACGATGAAGCGTTCCGGCAACGCCTGCGCGAACTGGCCGACGAGAACGACTGGATCGAGCGTGCCCGGGTCATGGCCGCCGCCTTTGCGCCCTCGTTATCCTTGACGAAGTAACCCTGTAAGCCTGTGGAGATGAGATGAAGCGCATTCTTTGCGTCATGGGGACGCGCCCCGAGGCCATCAAGATGGCGCCGGTCGTCCTGGCCTTGCGTGCCGATCCCGATTTCGATGTGCGGGTGCTGGCGACGGCCCAGCACCGTGAGATGCTCGACCAGGTGCTGCGCCTGTTCGACATCCAGCCCGACGCCGACCTGAACGTGATGCAGGCCAACCAGTCGCTGAGCGACCTGACGGCGCGCCTGCTGACCGGCGCCGACGCGGTGCTGGCCGAGCAGGCGCCCGACGCCGTGCTGGTGCAGGGCGACACCACGACGGTGATGGCCCTGTGCCTGGCCTGCTTTTACCGCCGCATTCCGATCGGCCACGTGGAGGCGGGCCTGCGCACCGGCGACATCCACAACCCGTTTCCGGAAGAGGCCAACCGGCTGATCGCCTCGCTGTTCGCGCGCTGGCATTTCGCGCCGACCGAGTCGTCACGGCAGAACCTGCTGCGCGAGGATGTGGCGGATGCCGACATTCTGGTGACGGGCAACACGGTGATCGATGCTCTGCTGATGACCGCCGAGCGCAGCACCACGGTCGACCTGGGGCAGCGTGCCGGCGCGCGCATGGTGCTGGTGACGGCCCATCGGCGCGAGAACTTCGGCGCGCCGTTCCTGGAGGTCTGCCGCGCGCTGCGGCACCTGGCCGAGCACAACCCGGCGGTGGATTTCGTCTATCCGGTGCACCCCAACCCGAACGTGCGCGATGTCGCCCGCGCGGCGCTGGCGGACCTGCCCAACATGCACCTGTGCGCGCCGCTCGAGTACGACAGTTTCGTGGCGGCCATGAAGCAGGCGTACTTCATCATCAGCGACTCGGGCGGCGTGCAGGAGGAGGCGCCCGCGCTGGGCAAGCCGGTGCTGGTGCTGCGCAACGAGACGGAGCGCCCCGAGGCGGTGGATGCGGGCGTCGTCAAGCTGGTCGGGCCGAACCACGAGCGCATCGTGGCCGAGGCGCAGCGCCTGCTCGACGACCCGGCGGCCTACCGGGCCATGGCGCAGGGTGTCTCGCCCTACGGCGATGGCCGGGCGGCCGAGCGGATCGCCCGGCATCTGCGCGCCGCGTTCGCCTGATGGCCGGCATGCGCCTGGTCTACGTTTCGCCCGTTCCCTGGTGGAGCTTCGCGCAGCGTCCGCACAAGTTCGTGGAGTGGTTCCACGAGCGCACTGGCGCCGACGTATTCTGGATCGATCCCTACCCGGCCCGCCTGCCGACGTGGCGCGACCTGGCGCGCCTGTGGAGCCACGATGTCGGCATGCAGTACCTGAACCAGGCGCCGCCGCCCTGGCTGTCCCTGCGCCAGCCGTTTGCCCTGCCGCTGGAGCCGGTGCCGGTCCTGGCGGGGGTCAACCGGCGCTTCTGGCGCGACATCGCGCGCGAGGTGAAGTCGTTCGCCGACGGCCAGCAGGCGATGCTGGTGATCGGCAAGCCCTCGCTGCTGGCGCAGGATCTGATGGCGGGGCCGTCGTGGCAGCGGGTGGTGTATGACGCGATGGACGATTTTCCGGCCTTCTTCGGCGGCTTGTCGCGCGTGGCCATGGCCGCGCGCGAGGAGAAGATCGCCGGCCAGGCGACGGATGTGTGGGCGTCCAGCACGCCCTTGCTGCAACGGTGGTCGCGCCTGCGCGCCGAGACGCGCCTGGTCCCCAACGGCCTGGCGCGCGATTCGGTCGCGGGGCTGTTCCGGCGCTCTACCGCGCCGGCGCCGGTGTTCGGCTACGTGGGAACCATCGCCCAATGGTTCGACTGGGACTGGGTCATCCGCCTGGCGCGCAGCTACGGGCAGACGACCGTGCGCCTGATCGGGCCGCGCCACGGTCCGCAACCGGCGCAGCTGCCGCCCAACATCGAGCTGCATCCGCCGTGCGACCATCGAAACGCGCTCGAGCGCATGCAGCACTTCGACGTCGGCCTGATTCCGTTTCGACGCAATCGGCTGACCGACGCGGTCGACCCGGTCAAGTACTACGAGTACAAGGCGCTCGGGCTGGCGGTGCTCTGCACCGATTTCGGCCAGATGCGCTGGCGCCACGACGAGGAGGGCGTGTTCGTGGCGGGCGAGAACGCCGAGTTCCGGCCGGTGGTCGATGCGTCCCTGGCCTATCGCGCCACGCCCGAGGCGGCCGAGCGCTTTCGCCAGAAGCACGGCTGGGAGGCGGTGTTCGATCGCGCCGGGCTACTCAACCGGTAATCGGGGATGAATGCTTCGATATGGATAGCTTCCGGCGCTTGATCCATGCCGGTTTGGGGCGATTCCGCTTTCAATCGATATCCCGTCAGCGCCTGGCGCCCACCCCATCGCCGAGCGCCTTCAGCGTCTGCTCGACGTGCCGCAGCGGGTCGCTGCCCTGGTGGACAAAGGCGATCCGCCCATCCTGCCCGATGACGTAGGAGATGCGGTTGGCCACGCCCGGCAGCAGCGACGCGGCGTCGTAGGCCTGGATCGTCCGCCCCTGCGGGTCGGAGCCGACGGCGAACCGGTCGCGGCAGGCCTCGGTGGAAAAGCGCTTGAGCGTGTCGATGTCGTCGTGCGAGATGCCGATCACGCGCGCGCCCAGCGCGGCGAACTTGGGCGTGGCCTCGGCAAAGGCATTGGCCTCGATGGTGCAGCCCTGCGTGAAAGCCTTGGGGAAGAAGTACAGCACCACCGGGCCCGCCTTCAGGGCCTCGGCCAGGTCGAACGCAAAGGCCTGGCCGGCCAGGGCGGCGGTGGTCTTGAACTCCGGCGCGGCATCGCCCGGCTTGAGCGCGGCCTGCGCGGCCGGCGGCAGCAAGGCGGCGCACGTCAGGGCCAGGGCGTTGCGGCGTTTCATGGCCGGCCTACCCGCAACTGCCCACGAAGCCGCACTGCGTGCAGTAGTCGCAGCCGTCCTTGCGGATCATGGCGTGCGCGCCGCATTCGGGGCATTTCTTGCCGGCCATGACGCCGGGGTTGGCGCCGGCGGCACTAATCTCGGGCTCGGCCGGCACCAGCTCGTCGGGCTCGAACAGCGAGCCCTGCGCCGCCTCGGCGCGGCGGGCGATGAGGGCCTCGACCGCATAGCCGATGGCCGCCACCTCGCTGTCGTGCCAGCGCGGCACGCGGGTGCCGTCGGCCTTCTCGTAGGTGCCCAGGCGCACCGGGCCGCGGTCCCAGGTGACCTTGCGCATGTCCGACAGCGCGCGGTCCAGAAAGCCGCCGCGCGCGGCCAGCGACAGCATGCGCATGGTGGCGGTGATCCACTGCTGCGACTCGCTGCTCTGGCCCACGGGCATGAAGAACTCGATGGCGCGTTCGATCGTGCCCTTGCCGTCGGCCGCGGGGATGGGCAGGAAGGTGACGATCAGGTACAGGCGCTGCTGGCCCTCGTGCGTCCAGTACTCGATCTTTTCGGCCACGGCGGGCAGGCCGCCGGACGGGCGCTTTTCGATCACGGTGCGCATCGGGTCGTAGGCCGGGGCCGCGGCGGGCGCGGGCTCGTCCTTCTTGGCCGGCGTGGTCTCCAGCACCGCGCCCAGGATGCTGTTGGGGCGGTAGGTGGCCAGGCCCTTCAGGCCGGCCTGCCAGGCCTGGCGGTACAGGTCCTTGAAGTCGCCGAAGGGGTAGTCGGCGGGGATGTTGACGGTCTTGCTGATGGAGGTGTCCACGAAGGGCTGCACCGCCTGCATCATGGCCACGTGCTCCTGCGCGCTCATCTGCAGCGCGTTGACGAAGTAGGCGGGCAGCTTGCCGTCGGCGTCGTCGGCCGTGACGCTGTCGTCCACCAGCGCGCGGTACAGGCGGAAGGCGTGGTCTTCCACCATGTAGCTGCTGGTGCTGCCGTCGCCCTCGCGCTTGTTGCGCTTGTAGCCCCAGCTGAAGGCCGGCTCGATGCCGTTGGAGGCGTTGTCGGCAAAGGCCAGACTGACGGTGCCGGTGGGCGCGATCGACAGCAGGTGGCTGTTGCGGATGCCGTGCTGGCGAATGGCCGCCTTGATGTCGTCGGGCAGGCGGCTGGCAAAGGTGCCTTCGGCCAGATAGCCCTCGGCCTTGAAACGGGGAAACGCGCCTTTCTCCTTGGCCAGCTCGACCGAGGCGCGGTAGGCCGCGTCGCGCATGCGCCGGCCGATCTCGGCGGCCATGGCGCGGCCGTCCTCGCGGTCGTAGCGCAGCTTGAGCAGGGTGAGTGTGTTGCCCAGGCCGGTGAAGCCCACGCCGATGCGGCGCTTGGCGGCGGCCTCGTCGCGCTGCTGCTGCAGTGGCCAGAAGGTCACGTCCAGCACGTTGTCGAGCGCGCGCACCTGGGTGGCCACCACCTGCTCGAAGGCGTCGAAGTCGAACGCCGCCGCGCCGCCCACGCCGAAGGGGTGGCGCACGAAGTTCGTCAGGATGATGGGGCCCAGGTCGCAGCAGCCATAGGGGGGCAGCGGCTGTTCACCGCAAGGATTGGTCGCCTCGATCTGCTCGGTGTAGTTCAGGTTGTTGTCGCGCCCGATCTGGTCCAGGAACAGGATGCCCGGCTCGGCGAAGTCGTAGGCCGAGGTCATGATGGTGTCCCACAGCTCGCGCGCGGGCACCTTGCGGTACACCCACTGACCGTCGGCGCGCTGGTGGCCGCCCTTGTCCTTGACCTTCTGGCCGGGCTCGGCCTTGTGCACCAGCTCCCAGTCGGCGCCTTCGGCCACGGCCTTCATGAAGGCGTCGGACACGCCCACCGACACGTTGAAGTTGTTCCAGCGCCCGGGCGTGCGCTTGGCGGTGATGAACTCCAGCACGTCCGGGTGGTCGATGCGCAGCACGCCCATCTGGGCGCCGCGGCGGCTGCCGGCGCTTTCGACCGTCGAGCACGACTGGTCGAACACGTTCATGTAGCTGCACGGCCCGCTGGCGTACGAGTGCGTGCCCTTGACGAAGGCGCCCTTGGGGCGGATGCGCGAGAAGTCGTAGCCCACGCCGCCGCCGCGGCGCATGGTCTCGGCGGCCTCGCGCAGCGCCTCGTAGATGCCGGGAAAGCCATCGGCGTCGCGCCCCTGGATGGCGTCGCCCACGGGCTGGACGAAGCAGTTGATCAGCGTGGCCTGGATGTCGGTGCCCGCCGCGCTCATGATGCGCCCGGCGCCGATGGCGCCGGCGTGCAGATTGGCGAGAAACCGGCTTTCCCATTCGGCGCGCAGCTCGGGCTTTTCCACGCTGGCCAGCGCGCGGGCGACGCGGCCGTAGAGCTGCTCGAGGGAGTGCTCGCCGGGCTTGAAGTACTTCTCCTTCAGCACGTCGGCACTGATGGACTGGGCGGCGAGTGGGCGCTGCGCCTGGGGCAGCGGGTCTCTTTTCATGGGGTGAACTCCTCGGTCGGCGCTGCCGGAGCCCAGCGGTCCGACAGCCAAAAACGACATTCTTGCACTGTTGGAGTTCGGAATCCGAAAGGCCGGGGGTGTTGGGGCTCGGGGTTTTCGCGCAGGGCGGCCGGCATCCGACGATCGTGCAGCAACCTTACTGAACACGTGCTCAAAATGAATCTTCTGGCGTTCAACGGCCCGCTATATAAAAATGAGCCCTTTCGGCCTGTGCGCCGGTTCCAAGCGCATGCCCTTGCGCCCGCTTCATGAATCAACGATCCGCTTCTTCCATCCCCATCGCCGGGTCAGCGCCGGTCCCCGTGCCGCGCGGCTGGCCCTTGTTCCGGCTGGGCTTTCGGCCGTTCTACCTGGGTGCCGCGCTGCTGGCCTGCGTGTCGGTGCCGCTGTGGGTGGCCGCCTTCCTGGGCCACGCCAGCACCGTGTTCGCGCTGCCGGCCCTGCTGTGGCATGGCCACGAGATGGTGTTCGCCTTCGCGGCCGGCGTCATCATCGGCTTTCTGCTGACCGGGGTGCGGGCCTGGACGGGCCTGGAGACGCCGCGCGGGCCGCTGCTGGCCGCCCTCGCGGCGCTGTGGCTGGCGGCGCGCGTGGCGGCGCTGACGGGCCCCTACGCCCTGTTCGCAGTGCTGGACTTCGCCTTGTTGCCGCTGGTCGCGGTGCTGCTGCTGCGCATCCTGGTCAAGGCCGGCAACCGGCGCAACATCCCGCTCATCTCCCTGCTGCTGCTGATGGCGGCGGCCAACGCGGTGTTTCACCTGAGCGTGATGGGCGTGCTCGCGGTGCCCGCCGCCGCGCCCCTGTACGCCGGGCTGGCGCTGATCCTGATGGTGGTGACCGTGATGGCCGGGCGCGTGGTGCCGGTGTTCACCCGCAACGTCACGCCGGGGCTGAAGAACAGCGTGCCCCGGCCGCTGGAATGGGGCGTGCTGGCGGCCACCGCGCTGGTGCTGGCCGCGTGGGTGTTCGGCACGCCGGCCGGCCTGGTCGGCGTGTTGTGCGCGCTGGCCGCGGTGCTGCACGCGGCGCGGCTGGTGATGTGGAAGCCGCAGGTCACGCTGACGCGCCCCATCCTCTGGATCCTGCACGGGGCCTACGCCTGGCTGCCGATCGGGTTTGCGCTGCTGGCCGCCGCGCAGGCCGGCTGGGTGGCCGAGGCGCTGGCGGTGCATGCCTTCGCCGTCGGCGCCGTGGGCGGGCTGATCATCGGCATGATCACGCGCACCGCGCGCGGCCATACCGGGCGCCCGCTCAAGACCACGAGGGGCGAGACGCTGGCCTACGCCCTGGTGCTGCTGGCGGCCGTCGCGCGGGTGGCGGTGCCGGCCCTGCTGCCCGCCCTTTACGCGCAGGCGCTGGTGCTGGCCGCCGGCCTGTGGGGGCTGGCCTTTGTGATCTACCTGCTGATCTACGCGCCCTGGCTCACGAGCACGCGGCTGGACGGCAAGGATGGTTGAGTTTTGTTTTTTCTCCCGGTTTTTGATTTCAAGAAAGGAAGACGATGAGCAGCTTGATGGAAGAGGTGGATGTGCGCGCCATGGCGCCGCACGAACGGCACGCGCGGCTGTTTGACCGTTTCGACGGTTTGCTGCCCGGCGAGGCGTTCGTGATCGTCAACGACCACAATCCGGTGCCGCTGCGGCGCCAGCTGGAGGGCCGCTCGCCCGGCGAGGTGCAGTGGACGTATCTGCAGGACGGCCCCGACCTGTGGCGCGTGCAGATCGGCCGGCAGCAGGCCTCCTGCGCCGATGCGGGCGGCGACTGCTGCTCGGGAGGCGCCTGCGGCGGCGGCTGAACGCGGCCGTGGTGGCGCAAAAAACGGGCTCCCGCGAGCCCGTTTTTTTGTGGGGTGCCGCGCGCCCTACAGGCCCAGCGCCAGCTTGGCTTCCTCGGTCATCATCGAGCGGTCCCAGGGCGGGTCGAACACGATGTTGACGGTGCACTCCTCCACGCGCGGCAGGTTCAGCACCTTCTCGTTCACCTCGTTGGCGATCACCTCGCCCATGCCGCAGCCGGGCGCCGTCAAGGTCATGTCGATCACCACGTGCAGCTTGCCTTCCTCCTCGGCGAAGGGCAGCAGCTCGCAGCGGTAGACCAGGCCCAGGTCGACGATGTTGATCGGGATCTCGGGGTCGTAGCAGGTGCGCAGCGCCTCCCACACCAGGGGTTCGACGTCGCCGGCCTGCACGTCGCCGTGGTCGACGACGGGGGTCGGGTCCTGCTTGCCGATGGCGTCGGCGTCGCTGCCGCGCAGGCGCACCAACTGGCCTTCGACCAGCAGGGTGAAGGACGAACCCAGTGCCTGGGTGACTTCGGCCCAGGTGCCTTCTTCCAGCTCGACCGGCGTGCCGGCGGGCACCAGCTCGACCTGCACGGTGCGGCGCACCAGCACGGTTTCACGGTGGCGTCTCATGGGGTGGGATCTTTCTCGGTGGTCACGGCGCCCGGCTCGCCGTTGCCGGCGATGGCGTGCATCAGCGCATGCCAGCCCAGCAGGGCGCACTTGATGCGGCTGGGGTACTGGCGCACGCCGGCCAGGCTGACCAGCTTGCCCAGGGGGGCGTCGTCGGGGTCTTCCTCGCCGGTGAGCACGGCGCGGAAATGCTGCTGCAATTGGCGCGCGGTCTCAATATCGCGGCCCTTGACGGCCTCGGTCATCATCGAAGTGGAGGCCATGCAGATGGCGCAGGCGTGGCCGGTGAAGCGGATGTCGGCCACGCGCTCGCCCTGCAGATCCAGCTCGACGGCGATCTGGTCGCCGCACGAGGGGTTGGTGCCCTGGGCCTGGTGCGTGGGGTGGGGCAGGTGGCCGAAGTTGCGCGGCGCGCGCTTGTGCTCCAGCACCACCTCCTGGTACAGCTCGTTGAGGGCATCGCTCATCGCAGAACCTTCAGGGCATGCGCCACGCCGGCGATCAGGCGATCGACCTCGTCGGGCGTGTTGTACAGGGCAAACGAAGCGCGCGTGGTGGGCCCCAGGCCCAGGTGGTCGATCAGCGGCTGCGCGCAGTGGTGGCCGGTGCGCACCGCAATGCCGCGCTCGTCCAGCAGGGTGCCGATGTCGTGCGGGTGCACATCTAGGGCGACGAAGGACAGCAGGGCCGCGCCGGTGGCGTGCGGCGCCAGCACGGTCAGGCCGTCGATGGCCGCCAGGCCCGCCACGGCCTGCGCGCGCAGGCCGTGCACGTGGGCGTCGATGGCGGCGCGCCCCACCTGGTCGATGAAGCGCGCCGCGGCGGCCAGGCCCACGGCGCCGCCCACGTTGGGCGTGCCGCCTTCCAGGCGCGCGGGCAGCTCGGCGTAGCCGGCGCTGTCGTACTTGACCCACTCGACCATGTCGCCGCCCAGGCGCAGCGGGTGCAGGCGATTCAGCGCGGCGCGGCGGCCGGCCAGCACGCCGGTGCCCATGGGGCCGTACATCTTGTGGCCCGAGAAGGCCATGAAGTCGCAGTCCAGCTGCGCCAGCACGGGCACCGCGTGGCTGACCGCCTGCGCGGCGTCCAGCACGGTCAGCGCGCCGGCCTGCGCGGCCATGCGCAGCATCTCGGCGTAGGGCGGACACTCGCCGGTGGCGTTGGCGCCGGCGGTGACGGCAAACACCCGCGTGCGGGGGCCCAGCAGGCGCGCCAGGTCGGCCGTGTGCAGGCGGCCCTGGGCGTCGGGGCGCAGCACCAGCAGCTTGGCGCCGGTGGCGGCGGCGGCGTGCTGCCAGGGAATCAGGTTGGCGTGGTGCTCCAGGCCGCTGACGATGATCTCGTCGTCGGCGCGCAGCCAGGCTTTCTTGGGGCCGCCCAGCCACAGGCCTTGGGCGATCGTGTTGAGCGCTTCGGTGGTGCCGGAGGTGAACACCAGCTCGTGCTCGGGCCCCGCGCCGATGAAGCGCTTGAGCGTGGCGCGCGCGGCCTCGAAGTCGTCGGTGGCGCGCTGGCTCAGCGTGTGCACGCCGCGGTGGATATTGGCGCGGTCGTGCGTCTCGAACTGGCGCATGGCGTCCAGCACGGCCAGCGGCATCTGCGTGGTGGCGCCGTTGTCCAGGTAGGCCAGCGGCGCGCCGTGCACCAATTGCTGCAGCACCGGGAACTGCGCGCGCAGGGCCGGCAGGTCCAGCGCCTGCGGTTGGGGGGCGAAACGGATGTCACCCATGGGCGGCCTCCTGGGGGATGCTCAGGTGGCGGGCGATGGCCTGGTGCAGCCAGCCGCTGGCCAGCCAGGGCTCGAGCAGGCTGGCGCCGTCGGCATCATCCAGGCAGCGCTCGAGCACGGCGCGTGCCATGCCGTCGATGATCAGGGCGCGCGCGGTGGCCTCGTCCAGCCCGCGCTGGCCGGCGTAGAACAGGGCGTCGGCCGGCAGCGCGCCCCAGGTGGCGCCGTGTACGGCCTGCACCTGGTCGTGCAGGATTTCGAGGTGCGGGCGCAGCACCATGCGCGGCTGGCCGGCGAGCGCGATGCCTGACAGGCGCTGGCGCACCGAGGCGTCGTCGGCGCCGGCGGCGATGCGGGTGTAGGCATTGGCCACCGCGCGGGCGCTGTCGCTGGCCAGGGCCAGGGCCTCGACCTGGCTGGTGGTGTGCGGCGCGTCCAGGCGGCTGACGATCTGGTGGTCGATGGCTTGCGTGCCGGCCAGCAGCAGGCCGGCGTGGCGTGCCTCGGCGCCCGCGCCCTGCAGTTGCACCACGCAGCGCTGCAGGTGGTAGCTGCCGCCGGTGGCCACCAGCGCCTGCGCGTAGTGGGCACCCGCCGCCAGCGTGGCGTGCACGAAGTGGGCGCTGCGGTCCTGCGGGCCGGGCGCGGCCACGCGCAGGTGCTGCAGGCGGGCGCCGCGCGCCAACTGGATGTGCACGTGCAGGTTCTGCGCCAGGCCGTGCTGGCACACGGCGGGGTCGTGCTCGTGCGACTCGATCAGCATGCAGCGCACGCCCTCGTCCACGTCGAGCACCAGCAGCGGCGCCTCGGCCTGGGCGCGCGGCTGGTGGCGCAGGTGCAACCACACGATGTCCTGCTCGCCGGGCGCCTTGCCGGGCGAGCCCTGCACGCGCAGGCGCAGGCCCTGGCGGCACAGGGCTCGGTGGGCCCAGGCAAAGGGGGCCGCGTCGCCGCCTTCGCCGGGCGGGGGCAGGCCGGCAAACAGCTCGGCGCGCTGGGCCGGGTCCAGCGCATCGAGCCAGCGGGCATCGACGCCGCTGGCCGGGGTCTGGCCGATGGGCAGCAGGGTCCAGCCGGTGCCGGCCAGCGGCGGGGCGTCGCAGGCGGCGTCGGCCGCGGGCTGGCCTTGCCACTGCGCCAGCTCGGGCGGAGGCAGGTGGCGAAACGATTCGCTGCGGCGGCCGATCCAGCCGTGCGTGGCCAGGTGGCTTTGGGCCGCCAGGATGTCGGCGCGGGCGCTGTCCATGCTCAGGCCTCCGCGGTGGTGGCGGCGCGCGCAAAGCCGGTGCGGGCGATGCGGCGCGCCAGCTCGATGTCGCCGGTCTCGGCGATGCAGCCCTGGTCCAGGCGCAGCACGGTGTCGGGCTGCAGCTGCTCGATCATCTGCAGGTAGTGCGAGACGACGATGAAGGCCGTGCCCTGCGCGCGCAGGCGCTGCACGAGTTCGACCACGGCGCGCACGCCGTCCACGTCCATGCCCGAGTCGATCTCGTCGAGCAGCGCCAGGCGCGGCTGCAGCAGCGACAGTTGCAAAAGCTCGTTGCGCTTGCGCTCGCCGCCCGAAAAGCCTTCGTTGACGGGGCGGCCGAGCATGGCCTCGGGCAGGCCGAGTTGCTTGGCGCCCTGCTTGGCGCTGGACAGAAAGTCGAACGCGTCCTGCGGCTCCTGCCCGCGCGCCTCGCGCACGGCGTTGAGCGCGGTGCGGATGAACAGGTTGTTCTTGACACCCGGCACGTCGGGCGGCGACTGGAAGGACAGGAACAGGCCGGCGCGCGAGCGCTCGTGCGCGGGCAGGCCCAGCAGGTCGGTGTCGCCCAGGCGGGCGCTGCCGGCCACCACGCGGTAGCTGGGGTGGCCGGCCAGGGCCATGCCCAGCGTGCTCTTGCCGCTGCCGTTGGCGCCCATCAGCACCACCAGGGCGCCGGCGGGCACGTCCAGCGAGACCGAGCGCAGCACAGTGCGCTCGCCCACGTCGACCCGCAGGTCACGCACTTGCAGCAGGGAAGGGGTTGAGCTCATGGAGTTTCCTATGATTTTGATAGCTTCTCGCGCTTGATTGGTGCGCGCCAGAGCCTTGTTTTGCTTGAAAATCAGCCGACCGCGCCTTCCAGCGACACCGCCAGCAGGGCCTTGGCCTCGAGCGCGAATTCCATCGGCAGCTCCTCGATCACGGCCTGGCAAAAGCCGCCCACGATCAGGCCCGTGGCCTCTTGCGGGTCGATGCCGCGCTGCTGGCAGTAGAACAGTCGCTCCTCGGAGATGCGCGTGGTGGTGGCCTCGTGCTCGACCACCGCGTCGCTGCGCGCCACGTCGATGTAGGGGAAGGTGTGGGCGCCGCAGTCGGGGCCGATCAGCAGCGAGTCGCACTGCGTGTGGTTGCGCGCGCCCTCGGCGCCGGGGTTAATGCGCACCTGGCCGCGGTAGCTGTTTTGCGCGTGGCCGGCGCTGATGCCCTTGGAAACGATGCGGCTGCTGGTGTTGCGGCCGATGTGGATCATTTTGGTGCCGGTGTCCGCCTGCTGGAAGTGGTTGGACACGGCGATCGAGTGGAACTCGCCGCTGGAGTCGTCGCCGCGCAGGATCACGCTGGGGTACTTCCAGGTGACGGCCGAGCCGGTCTCGATCTGCGTCCAGGCGATGCGCGAGCGCTGGCCCGCGCACAGGCCGCGCTTGGTCACCAGGTTGTAGATGCCGCCCACGCCATTCTCGTCGCCGGGGTACCAGTTCTGCACCGTCGAATACTTGATGAAGGCGTCGTCGTGCGCGATCAGCTCCACCACCGCGGCGTGCAGCTGGTTCTCGTCGCGCTGCGGCGCGGTGCAGCCTTCCAGGTAGCTGACCTGGCTGCCTTCCTCGGCGATGATCAGCGTGCGCTCGAACTGGCCGGTGTTCTGCGCGTTGATGCGGAAGTACGACGACAGCTCCATCGGGCACTTCACGCCTTTGGGGATGTAGACGAAGGAGCCGTCGGAGAACACCGCCGAGTTGAGCGCGGCGTAGTAGTTGTCGCCCTGCGGCACCACGGTGCCCATGTATTTCTCGACCAGCTCGGGGTGGTTCTGCACCGCGTGCGAGAACGAGCAGAAGATCACGCCCACGTCGGCCAGTTGCTTGCGGAACGTGGTGCCCACCGAGACCGAGTCGAACACCGCGTCCACCGCCACGCCGGCCAGGCGGGCGCGCTCGTGCAGCGGCACGTTCAGCTTCTCGTAGGTCTCCAGCAGCTTGGGGTCCACCTCGTCCAGGCTCTTGGGCGCGTTCTTCATCGACTTGGGCGCCGAGTAGTACGACAGCGCCTGCAGGTCGATCGGCTCCATGCGCAGATAGGCCCAGTCGGGCTCTTCCATCTTGCGCCAGCGCTCCAGCGCGGCCAGGCGCCACTTGAGCAGGAACTCGGGCTCCTTCTTGATGCGCGAGATGGCGCGGATGGTGTCCTCGTCAAGCCCCGGCGGCAGCGAGTCGGACTCGATGTCGGTGACAAAGCCGTGCTGGTAGGGGCGCGCCAGTGCCTGCGTCAGCGCCGGCGCCTGGGTTTTTTCCTCGCTGGCGGGGGCCAGGCCGGAGGCTTCGGGGAGTGCAGCCATGGATGTTCGGAAGTCGGGCGTTCTAAATATGCAGATTTTATGCAACTTTATCGGCTTTGCCCATCGCGGCGCGGTGCCAGCACTGGCGCTGCGGGCTTTGTGGCGCCCGCCGGCAGCCCCCGGATGGACAAGGCCAGCCCGTAAAATACAAGGTTTAACCTCGCTTTCACAGCCTCTGGACAGACACCATGAACCGCTGCTCGAAACCATTGTGCCCGCCGCGCCGGCTGGCCCTGGGCGCCGTGCTGGCCCTGGCCGGCGTCTTGCCGCTGGCCGCCCAGGCCCAGATGCAGCGCCTGTTTCCGGCCAAGGTGCAGCGCGGCGCCATCACCTTCACGGCGCCGCCCGTGGTCGAGCTCGATGGCAAGACCGAGCGCCTGGGCCCCGGCGTGCGCGTGCGCGACGCGCACAACCGCGTGGCCCTCACCGGCACGCTGCGCGGCAAGAGCTTCGTCGTCAACTACCAGCGCGATGCCGCCGGCATGGTGCGCGAGGTCTGGATCCTGACGCCAGCCGAGATCGCCCGGCCCCTCCCGGGCGCGCAGGCCGGCGGCGCCCGGCCCGATCCCGACTACATCAACTGACGGCCCGTGGCTCGCCCGGCCGGCGCCATGCCGGCCGCTCGCATGGCTTTTTTGGCTATCCATCATGACGCGCAAACTCTTCATCAAGACCTTCGGCTGCCAGATGAACGACTACGACTCGGCCAAGATGGCCGACGTGCTGGCCGCCGCCGAGGGCTACGAGGCCACCGACGACCCCGAGGCGGCCGACCTGATCCTGTTCAACACCTGCTCGGTGCGCGAGAAGGCGCAGGAAAAGGTGTTTTCCGACCTGGGCCGCGTCAAGCACCTGAAGGACAAGGGCGTGCTGATCGGCGTCGGCGGCTGCGTGGCCAGCCAGGAGGGCGAGGAGATCATCAAGCGCGCGCCCTACGTGGACGTGGTGTTCGGCCCGCAGACCCTGCACCGGCTGCCCGAGCTGCTGGCCGAGCGCCGGCGCACCCAGGCGCCGCAGGTGGACATCCGTTTCCCCGAGATCGAGAAGTTCGACAACCTGCCGCCGGCGCGCGTGGAGGGCGTGACGGCCTTCGTCTCGATCATGGAAGGCTGCTCCAAATACTGCAGCTACTGCGTGGTGCCCTACACGCGCGGCGAGGAGTTCAGCCGTCCCTTCGACGACGTGCTGACCGAGGTGGCCGGCCTGGCCGACCAGGGCGTGCGCGAGGCCACGCTGCTGGGGCAGAACGTCAACGCCTATCGGGGCCGCATGGGCGACACGCAAGACACAGCCGACTTCGCCACGCTGATCGAGTACGTGGCCGAGATCCCCGGCATCGAGCGCATCCGCTACACCACCAGCCACCCCAACGAGTTCACGCCGGCGCTGATCGACGTCTACGGCAAGGTCGACAAGCTGGTCAGCCACCTGCACCTGCCGGTGCAGCACGGCTCGGACCGCATCCTGTCGCTGATGAAGCGCGGCTACACGGCCGTCGAATACAAGAGCATCATCGACCGCCTGCGCGCGGTGCGCCCCGGCATCAGCCTGTCGAGCGACTTCATCGTCGGCTTTCCCAGCGAGACGCAGGAGGACTTCGACCAGCTTATGAAGCTGATCGAAGACGTGGGCTACGACGCCAGCTTTTCCTTCATCTACAGCCCGCGCCCCGGCACGCCCGCCGCCAACCTGCCCGACCGCACGCCGCACGAGGTGAAGCTGGCGCGCCTGCAGCACCTGCAGGCGGTGGTGGAGCGCAACGTGCGCGCCATCAGCGCCAGCCGCGTCGGCACCGTGCAGCGCCTGCTGGTCGAGGGGCCCTCGCGCAAGAACCCGAGCGAGCTGATGGGCCGCACCGAGTGCAACCGCATCGTCAACTTCGACGGCGGCCCCCAGGGCGCGCGCCTGGTGGGGCAGATGCTGGACGTGACGATCACCGAGGCCCTGTCGCATTCGCTGCGTGGCCAGGTGCTTGTTGACTGAGATGGCAGCCCCATGGGCGACACGGAGGCCTTGCGGCCTGTCCGACAATACGCGGCTGACCTGCTTGCCGCCGCCTCGCCCATGACCCCTTCTCCCGACCACGCCCTGCACCTGTCCGGCG
Source organism: Burkholderiaceae bacterium (assembly GCA_024235995.1). Taxonomy (NCBI): domain Bacteria; kingdom Pseudomonadati; phylum Pseudomonadota; class Betaproteobacteria; order Burkholderiales; family Burkholderiaceae; species Burkholderiaceae bacterium. The sequence goes on from JACKLI010000001.1 coordinate 1,782,597, forward strand.
CCAGCAACTTCCGCGACCTGGGCGGCTACCGGACGGCCGATGGGCGCGTGGTGCGCCGGCGCCGTTTGTTTCGCTCGGACCACCTGGCCGCGCTCACGGCCAGCGACGCGCAGGTGCTGGCGGCGCTGAGGGTCACGCGGGCGCTGGATTTTCGCGGCGGCCACGAGCGCGCCGCGGCTTCCTACCAACTGCCCGGCGTGGTGCAGCACCCGCTGCCGATCGAGCCCACGGTGGTGCAGGGCATGCAGAGCATCCTGGCGGCCGGCGAGGCGCTCACGGCCCCGCGCACGGCCGAGCTGATGTGCCAGACGTACCGCAACTTCGTGCGCCACAACGCGCCGCGCTTTGCCGAGCTGTTCGCGCAACTGCTGCACAGCGACGAGCCGCTGGTGTTTCACTGCACCGCCGGCAAGGACCGCACGGGCTACGCCGCCGCGCTGATCCTGCTGGCCCTGGACGTGCCGCGCAGCGTGGTGATGCACGACTACCTGCTGACCAACGAGCGCTACCGCATGCCCGCCGCCAGCGACCCGCGCATCGGGCCGGAGGTGCGCGAGGTGCTGTGGCGCGTGCAAGGCCCGTTTCTGGACGCCGCGCTGCAGACGGTGGACGAGGAGTTCGGCGGCCTGGACGCCTACCTGGCCCGGCAGCTCGGCGTGGACGCCGCCGCGCGCGAGCGGTTGCGGCGCGCGTACCTGCAGGCGCCTGAAGAATGACGGAATGACTTCGCCGCTGCGCGGCTTCGATGACGAAATGACTGGACATCGCCGTCATCCGTCATCGCGCCAGCGATGCGGGTCATTTCGTCATTCTGATCAAGGTCCGCCCACGCGCCGGTAGACCAGCAGGTTCTCATCCTTGGTCGTCGGGCGGTGCACCTCTTTGACCAGGCGCCAATGCGCCATCGTCACGGTGGCCGGCAGGCTGGCGGTGGCGTCCACGTCCACCAGCAGCCAGGGACAGCTGGCCAGGCTGCGCGCCGGCACCGTGTCCCAGCTGCCATGAAAGCGCACGGCGGCCACCTGCGCCACCGACAGGCCGTGCACCTGCACGCAGGGGGCGTCGCCCACCAGCTGGCGCACCTGCCGCATCTGCGGCGCGTAGCCGCGCGCGTAGTTCAGGGCCGGCAACCACAGCGTCATCAGCAGCAGCCAGCACAGCGTGGCGCCGGCCGCCGGCAGCACCAGGCTCTTCCACAGTGCCGTGCGGTGGCGCCCGGTGCGCCAGCGCGCCAGCGCGATCCAGGCCGCGGTTGCCGCCAGTGCGGCGATGAAGGCGAGCCACTGAAAGCTCGGCTGAAAGCCGGGCGCCAGCCGCGCGACGTTGGCCGCAGGCTGTGCCGGCACCCCGGTCTGCATCGAGATCCACACCACCCAGATGATCAGGGTCCACGCGCTGAAGAAGAGCACGGTGAACCAGTCGATCAGCGCCGCCGCGCCGCGCTTGAAGGTGGGCAGGGCCAGCGCGGCCAGGCAGGCCATGGCGGGCAGGGCCAGCAGCAGGGCGCGGTCGCCCGCGGGCGTGGCAACGGTGCAGGCCACCGGCACGCCGGCAATCAGCAGCGGCAGGCCCAGGTGGCGCTGGCGCCCCAGCTGGCCCAGCTGCCGGCGCCAGCGCCACAGCGCCCACAGCACCAGCGGCCAGGCCGGCCAGGTGAACCACAGCAGCAAGCGGCCCAGGGCGCGCGGGTTGCCCCAGCCCGAGCCCGGGTCGGCCAGCTGCCAGCTGAGCAGCCCGCTGAACCACGCCAGCGCGGCGCTGGCCAGCGTGGTGGCGCCCAGCACCAGGCCGGCACGCCGACGCAGCGCCGGCGGCAGGTGTTCGGCCGAGGGGCGCAGCAGGCCCAGCGTGGCCACGCCGCCGAAGATCAGCGCGATCGACGGCGCGCCGCACAGCACCAGCCCGGGCAGGCCGACCACCAGCGCCACCGGTGCGGCGCGCGGCCGAAACGGCAGGCCGGCCAGGCCGCCGAACACCAGGGTGGAGCAAAACAGCTGCCCCAGCGCCGGCGTGGTCTCGTGCGAGAACTGCGCCAGCCCCAGCGTGGCGATCAGCGCCAGCAGGCCGCCGTCGGCCAGCGCGCGGGCGTAGTCGGTGGCGCGCGCCTCGCCGCCAAAGGCAAAGGCCACGGGCTGCGCGCCGGGGTGGCGCGCCAGGTCGTACACCGCGTACCAGGTCACGGCCAGGGTGCCGGCCAGCATCAGCAGGAAGGGCAGGCGCGCGGCGAAATCCGGCGCCACCCAGGCCGGCGCCCATTGCAGCGCCCAGGCGCCCAGCCAGTAGGGCAGCAGGGCAGGGGTGTCGGGCGCCAGGCCCATCAGGCTGGGGTGCCACCAGGCCGTCCACGATGCCTCGCTCGCCAGCTCGCGCATGATGCCGAAGGCCGCCAGGTCGGCGCTCTTCCAGGGGTCGCGCCCGACGTAGCCCGGCACGACGTAGGCCAGGCACAGCAGCAGCAGCGCCCAGCGCGGCAGGCGGCGCACGGCGTCCTGGGCGACGATGGCGGGGCTGGGTTCGTTCAAGGTGATGGGCCTAAGAACGTAAACACGTTCTAACAGGCCGTTGAAAAAATGCTCATCGAACGCGCCAGGGTCGTGGATTTCGAAGAAACGGATCGCGCAAACTGGCCTGCGCAGCGATTGGAGCGGCCATTTCGGCCTGTTTGCAGGCCGTTTTGCCCGTTCCGGGCGCACGTATCCCATGGTTCACGCATGATGCGCGTCCCACCAACCGCCCAGACTGCCCATGCGCACCAGGTTGTAGGTGGCAAAGCACAGCAGCGCCTGGCCCGCGAGCTTGGCCTGACCGATCAATTTGGTCTTGGCCAGACCGCCCACTGTCTTGATCCAGCCAAAGGCCTCCTCGATTCGCTTGCGCACTTTGAGGCTGGTTTTGTAGCCCTCGTGGCGCTTGATGCGCCCATCGACTGCAGAGTGCTTGTCCTTGGCCGCCACGTGCGGCGTGACCAAGAGCCGGCGACAGCCCTTGATGAAGGCCTTGCTGTCGTAGCCCTTGTCGGCGCCGACCGTGGCCCGCTTGTTCCTGTTGCCCCGGCGTTTGAGCATCGCCAGCGCCGCCTCGCGCTCGGCGGTGCCACTGGCATGTGTGATCTCCACATCCACGATCAGACCGTTGCGGTTCTCCATGAGGATGTGCCCCATGTGGCACAGGCGGGACTTGTCGCCCGCGCTCTTCTTGAACAGCCGGGCATCGGCATCGGTGGTGCTGGCATGGGTGCCGTTGCAGCGCTCCTGCCCTTTGAAGTTCACCTCGGGGTTGCGTCCGGGTGGCGTGCCGCTGTCGTCGTCTTTGCGTTTGAAACTCTTGTGCGAGGCCCAGGCCTCAATCAGCGTGCCGTCCACGCTGAAGTGTTCGTCGCTGGCAAGCCGGCCCCACTGGGCGCTGAGCTTGACGCGCTCGAAGAAGGCGCGCGCCAGGTCTTCGTTGAAGAGGCGTTCGCGGTTGGCGCTGAAGGTGGAGTGGTCCCAAACTTTGTCCTCGATGTTCAGGCCGACGAACCAGCGGTACAGCAGGTTGTAGTTGACCGCCTCGACCAGCTGGCGTTCGCTGCGGATGGAGAACAGGATTTGCAGCAGCAAGGCCTTGAGCAGCATCTCCGGCGGCACCGACGGTCGGCCACGGCGGGCGTACACCGCTTCGAACTCGCTGTTCATGCTCGCCAGCAGCGCATCCACCACGGCGCGCAACTTGCGCAGCGGGTGTGCCGCTGGCACTCTTTCTTCAAGGCTGATGTAGCTGAACATCGCCCCCTGGAAGTCTTGGTTGCCTCTCATCTTTCTTGTCGCAGTTGTTGCGGGATGGCTTCAGATCGTAGCGGCCGACGCGGACGCTCGCAGGGGATTTTTCAACGGCCTGCTAAGCAAGCAAAAGGGCAGCGCGGTTGCCCGTGCTGCCCTTCGAGAGCCGGAAAAGGCGCCGCGCGATTTTAGCGAGCGACCTTGCCGTAGCGGTTGCGGAACTTCTCGACGCGACCGCCCAGGTTGTCCACCGATTTCTGCGTGCCGGTGTAGAAGGGGTGCGACTCGCTGGAGGTGTCCAGCTTGAACAGCGGCAGCTCGCGGCCATCGTCCATCTTGATGGTTTCCTTCGTGTTGGCGCACGAGCGCGTCACGAACTTGAAGCCGTTGGACAGGTCCACGAAGCACACGTCGCGGTAGTTGGGGTGAATGCCTTCACGCATGATGAAATCCTTGGGGGTTTGATTGCGGCAGCCGCGCCAGCCCGTCTGGCGTACTTTCCGGCCAACTGCACATTATAGGGCCATGACGAAATGACCGCGCCGCTGCGCGGCAGCGATGACAAAAATGACGGGCGCCTCGGGTCATGGGCGCGCAGCACCCGTCATCGAAGCGCAGCGAGGTCATTGCGTCATGGTGGGTGTCAGCCGCCGCGGCGCATCATGTCGAAGAACTCGACGTTGGTCTTGGTCGCCTTCATGCTCTTGATGACCATCTCCATCGCCTCGATCTCGTCCATGTTGTACATGAACTGGCGCAGGATGCGGGTCTTTTGCAGCACCTCGGGCGCCAGCAGCAATTCTTCGCGGCGGGTGCCCGAGCGGTTGAGCTGGATGCTGGGGAACACGCGCTTTTCGTACAGGCGCCGGTCCAGGTGGATCTCGCTGTTGCCGGTGCCCTTGAACTCCTCGAAGATCACCTCGTCCATGCGGCTGCCGGTGTCGATCAGCGCGGTGGCGATGATGGTCAGGCTGCCGCCTTCCTCGACGTTGCGCGCCGCGCCCAGAAAGCGCTTGGGCCGCTGCAGGGCGTTGGAGTCCACGCCGCCGGTCAGCACCTTGCCGCTGGAGGGCACCACGTTGTTGTAGGCGCGCGCCAAGCGGGTGATGGAGTCCAGCAGGATCACCACGTCCTTCTTCAGCTCGACCAGGCGCTTGGCGCGCTCGATCACCATCTCGGCCACGTGCACGTGGCGCGCGGCCGGCTCGTCGAAGGTGGAGGCGATCACCTCGGCCTTGACCGAGCGCTGCATGTCGGTCACTTCCTCGGGCCGCTCGTCGATCAGCAGCACCATCATGTGGATGTCGGGGTGGTTGGCGCTGATGGCGTGGGCGATGGTCTGCATCATCACCGTCTTGCCGCTCTTGGGCGGCGCCACGATCAGCGCGCGCTGGCCCTTGCCGATGGGGGCGATGACGTCGATGATGCGGCCGGTGATGTTCTCCTCGCCCTTGAAGCCGTCGCGCTCCAGGCGCATCTGCTCGCGCGGAAACAGCGGGGTGAGGTTCTCGAACATCACCTTGTGCTTGTTCTTCTCGGGCGCGTCGCCGTTGACCGCGTCCAGCTTGTTCAGCGCGAAGTAGCGCTCGCCGTCCTTGGGCGTGCGCACCTCGCCCTCGATCATGTCGCCGGTGTGCAGGTTGAAGCGGCGCACCTGGCTGGGGCTGATGTAGATGTCGTCGGTGCTGGCGGTGTAGCTGGTGTCGGGGCTGCGCAGAAAGCCGAAGCCGTCGGGCAGGATCTCCAGCACGCCGTCGGCGATCACCTGCTCGCCGGCGCGGGCGCGCTTCTTGATCAGGGCGAACATCAGCTCCTGCTTGCGCATGCGGCTGGCGTTGTCGATTTCCAGCGCCTCGGCCTGCTTGAGCAGCTCGGAGACGTGCAGCACTTTGAGTTCGTTCAGATGCATGGGAAAAGTGGTCGGTGCGGGTGGGCGCGCAGGTGGTCCGAGCCAGGCCGCGCGATGACGGAGAAGAGAAAGCAGATGGATTGGGAGGAGGCGGGCAAGGCCCGCGTGGGGCATTGCTGCAGGTGCACCTGGGTTGCAAGGCACCGGCCGGCGCTTACCTGAACGCCGGTCTCAAGAGCAGATTATGGCAGGAAAACAAAACGCCGCGCGAAGGGCGCGGCGCTGGGTGTTGCGCGGTGGAGACTGCGCGTCGTTCAGGCCAGTTGCTGGTCGATGAACTGCGCCAGCTGCGCCTTGGACAGCGCGCCCACCTTGGTGGCGGCCAGCTGGCCGTTCTTGAACACCATCAGCGTCGGGATGCCGCGGATGCCGTACTTGGCCGGGATGTTCTGGTTGTCGTCGACGTTGACCTTGGCGATGGTCAGCTTGCCGTCGTAGGTGCCGGCCAGCTCGTCCAGCGAGGGCGCGATGGCCTTGCAGGGGCCGCACCATTCGGCCCAGAAATCCACCAGCACGGGCTGCTCGGACTTGAGCACGTCGGCTTCGAAAGAGGTGTCACTCACGTGTTTGATCAGTTCACTGGCCATGAGGCAATCCTTGAGAAAAGTGGGCGCCGGCGCTGCGGCTACAGTGCGGATCATTGTGACAGAAACCCGCATTCACTGACGCGCCGATGGTTGCCCCCAGCGTGAACCTTCAGGCGCCGGCCCCCTCCGGCTGGACCGATCTGCTGGCGCGCATCGACGCCAGCCTGCGCGAGCAGGCCGCGCATCCGGCGCGCAGCGTGGTGCTGCTGCCGTATGCGCAATTGGCGCCGCTGGCGGCCCGGCTGTGGGCGGCGCAGTTCCCGGACGGCTTTGCGCCGCGCTTCGAAAGCACGCGCACCTGGGCCGCGCGCGTGAGCGCGTTCAGTCCCGCGCCCACCGACCTGAGCGGCGAGCACGGGCGCGACTGGCTCACCGCCGCCGGCCTGCTGGAGGCCGCCGGCCTGGGCGCCCAGCGCCAGGCGCTGGCCGGCCTGCTGCTGGAGTGGGCCGCGCCGCTGGCGCCCGTGGCCGCCAGCCTGCCGCCCGCCTTGCGCCCCGACTGGGCTCAGCAGGCGCGCGCCGCGCTGCCCCCGCTGGGCGATGGCCCGATGGCGCTGGAGGCCGCGCTGGGCCGCATCGCCCTGGCCTGGGCCGGCAGCTCGGACTACGCCACCGACGTGCTGTTCGGCCCGCGCGTGGGCCAGGCGCTGGACGCGCTCGTCATCGTGCCCGGCCTGCAGCCCGACCTGCTGACCGCCCACCTGGCCGAGCATTACGCCGACAAGGTCAGCTGGCTGCCCCTGCTGGCCGAGCCACCTGGCGGCGCCCCCGCGCTGCACGTGTGCGCCGACGGCGAGGACGAGGCCGAGCGTGCCGCCGCCTGCGTGCTGGCGCACCTGGCGCAGGGCCGCGCGCCGGTGGCGCTGGTGGCCGGCGACCGCGTGCTCACGCGCCGCATCAGCGCGCTGCTGGCGTCGCGCGGCGTGCCGCTGCGCGACGAGACGGGCTGGATGCTGTCCACCACCCACGCCGCCGCGCAGGTGGTGGCGCTGCTGCACGCGGCGGCGCGCGGCGCGTCGACCGACGCGGTGCTGGACTGGCTCAAGCTGGCGCCCGACGTGGACGCCGCCGCCCTGCGCGCGCTCGAGCGCCAGCTGCGCCAGGACGGCGTGCGCGACTGGCTTGAGGCTGCCGCGCGCACCGCCGGCCAGCCGCTCACCGCCCGCGTCGAGGCGCTGCGCGCCGCGCTGCAGGCGCCTCGCCCGCTGCCCGACTGGCTGGCGGCCCTGCGCGAAGCGCTCACCGCCTGCGGCGCCTGGCAGCCGCTGCTGGACGATGCCGCCGGCGCCGCCGTGGCCGAGGCGCTCAGCCTGGCGCCCGGCGCCGACACCGACTGGCTGGCCTGGCCCGCGGCCCGGCGCCGCCTGGGCCTGCGCGAGTTCACGCGCTGGGTCGGCGAGACGCTGGAGGCCGCCAGCTTTCGCCCCCCGCATGCGCCCGGTGCGCCGGTGGTCGTGCTGCCCCTCAGCCAGCTGCTCGGCCGCCCCTGGGCCGCCCTGGTGCTGCCCGGCGCCGACGAGCAGCGCCTGCCCGCCGCGCCCGAGCCGCCCGGCCCCTGGACCGCCGCGCAGCGCCAGGCGTTGCACCTGCCGCTGCGCGAGCAGCTGGCCGCCGCGCAGGCCGCGGCCTGGCGCGTGGCGCTGGCCGTGCCGCGGCTCGACGTGCTGTGGCGCACCAGCGACGACAGCGGCGAGCCGCTGCTGCCCTCGCCCTGGGTGCAGGCGCTGCAGCTGCAGGGGCAGGGCCGTCCCGCCGCCGACCCGCGCACCCGCCGCGTGCTGGCCGCCAGGCCCGTGCCGGTGCCCGCGCCCAGCGGCGCGGCGCTGCCCGCGCAGCCGCTGTCGGCCAGCAGCTACGAGATGCTGCGCGCCTGCCCGTACCGCTTCTTTGCCCTGCGCCAGCTCGGCCTGGCCGAGGAGGGCGAGCTGGAAGCCGAGGTCGACAAGCGCGACTTCGGCATCTGGCTGCACCAGGTGCTGCACCGCTTTCACCAGGCCCTGCAGGCCGATCCGGCCGCCGCGCGCCCGGCCTTGCTGGACGCCGCGGCCGAGCAGGCCACCCACGCGCTGGGCCTGCAGGGCGGGGCGTTCTTGCCCTTCGCCGTGGCCTGGCCGTCGGTGCGCGACGGCTATCTGGACTGGCTGGCCGGGCACGAGGCCGCCACCGGCGCCGTGTTCGAGCAGGGGGAGCAGCGCGTGCGCCGCCAGGTGGGTGGGGTGGCGCTGCACGGCACCCTCGACCGCGTCGACCGCCTGCCGGACGGCGCGCCGCTGGTGATCGACTACAAGACCGAGAGCGCCGCGCGCACCCAGGCGCGCCTGAAGGCCGGCAGCGAGGACACGCAACTGCCCTTCTACGCCCTGCTGGCCGGCCACGACGCGCCGCAGGCCGCCTACCTGAACGTGGGCGAGCGCGAACCCGCCAAGTTGTACGCGCCCAGGCAACTGCTGGAGCACGCCGCCGCGCTGCACCAGGGCATCGAGGACGACCTGGCCCGCATCGCCGCCGGCCACCCGCTGCGCCCGCTGGGCGAGGGCAGCGTGTGCGACTGGTGCGCCGCGCGCGGCCTGTGCCGAAAAGACTTTTGGTCATGACCCAACCCGCCTACGAGCACAACGGCGCGCCCTGCACGCGCGAGCGCTTCTACGCCATCGCCTGCGACCCGCGCCGCCACGTGGCGGTGGAGGCCTGCGCCGGCGCGGGCAAGACCTGGATGCTGGTCTCGCGCATCCTGCGCGCGCTGCTGGAGGGCAGCGCGCCGCAGGAGATCCTGGCCATCACCTTCACGCGCAAGGCCGCGGGCGAGATGCGCCAGCGCCTGCAGCAGTGGCTGGCCGACTTTGCCCGCCCGCGCGCGGCCGAGACGCCCGGGCAGTGGGCCGAGCGCCTGCAGGGCGAGCTGCTTGCAAGGGGAATCGAGCTGCAGCCCGGGTCGGACAAGCGCGAGCAGCTACAAAACTTGTATCAAACGCTGCTGCTCCAGGCGCGCACGGTGCAGATCCGCACCTTCCACAGCTGGTTCGCGGCCCTGCTGCGCAGCGCGCCGCTGCAGGTGCTGGCCGAGCTGGGCCTGCCCGCCCGCTACGAGCTGCTGGAGGACACCGCCGACGCCGTGGCCGAGGCCTGGCGCGGCCTGCTCGACGCCATCGACGCCGACGCCGGCCTGCGCGCCGACTACGCCGCCCTGGTGGCCGCGCTGGGCCGCGCCCGCGCGCACGAGGCGCTGGAGGGCGCGCTGGCGCGGCGCGTGGAGTTTGCGCTGGCCGACGGCGCGGGCCACGTCGACGAGGCGGTGGCGCCGTTCGACGCCGTTTATCCGCGCCTGGCCGGGGTCGATCACCCGACCGACTGGCTGCTGCTGCGCCAGGGCGGGCGCGAGCTGCTGGCCGCCGCCGCGCGCGCCCTGGCGCCGCTGGCACCCACCTTTGTCGCCAAGGGCGCCGAGCTGGCCGCCGCCGTGCCGGCCCGCGACTGGGACGGCGTGGTGGCCGCGCTGTTCACGCAAAAGGGCGAGCCTCGCGCCTTCGGCAAGTCGCGCCCGGCCGAGGTGACGGCGGCGCAGGACGAGGTGCAGGCCATCGTCGCCGCCTGCCGGCAGCACGAGGCCCGGGCCCACCACCAGCGCATGGCGCGCCTGACGCGCGCCTTCATCGACGCCTTGGCGCGCCTCAAGCGCGAGCGCGGCTGGGTCGACCTGGCCGACGTCGAACGCGCTGCGCTCACCCTGCTGTCGGACGAATTCCTCAGCGGCTACGTGCAGCAGCGCCTGGACGCGCGCGTGCGCTATCTGCTGATCGACGAGTTCCAGGACACCAACCCGCTGCAGTGGCAGGCGCTGCACGCCTGGCTGGCGGGCTACGCCGGCGCCGGCGGCGGCGGGCTGGACGCGCCCAGCGTCTTCATCGTGGGCGACCCCAAGCAGAGCATCTACCGCTTTCGCGGCGCCGACCCGCGCGTGTTCGGCGCCGCGCAGCGCTTCATCGCCCAGGGCCTGGGCGGCGAGCTGCTGGCCTGCGACCACACGCGCCGCAACGCGCCCGCCGTGCTGCAGGCCGTCAACGCCGTCATGGGCGCGGCGCAGGCGGCGGGCCAGTTCGACGGCTACCGCGCGCACAGCACCGAGTCCACCGACGGGCAGGGCCAGCTCGCCACGCTGCCCCTCATCCCGCGCCCTGAGCGCGCCGACGACCCCGACGACGACCCGCTGGCCTGGCGCGACAGCCTGGCCACCCCGCGCGTCGAGCCCGAGGAGCACCAGCGCACGCTGGAGGCGCGCCAGGCCGCGCGCTGGATCGCCGCGCAGGTGGCGGCCGGCACGCCCACGCGCCAGATCATGGTGCTGTGCCGCAAGCGCCAGCCGCTGGGCGAGCTGCAGGCCGAGCTGCGCCACCTGGGCATCGCCTGCGAGCAGCCCGAGGCGCAGAACCTGGGCGATCTGCCCGTCGCGCAGGACGTGCTGGCGCTGGTCGACGCGCTGGTCTCGCCGGGGCACGATTTGTCGCTGGCGCGCGCGCTCAAGTCGCCCCTGTTCGGCCTGCCCGACGAGGACCTGGCGCGCATCGCCCTGGCCGCGCGCGCCTCCCCCGCCGTGGGCGACGCGCGCCCGGCCTGGCTCGACGTGCTACCGAATACGGAGCTGACCGCGCTTGACGAGTGCCGGCTGCACGCCGATTTGATGCAATACCAGCGCTGGCTGGCCACGCTGCCCCCGCACGACGCGCTGCAGGCCATCTACCAGCATGGCGACGTGCTGGCCCGCTTTGCCGCCGCCGCGCCCGTGCCCGAGCGCACGCACACCCTGGCGCAACTGCGCGCGCTGCTGGCTGGCGCGCTGCAGGTGGGTGGCGGGCGCTACCTCACCGCCTACCAGTGGGTGCGCGCCTTGCGCCGCCAGCGCCTGCCCGCGCCGCGCCACGCGCAACCCGATAGCGTGCAGCTGCTCACCGTGCACGGCGCCAAGGGCCTGGAGGCCGACTGCGTGCTGCTGCTGGGCACCGACGCCGGCGCCGACAGCAACCGATCCGGCCCCGGCGTGCTGATCGACTGGCCCGGCGACGCCCCCGTGCCCGCGCGCCTGGCCTTTGTCGCCAACGACCGCCAGCCCCCGCCCAGCCTGCAGGCCCTGGCCGCGCAGGAAGACGCCGCCCAGGCGCGCGAAGAGCTCAACGCCCTGTACGTCGCCATGACGCGCGCGCGCCAGCGCCTGGTGGCCAGCGGCGTGGTGCCGCACCGCGTGCCCGCGTCCAGCTGGTGGCAGCGCCTGGAGCCCGTGGCCACCCCGCTGCCCGCGCCCGACGCGCCCGCGGCCGCCACCGCGCCGTCAAGCGGGTTTGACATGCTCGAAGTGCCAAGCGCCGGCATCCAGCAAGCGCTGGCAGCTATCCAATCAGAAGCAACGGACGAGCCCGAACGCAGCGCCCCCACCGACGCCTCGCGCATCGGCGAGGCCATGCACTGGCTGCTGGAGCACGCCGGCGACACGCCCGATGGCTGGCGTGCCGAGCGCGCCACCCAGGCCCAGCGCCGCTTTGCCCTGGCGCCCGAGCAGGCCCGCCACGCGGCGGCCATGGCGCGCCGCATCGTCACCGGCGAGGCCGCCTGGGCCTGGTCCGCCAGCGAGGTGCTGGAGGCTTTCGACGAAGTCGAACTCGTGCACCAGGGCCAGCGCCTGCGCATCGACCGCCTGGTGCGCCGCCGCGCCGGCGCCCACGGCCCCGAGGCCTGGTGGGTGCTGGACTACAAGAGCGCCGCCCACCCCGAGCGCAACGAGGCCCTGCAAGCCCAGCTGGCCCGCTACCGCGCCGCCGTCGAGCGCCTGCACCCGGGGCAGGCAGTGCGGGTGGCGTTCCTGAGTGGGGAAGGGAGGGTGGTGGACGCCTGAACCGTGGATGGGTTGTTTGTCGCCATTTGGGTGCCCATGATGAAATTCATCGTCAACCTCCAAAGGCCAAATCCCATGGCAGCCATGGTTCTCAAGCAGGGGCGTCGTGCCGCAGTTGGCGCCCTACCATGGCGGCAACGACGTTTCGGGAGCGCCCCATGCTGATCCGCAACCCGCGCGCCATCCGCGCGCCATACCCCGCCGAGCTGCGCTCGATCCTGAGCATCGAGCGCGCGCAGGAAAGCCGGCGCTGGCTGGCCGCCTGGCCGCAGATCGCCCCCGCCGCCACGCCGCTGCACGACTTGCCCGGGCTGGCGCGGCAGCTGGGCGTGGCGCGCATCGGCCTGAAGGATGAGTCCGTGCGCTCGCCGCTGGGCAGCTTCAAGGCGCTGGGCGCGCCGGTGGCGCTGGTGCGCGAGCTGCTGCGCCGGCACCCGGGTTTCGAGCCCGCGGGCGTGCTGGCGGGCCGCCATGCCGCGCAGCTGCAAGGCCACACCGTGATCAGCGCCACCGACGGCAACCATGGCCGCGCGCTGGCCGCCGCGGCGCGCTCGGCCGGCTGCCGCTGCGTGATCGTGCTGCACGCCCACGTCAGCCAGGAGCGCGAGGACGCCATTGCCGCGCACGGCGCGCGGATCGTGCGCATCGCTGGCAACTACGACGACTCGGTGGCCGAGGCCGCCCACCTGGCCCGCACCGAGGGCTGGCAGGTGGTGTCCGACACGTCGTACGAAGGCTACGAGGACATTCCGCGCGACGTGATGCAGGGCTACGCCGTCATCGCCGCCGAAGTGGTGGAGCAGACCCGTGCCCGCGTGGGCGAGGCGGGCGCCTTCACCCACGTCTTCCTGCAGGGCGGCGTGGGCGGCATGGCGGCCGGGCTGCTGAGTTTTTGGTGGGAGTTCCACGGCGCGCGGCGCCCGCACGTCATCGTGGTCGAGCCGGCGCAGGCCGACTGCCTGCTGCAAAGCGCGCTGCAGGGGCGCCCCGCGCGGGCCACGGGCTCGGTCGATTCGGTGATGGCGGGGCTGGCCTGTGGCGAGACCTCGCCGCTGGCCTAGCGCTTTTTGCAGCCGGGGGTGGATCACTTTCAGACCGTGGAGGACGCGCAGGCGGTGCAGGCCATGCGCACGCTGGCGCAGGGCCAGGATGGCGACATGCCCGTGGTGGCCGGTGAATCCGGCGTGGCCGGCCTGGCCGCGCTGCAGGCGCTGCGCGCCCATGCGGCGCAGTGGGCCGAGCTTGGGCTGGGCCCCGACGCGCGTGTGCTGCTGATCGGCACCGAAGGCGCCACCGCGCCGCAGGTGTATGCCCGGTGCGTGGGCGAGGGCGCCGCGCAGGTGCTGCAACGGCAGGCGCAGTGGCTGGCGCGTTCGTCTTGACCCGAAGGAGAGCCGACATGTACGCCGAAACCGAACTGGGCACCCAACTCGTGCGCTGGCGCCGGCACCTGCACCAGCACCCCGAGACCGGCTTCAACGAGCACCGCACGGCCGACTACGTGGCCGCGGCGCTGGAGTCGATGGGCCTGCAGGTGCACCGCGGCATCGGCGGCACCGGCCTGGTGGCCAGCCTGCGCGCGGGCACGGGCGCCGGCGTGATCGGCCTGCGCGCCGACATGGACGCGCTGGCCATGACCGAGCAGGCGCCGGGGCGCGCGCACCTCTCGCAAAACGCCGGCTGCTTTCATGGCTGCGGGCACGACGGCCACATGGCCATGGTGCTGGGCGCGGCGCGCCTGCTGGGCGAGCGCCGCAACTTCAGCGGCACGGTGCGCTTCATCTTCCAGCCGGCCGAGGAACACGGCCGCGGCGCGCAGGCCATGATCGACGATGGCCTGTTCGAGCGCTTTCCGGTCGATGAAATCTACGGCGCGCACAACATGCCCGGCATCGCCGCCGGCACCATCGCCACCCGCACGGGCGCGCTGATGGCCAGCGAGGACAACTTCGTCATCCGCATCCGCGGGCGCGGCGGTCACGCTTCGCGTCCGGCCCTCACCATCGACCCGCTGGTGGTGGGCGCCGAGATCGTGCTGGCGCTGCAGACCATCGTGGCGCGCGCGGTGGAGGCCACCGACGCGGCGGTGGTCTCGTGCACCGAGTTCATCACCGACGGCATTCGCAACGCCATTCCGTCCAACGTGACGATCAAGGGCGACACGCGCAGCTTCACGCCCGAAGTCCAGAAATTGCTGGAGCGCCGCATGCGCGAGGTCTGCGCCGGCATCGCCGCGGCCTATGGCGCGGCCTGCGAGGTGGCGTACACGCATGAGTTCGCGCCCACCGTCAACTGGGACGCGCCGGTGGCCGCCGCCCTGCATGCCGCGCGGGCGGTGGTGGGGCCCGAGCGGGTGGCCGCCGACACGCCGCCGCTGCTGGCGTCGGAGGACTTCGGCGCCTTCCTGCGCCAGGTGCCGGGGGCGTTCGTGTTCATCGGCAACGGCCTGGCCGGGGGCGAGGGCGGGCTGCCGCTGCACAACGCGGGCTACGACTTCAACGACGCCATCCTGCCCGTGGGGGCGCGCTTTTTTGCCGAGCTGGCGAGCCAGCGCCTGCCGCTCGATCCGTAGCGCCGGCGCGCCGTCCGCGACAATCGGCGCTTCCCTTCTGCGCCCTGGTCCGATGTCCCACGCACCTGCTGATTCCATCGCCGTCATCGGCGCCGGCCCCGCCGGCCTGATGGCCGCCGAGGTGCTGGCGCGCGCCGGCGTGGCGGTGGCGGTGTTCGACGCCATGCCCTCGGTCGGGCGCAAGTTCCTGCTGGCCGGGCGCGGTGGGCTGAACCTGACGCACTCCGAGCCGCTGGCGCCCTTCATCGGCCGCTTTCGGCAGGGCGACGGCGAGCCGGGCGCCGCCGACGCGGTGGCCGGCTGGCTGCGCGACTTCGGGCCCGACGCCGTGCGCGCCTGGGCGGCGGAGCTGGGGGTGCAGACCTTCGTGGGCACGTCCGGGCGCGTGTTCCCGACCGAGATGAAGGCCGCGCCTCTGCTGCGCGCCTGGCTGCAGCGCCTGCGCATGCCGCAGGTGCCGGGCGCCGTGCCGGTGCGCTTTTTCATGCGGAACCGCTGGGTGGGTTGGGTGCCGGATGCTCATGATTCAATAGCTTACCCGGATTGTTCGACGCGGGCTGCAGGTGTTTTTTGCTTTGAAACACCCGATGGCGCCATGACCCTGCGCCCGCGCGCCGCCGTGCTGGCGCTGGGCGGCGCCAGCTGGCCGCGCCTGGGTTCGGATGGCGCCTGGGCGCCCTGGCTCGCGCAGGCGGGGGTCGAGCTGGCGCCGCTGGTGCCGGCCAACTGCGGCTTCGACGTGGCGCCGCGCGGCGGGCCGGTGGGCGGTGCGGCGCCGGAGGCGGGCGATGGTGTCGGCTGGTCGCCGTACCTGGCCGAGCGCTTTGCCGGCCAGCCGCTGAAGAACGTGGTGCTGTCGTTTGTCGACAGCCAGGGCCGGCGTTTCGAGCGGCGCGGCGAGTTCGTGCTGACCGCCACCGGCATCGAGGGCAGCCTGGTCTACGCCGCCAGCAGCCTGCTGCGGGGCGAGATCGCGCGCCACGGCCAGGCCACGCTGCACCTGAACCTGCTGCCCGCGCGCACGCCGGCGCAGGTGCTGGCCGAGGTGGCGCACCCGCGCGGCAGCCGCAGCCTGTCCTCGCACCTGAAAAGCCGGCTGGGCCTGGGCGGCGTGCACATGGCGCTGCTGCACGAGCGGCTGACGCCCGATGAACTGAAGGACCCGCGGGCTGTGGCGCAGGCCATCGGCGCGCTGCCCATCACCTTGCGCGCGCCGCGGCCGGTGGCCGAGGCCATCAGCACGGCGGGTGGCGTGCGGCTGGACGCCGTGACGCAGGACCTGGAGCTGCGCAGCCGCCCCGGTGTGTTTTGCGCGGGCGAGATGCTGGACTGGGAGGCACCCACCGGGGGCTACCTGCTCACCGCCGCCCTGGCCAGCGGGGTGCGCGCGGGGCAGGGGGTGTTGCGGCGGCTGGCGCGGCAGGGGGCCGCCCCAGGGTGAATGGCGCCCGAACGCGCGTACCCGCACGATCCGGACGAGGCCTTGCGCGTTGCGGTATGCCCGCTCATGGATGCGTGCGGCCTTTGTCCGGCCATGCAATCAAGGCAGCAGGGTGAAGCCCGACTCAAAGCGCGTCTTTCCGGACGACGCCAACACCATCTGCAAGAACCCGATCGCCTCAAGCTGCCTCGAACGCTGCAAAGGCCCGGCGTCGACGGCACGAAGTCCTGCCGCCTTCAGAAGATCGGCGAGCGCGATCTTCCCCTCCGCATGGTCTCCGGCGAACAGAACCGTCGTCGTCGTCGTGCCATTCGTGCGGGTGATGAGCGTGTCGGCGAGATTGGCGTTGAACGCCTTCAGGACGCCGACGTCCTGGGGCAGCTGCTTGGCGAGTTCAAGTGCCGTGGAGGAATGGCGCAGAGCCTCTGGCTGCTCATACGTTGTGAAATCAATGGGGTTGCTGATGTCGATCACGACTTTGCCGCCCAGTCGGTTTCGATAGTGTCCCAATAGGCTTGAATAGGCTCCGTAGGGAATGGCGAAAACCACCAGATCCCCGGTCAGGTCGTCGCCGAGAACCGAATACGTGGCATTCGGGTGGTCCTTGCTGGGCGTGGCACTGCGATTGACGATTTGGACGTGGGCGCCGGCAAGTTCCGCGATGTTCGCGATCGCCGAACCCATCTTGCCTCTTCCAATAATGCTGATCGACGTCATATGAATCAAACCCTCTTGAATCGTTGCAGTGTGTTCTCCGCCACTTTCAGCGCGTCGTAGTCAAAAACCACCGCTCTGCGAAAATCGCGTCCCGAAGTGATGTCGGTGTTTCGTTTTTTGGTGTCGGTGAATTGCAGTTGCGAGTCGAACATTGATCCGGCTCTGCGCGAACCCACCTGCAGGATCACCGCCCGCTGCATGCGCGCAGCGGTGTAGCGCCTGAAGGCCTCGGGAATGTCGCTGACGCTGTCGGCTTCGTTGAGAAAGTAGGCAAGAGTGATGCAGTCCTCGAACGCCTGGTTCACCCCCTGGCCCTGGTGCGGGATCATGCTGTGCGCCGCGTCACCCAGCAGAGTGATGGGGCCGCGTGACCAATTGGTGAGAGGATCGATGTCGAACAAACCCCACCAGAAGGTTTCCTTGATCGCCGAAAGAAACTGCCAAACCCTCGGGTCCCATTTCTGGCGACCGAATTCCGCATGCACTTCGGCCACGTCCGCAGGGCCGGACCAGGGGCCCTTGAGCGGCCGGTCGCTGGGCACGCAAGCGACGTAGTTGTACAGCTTGTGCTGCTGCAACGGATAGGTCATCAGGTGCCGGTCGTTGCCCATCCAGGTCTGGCTGACCCTTTTCCAGTCCTTGGGGAGATCGGCGGCATCGATCACCCCCCGATAGGCCATGTATCCGGAGTAAACGAAATTCGTGGGCTGCCCCACGGCCTTGCGCACCACCGAGCGAATCCCGTCCGCGCCGATGACCGCGTCGAAGTCTTCCTGCTTGCCGTTTTCGAAGTGGACGCGCACGCCGGAATCCAGCATTTCGACCGACTTGGCCCGATGGTGAAGCCGAATCGCCTCGGGATCCACCGCTTGGGCCAGAATATCGATCATGTCGGGCCGATACATACCGATGTTCCGGTAGCGCCCCGAGGTGTCTTCCCAGGCTGCGTCGGTGATCACATGGCCCATGGCATCCAGGTAAACACCGTGTCCGTCCGGAATCGCGCCAGCGCGCTGCATCGGTTCGAGCAAGCCCAGCTTGTCGAGCACCCGGCAGGCATTGGGTGCGATCGTCACCCCGGCACCCACCTCGTCGTGCTTGTTGGACTGCTCGAATACGGTGGCTTGAACCCCCGCGATCTTCTTCAGTGCAATCGCTGCAGACAGGCCGCCCAGCCCTCCACCAATGATCGCAATCTTTGCCGCCTTGCTTACCATTCGATTCCCTTTGCTGATTGATGCGCCATCTGCACCTGCGGTTCGTTCGCTGTTCCGCACGAACACGAAATCACCTGCTCTTGCCGCGGTGTCCCCGTCAGAAGGTCAGAAACGATGTGTGCAGTCTAGAAAGATGACTGCGCGCGATCAATCGGATACGGGCGGACAGACTATCCAATATTCCGGATAATCTTCATTCGCAGCGGCTGCAAACAAAGCACAAAAGCCGGGGTCCGGCGCGATCGGGTTGACCTCGCGCGCCCTGTGTTCATGGGGGCCTTCAGGGGCGACGACCGATTCGTCGAGTCGGTTTTCCAGCCCGTCTGGCTTCAGCTTCGATGGCGGCGGCGGTACCGGGAGGCTGCCGCCTGGGCGCTCTGGGCTTACTTCTGCACATCCCCCGTGCACAGGTACTTCATCTCCAGGTACTCGGCCATGCCATGGCTGGAGCCCTCGCGGCCCAGGCCGGACTGCTTGACGCCGCCGAAGGGCACGTGCTCGGTGGAGATTAGGCCGGTGTTGATGCCGACCATGCCGTACTCCAGCGCCTCGCTCACGCGGGTGATGCGGCCGATGTCGCGGGCGTAGAAGTAGCTGGCCAGGCCGAAGATGGTGGCGTTGGCGGCGTCGATGGCTTCCTGCTCGGTCTTGAAGCGGAACACCGGCGCCAGCGGGCCGAAGGTTTCCTCGCGCGCCACCAGCATCTGCGCCGTGGCGCCCGAGATCACCGTGGGTTCGTAGAACTGGCCCTTCAGGCGCTTGCCGCCGGTGACGACCTGGCCGCCCTTCTTGACGGCGTCCTTGATGTGCCTGTCCACCTTGCTCAAGGCCGCCGGCTCGATCAGCGGGCCTACGCTCACGCCCTCGTCGAAGCCATTGCCCACCTTCATGCCCTTGACCTTGGCCGCCAGCTTCTTGACGAAGGCGTCGTACACGCCGTCTTGCACGTACAGGCGGTTGGCGCACACGCAGGTCTGGCCGGCGTTGCGGTACTTGCTGGCCAGCGCGCCTTCGACGGCCGAGTCCAGGTCGGCGTCGTCGAACACGATGAAGGGCGCGTTGCCGCCCAGCTCCAGCGCCAGCTTTTTCACCGTCGGCGCGCACTGCGCGGCCAGGATGCGGCCCACCTCGGTGGAGCCGGTGAAGGACAGGTGGCGCACCACCTCGCTCTCGCACAGCACCTGGCCGATCGCCGGCGCGTCCATGCCGGTGACGACGTTGATCACGCCTGCCGGCAGGCCCGCGCGCTGCGCCAACTCGGCGGCGGCCAGGGCCGTCAGCGGCGTCAGCTCGGCCGGCTTGATGACCACGGTGCAGCCGGCGGCCAGCGCGGGCGCCACCTTGCGCGTGATCATGGCCAGCGGAAAGTTCCAGGGCGTGATGGCCGCGCATACGCCGATGGGCTGCTGGATGACGGTCAGGCGCTTGTTGTTGTCGAAGGTCGGCAGGGTCTGGCCGTTGACGCGCTTGGCCTCCTCGGCAAACCACTCGACAAAGCTGGCGCCATACGCCACCTCGCCCTTGGCCTCGGGCAGGGGCTTGCCCTGCTCGGCCGTCATCAGGCGGGCCAGGTCGTCCTGGTTCTCCATCAACAGATGAAACCACTTCATCAGCAAGGCGTGGCGCTGCTTGGCGGTCAGGCCGCGCCAGGCCGGCCAGGCCGCGTTGGCGGCCGTCACGGCGGCCTTGGTCTCCCTGGCACCCAGGTCGGCCACGTCGGCCAGCTTGCGGCCGGTGGCCGGGTCCAGCACGTCGAAGCGCGCGCTGCCCTTGACCCACTTGCCGTTGATCAGGCCGTCGGTCTTGAGCAGGCTGGGGTCCTTGAGTTGGGCCAGGGGAGAGGCAAGGCGGTCCATGCGGTGGGTCTCGATCCAATGAAAAACGTCAAGGGCCTGGGATGCCCACTTGACGGTCGGGGCGGCAAAAACCCGCTCGCAAGCGGGTCGGAAGGCAAGCGGTACCGCGGCGCGTGACGCCACGGCACTGTCGGATCAGTGTAGTCCTATTTCTCCAGCTGCCAGTCGCCATCGACGATCTTGACCAGCACCACGCCCAGCTCGTTCAGGCCGTTGTGGTTGTCGGGAGCCATGGTGTAAATGCCGCCGGCGGCGGGCACGGCCCTCAGGCCTTCCAGCGCGTCGCGCAGCGCCTTGCGGAAGGCGGCGGTGTCGCTCGGCGTGGCTTGTTTGAGCGCCACCGGCACGGCATGCTCGAACAGGATGCCCGAGTCCCAGGCGTTGGCGCCAAACTGCGTGATCGACTTCTTGCCGTGTACGCCCTCGTAGGTGTTGGCAAAGCGCATGGCCGACTGCTTGATGGGGCTGTCGTCCGGCAACTGGCGCGCCACCATGCCGGGCGCGACGGCCACCACGGTGCCATTGCAGTCGGCGCCGCAGATGCGCAGGAAGTCGGGGTTGCCCACGCCGCCGCTCTGGTAGAGCGTGCCGGTGTAGCCGATCTGCTTGAATGAGCGCTCGGGCAGCGCCGCGGCCGTGCCCGAGGCGCCGATCATCACCGCGTCGGGCTTGGCGGCCTTGATGTGCAGGGTCTGGCCCGTGACCGAGGTGGCCGAGCGGCTGTAGCGCTCGTTGGCCACCACCTCGATGCCGGCGGCCTTGGCGGCATCGGCAAAGTTGGCCGCCCAGTCCTCGCCGAAGGCGTCGTCAAAGCCGATGTAGGCGGCCGTCTTCACGCCCTTCTTCTTCATGTGCTGCACCACGGCGCCGGCCATCAGCGAGGTGGTGGGGGCGGTGTTGAAGACCCACTTGCGCTTTTCGTCGACCGGAAAGACGATGCTGCGGCCGGCGGCGATCGAGATTTCGGGCACGCCCGCGTCGGCCACCACGTCGCGCATGGCCAGCGAGCTGGGCGTGGTGGTGGCGCCGATGACCAGGTGCACCCCGTCCTCGGACACCAGCTTGCGGGTGGCCTTGACGGCGCCCGTGGGGTCGGAGGCGTCGTCGAGAATGGTGTACTCGATCTTCTGGCCCGCGATGTCCTTGGGGAACAGCTCGACGGTCTTGCGCTCGGGAATGCCCAGCGAGGAGGCGGGGCCGGTGGTGGACAGCACGACCCCCACCTTGATCTGGGCTTGCGCAGACAGGGCAGCCGTTGCGCTCACCAGCAGCGCCAGGACGGGGCGTGAAAGCTTCCAGGGGTTGAATGCCGGCATTGGGCTTGTCTCCGTTCGTGATGGGAAAAAGAACCATCACCCGCAGTGATGGCCCAGTCGTGAACCGTAAAGCCCGATGGGAGATTGATAAAGCTCAAAACGGCGAACAGATTGTTCGAGGCGCCGAACAATGGCCGAGCATCGGGTCAAGGCCGGGCTGGTGGCCGGCGCCCGGGGTTCAGGCCGGCGACGTGCCTTTGTCGTGGTGAAACTGCCAGCCCATGTCCTCGCGCGTCAGGCGGGCGTGGCCGGCCAGGCTGTCCAGAAAATGCCGCACCTTCTCGGGCTGCAGTTTTTTGCCGGGCAGCAGGGCGTACACGCGCAGCGGCTCGCAGGTGTAGCCCGCAAAGCGCACGCGCGCGAGCGTGCCGCTGGCCACGGCCGCGGCGCAAAAGCTGGCCGTGATGCGCGTGATGCCCAGCCCGCGCATGGCCGCCTGCATGCGGATGTCGGCGTTGGCGCTGATGACCCGCGGCGCGTCGATGGCGAGGTGGTGGTCGATGCCGTCGCTGTCGACAAAGGACCAGCCGGCGTCGGCCGAGCTGGCGATCAGCGGCCAGTGGCGCAGCTCGTCGGGCCGCTGCGGCAGACCCTGCTCGTGCACCAGCGACGGGGCGGCAAACAGATCGCGCTCCAGCGAGAACATGCGCCGGATCACCACGCTGGAGGAGGGCAACTGGCTCTCCAGCATGGCAAAAACGATGTCGTAGGGCTCGGTCAGCGGGTTGATCGGGCGGTTCTCGACGTCGATCTGCACCTGCAGCTTGGGGTGACGCAGCATCAGCTCGCAGGCCACGGGTGCCAGGTGGTGCGCGCCGAACTCGTAGGGCGAGGCGATGCGCAGCGTGCCCGTCACCTCGCGGCCCGAGCCCAGGACCTCGGCGCAGGCGTCGTGCAGGCCCGAGAACAGCGGCGCCGTGCGCCGAAACAAAATCTCGCCCGCCTCGGTCACACGCACGCTGCGGGTGGTGCGCTCCAGCAGGCGCGTGTCCAGCTCCTGCTCCAGCCGCTGCACCGCGCTGCTGATGCTGGACTTGGGGTGGCTCAGAAAGTTGGCGGCCGCCGAGAAGCCGCCGTGCTCGACCACGTGACAGAAGATCTCGCAGTCGTTCCAGTTCATGGCGGCGATTATCCAGAAATCGGAACAAGATGTTTGCCAAAAGCCGGTTGATCGCCGCGCCACTCGTTCCTAGACTGCAGCCATCCGCAAAGTCCAGGCAAGAAGACCCACGAGATGGCCACGAATGACGCCTGCGATGTTGTCATCAAGGACTGCGGATACGCCGCAGCCTGGGGCCACCCACAAGAGCATGACGATTGGGGTCTCGCGCGCCCGGTCGGCCGAGCTGGTGCTTGATTCGTAGAAGGAGAGTGATCTTGAGTCCAACCCCTGTGCAAGCCGATCTGCTGACGGAGATGGAGGCGCAGCGCCCCGCCGACATGGCGCTCGCCGAGTGGCGCCTGCGCCTGGAGCTGGCGGCCTGCTACCGCGTGTTCGACGCCATGGGCTGGACCGAGCTGATCTTCAACCACATCACGCTGCGCGTGCCCGGCACGCCCGACACCTTCCTGATCAACCCCTTCGGCCTGAACTATTCGGAGGTCACGGCGCGCAACCTGGTGCGCATCCATCTGGACGGCACGCCGGCCGAGCCCACGGCGTATCCGGTCAACCGCGCCGGCTTCGTGATCCACAGCGCGGTGCACGGCGCGCGCCCCGATGCGCATTGCGTCATGCACATCCACACCACGGCCGGTATCGCGGTGGCGTGCAAGCAGGCCGGGCTGGGCCATGACGATTTTTACGGCGCCGAGCTGTTCGGCGACGTGGCCTACCACGACTTCGAAGGCATCACCGTGCACGACGGCGAGGGCCCGCGCCTGGTCGCCAGCCTGGGCGACAAACGCATCATGATCCTGCGCAACCACGGCCTGCTGGGCACGGGCTGCAACGTGTTCAACGCCTTCCGCTGGATGTGGACGCTGCAGCGCGCGTGCGAGGTGCAAGTGGCGGCCGACAGTTTGAACGGGGCGAATATTCCTCTGTCCAATCCGGTCCGGCAAGCCTGCGCGCGCGATGCGGCCGCCTTCGAGCCGCGCGACCAGCTCGAGCGCATGCTGTTCTGGAGCGTGCTGCGCAAGGCCGGTTTCGACCCGCGCTCGCTGCTGTGATGCCCGGCCCGCCCTGACGGGCTACAGCAAGGGCGAGCCCAGCCGCGCCAGGGCCTCGAAGAGCTGCTGGTGCACCGGCGCGTGGCGGTTGCGCGGCACCAGGCGGCAATTGGACAGGTCGGCCTCGAACATGCCGGCCAGCTGCTGGTTGAGCGCGCGGTCGTACAGCACCGCCGCCACCTCGAAGTTCAGGCGAAAGCTGCGGTTGTCGAAGTTGGCGCTGCCCACCATGCTGTAGAGCGAATCCATCACCAGGGTCTTGGGGTGGAACATGCGTCCGCGGTACTCGAACACCAGCACGCCGGCGTTCTGCAGCTCCTGGTAGTACGAGCGCGCGGCGGCGGTGACGATGCGCGAGTCGCTGCGCTCGGGCACGATCAGCTTGACCTGCACGCCGCGCAGCGCGGCATTGGTCAGCGCGGTGATGGCCGGCTCGGTGGGCACGAAGTAGGGCGTGGACAGCCACACGCGCTCGCGCGCCAGGTTCAGCGCGTCGATGGCGGCGCGGTGAATCGCCTCGCCGTCGCTGTCGGGGCCCGAGGCGACGATCTGCACCGGCACCTGCCCCGGCGGCTCGCCCGTCGGCAGCACGTGGCCGTCGTGGTGCAGCTGGTGGCCGCTGGCGTAGTACCAGTCCTGCAAAAACACGTACTGCAGCCAGCGCACCGCGGCGCCGCGCAGCAGCAGGTGGGTGTCGCGGTAGGCGTCGTCGGGGCGCACGCGCTCGTTCTCGGCGTCGGTCACGTTGATGCCGCCCAGCAGGCCCACGCGCCCGTCGATCACCGCGATCTTGCGGTGCGTGCGCAGGTTGACCAGCGGGCGCAGGCGGTCCAGCCGCGCGCGGTGGAACACGGCCACCTGGCCACCGGCCTGGCGCAGCGCGTCCAGCAGCGCGGCGTGGCGGCGCGCCAGCAGGCGCGAGGAGCCGATGGCGTCCACCAGCAGCCGCACGGCAATGCCGGCGCTGGCGCGCTCGGTGAGCGCCTGCAGCACGGCGCGGCCGGTCTGGTCGGGCTCGAAGATGTAGTACTCGAGGTGGATGTGGCTGCGCGCCTGGGCCATCTCGCGCAGCAGGGCGTCCAGCGTAGCGCCGCCGCTGGCCAGCAGCTCCACCCCGTGCGCGCTGCAGATCGGCAGGCCGCAGCCGGCCTCGATCAGTCGCGCGTGCTGCACCGCCCACAGCGGCGGCTCGGGCCGGTCGGCGCGCAGCGTGCGCAGGTCCTGCTGCGACATCAGCGCCGCCTGGGTGTGCCAGCGCTTGAGGCGCTGGCGCGTGACGCGCTGCGGGCCGAAGTAGGCGTACACCAGCAGGCCCAGCACCGGCAGCAGGTTGAGCACGATGATCCACGCCAGCGTGGACACCGGCGAGCGGCGCTGCCAGATGATCCAGGTGGTCAGGATGATGCTGGAGATCGACCAGGCCCAGGCCAGCCAATAAGTCCAGGGGTGGCCGGCAAAGGCAAGGCCGGACATCGTCGTCAGCCGATGCGCGCCGACCAGTCGTCCGGCGCAAAGCCGACCGTGATGGCGCCGCCGCCCCACTCGATCACGGGCCGGCGGATGGCGCTGGGCTGCGCCTGCAGCAGCGCGGCGGCACTCATTGCATCGGTGATGGCCGCCTGCGTGGCCGCGTCGAGCTTGCGCCAGGTGGTGCCCTGGCGGTTCAGCAGGCGCTCCCAGCCGACGGCGTCGATCCAGCGCCGCAGGTGCTCGGCCGGCACGCCGGCCTTCTTGAAGTCGTGAAAGCGCACCTCGACCTGATGCTCGGCCAGCCAGGCGCGCGCCTTCTTGACGGTGTCGCAGTTGGAAATGCCGTAGAGCGTGACGGATGCGCGGGTCATGCCGGCGATGATGCCATGGCCTTGGCGCTTGGCGCGACAATCGGCGCTCCCATGAAGACACTGAACGAATGGCTCGCCTACTGCGAGCGGCTGCACCCCACGGTCATCGAGCTGGGGCTGGATCGGGTGCGGGCGGTGGCCGAGCGCCTGGCGCTGCGCTTCGACTGCCCGGTCATCACCGTGGCCGGCACCAACGGCAAGGGCTCGACCTGCGCCATGCTGGAGGCCATCCTGCTGCAGGCGGGCTACCGCACCGGCGTCTACACCTCGCCGCACCTGGTGCACTTCGAGGAGCGCTGCCGCATCCGCGGCCAGGCCATCGCCGCGGCCGATCTGGTGGCCTGCCTGGAGCAGGTCGAGGCGGCGCGCGGGGACATCTCGCTGACCTACTTCGAGTTCACCACCCTGGCCATCCTGCAGGCCATGGCGCGCGCCGGGCTGGACGCGGTGATCCTGGAGGTCGGCCTGGGCGGGCGGCTGGATGCCGTCAACGTGATCGACACCGACTGCGCCATCATCACCAGCATCGACATCGACCACGCCGAGCTGCTGGGCGACACGCGCGAGAAGATCGGCTTCGAGAAGGCCGGCATCATGCGCGCCGGCAAGCCCGCCATCGTCAGCGACCCGGTGCCGCCCCAGAGCGTGCTCGATCACGCTGCCGCCATCGGGGCCGACCTGTGGCTGCTGGGGCGCGACTTCAACTACCAGGGCAACAACCCGCAGCAATGGGCCTGGGCCGGGCGCGGGCGGCGCTACAGCGGGCTGGGCTACCCGACGCTGCGCGGCGCCAACCAGCTGATCAACGCCTCGGGCGCGCTGGCCGCGCTGGACGCGCTGCGCGCCCGCCTGCCGGTGACCGCGCAGGCGGTGCGCAACGGCTTCGGCATGATGGACTTGCCTGGGCGCTTCCAGGTCGTTCCCGGCCATCCGGTGGTGATCCTGGACGTGGCGCACAACCCGCACGCGGTGGCCGCGCTGGCGCAAAGCCTGGACGCCATGGGCTCCTTCCTGATGACGCACGGCGTGTTCGGCGCCATGGCCGACAAGGACATTGCCGCCATCCTGCGCCACATGGACCCGCTGATCGACCGCTGGTACTTCACCGACCTGCCCACGCCGCGCGCCGCCTCGGCCCAGGCGCTGGAGGCCACCTGGCGCGCGGTCACGCAGCGTGCCGGGGCCGCGGCCGAGTGCTTCGCCACGCCCATGGCGGCCTTCAACGCGGCGGCGGCGCGCGTGCAGCCCACTGATAGAATCGTCTGCTTTGGATCGTTCTACACCGTCGGTGGCGTGCTGGAGCATGGCGTACCGCACCTCGAATCCGACGCGCCCTGGCAGCATGCCGATCGCTGACGGCTGACCCCGCACCATGGCATTTTTCAAGTTCCGCCAGCACAGCGCTGCCCCCGCCAAGAAGCCGCCGCGCAAGGCCGATGCGGCCAGCGCGCCGCCCGACTCGGTCGAGAACGTGCGCCGGCGCGCGCGCCATCGCCTGATCGGCGCGGTGGTGCTGGTGGTGGTGGCGGTCGTCGGCTTTCCGCTGCTGTTCGACACCGAGCCGCGCCCGGCGGCCATCAATGCCCCCATCACCATTCCCGATCGCGACAGCGCGCCAGCCCTGACGGCGCCCAAGCCGGTCGGCCAGGCCGCGGTGCCTGCCGCCGCCAGCCTGGGCGAGCACGAGGAGGTGGTGCCGCCCACATCCAGGCCAGCGGCGCAGGCCGCGGCCTCGCCGGCAGCCGAGACCACCGCCCCCACGCGCGCGGCGCAGGGCGACGCGGCCAAGCCCCCGGCCACGCCAGCGGCCCAGGCGGCGCGCGGCGACGATGCCAAGGCGCGCCGCGAGCAGGAGGCCCAGGCCCGCGCCAAGGCCCAGCTCGACGAGCAGCAGGCCAAGACCCAGCGCGAAGCCGACGCCAAGGCCCGCCGCGAGGCCGAGGCCGCGCGCGCCCGGGCGGCGCTGGAAGGCCGCGGCAGCGCCAAGCCGGCCACGGCCGCCAGCGCCACCGACGCCGGCCGCTACATCGTGCAGATCGGCGCCTTCGCCGAGGCCGACTCGGCCCAGCAGGCGCGCCGCAAGGCCGAGGGCGCGGGCCTGAAGACCTACACCCAGGTGGTCAGCACGGCCGACGGCAAGCGTACCCGCGTGCGCGTGGGCCCCTTCGCCAGCCGGGCCGAGGCCGAGAAGGCGGCCGCGGCGCTGAAGAAGGCGGGCTTGCCGGGCAGCATCCTCACGCTCTGATCATCGGATCGGACCCGCGGCCGCCCCCATGCACCCCACCGACTGGATCTGCCTGGCTGTCGTGCTGGGCTCCCTGCTGCTGGGGGCCTGGCGCGGGCTGCTGTACGAGGCCTTGTCGGTGGCGGGCTGGGTGGCGGCGTATGTCGTGGCGCGCTGGGCGGCCGAATGGGTCGGCCGGGCCTTGCCGATGGGCGAGGCGCCCGTCGAGTGGCGCTTTGCGGCGGGCTTCGTGCTGGTGTTCATCGTGGTGGCCTTTGCCGGCGGCATGCTGGCCTGGGCGGTGCGCGGCGCGGCGCGCGCGCTGGGCATGCGGCCGGTGGACCGGGTGCTGGGCGCCGTGTTCGGCGCGCTGCGCGGCGCGCTGCTGCTGCTGGTGCTGGCCATCGTGGTGCAGCTAACGGGGCAGGGCCAGGCGCCGTGGTGGCGCCAGTCGGTCAGCGGCGCGTGGCTGCAGGGCGTGCTGGGGCAACTGCGCCCGGTGCTGCCGGCGGCGCTCGGGCAGTATCTTTCGACGTGACAATCGGGCCTTCGGGCCTTTTTTCAGGACATCATCATGTGTGGCATCGTCGGCGTGGTTGGTCGGGCGCCGGTCAATCAGACTCTCTACGACGCCTTGCTGCTGCTGCAGCACCGCGGCCAGGATGCCGCCGGCATCGTGACGCAGCAGGGCGGCAAGTTCTTCATGCACAAGGCCAAGGGCATGGTGCGCGACGTCTTTCGCACGCGCAACATGCGCGCGCTGCCCGGCACCAGCGGCCTGGGCCAGGTGCGCTACCCCACCGCCGGCAACGCCGACAGCGAGCAGGAGGCGCAGCCCTTCTACACCAGCGCGCCCTTCGGTGTGGTGCTGGTGCACAACGGCAACCTGACCAACGCCCAGGCGCTGCGCCAGGAGCTGCTGGCCGATGACCACCGCCACATCAACACCGACAGCGACTCCGAGGTGCTGCTGGGCGTGCTGGCGCACGAGCTGCAGCAGGCCACGCGCGGCGGCGGCCAGCTCGGCCCCGAGCAGGCTTTTGCCGCGGTGGCGGCGGTGCACCGGCGCCTGCGCGGCTCGTATGCCGTGATCGCGCACATCGCCGGCTGCGGCATGCTGGTGTTTCGCGACCCCTTCGGCATCCGTCCGCTGTGCTTCGGACGCGGGGCCGGCGGTGGCGTCATGGCGGCCAGCGAATCGGTGGCGCTGGAGGGCACCGGCCACGTGCTGGAGCGCGACTTGGCGCCCGGCGAGGCGCTGTTCGTCACGCTCGACGCCGCGGTGCACGCGCGCCAGTGCGCCGATCAGCCCAGCCTGTCGCCCTGCATTTTCGAATACGTCTACCTGGCGCGGCCCGACTCGGTGCTGGACGGCATCTCGGTCTACCAGGCGCGCCTGAACCTGGGGCAGACGCTGGCCAAGCGCGTGGTCTCCACCGTGCCGCCGGACCAGATCGACGTGGTCATCCCGATCCCCGAATCCAGCCGCCCCAGCGCCAACGAGCTGGCGCGCATGCTGGGCAAGCCCTACCGCGAGGGCTTCGTCAAGAACCGCTACGTGGGCCGCACCTTCATCATGCCCGGCCAGGCGGTGCGCAAGCGCTCGGTGCGGCAAAAGCTCGGCCTGATCGCCAGCGAGTTTGCCGGCCGCAACGTGCTGCTGGTCGACGACTCCATCGTGCGCGGCACCACCAGCCAGGAGATCGTGCAGATGGCGCGCGACGCCGGCGCGCGCAAGGTCTACATGGCCAGCGCCGCGCCGCCGGTGCGCCACCCCAACGTCTACGGCATCGACATGCCCACGCGCGAGGAGCTGGTGGCGCACGGGCGCAGCATCGAGGAGGTGCGGAGAATCATCGGCGCCGACGCGCTGATCTACCAGGACGTGCAGGCCATGAAGCAGGCCATTGCCAGCGTCAACCCGCGCGTGACGCGCTTCGACGCCTCGTGCTTCGACGGCGTGTACGTCACCGGCGACATCTCCGAGGGCGACCTGGCGCGCCTGAACGCCGAGCGCCCGCGCGAGCTGGCCGTGCCCGACAGTGCCGATTGATGGATGAGTGGACCATGAACCCGAACGAGTTGAACGAGCAGGACCTGCCCGAAGGCCTGCACCCCGACACCCTGGCCGTGCGCGTGTCGATCCCGCGCAGCGGCTACGGCGAGCACTCCGAGGCGCTGTACCTCACCAGCTGCTTCGTGCAGCCCGACGCCGAGACCTCGGCGCGCCGCTTTGCCATGCAGGAGGAGGGCTACACCTACACCCGCACCGCCAACCCCTCGGTCACCGCATTCGAGCGCCGGCTGGCCGCGCTGGAAGGCGCCGAGGCGGCCATCGCCACCGCCAGCGGCATGTCGGCCATCCTGCTGATGGCCATGGGCCTGCTGAAAAGCGGCGACCACGTGATCGCCTCGCAGTCCATGTTCGGCTCCACCATCAAGCTGCTGGGCTCTGAATTTGCGCGCTTCGGCGTGCAGACCTCGTTCGTGTCGCAGACCGACGTGGGTGAGTGGCGCGCCGCGCTGCGCCCCAACACCCGCCTGCTGTTTGCCGAAACGCCCACCAACCCGCTGACCGAGGTGTGCGACATCGCCGCGCTGGCCGCCATCGCCAGGAAGGCCGGCGCGCTGCTGGCGGTGGACAACTGCTTTGCCACGCCCGCGCTGCAAAAGCCGCTGGCGCTGGGGGCCGACCTGATCATCCACTCGGGCACCAAGTTTCTCGACGGCCAGGGCCGCGTCATGGCCGGCGCCCTTTGCGGCTCGCGCAAGCTGATCGACGAGGTGTTCGCGCCGCTGATCCGCACCGCCGGCATGGTGCTCTCGCCCTTCAACGCCTGGGTGGTGCACAAGGGCATGGAAACGCTCAGCCTGCGCGTGGCCGCGCAAAGCGCCAACGCGCTGCAGATCGCCAGCTGGCTCGAGAAACACCCCGCCGTCGAGCGCGTGTTCTACCCCGGCCTGCCCTCGCACCCGCAACACCGGCTGGCCATGGCGCAGCAAGGGGGCGTCGGTGGGTCGGTGATTGCCTTCAGCGTCAGGGCCGCCAGCCCCGAGCAGGGCCGCGCGCGCGCCTTTCACGTCATCGACAGCACGCGCGTGTGCAGCATCGCCACCAACCTGGGCGACGTGCGCACCCTGCTCAGCCACCCGGCCAGCACCTCGCACGGACGCCTGTCCGAAGCGCAGCGCCAGGCCGCCGGCGTGGGGCAGGGCCTGATCCGCCTGTCGGTCGGGCTGGAGCACGTGCCCGACATCCTGCGCGACCTTTCGCACGGGCTGGACAGTTGTGGCCGCATCGACTGAATGCTATAAAATAAATAGCTGTTTACGCATATTCGACGGGGGCCAGGGCGCAAAATGACTCAAAACCAGGATCCATCCACGCGGCGCGTGCGCACGCGCTTCGCGCCATCGCCCACCGGCTTCATCCACCTGGGCAACATCCGTTCGGCGCTGTATCCCTGGGCCTTTGCGCGCTCGCAGGGCGGCACCTTCATCCTGCGCATCGAAGACACCGACCTGGAGCGCTCCACCCAGGCCTCGGTCGACGTCATCCTGGAGGGCATGGCCTGGCTCGGGCTGGATGCGGACGAAGGCCCCTACTACCAGATGCAGCGCATGGACCGCTACAAGGCGGTGCTGGCGCAGCTGCAGGCCGCCGGCCATGTGTACCCCTGCTACATGAGCGTGGCCGAACTCGACGCGCTGCGCGAGCGGCAAATGGCCGCCAAGCAAAAGCCGCGCTACGACGGCACCTGGCGCCCCGAGCCCGGCAAGGTGTTGCCGCCCGTGCCCGCCGGCGTGCAGCCGGTGCTGCGCTTCAAGACGCCCTTGAGCGGCGTGGTCGGCTGGGACGACAAGTGCAAGGGCCACATCGCGTTCCAGAACAGCGAGCTGGACGACCTGGTCATCGCCCGCCCCGACGGCACGCCCACCTACAACTTCTGCGTCTGCGTGGACGACATGGACATGGGCATCACCCACGTCATCCGCGGCGACGACCACGTCAACAACACGCCGCGCCAGATCCACATCTTCCAGGCCCTGGGCGCGCCGGTGCCGGTGTTCGCCCACCTGCCCACCGTGCTCAACGAGCAGGGCGAGAAGATGAGCAAGCGCAACGGCGCCAAGGCCGTCACGCAGTACCGCGACGAGGGCTACCTGCCCGATGCCATGGTCAACTACCTGGCGCGCCTGGGCTGGAGCCATGGCGACGACGAGATCTTCTCGCGCGCGCAATTCCTGCAGTGGTTCAACCTCGACCACCTGGGCACCAGCGCCGGGCGCTTTGACGAAGCCAAGCTGCGCTGGGTCAACGCCCAGCACCTGAAGGCCATGCCGGGCGCGGAGCTGGCGCCGCTGGTGGCCGCGCAGCTGCAAAAGCGCGGCGTCGAGGGCGACGAGCGCCTGCCCGCGCTGTGCGATCTGTTCAAGGACCGCGTGGACACCACCGCGGCCCTGGCCAACTGGCTGCTGCCGTACTACGCCGACGTGCAGCCGAGCGCCGACGACCTGGCCAAGCACGTCACCGCCGCCGTCAAGCCCGCCCTGGCCAGCTTGGCCACGCGGCTCGAATCCACGCCATGGACCACGGCCGACATCGCCGCCGCGCTCAAGCAGACCCTGGCCGAGCACGGCCTGAAAATGCCCCAACTGGCCATGCCCGTGCGCGTGCTGGTCATGGGCACGCCGCAGACGCCTTCGGTCGACGCGGTGCTGGCCCTGCATCGGCGCGAAAAAGTTTTGGCAAGCTTGCGAAGAGGGTGAAATCCAACATATAATGCGAGGCTCGACACCCACAAACGGGGGTATAGCTCAGCTGGGAGAGCGCTTGCATGGCATGCAAGAGGTCAGCGGTTCGATCCCGCTTACCTCCACCATCAAAGTGTCGAGAATCGGTCAGTCGTTCCAAGGTTTTGACCCTATCGTCTAGAGGCCTAGGACATCACCCTTTCACGGTGAGTACCGGGGTTCGAATCCCCGTAGGGTCGCCAAGTTTTGTCGCACTTGGGCTTGCAAAAGCCGAACGCGGCTTCGTGCGGAGTGGTAGTTCAGTTGGTTAGAATACCGGCCTGTCACGCCGGGGGTCGCGGGTTCGAGTCCCGTCCACTCCGCCAAAGCTCAAAAGGGCCTGATTTCGATCAGGCCCTTTTTTCTTGGGTCGCGCGTGCAACGTGCCTGCTTTGTCCACGCCGATCATGTCACTTCCGGTCAATCCCTTCATGGCCATGGCGCTTGCCCTGGCCGAGCAGGCGCGCCCGATCTGTCCGCCCAATCCGGCCGTCGGTTGCGTGCTGGTGGGCGCCGATGGCCAGGTCATTGGCCAGGGGCACACGCAGCCCACCGGGCAGGCGCACGCCGAGGTGATGGCCCTGCGCGATGCGCAGGCGCGCGGGCATGCCACCGTGGGCGCCACGGCCTACGTCACGCTCGAGCCCTGTGCGCACCAGGGCCGCACCGGGCCGTGCGCCGATGCGCTGATCAAGGCCGGTGTGCGCCGGGTGGTGGCTTCACTGCAAGACCCGAACCCGCGCGTGGCGGGGCAGGGCTTTGCGCGCTTGCGCGCGGCCGGCATCGCGGTCGAGGTGGGGCCGGGCGCTGAGGCCTCGCGCGAGCTCAACCTCGGTTTCTTCAGCCGCATGCAGCGCGGCCGCCCCTGGGTGCGCATGAAGGTGGCCGCCTCGCTGGACGGACGCACCGCGCTGCCCAACGGCGCCAGCCAGTGGATCACCTCGCCTGCCGCGCGCGAAGACGGCCATGCCTGGCGCGCCCGCGCGTGCGCGGTGCTCACCGGCATCGGCACCGTGCTGCACGACGATCCGCGGCTGGACGTGCGCCTGCCGGGCGCCACGCGTCAGCCCATGCTGGTGATTGCCGACAGCCGGCTGCGCACGCCGCTGGACGCGCGTCTGTGGCAGGTGCCAGGGCGCCGCGTTTGCATCGCCGGCGCTGGCGCCGACACCCAGCGCGAGCAGGCCTTGCGTGATCGCGGCGCCGGCGTGCTGCGGCTGCCGGATGCGGAGGGCCGAATCGATCTGTCCGCCTTGCTCGTGGAACTGGCGCGGCGCGAGGTCAACGAAGTGCACGTCGAAGCCGGTGCCCAACTCAATGCCGCCCTGTGGCGCGCCGGCCTGGTCGATGAACTGCTGCTCTATCAGGCCCCGCGCCTGCTGGGCCAGGGCGCGCCACTGGCCGATCTGGGTCCTTTCACCGATCTGGCTCAGGGTCCGTGGCTCGAATACATCGGTGCCGACCGCATCGGCCCCGACCTGCGCATCCGGGCCAGGGTCGTCAACCCATCGGCGCGTTGACCTCTTATTTACGCCAATAGTTGTTGGCCGCCGCCACGGTCTGGAAGTTGGTGGCAATCACGTGCGAGGCTGCGGTCAGTTCGTGCGCGTCGTTCGAATACTCGGGCCGCAGCTTGTGCAGCACCTGGGCGTCGGGCTGCGTGTACTTGACGCCGCGGCGGCTGAGCGTGATGGCCAGCTCGAAGCCTTCTTGCGGGGTGGCGGTGATGAGCGAGGTGAGCCATGTGTCGGCCATGCGAGATCTCCTTGGGTTGTATTGACCGAAGGATTCTGCCGCAGCACCTGCGCGGGCCGTGCCCCGTGGCGCGTTGA
Source organism: Burkholderiaceae bacterium (assembly GCA_024235995.1). Classification (NCBI taxonomy): domain Bacteria; kingdom Pseudomonadati; phylum Pseudomonadota; class Betaproteobacteria; order Burkholderiales; family Burkholderiaceae; species Burkholderiaceae bacterium. Next base: position 1,816,714 of record JACKLI010000001.1, read on the forward strand.
GGCCGCGCGCGGTGGGGTCTTTCGCTTGCCGCGTGCCGCGCGTCAGCCAGGCAGGTTCAGCTCGACGCAGTCCGACCCGCACGCGCCCGGCGCCGCGGGCGTGGGTGCCGGCGCCGAGCGGTGCAGCACGGCGCGCGTGGGCGTGACGCGCAGGCCTTCGCCCTCGAGCGCGGCCGTGCCCTCGACGATCAGCGAATGCTCGTCGGGCGACAGCGGCGGCCACACCAGCGCCACCGCCGGCTCGCGCTCGATGTTGGCGCGCGTGCGCCGGCCGATGCCGGCGATGTGCAGCACGCCGCCTTGCAGCGTCACCGCCGTGGCGGTGGCGTGCGGCGCGCCCTGGCCGGGGGCCGTCAGCAGATAGGCAAACCGGTAGCGGGCCATGGCCTGGCCCAGCTCGGGCAGGGCGACGGGAATGCTCATGACGACGCTCCTCAGTTCTGCGGAAAGTCGTCCAGCACCGCGCCGCGGCTGGCGCTGGACGCGTTGAAGGCGAACTTGGCCTGCACGCCGCGGGTGTAGCGCGGCTTGGGCGCCGTCCAGGCGGCGCGGCGCCGGGCCAGCTCGGCGTCGGGCACGTTCAGCTGCAGCAGCAGTTGGTGCGCGTCGATGGTGATCGAGTCGCCCTCGTGAATCAGGGCGATGTTGCCACCGGCGGCCGCCTCGGGTGCCACGTGGCCCACCACCATGCCCCAGGTGCCGCCCGAAAAGCGTCCGTCGGTGATCAGGCCCACGCTCTCGCCCAGGCCCTCGCCGATCAGCGCGCCGGTGGGCGCCAGCATCTCGGGCATGCCCGGGCCGCCCTTGGGGCCCAGGTAGCGCAGCACCATCACGTCGCCGGGCTTGATCTTGCCGGCCAGGATGGCGGCCAGCGCCGACTGCTCGTCGTCGAACACGCGCGCCGGGCCGGTCATCACGGGGTTCTTCAGGCCGGTGATCTTGGCCACGCTGCCCTCGGGGCTGAGGTTGCCCTTGAGGATGGCCAGGTGGCCCTCGTCGTACAGCGGCTTGTCGAAGGGACGGATCACGTCCTGGTCGGCGCGCGGCGCGTCGGGCACGTCTTTCAGCGTCTCGGCGATGGTCTTGCCGGTGATGGTGATGCAGTCGCCGTGCAGCAGGCCCGCGTTCAGCAGCATCTTCATCACCTGCGGAATGCCGCCGGCCTTGTGCAGGTCCACCGCCAGGTACTTGCCGCTGGGCTTCATGTCGCAGAACACCGGCACCTTCTTGCGCATGCGCTCGAAGTCGTCGATGGTCCATTCGACGCCCGCCGCATGCGCGATCGCCAGGAAGTGCAGCACCGCATTGGTCGAGCCGCCCACGGCCATGATCACGGCGACGGCGTTCTCGATCGACTTGCGCGTGACGATGTCGCGCGGCTTGAGGTCCTTCTTGATGGCTTCGATCAGCACCTTGGCCGACTCGCGGGCCGAATCCACCTTTTCAGAATGCGGGTTGGCCATGGTGCTGGAGTAGGGCAGGCTCATGCCCAGCGCCTCGAAGGCGCTGCTCATGGTGTTGGCGGTGTACATGCCGCCGCACGAGCCGGTGCCGGGAATGGCGTGCTGCTCGATGTCCTTGAGCTCCTGGTCGCTGATCTTGCCGGCGGCGTTGGCGCCCACGGCCTCGAACACGCTCACGATGTTCAGGTCGCACCCGTGCAGGCAGCCCGGCTCGATGGTGCCGCCGTAGACGTAGATGCTGGGCACGTTGGCGCGCAGCATGCCCATCATGCCGCCGGGCATGTTCTTGTCGCAGCCGCCGATAACCACGCAGCCGTCCATCCACTGGCCCTGCACGCAGGTCTCCACGCAGTCGCTGATCACCTCGCGGCTGACCAGCGAATACTTCATGCCCTCGGTGCCCATGGCCATGCCGTCGCTGATGGTCGGCGTGCCGAACACCTGTGCGTTGCCGCCCGCTTCCTCGATGCCGGCAATCGCCGCGTCGGCCAGCTTCTGCAGGCCGCTGTTGCAGGGCGTGATGGTGCTGTGGCCGTTGGCCACGCCGACCATGGGCTTGTCGAAGTCGGCCTCGGTGTAGCCCATGCCGTAGTACATGGAGCGGTTGGCGGCGCGCGCCTTGCCCTGGGTGATGTTGGCGCTGCGGCGGTTGATGGGCAGGTTGGGTTTGGAATCGGCCATGGCGATGTGTTGATGAGAGAAGGCGTGAAAACGCAGCCCCGGACGGCTGCGCAAAATGCAAAGTATGCGCCAAGAACAGGCGCCGCCCTTGCGCGGGCACAATGCGGCCATGCTGATGTATCCGCACATCGACCCCATCGCCATCCGCCTGGGCCCGCTGGCCATTCACTGGTACGGCATCACCTACCTGGTGGCCTTCGGGCTGTTTTATTTTCTGGCCACGCGCCGGCTGCGCCACCCGCAGTTCGCGGCCGTCACCCAGCCCGCGCCCTGGAGCCGGCGCGACATCGAGGACATGCTGTTCTGGGGCGTGGTGGGCGTCATCGTGGGCGGGCGCCTGGGCTTTTGCCTGTTCTACAAGCCCGAGTTCTACGCCGCCCACCCGCTGCAGGTGCTGGCCATCTGGGAAGGGGGCATGAGCTTTCACGGCGGCATGCTGGGCGTCATCGTGGCCATGGTTTTGTGGGCGCACCGGCGCGGCCGCCCCTGGCTGCAGGTGACCGACCTGGTCGCGCCCTGCGTGCCGCTGGGCCTGGCCAGCGGGCGCGTGGGCAACTTCATCAACGGCGAGCTGTGGGGCCGCTTTGCCCCGCCCGAGCTGCCCTGGGCCATGGTGTTTCCGCAAAGCGGCTCCATGCTGCCGCGCCACCCCTCGCAGATCTACCAGTTCCTGCTGGAGGGCGTGCTGCTGTTCGTGCTGCTGTGGCTGTACGCGCGCCGCCCGCGCCGGATGGGGCAGGTGAGTGGGGCTTTCCTGGTGGGCTACGGCGTGCTGCGCTTCACGGCCGAGTATTTCCGCGAGCCCGACGCCTACCTGGGCCTGCTGTCGCTGGGCCTGTCCATGGGCCAGTGGCTGTGCGTGCCCATGGTGCTGGCGGGCGTGGCGCTGTGGGCCTGGGCCAGCCGGCGCCTTCCTGCCGCGGCCGGGTCCCGTGCCTGACGTTTCAAGGCTTTTTTGATCGCTGGCCGGCGTGGATGAATCGTTGATAGCTATGAATTCCGAAGCAACACGTGATCTCCCGGACGGCCTCGCGTCCTCCCCCAGCATTCGCCAGCGCCTGGGTGCCATGCTCGAGCGCGGGGTGGACGCCATCGGCCCCTGGGGCCCGCGCCGCATCCTGCGCGAGCTGCAGCAGGTGCTGGACCCCGCCGTCAGCGAGGTCGAGGGCGGCCGCCGCGCCGCCGCCTTGGCGCAGTGGTACGCCGGCGCCACGCCCGAGCAGCGGCGCGAATGCTGGGTGCTGATGAGCGAGCACTTCGCCCCCGACGTGAGCGCCATCGAATCGGCCCACGCCGCCTACGAGGCCGTGCGCGGCACCGACGACGAGGCGCGTGCCGAGCTGCACCTGCGCCGCGCCTTCACTGCCCCGCGCACGCGCCTGCTGCAGCGCTTTTCGGCCTATCCGGGCGGCGTGCGCTTTTTGGTCGATCTGCGCGCCGAGCTGCTGCCGCAGCTCAAGAAGGACAAGCGCCTGGTCGCGCTGGACGGCGAGCTGCAGGAGCTGTTCTCGACCTGGTTCGACGTCGGCTTTCTGGAGCTGCGCCGCATCAGCTGGGACTCGCCCGCCTCGCTGATCGAAAAGCTGATCCAGTACGAGGCCGTGCACGACATCCGCAGCTGGCAGGACGCCAAGAACCGGCTGGACGAGGACCGGCGCTGCTACAGCTTCTTCCACCCGCGCATGCCCGGCGAGCCGCTGATCTTTGTCGAGGTGGCCCTGCTGCGCGAGATGGCCGGCGGCATCGTCCCGCTGCTGGACGAGGAGGCCGCCCCGGCCGACCTGGACAAGGCCGCCTGCGCCATCTTCTACTCCATCAGCAACACCCAGAGCGGCCTCAAGGGCGTGAGCTTTGGCGACGAGCTGATCAAGCGCGTGGTCGAGGTGCTGCAGACCGAGTTTCCGCGCCTGAAGGTGTTCGCCACGCTCTCGCCCATCCCCGGCCTGCGCGCCTGGCTGGGCAAGAACCTCGACGCCCGCCTGCAGGCCACGCCCGCGCGCGCCCGCGCCGAGCTGGCGCGCGAGCTGGGCGTGGCCCAGGTTGCCGCCGCCGACCTGCAGGGCGCGCTCGACGGCGTGACCCAGTGGCCCGAGAAATCGGCCCGCGCCCGCTGGCTGCTGGCCGCTGCCGCCCACTACCTCGCGCGCGAGCACATCGAGGGCGGCCGTCCGCTGGACGCCGTGACGCGCTTTCACCTGGGCAACGGCGCGCGCATCGAGCGCATCAACTGGCTGGGCGACCCCTCGCCCAAGGGCCTCAGGCAGTCGTACGGGCTGATGGTCAACTACCTGTATGACCTCAAGCGCCTGGACAAGCACCGGCGCGAGCTGGCGCAGGGAACGGTGCCGGTGGCCGGCGCCGTCCAGAGCCTGCTGGATTGACGGAGCGCGCGCATCGCCATGCCGGGTGACATCCAGCTCGAACGCGACGGCGCCGTGGCGCACGTCATGCTGGCCAACGCTGGCAAGCTCAACGCCATGTCGCGCGCCATGTGGCGCCGCCTGCGCGCCGTGTTCGCGGCGATCCAGGCCGACGAGGGCGTGCGCTGCGTCATCGTGCACGGCCAGGGTGCAACGTTCTGCGCCGGCGGCGACATCGCCGAATACCCCGCGTTCCGCTTCGACGTGGCCAGCCTGCGGGCGTTTCACGAGCAGGACGTCTGGGGCGGCCTGCAGGCCATGCTGGACTGCGACGTGCCGGTGATCGCCGCCATCGAGGGCCATTGCATGGGTGCCGGCATGGAGATCGCCAGTTGCTGCGACATCCGCGTGGCGGCCGACGACGCGCGCTTCGGCGCACCGATCGCCAAGCTGGGTTTTCCGATGGCCCCGCGCGAGGCGGCGCTGGTGGCGCGCGTGGCCGGCGAGGCCACGGCGCGCGAGATGCTGCTGGAGGCGGCGGTGCTGGACGCGGCCGAGATGAAGGCGCGCGGCTTCGTGCACCGCGTGCTGCCGGCGGCCGCGGTGCTGGAGCACGCTCGCGAGCGGGCACGGCGCATCACCGCCCTGGCGCCGCGCGCCGCACGCCTGAACAAACAGACGTTTCGGGCATTGAATCAGCCCCTGGCCCGCGACGAATATGCCCCATTAGCTATTGAAAACATAGTCATCGACGCCTACGATTACGCCGACGGCGCCGAGCACCGGGAGGGCATCGCGGCCTTCCTGGCCAAGCGCCCGCCGCGGTTTTGATCTGCTGACATTCCCATCGAACGAGCCATGCCCAACGCCAACCTGTTTGCCGCCTTGCGCGCCGCCTTTCCCGCCGACCTGGACGCCGTGGCGGTGGAAACCGACAGCGGCCTGCGCTACTCCTGGCGCGACCTCGACCGCGCCACGGCCATGGTGGCCAATCTGTTGCAGTCGCTGGACATCCCCCCGGACTCCGCCGGCATGCCGCCGCGCGTGGCGGTGCAGGTGGACAAGTCGGTCGAGGCCCTGATCCTGTACCTGGCCACGCTGCGCGCCGGCTTTGTCTTCTTGCCGCTCAACACGGCCTACCAGAGCGGCGAGATCGCGTACTTCGTGGGCAATGCCAGGCCGGCGGTGGTGGTGTGCACGGGCAAGAACTTCGCCTGGATCAGCCCGATCGCGTTTCAGGCCGGCACGCGCCACGTCTTCACGCTGAACGACGACCGCACGGGCAGCCTGCTGGAGCGCGCGGCGCACTGCGGCGCCACGCAGACGCCCGTGCCGCGGCAGGCGGACGATCTGGCCGCTATCGTCTACACCAGCGGCACCACCGGCCGCAGCAAGGGCGCCATGCTGTCGCACGGCAACCTGCTGTCCAACGCGGCGGTGCTGAAAGACTACTGGGGCTGGCAGCCCGGCGACGTGCTGATCCATGCGCTGCCCATCTTTCACGTGCACGGCCTGTTCGTGGCCATCCATGGCGCTTTGCTGAACGGCAGCACCATGCTGTGGCACGGCAAGTTCGACCCCAAGCGGGTGCTGGCCGATCTGCCGCGCGCCACGGTGTTCATGGGCGTGCCCACGCTGTACACGCGCATGCTGGCCGAGCCGGGGCTGACGCGAGAGACGGCCGGGAGCATGCGCCTGTTCATCAGCGGCTCGGCGCCGCTGCTGATCGAGACCTTCGATGACTGGCGCGCGCGCACCGGCCACACCATCCTGGAGCGCTACGGCATGAGCGAGACCATCATGCTCACCAGCAACCCCTACCGGGCCGACCCGCGCTACCAGAACCAGAGCGAGCGGCGCGGCGGCACGGTGGGCTTTCCGCTGCCGGGCGTTGATTTGCGCGTGTGCGGCGATGACGGCCGGCCGGTGGCGGCCGGCGCGATCGGCGGCATCCAGGTCAAGGGCCCCAACGTGTTTGCCGGCTACTGGCAGATGCCCGAGAAGACGGCCGAGGAGTTCACCCCCGACGGCTTTTTCAAGACCGGCGACGTGGGCCAGCAGGACGCGCGCGGCTACGTCACCATCGTCGGGCGCAGCAAGGATCTGATCATCAGCGGCGGCTACAACGTCTACCCGGCCGAGATCGAGGGCGTGCTCAACGAGCTGCCGGGCGTGCAGGAGTCGGCCATCGTCGGCGTGCCGCACCCCGACTTCGGCGAGGTGGGCGTGGCGGTGGTGATTGCCCGCGCCGGCGCCAAGCCCGATCCGGACGCGCTGCTGGCCACGCTCAAGGCGCGGCTGGCCAACTACAAGATACCCAAGCGCTGCTTCGTCCTGGCCGAGCTGCCGCGCAACACCATGGGCAAGGTGCAGAAGAATCTGCTGCGCGAGCGCTACAAGGATTTGTTCACGGCGTGACGGCCGTGGTGGCCCTTACACTCCTCGCACGTTCGCAGACCGACCACCCAGGAGCCCCCATGTCCTTGCGCACCCTGTTCTTCTTGTTGATTTGCGCCGCCATCGCGACCTTCGTCGGCGTCAATTGGACGGAGATGAACCGGCCGACCGACCTGTCGCTCATCTTCACCCACGTCACGGCGCCGCTGGGCCTGGTGCTGGTGGGACTGATGGTGCTGCTGTTCGTGGTGTTCGTCGGCGTGATGGCCTACACCCAGGGCACCGTGCTGATGGAAACGCGCCGCCACGCCAAGGAACTGTCGGCCCAGCGCGAGCTGGCCGACAAGGCCGAGGCCTCGCGCTTCACCGACCTGCGCCAGCACCTGGACCAGGAGGTGGCGCGCCTGACCGAGGCCGTCGAGCGCCAGAAGCAGGACACCCTCTCGCGCATCGACCGCGCCGAAATGGGCCTTCGCGAGCGTCCAGTGGACGCCGAGATCGGCCGCCTGACGCAGGCGGTCGAGAACCACAACCGCGACCTGCACGCGCGCGTGGACCGGCTGGAAATGGGCCTGCGCGAAGGCCTGGCCGACTACAAGCCCGCCTTGCCCAGCATGCGCCCGGCGGTGACGCACCAGCCGGCCGACGAGGGCCCGGCCGATCCGACCGCCGGCATGCCCTCGATCTGAGCGTTGCCGGCCTTCAGTGCAGGACCAGCACCGGGATTTTCGCGTGCGTCACCACGTGCTGGGTTTCGCTGCCCAGCAGCAGGCGCGACATGCCGCGGCGGCCGTGCGAGGCCATCACGATCAGGTCGGCGTTGTGCTTGGTGGCCAGCTCCAGCAGCGCGTCCGACACCAGGTCTGACTCGGCCATCACCTCGGTCACCTTGACCTTCAGCGCGGCGCCGGCGTCACGCACCGCGTCGAGGTGCTTGCGTCCGATGTCGGTCCAGCTTTGCTTGATGCGATCGACTTCTTCCTTGGGCAGCGACAGCGAGCCGTCGTAGTAGCCGCGCGGGTAGACCGGGATGACCGTGGCCGCCAGCAACTCGGCGCCACAGGTGGCCGCCAGCCGAACAGCGTGATCGACGGCCTTGTTGGACAGCTCCGACCCGTCGGTGGCAACCAGAATGCGCTGATACATGATCCTTCTCCTTGTGTGTGACGATGCGCCCCTTCCACGCGTGCGCCGCAGCGCGTGCCGGCGTCAAAACCATACCGCATTCGCGGGGCCGGTGCAGGTGCTTGACACGGTCCCCACCATGTTCACCCACGAACGGCGACGCCACATTGACCTGTGTCAAGCGAAGGCTCGGGCCGTTCGGTTATGGTTCATCCATGCTGGCGGCAGGGACTCTTCAGACGACCGCGATGGGGGCGCCCCAGGCGGACGATGCCCCGTCGGCCGGGCTGTCGCTGCTGGACGAGCGCGACGAGTGGCTGGCCTTCAGCCGCCAGGCAGCCGAGGCCGGCGCGGCGGCGATCCCGGACGGTTGCTGGGAATCGTCGGTGGCCCTGGAAGGCATGCATTGCGCGGCCTGCGCCGGCACGATCGAGCGCCTGATCGGCGCGGTGCCGGGGGTGCGGGAGGTGCAGGTCAGCGCCGCCGCCCAGCGTGCGCGCGTGCTGTGGGACGAGCGGGCCACGCGGCCCTCGCGCTGGCTGGCGGCCCTGCAGGGCAGCGGCTACCGCGCCGTGCCGGTGCACGACCTGCAGGCCGCCGTGCAGCGCCAGGCCGACACGCGCCGCATGCTGTGGCGCCTGGGCGTGGCCGGCCTGTGCATGATGCAGGTGATGATGTACGCCGCCCCGTCGTACTTCACCGCGCCGGGCGAGATCGAGCCCGACCTCATCCATCTGCTGCGCTGGGCCCAGTGGGTGCTGTCGCTGCCGGTGCTGCTGTTTGCGTGCCAGCCTTTCCTGGCCGGCGCCTGGCGCGATGCGCGCGCGCGCCGGATCGGCATGGACCTGCCGGTGGCGCTGGGCATGGTCATCACCTTCGTCGTCAGCAGCCTGGGCACCTTCGAGCCCGCGGGGCCCTTCGGCCACGAGGTGTACTTCGACTCGTTCACGATGTTCGTGTTTTTCCTGCTGGCCGGGCGCTGGCTGGAGCTGCGCCTGCGCGACCGCGCCGCTGGCGCGCTGGAGGCGCTGATGCACCGCCTGCCCGACAGCGTGCAGCGCCGCGACGCGGGCGGTGGCTGGCAGCGCGTGTCGGCGCGCCGCGTGCGCGTGGGCGACGTACTGCGCGTGCTGCCGGGCGAGAGCTTCGTGGCCGACGGCACGATCCTGAGCGGCCAGACCACGGTCGATGAGGCCCTGCTGACGGGCGAATCGCGCCCGGTGGCGCGCGACCGGGGCGAGACGGTGATTGCCGGCAGCCACAACCTGAGCCAGCCGGTGGAGCTGCGCGTCAGCCATGTGGGCGAAGGCACGCGCTACGCCCAGGTGGTGGCGCTGATGGAGCAGGCCGCGGTCAGCAAGCCGCGCATCGCGCAATTGGCCGATCGCCTGGCCACGCCCTTCCTGCTGTTCGTGCTGCTGGCGGCGGGCGTGGCCTGCGCCTGGTGGTGGCCCCAGGACCCGGAGCATGCCCTGATGGTGGCGGTGGCCATCCTGGTGGTGACCTGCCCCTGTGCGCTGTCGCTGGCCACGCCGGCGGCCATGCTGGCCAGCGCCGGGGCGCTGGCGCGGCGCGGTGTCCTGGTGCGGCGCCTGCAGGCCATCGAGGCGCTGGCCGCGGTGGACACCGTGGTGTTCGACAAGACCGGCACCTTGACGCGCGACGCCTTCGTGCTGCAACGGGTGGTGCTGCGCGAGGGCGTGGCGCGCGGCGACGCGCTGGTCCTGGCCGCCGCGCTGGCGCGCCACAGCCTGCACCCGGTGTCGCGGGCGGTGGCCGCCGCCGCCGGCGAAGCGGTACTGCCCGAGGCCACGCGGGTGCACGAGACGGTGGGGCAGGGTGTGGCGGGTGACGTGGCCTGGGGTGAGGGGCCGCCACGGCGCCTGCGCCTGGGCTCGCACGCCTTTTGCGCCGTGCCGGCCACGGCGGCGGCCGGGCCGGTGAGCCATTTGAGCGACGAGCAGGGCTGGCTGGCCAGCTTCGACTTCCTGGAAGACATCCGCGCCGACGCACGGGCGAGCGTGGCGGCCCTGCACGAGCAGGGCCTGCAGGTGCAGCTGGTGTCGGGCGACGACGCGCGCACGGCGGCGCAGGTGGGCGGGCAGCTCGGCGTGGACGTGGCCCTGGGCGGCTGCTCGCCGGCCGACAAGCTGGACCACCTGCGGGCGCTGCAGGCGCAGGGCGCGCGCACCGCCATGGTGGGCGACGGGCTGAACGACGGCCCCGTGCTGGCGGCGGCCCAGGTCTCCTTCGCCTTCGGCCGGGCGGTGCCGCTGGCCCAGGCGCAGTCGGACTTCGTGGTGCTGGGCGAGCGCCTGCTGGCCGTGCCGGCGGCCCGCCGGCAGGCGGTGCGCACGGTGGCTGTGGTCAAGCAGAATCTGGGCTGGGCCATGGTCTACAACGCCGCCGCCGTGCCGATGGCCATGGCGGGGTGGATGCCGGCCTGGGCCGCGGGCCTGGGTATGGCCGCCAGTTCGCTGGTGGTGGTGCTCAACGCGCTGCGGCTGTCGCGTGGCATGGATGGGGAGTGGGCCTGATGGACGTGCTGTATGTGCTCATCCCGCTGTCGGTGGTGCTGGTGTTTTTTGTGCTGGGAGCGCTCGGCTGGGCCATTTATCGGGGCCAGTTCGAGGATGTGGAACGCGAGGGGCAGCGCATTCTCGAGAACGATTGACGCACGTCAACGTGTCCATGACGCAATTGAGGATACTGCTGCGCGGTTGATAAGTAGGAACGATTGACATGACATTTGCCAACGCTAAAGCGACGGTCTACAACGACAAGGTGGTGCGCCAACTGGCCATCATGACGGTGGTCTGGGGGGTGGTGGGCATGCTGGTGGGGGTGATCATCGCCGCCCAGCTGGCCTGGCCCGAGTTGAGCCTGGGCATTCCCTGGCTCAGTTACGGGCGCTTGCGGCCATTGCACACCAACGCGGTCATCTTTGCCTTTGGCGGCACGGGCCTGATCGCCACCTCGTTCTACGTGGTGCAGCGCACCTGCCAGGTGCGCCTGTTCAGCGACAAGCTGGCGTCGTTCGTCTTCTGGGGCTGGCAGGCGGTCATCGTGGGCGCGGTCATCTCGCTGCCCATGGGCTACACCAGCAGCAAGGAATACGCCGAGCTGGAGTGGCCGATCGACATCCTGATCACCCTGGTGTGGGTGGCCTACGCGATCGTGTTCTTCGGCACCATCGGCACGCGCAAGGTCAAGCACATCTACGTGGCCAACTGGTTCTACGGCGGCTTCATCCTGGCCATCGCGCTGCTGCACGTGGTCAACAGCGCCGAGCTGCCGGTGGGCTGGATGAAGTCCTACTCGGCCTACGCCGGCGTGCAGGACGCCATGGTGCAGTGGTGGTACGGCCACAACGCGGTGGGCTTCTTCCTGACGGCGGGCTTCCTGGGCATGATGTACTACTTCATCCCCAAGCAGGCCGAGCGCCCGGTGTACAGCTACCGCCTGTCGATCGTGCACTTCTGGGCGCTGATCTTCACCTACATGTGGGCCGGCCCGCACCACCTGCACTACACCGCGCTGCCCGACTGGGCGCAGTCGGTGGGCATGGTGTTCTCGCTGATCCTGCTGGCCCCCAGCTGGGGCGGCATGCTCAACGGCATCATGACGCTGTCGGGTGCCTGGCACAAGCTGCGCGACGACCCGATCCTGCGCTTTTTGATCGTGTCGCTGTCGTTCTACGGCATGTCCACCTTCGAGGGGCCGATGATGTCGATCAAGACCGTCAACGCGCTCAGCCACTACACCGACTGGACCATCGGCCACGTGCACTCCGGCGCCTTGGGCTGGGTGGGCCTGATCACCATGGGCTCGCTGTACTACATGATCCCGCGCCTGTTCGGCCGCAAGCAGATGTACAGCGTCAAGGCCATTGAGGCGCACTTCTGGATCGCCACCATCGGCATCGTGCTGTACATCGCCGCGATGTGGATCGCCGGCGTGATGCAGGGCCTGATGTGGCGCGCGGTCAACGCCGACGGCACGCTGACCTACACCTTCGTCGAATCGGTCAAGGCGACCTATCCGTTCTACGTGATCCGCTTGCTGGGCGGCCTGCTGTACCTCAGCGGCATGGTGCTGATGCTGTGGAACACCGCCAAGACGGCCGCTGCCGGCCGCGTGGTGCCGGTTTCGATTCCCGCCGCCGTGGCGCACGCCTGAAGCCAGAAAGGACCAACGCATCATGGCGCAAGAAAAAATCACCGGTCACGCACGCATCGAGACCAGCAACTTCCTGATGATCGTGCTGATCCTGATCGTGGTCTCCTTCGGTGGCCTGGTCGAGATCGTGCCGCTGTTCTTCCAGAAATCCACCACCCAGCCGATCGAGGGCCTGAAGCCCTACACCGCGCTGCAGGTGGTGGGGCGCGACGTCTACATCCGCGAGGGCTGCAACAACTGCCACTCGCAGATGATCCGCCCCTTCCGTGCCGAGGCGCTGCGCTACGGGCCGTACTCGGTGGCGGGTGAATTCGTCTACGACCACCCGCACCTGTGGGGCAGCAAGCGCACCGGGCCCGACCTGGCACGCGTGGGCGGGCGCTACAGCGACGACTGGCACCGCGCGCACCTGAACAATCCGCGCGACGTGGTGCCCGAGTCCAACATGCCCGCCTACCCGTGGCTGGAGCGCACGGCCGCCGACGCAGGCTCGATCCAGGCGCACATGCGCGGCCTGCGCACCCTGGGCGCACCCTACACCGACGAGGAAATCGCCAAGGCGCCCGAGGACGTCAAGGGCAAGACCGAGCTGGATGCCGTGATCGCCTACCTGCAGGTGCTGGGCATTCACCGCAAGTAAGCACGGAGGACATTCGCATGGATATCAATGTGCTGCGCGGCGTCATCACCGTGGTGACGTTCATCGTCTTCGTGGGCATCGTGGTCTGGGCCTGGTCGGGCCGCAACCGCGCCCGTTTCGAAGAGGCCGCTCGCCTGCCGTTCGAGCAGGATTGAACAACAGGGAACACGCCATGAGCGACTTCACGAGCAATTTCTGGTCGGTGTATGTCACCGTCATCACGCTGGGCGGCATCGTTGCCTGCCTGCTGCTGCTGTGGTTCAGCGGCAAGACCAAGGCCATGACGCAGGGCGACAACACCACCGGCCACGTATGGGACGAGGACCTGCGCGAGATGAACAACCCGCTGCCGCGCTGGTGGGTGGGCCTGTTCATCATCACCTGCGCCTTCGCCTTCGCCTACCTGTACCTGTATCCGGGCCTGGGCTCCTACCAGGGCTCGCTCAAATGGACCCAGGTCGGCCAGCTCGACCAGGAGTTGGCCAAGGGCAAGGAGCAGGTGGCCCCCATCTACGCCGCCTTTGCCGGCAAGAGCGTGGAGGAGTTGGCCAAGGACCACCAGGCCATGGCCATTGGCGACCGCCTGTTCATGAACAACTGCGCCCAGTGCCACGGCTCGGATGCGCGCGGCGGCAAGGGCTTTCCCAACCTGACCGACAAGCAGTGGAACTGGGGCGGCACGCCGGCGCAGATCGAGGAAACCATCGCCAAGGGCCGCACCGGCATGATGCCGCCGATGGCCGCCGCCGTGGGCACGCCCGAGGACGTGCGCAACGTGGCCAACTACGTGCTCAGCCTGTCGGGCTCGCCGCATGACTCGGTGCGCGCCAACCTGGGACGCGCCAAGTTCGTGGCCTGCGCCGCCTGCCACGGCATGGACGGCAAGGGCAACCCGGCGCTGGGCGCGCCCAACCTGACCACGGGCATCTTCACCCACGGCCCGGGGGTCGAGTCGCACATCGTCAGCATGATCACCAACGGTCGCACCGGCGTGATGCCGGCCTGGGACAGCAAGTTCAGCCCCGAGCAGCTGAAGGTGCTGACGGCCTACGTCTGGGGCAAGGGCGGCGGCATGCCGGCCGAGGCGGCGAAATAGGCGATACCCGGCCCTGACTGGAGCGTGCGCGCCGCGGGGTGTGCACGCTCGAAGCGTTTGACATGAAACCATCCAAGCAAGCGACGGCAGCAGCGACACGCCCGGACGAAGGGGCGACGGTCTGGCTCTACGAGGCGCAGAAGAAGGTCTATCCGCGCAGCATCAGCGGCCTGTTCACGCGCTGGCGCTGGTTCTTCGTTTTTGCCACGCAGCTTTTCTTCTACGGCATGCCCTGGGTGCAGTGGGGCGGACGCCAGGCGATGCTGTTCGACCTGGAGGCGCGGCGCTTTTACATCTTCGGGCTGGTGCTGTACCCGCAGGACGTCATCTACCTGACGGGCATCCTGATCATCTCGGCGCTGCTGCTGTTCCTGTTCACGGCGGTGGCGGGGCGCCAGTGGTGCGGCTACGCCTGCCCGCAGACCGTCTACACCGAGATCTACCTGTGGGTGGAAAAGCAGTTCGAAGGCGACCGCCAGGCGCGCATGCGGCTGGACGCCGCCCCCGTGTCGCCGGGCAAGCTGCTGCGCAAGGGCGGCAAGCACGCGGTGTGGATCGCCATCGGCCTGTGGACGGGCCTGACCTTTGTGGGCTACTTCACGCCCATTCGCGAACTGGCCGCGCACGTGCTGCACTGGAGCCTGGGGCCGTGGGAGACCTTCTGGGTGTTCTTCTACGGCTTTGCCACCTGGGGCAACGCCGGCTTCATGCGCGAGCAGGTGTGCAAGTACATGTGCCCGTACGCACGCTTTCAGAGCGCCATGTTCGACAAGGACACGCTGATCGTCACCTACGACGCGGCCCGCGGCGAACCGCGCGGCGGCCGATCCAAGAAGGCCGACCCGAAAGCCATGGGCCTGGGCGACTGCATCGACTGCACGATGTGCGTGCAGGTGTGTCCCACCGGCATCGACATCCGCGATGGCCTGCAGTACGAGTGCATCAGCTGCGCCGCCTGCATCGACGCCTGCGACGAGGTGATGGACAAGGTGGGCTATCCGCGCGGGCTGATTCGCTACTCGACCGAACGGGCGCTGGAGCAGGGCTGGGGCAAGCGCGAAATCTGGCGCCGGGTGCTGCGCCCGCGCGTGCTGGTCTACAGCGCCGCGCTGGCCACGCTGATCGTGGCCCTGGCCGCCAGCCTGTGGCTGCGCACGCCCTTCAAGGTCGACATCGTGCGCGACCGCGCCACGCTGGCGCGCATCGTTGAGGGCGGCCAGATCGAGAACATCTACCGCGTGCAGGTCATGAACGCCACCGAGCAGCCACGCACCTTCAGCCTGGCGGTCGACGGCCTGCCCGGCCTCAAGCTGGTGAGCGAGCCGAGCGTCACCATCGACGGCGCGCAGTCGATGTGGGTGCCGGTGCAGCTGCGCCTGCCCTATGATGGGACCAAGCCCGGATCGCACGAGATCCACTTCCGCGTGGATTCGCCCGGCGTCGGCGAGGTGCGCGAAAAATCCGTCTTCATCGTTCCGAGGTAAGCCGATGCAAACAAGCCAAGAACCTGTCAGCGCGCCGTGGTGGAAGTACGGCCACATGTGGCTGGTGGTCAGCGGCCCGGCCATCGTGGTGGTGGCCGGCTTTTTCACCCTGTACCTGGCCATCAGCCGGCCCGACCCGGTCTACACCGATGCCCAGCGTGCCGTGGTGGCCCAGCCCAGCACGCCAGCCGCGGCCACGCTGACGCCGGCCATGCAGGCGCGCAACCACGCCGCCACCGGTGGCGTGGCCCGCGCCCCGCGCCCTTGAGGCGCGTGTCGGAGGCCCGCACGATGTTGCGTCAACGCCTGATGTGGATTGCCTGGCCGGCCTTCATGGTCGCCGGAGTGCTGGAGGTCATGGTGTTCGCGGTGCTCGACCCGCTGTCGCTGACCTTGTTCGGCCAAACGGTGGACTGGCCGCGCGAGGCGATCTACAGCGTCACCTTCTTCATCTTCTGGGTCATGCTCATGCTCAGCAGCGGCATCACCCTGATGCTGGCGCGCCCGGCCCGCGATCTCAATGGTTTCGAGCGCCGTGAGGTGGTGCAGCCGCCCGAGAACTGGACGCCGCCCGACATCCTGAAGTAAGGTGACGCCAAGCGGCGCGAGCGCTTGGCGCGTTCAAGAAAGAGGGGAAATAGGTGACGAGCCTTGACCCCGGCACTGGCTCCAGAGTGAGGGCTGCTTGGTTCCCCACCTGACCCGGTTGGCCCCTTCACCATGCGGGAAGGCCCGTCGCTGTCTATTGTAGCGGCAGCAGGCGGCGCTCGGCCTCGGCGCGGCCGAAACTGAGGGCCAGCAGCTGGAAGATTTCGGCGCGCAACTCGTCCATGCGGTCGGGGTCCTGGCAGTCGCGCAGCCGCGCCATCAGGCGGCCGCTGCGGGGGTGCTGGCAGCCGCGCAGCGCCTGGATCAGGGTCGCCGCCTCGGGACAGGCCGCGACCAGGGCGGTCTCGGAATCTGCAAAATCAGGACTGTCGAAGCGGTGCAGCATGGATCGAGGAGGCAGGTCGGCACCGTGTGCGGCGCGTGGCTTTCAGACCATTGATCATGACGATGTTGCGCCGCAGCATAACGCGCTTTGGCGACTCGCGCGAGCCGGCGTTGTGCGAATGCATCGTTTCAGAGCTTGCACTCTAAAACGTCGATCGGTTCAGCCTGGCGAGACCCCATGAATGCGCCCGTAGAATCGCCGCCATGTCCTATCTGGTGCTGGCCCGCAAATACCGGCCTCGCAATTTTGCCGAACTGGTGGGCCAGGAGCATGTGGTGCAGGCGCTCGGCAATGCACTGACCCAGCAGCGCCTGCACCACGCCTACCTGTTCACCGGCACGCGCGGCGTGGGCAAGACCACCGTCTCGCGCATCCTGGCCAAGTCGCTCAACTGCACCGGGCCGGACGGGCAGGGCGGCATCACCGCCACGCCCTGCGGCGTGTGCGCGGCCTGCACCGAGATCGACGCCGGGCGCTTCGTCGACTACACCGAGCTGGACGCGGCCAGCAACCGCGGCGTGGACGAGGTGCAGGGCCTGCTGGAGCAGGCGGTCTACAAGCCGGTGCAGGGGCGCTTCAAGGTCTTCATGATCGACGAGGTGCACATGCTCACCAACACGGCCTTCAACGCCATGCTGAAGACGCTGGAGGAGCCGCCCGAGTACCTCAAGTTCGTGCTTGCCACCACCGACCCGCAGAAGGTGCCGGTGACGGTGCTCAGCCGCTGCCTGCAGTTCAACCTGCGGCCGATGGCGCCCGAGACGGTGCAGGAGCACCTGCAGCGCGTGCTGGCGGCCGAGCAGGTGAGCGCCGACGCGCCGGCCCTGCGCCTGCTGGCGCGCGCCGCGCGCGGCTCCATGCGCGACGCGCTGAGCCTGACCGACCAGGCGATCGCCTTCGGCTCCGGCCAGTTGCACGAGGCGGCCGTGCGCCAGATGCTGGGCAGCGTCGATCGCAGCGTGGTGTTCAGCCTGATCGAGGCGCTGGCGCAGGCCGACGGCCGCGCCGTGGTCGAGCAGGTCGATCAACTACGCGCCGCCGGCCAATCGGCCGCCACCACGCTGGAGGACATGGCCGGTGTGCTGCAGCGCATGGCCGTGCAGCAGGCGGTGCCGGCCATGGCGGTGGACGAATCCGGCCGCGACGCTGTGCGCATCGCCGAACTGGCCACGCGCATGCCGGCCGACGAGACGCAGCTGCTGTACAGCCTGTGCATTCATGGCCGCGCCGAACTGGGCCTGGCACCCGACGAATACGTCGGCCTCACCATGGTGCTGCTGCGCCTGCTGCCGTTCAAGGCGGGCCCGGCGGCCAGCGCCACGGCGGAAAAAAAAACTCTGAAAGCGGCTGAGCCGGTTGCCAGCGCCCCCGCCGTGGCGCCACGCGCCGAGGTGCCGGCGGCCGAGCCCGGCGCAGCGGCGCCTCTGCCAGCCGACGAGGCGCCACCGCCCGCGCAGGCCCTGGCCCCCGCCCGCCCCCCGGTGCAGGCCCTGCCGGTGCGCGCACCCGGTCGGCCGGCGCCCGAATCCCGGCCCGCCGCGGCGCCCGGCGACGCCGCCGTGGCCACCCCGGTTCGCCATGCGACCGACCTGCCCGAGCCGCCGGCCCGCCCGATCGGCATCGAACCGGCGCCGCCCGCCGTGGTGCCGGGTGCCGAGGGCGACTTCTGGCACGCGGTGGTGCAAAAGCTGGTGGCCGCCGAGGCGGTGACGGCGCTCACGCGCGAGCTGGCCTTGCAGGCCGAGCTGGTGGCGCGTACGGCCGAGTGCTGGACGCTGCGGGTCGAAAGCGGATCGCTGGCGCAGTCGGGCGCGCGCGAGCGCCTGCAGGCCGCCCTGGCCGAGGCGGGCCATGCGGTGCAGCTGCAGGTGGAGCTGGGCGCCGTCAAGGACTGCCCCGCGCGCCGCAACGCGCTGGCTGCCACGCAGCGCCAGAAGGCGGCTGAGGCGGTGCTGATGGCCGACCCCTTCGTGCAGGAGATGATGCGCGAGTTTGGGGCGAAAATCGTGCCCGGCAGCGTGAAGCCGCTGTGAAGCTTTTTTGGAATGCCAACGTAGAGGAATATCGATGTTCAACAAAGGACAACTGGCCGGCCTGATGAAACAGGCCCAGGCCATGCAGGACAACCTGAAGAAGGCGCAGGACGAGCTGGCCAGCGTCGAGGTCGAGGGCGAGTCGGGCGCCGGCATGGTCAAGGTGCTGATGACCTGCAAGCACGACGTCAAGCGCGTCACCATCGATCCCAGCCTGCTGCAGGACGACAAGGACATGCTGGAGGACCTGGTGGCCGCCGCCTTCAACGCCGCCGTGCGCAAGGCCGAGGAAGTGTCCAACGAGAAGATGGGCAAGCTGATGCCGGCCGGCATGCCGGGGCTGCCGGGCGGCATGAAGTTCCCTTTCTGACGGCACGCCCCCGGCCTTGAGCGACACCCACAGCCTCGATACCCTGGTACAGGCCCTGCGCCGGCTGCCCGGCGTGGGCCAGCGCTCGGCGCAGCGCATGGCCTTTCACCTGCTGCAGCACGACCGGCCGGGCGCGCAGGTCTTGGCGCAGGCGCTGGATGCGGCCGTGCGGCAGGTGCGCCACTGCCGCCTGTGCCACACCTTCACCGAGGCCGAGGTGTGCGCCACCTGCCTCGATCCGCGCCGCGATGCCAGCAAGCTGGCGGTGGTCGAGACCCCGGCGGACCAGGCCGCGCTGGAGCGTACCGGGGCGTTTCGCGGCCGCTACTTCGTGTTGATGGGGCGGCTGAGCCCGCTCGACGGCGTGGGTCCGCAGGACATCGGCCTTCCCGAATTGCTGGCGCGTGCCACCG
Organism: Burkholderiaceae bacterium; assembly: GCA_024235995.1. Lineage (NCBI taxonomy): Bacteria > Pseudomonadati > Pseudomonadota > Betaproteobacteria > Burkholderiales > Burkholderiaceae > Burkholderiaceae bacterium. The sequence continues at coordinate 1,835,949 of JACKLI010000001.1, forward strand.
ACGGCCAGGTCCAGGAGGTGATCCTGGCCACCAACTTCACGGCCGAGGGCGAGGCCACCGCGCACGTGATCGGCCAGGCGCTGAAGGCGCGCGGGCTGGCGGTGACGCGCCTGGCGCGCGGCGTGCCGGCGGGCAGCGAGCTGGAATACGTCGACCTGGGCACCATCGCCCATGCCCTGGTCGATCGCCGCTGAAGCAATCGATTTACTATTGATTGCATAGCTTTTCGGGCTTGATTGACGCGGGCTGCAGCGGTATTTTGCTTGAATGAGGCCGTGCGGGCACCTAGCTGGTCTGGCGCCCGATGGCATTGATGAAAACCCCATCCGGGCACGTCCCGATGCACGCATGCCATGGCTTGTATACGGTCTGGGCTGACCTTGTTGACTTTGCCGACCGCCGCGTGCCGTGTTCACCGCTTGCCCTTCGCCCGATCTCCAACGCCGCCGCTGGCTGGCCGCGGCGCCCGCGCTCGGGCTGCTGGCCAGCCCCGCGCTGCGCGCACAGGCGCGGCTGGAGCGCCCACGCGTGACCCTGGCCGTGGGCGGCCTGGCCACGCTGTACTACCTGCCGCTCATCCTGGCCCGGCAGCTCCATTATTTCGACGACGAGGGCCTGAGCGTCGATCTGCAGGACCACCCCGGCGGCGGGCCGGCCGAGCAGGCCATGGTCAGCGGCCACGCCGACCTGGTGGCCGGCGCTTTCGAGCACACGGTGGTCCTGCGCCAGCGCGGCATCAACTGCCGAGCCTTCGCGCTGCTGGGGCGCGCGCCGCAGGTGGTGATGGGGGTCGGGGGGCCGGCCTTGCCCGAGTTTCGCGACGCGCGGCAGCTGCGAGGCCTGCGCGTCGGCATTTCGGCGGCCGATTCGGCCACGCAGTGGTTCGCGCGGATGGTGCTGGCGCGCGCCGGCGTGGGCGCCGACGAGGTGCGCTGGGTGGGCGTGGGCACCGGGGCGGCGGCGGTGGCGGCGCTTCAGGAAGGGCGCATCGAGGCCATCGCCAACGTCGATCCGGTGATCAGCCGGCTCGAGTTTCGCGCGCAGATCCGCGTCATCGCCGACGCGCGCTCGCTGCGCGGCACCCAGCAGCTCTATAGTGGGCCGATGCCGGGCGGCTGCCTGTACGCGCCGCAGGGCTTCGTGCTGCGCTACCCCAATACCGTGCAGGCGCTGGCCAACGCGATCGTGCGCGCGCTCAAGTGGCTGCAGACGGCCGGCCCCAGCGACATCGTGCGCGCCGTGCCCGAGAGCGCCATGTCGGGTGACCGGGCGATCTACCTGTCGGCGCTGGACAAGGTGCGCGAGGCGTTTTCGCCCGACGGCCTGATCAGCGAGCCCGCCGTCATGACGGCGCACGAGCTCGTGGCACGGCACGTTCCCGCGGCGGCCCCGGTCCGGGCGCCGGCGCCGGCCACCACCTACACCAACGAATTCGCCCAGCGCGCCAAGCTGCGCTACGGGGCGTAGCTGGCGCGCGTGCCGCGTTCAGCGGCGTTTCTTGCTGCTGGTCTTGCTGGCCGCCGCCTTGTGCGTGGCCTTGGCGGGTGATGCGCGGCGCTGGGTGTGCTGCTGCGCCGCGCGGCGCGGTGCGGCCTTGGCAGTGGCGCGCGGGCTGGCCGCCGCGCTGCGGCCGGCGCGCACCGGCAGATACACCACCACCGCGCGACCCGGCTTCAGGGCGGCGCTGGCATGGGTCTTGTTCCATCCGGCCACCGTGGCGGCCGGCAGGTCGTAGCGCGCGGCCACCAGGGCAATGGTGTCGCCGCGGCGCGCGCGCACCGTGGCGCGGCGCAGGACGACCTCGGGCGCCAGCGCCAGGTGCGCGTTGTCCACCACCTGGGGCGCCACGGCGGACGGGGTTTTTCCGTTGCGGGGCACCACCAGGGTGGAGCCTTGCCGGATCAGCATGCCGCGCGGCACGCCGTTGAGTTCGCGCAGCTCGCCCTCGTCCATGCTCACCTGCCGGGCCGCCTCGCGCGTGGCCATGGTGCTGGGTGCCACCCAGGCCGTCCACGAGGCCAGCGTGGCAGGGTCGGCGGCGGCCAGGTTCTTCTTGAAGATGGCGGCGTTGTCCCAGGGCAGCAGGATCTGGGGGGTGCCGGCGGCAAAGATGATGGGCTTGCGCTGCGAGGGGTTGAGCGCCTTGAAGTCTTCCAGGCGCACCTCGGCCAGGCGCGCGGCCATCTCGACGTCGATGTCGCGCGTGATGTCCACGGTGTCGAAGAACGGGTGGTTGCCGATGTCGGGCAGCACCGCGCCGAAGAGCGTGGGGTTGGCGATGATGTCCTTGACCGCCTGCAGCTTGGGCACGTAGTTGCGCGTCTCGGCCGGCATGTTCAGGTCGAGGTAGCCGGTGGGCAGGCCGGCGGCCTTGTTGCGCTCGATGGCCTTGCTGACGTTGCCCTGGCCCCAGTTGTAGGCGGCCAGCGCCAGGTGCCAGTCGCCGAACATGTCGTGCAGCATCTGCAGGTAGTCCAGCGCCGCGCGGGTGGAGTCGAGCACGCTGCGGCGCTCGTCGCGCAGCACGTTTTGCGTCAACTGGAAGTCGCGCCCGGTGCCGGGCATGAACTGCCACAGGCCGGCGGCCTTGGCGCTGGACACCGCCTGCGGGTTGAAGGCCGACTCGATGTAGGGCAGCAGCGCCAGCTCGGTGGGCATGCCGCGCAGCTCCAGCTCCTCGACCACATGGAACAGGTACAGGCGCGAGCGCTCGACCATGCGGTCGATGTAGTCGGGTCGGCTCAAGTACCACTGCTGCTGCTTGCGCACCAGGTCGGAGTCGAGGTTGGGCATGGCAAAGCCGCGGCGGATGCGGTCCCACAGGTCGGCCGGGGCGGCCAGCGGGGCGACCTTGGAGCTGGGCAGTTCGGTCACGGCCACCGCGGGCATGGCACCCGGCTGGCCGGCAGGGGTGGCACCCGCCGTGGGTGTGCCGGGCGTGCCGGGGGCGCTGCCGCCGGCTTCCTTGGGCGGCGCGGCGCAGCCGGCCAGCCAGACACAGGCGCCCAGCGCCAGCACATGCAGGAGTTTCATCGGAACGTGTTCTTCCATTCGCGAAGGGCGGCAAACACCGCGACTTCGTCTTGGGCGGACGGCGTGTGCGCCCGCACGGCCTGTGCCACCGCCGGCTGGCGGCTGCGCAGGAAGGGGTTGATGGCCCGCTCGGTGCCAATGTCGGACGGCAGGGTGGGCAGCCCTTGGGCGCGCCGCCGCTCGCACTGGCGGGTGTAGTCGGCCAGCGCCTGGTTGCCGGGCTCGACGGCGACGGCAAAGCGCAGGTTGGCCAGGGTGTACTCGTGCGCGCAGCACACCCGCGTGGCGGCCGGCAGCGCCGCCAGCGCGTCGAGCGAGGCCAGCATCTGCGCCGGCGTGCCCTCGAACAGGCGGCCGCAGCCGCCCGAAAACAGCGTGTCGCCGCAAAACAGCAGCGGCGTGCCGTCCACGTCGGGGGCGTAATAGGCGATGTGGCCCGCCGTGTGGCCGGGCACGTCGATCACCTGCCAGTCGATGCCCAGCACGCTCACGCCTTGCCCGCCCCGCAAGGCATGATGAGGTTCGGGAATGCGTTCGCCGGCCGGGCCATACACGGCGGCGCCGGTGGCCTCGCGCAGGACCGCGACGCCGCCGGTGTGATCGCCGTGATGGTGCGTGACTAGAATGCCCTGCAACTGCAGGCCCAGGCGGGCGAGCGCGGCCTGCACCGGCTGGGCGTCGCCCGGATCGACCACCAGTGCACGCGCGTCATCGTGCAGCAGCCACAGGTAGTTGTCCTCGAAGGCGGGCAGGGCGATCAGATTCATGAAGAGCGGATTTTATTCACCTTTGAAATCAGGCTTGCTCACTTGGTATGTGCTGGCCTGAGCCTTCGACATGAGTGGCCTGCACGACTGGTTTCAAACGCCGGCCGGCCAGGTGGCCCTGGCCTGGGAGCGCGCCCGGCTGGACGATGCACTGGCCGACGTGTTCGGCTACCACGCGCTGCAGCTGGGCCTGGCCGAGCTGGACGCGCTGGCGGCCAACCGCATGCCGCACCGATGGCTGGCGGACGTGGCGCCGCCCCTGGCCGACCCGTCGGCCCCGCGCGTTGCCCTGGTGACCGACAGCACGGCCCTGCCGTTTGCCGAGGCCAGCCTGGACCTGGTGGTGCTGCCGCACACGCTGGAGTTCAGCGCCGACCCGCACGCCAGCTTGCGCGAGGTGCAGCGCGTGCTGGTGCCGGAGGGGCGGGTGGCCATCACCGGCCTGAACCCGGCCAGCCTGTGGGGCCTGCGCCAATACCGCGCGCGCTGGCTGGGCGGGCGCCTGTTTCTGCCCGACGTGGGCGAGTTCATCGGCCCGCGGCGCCTGCGCGACTGGCTGCAGCTGCTGGAGTTGGAGCTGGAGTCGGCCGATTTCGGCTGCTATCAGCCCGCCGTGCGCGGCGCCCGTACACTCGCGCGCTTCGGCTGGCTGGAGCGGCTGGGGCAGCGCTGGTGGCCCATCCTGGGCGCCACGTACTGCATCGTGGCCGTCAAGCGCGTGCGCGGGCCGTTGCTGATCGGGCAAAGCTGGCGCAAGGCGGCCGCCCCGGTGGGCCAGCCGGCCTCCCTTGCCGGGCGCGCGACGCCGGCGGGCCATCACAAGGAAAGTCATTTTGGATCGCGTTGAGATGTACACGGACGGTGCCTGCAAGGGCAACCCCGGCCCCGGCGGCTGGGGGGTATGGCTGCGCTCGCCGGGCCACGAGAAAGAGCTGTACGGCGGCGAGCCGCTGACCACCAACAACCGGATGGAGCTGACCGCCGTGATCGAGGGCTTGAGCGCGCTCAAGCGCCCGTGCGAGGTGGCGCTGTACCTGGACAGCCAGTACGTGCGCCAGGGCATCACCAGCTGGATCACGGGCTGGAAGGCCAAGGGCTGGCGCACCTCCACCGGCCAGCCGGTGAAAAACGTCGATCTGTGGCAACGGCTGGACGCGCTGGTGGCGGGCAGCGGCCACCGCATCGCCTGGCACTGGGTGCGCGGCCATGCCGGTCACGAGGGCAACGAGCGCGCCGACGCACTGGCCAACCGCGGCGTGCCGCGCGGCTGATTTTTTCATCTCCCGATGGCGCCGGAGCCGTTGCGAATGGCCCGGCTGCTGCTACAGTTTGCAAGATTGGGCGCCGCGGTGGCGCCGGCGCGGGTGAGCCCATCTTGAAGACCTCGACAACCCTTCTCGCCGTCCTGGCCCTGGCGGGCGCCTTGGGCGTGGCCTGGTGGGTGCAGCGCCCGCCGGTGGCGGCGAGCGCTAAAAGCACCGGCGCGGCCCAGCCGGGTGCTGCGGGTGGCGCGCCGGCGCGCGCGGCCGTGGTGGTGGAGGCGGCGCCCGTGCGCCGCCAGGCCGTGGCCGACGACGTCGAGGCCGTGGGCTCGCTGCGTTCGCGCCAGGGCACCGTGGTGCGCGCCGAGGTCAGCGGCCGGGTGGTGCAGATCGGCTTTCGCGACGGCCAGAAGGTGGCCCGGGGCCAGCTGCTGGTGCAGCTGGACGACCGGCTGCAGCAGGCGCAGCTGCAGCAGGCGCAGGCCGAGCTGTCGATCGCGCAGGCCAACCACCGGCGCAACACCGAGCTGGTGGCGCAGGGCTTCATCAGCCAGCGCGGGCTGGACGAGAGCGCGGCCGCGGTCAAGGTGGCACTGGCCAAGGCCGAACTGGCGCGCGCTACCGCCGCCCGCATGCGCGTGCTGGCACCCTTCGACGGCGTGGCCGGGCTGCGCAACATCAGCGTGGGCGACTACCTGAAGGACGGCGCCGACATCGTCAACCTGGAAGACATGAACGCGATGTACGTGGACTTTCGCCTGCCCGAGCGCTGGCAGGCCCGCGTGCGGCCGGGCCAGAGCGCGCGCGTGCAGGTGGAGGCGCTGCCCGAGCGAGCCTTTGCCGCCGTGGTGCAGGCGGTGGACCCGCAGATCGACGCCAATGGCCGCAGCCTGAACGTGCGCGGCTGCATCGACAACCGGCGGCTGCAGCTGCGCCCAGGCATGTTCGCGCGCGTGGCCGCGCGCCTGGGCGAGGACCGCGCGGCGCTGATGATTCCCGAGCAGGCCGTGGTCTCGCAGGGCGGCCGGCAAAGCGTGTATCGACTGGTCAAGGCCGAGGGCCCCGAAGGGGCGCCGGCCTGGCGCGGCGAGCGGGTGGACGTGCAGACCGGCGTGCGCCTGGCCGGCTGGGTGGAGATCGTGCAGGGCCTGGCCGAGGGCGAGCGGGTGGTCACCGCCGGCCAGCAGCGCATCCAGGGCGAGGGCGCGCTGCTGCGCGTGGCCGACGCGCCGGCCGGCGAGACGCCCCAGGCGCCTGGGGCCTCAGCCGAGGCGCTGCCCTGGGCCGAGACCCCGCCCGGCCCCAGCCCCTGCGGCGCTGTGCCCGCCCGCTGAGCCAGCGCCATGCAACTGAGCGAGCTGTCCATTCGGCGCCCGGTGTTCGCCACCGTGCTGTCGCTGCTGGTCGTGCTGGTCGGCCTGGTGAGCTACACGCGCCTGTCGGTGCGCGAATACCCCAAGATCGACGAGCCGGTGGTGACGGTGAGCGTGCGCTACGCCGGCGCCTCGGCCGAGGTGATCGAGTCGCAGGTGACCAAGCCGCTGGAAGACTCCATCGCCGGCATCGACGCGGTGGACGTGCTGACCTCGATCAGCCGGCCCGAGCAGGGGCAGATCAGCGTGCGCTTTCGGCTGGAGAAGGACGCCGACACGGCGGCCGCCGAGGTGCGCGACCGTGTCTCGCGCGTGCGCAACAAGCTGCCGCAGGCGATCGACGAGCCGGTCATCGCCAAGGTCGAGGCCGACGCCTTTCCGGTCATGTGGCTGGCGTTCTCCAGCGACACGCGGGCGCCGCTGGAGATCAACGACCTGCTGAACCGCATCGTCAAGGCGCGGCTGCAGACGGTGACCGGCGTGGCCGACGTGCGCATCTACGGCGAGCGCAAGTACGCCATGCGCGTGTGGCTGGACGCCGACCGCCTGGCAGCCTACCGCCTGACCACGCAGGACGTGGAGGACGCCATCCGGCGCAACAACCTGGAGCTGCCGGCCGGGCGCATCGAGTCGAGCCAGCGCGAGTTTTCCGTCACCTCGCAGACCGACCTGGTGACGCCGGCCGAATTCGCCGCCGTGGTGGTCAAGACCGTCAACGGCTTTCCGGTGCGCATCGCCGACCTGGGCCGGGTGGAGGAAGGCGCGGCCGACGAGCGCAGTGCGGTGCGCCTGAACGGCCGGCCCTCGATCTCGGCCGGCGTGATCCGCCAGGCCACGGCCAACCCGCTGGAGCTGTCCAAGGGCGTGCGCGAACTGCTGCCGCGCCTGCAGCAGGACCTGCCCGACGACGTGAAGGTCGACATCGCCAGCGACAACTCGGTGTTCATCGACCGCGCGGTCAAGAGCGTGTACGCCACCATCGCCGAGGCCATCGTGCTGGTGGCGCTGGTGATCTTCGTCTTTCTGCGCACGATGCGCGCCTCCATCATTCCCATCGTCACCATCCCGGTCAGCCTGATCGGCTCCTTCGGGCTGATGGCGCTGGCCGGTTTTTCGATCAACACGCTGACGCTGCTGGCGCTGGTGCTGGCCATCGGCCTGGTGGTGGACGACGCCATCGTCATGCTGGAGAACATCTACCGCCACATCGAGGAGGGCATGGCGCCGTTTGCCGCCGCCATCCATGGCGCGCGCGAGATCAGTTTCGCCATCATCGCCATGACGCTCACGCTGGCGGCGGTGTTCGCGCCGCTGGCCTTCACCCCCGGGCGCACCGGGCGGCTGTTCGTCGAGTTCGCGCTGGCGCTGGCGGGCGCCGTGGTGGTGTCGGGCTTCGTGGCGCTCACGCTGACGCCCATGCTGTGCTCCAAGCTGCTGCGCCACAACCCCAATCCGCACTGGTTCGATCGCACCATGGAGCACGCGCTGACGGCGCTGGCTAACGGCTATGGCCGGCTGTTGCGCCGGGTGCTGGGCGGCTGGCGCTGGGCGGTGGGACTGGTCATGCTGGGCTGCGCCGTGGCCATCGCCGTGGTCTACCCCAGCCTGCGCCAGGAGCTCTCGCCGCTGGAAGACCGCGGCATGATCCTGGCCAGCATCAACGCGCCCGACGGCGCCACCCTGGCCTATACCGACCGCTACGCGCGCGAGCTGGCGCGGATCGGCGAGCGCTACCCCGAGTTCGACCGCATCTTCGCCAACGTCGGCAACCCCACGGTGTCGCAGGGCAGCGTGATGTACCGCGCGGTCGACTGGTCCGAGCGCCGGCGCTCGACGCTGGACATCGCCCGCGAGCTGCAGCCGCAGTTCAACCGCATCGCCGGCGTCAACACCTTCGCCATCACGCCGCCGTCGCTGGGCCAGGGCTTTCGCGAGCGGCCGGTGAGCTTCGTGGTGCAGACCTCCGACAGCTACGCCCATCTCAACGAGGCGATGGGCCGGCTGCTGGCCGAGGTGGCCGGCAACCCGGGCTTCGTCGCGCCCGACCTTGACCTGCGCCTGTCCAAGCCCGAGCTGCGCGTCGAGGTCGATCGCGCGCGGGCGGCCGATCTGGGCGTGGGCGTGGACGCCGTGGCGCGGGCCATCGAGACCATGCTGGGCGGACGCGTGGTCACGCGCTACAAGCGCGACGCCGAGCAGTACGACGTGATCGTGCAGACGGCCATCACCGGCCGCAGCACGCCCGAGGACATCGAGCGCATCCAGCTGCGCGCCAGCAAGGGCGGGGTGGATGCCATGGTGCCGCTGTCGGCCCTGGTCACGGTGCGCGAAAGCGTGTCGCCGCGCGAACTCAACCACTTCGGCCAGCGCCGCTCGGCCACGCTCACGGCCAACCTGGCGCCCGACTACTCGCTGGGCGAGGCGCTGGGCTTTTTGCAGCAAAGTGCCGACAAGGTGCTCAAGACCGGCTACACGACCGATTTGAACGGCATCTCGCGCGAGTTCCGATCCTCGCAGGGCGCGCTGGTCGTGGTGTTCGGGCTGGCGCTGCTGTTCATCTTCCTGGTGCTGTCGGCGCAGTTCGAGAGCTTTGTCGATCCGCTGGTCATCATGTTCTCGGTGCCGCTGTCGATGATCGGCGCGCTGCTGGCGCTCAAGTGGAGCGGCGGCTCGCTCAACGTGTATTCGCAGATCGGCCTGATCACCCTGGTTGGCCTGGTCACCAAGCACGGCATTCTGATCGTCGAGTTCACCAACCAGCTGCGCCAGCGCGGCGAGCCCATGCTGGACGCGCTGGTGCACGCCAGCAGCCAGCGCCTGCGCCCCATCCTGATGACCACCGGCGCCATGGTGCTGGGCGCGCTGCCGCTGGCACTGGCCACCGGCGCCGGGGCCGAAAGCCGCCGCCAGATCGGCTGGGTGATCGTGGGCGGCATGAGCCTGGGCACCCTGCTGACGGTGTTCGTGGTGCCCACCATGTATTCGCTGCTGGCGCGCCGGCGCGTGCCCGGGGCCATTGCCGAGCCGGTGGCCAGCGCTGTCGTGGCGCCGCACTGAGGCCGGCGCATCGGCCCGGGACGGTGGCGTCACGCCGTCAGGGCGGCCTCGCTACTCGATGTTCTGCACCTGAAGCGTGAAACGCGCACCAAGTCGTTGATTTTCATGATCTATTGGGGTTTTAGGCCTGCATTTCCCCCACGATTTACCCCACAAGATGCCTGGGCTGCGGTGAGACGACGTGCCACTGCAACGGCTCTTCAGCGTGCGCATGGAGGGAAGTCTATCAGCCGACCTCCTTGGCCCAAGGCTGTCACGTGCCGCAGTTCCTCTGCTCATGCCGCGGCCGTCCATACCGCAGCCGACTCGACAACCTCAATGAATTTTCTTACCGAGAATCCGTCTGGGTAGAGCGTGTCGATGGGCTCCGCGCCTGTGTCGGTACGCGTCGTCGCATCACCAGCGCCTGTCACCCGGAACAATCCTTCGGGGTCGTTCAGCCAGCGCCGGTCATCGCGCAGTGCAATCTGGATCTCTTCCAGCGAAATCTTGAGAAAGCCCCGGAACGCCTGGTGATCCCACTCGATGGAGGTGTCAACGATCCAGGCGGTGATCTCCGGCTCGGCTCCCGGCGGGAGGGCCAGCGCCTGGCGCAACGACGCATCGTGCTGGAGTACATGGCGAACCGCAGGTACCTTCCTGTGCAACTGCCATCCTGCCTTGCGCAGGGTCGAGGTGCGGTGCATCCAGGCGTCTTTCATGGAGCGGCGCTGGTAGGTTGACTTCAGTTCGAGCACAAGCAAGTGCCCTTCCAGTGCGCACAGCAGGTCGATTTCGCCCGCGTCCTCTTCATCGCCCATGCCAGCGGGGAACTTGTGGCCGACGAGCACCCGAAAGCCTCGTTGCTCGAACAGCATGCCCAGCCGTGCTTCGATGCGTCGGGTTTCCTCCCGCGCTTCGTTTCGCCGGGCGCCTAGTCGACGCAGGTTGTTGACCGCCGCAGTGGCGTTGTTCTGAATGGCCATCATCCAAGGCAATTGGAACAGGTGCCGCCCCATCTTCAGCACGGGGCGTTCCTGCCAGCGAGGGTGCAAGGCGGCATCACCCTCGCGCAAACGCTCGGCCAACGCACTCCAGTCGCTGGTCCAGAAATCCAGGATGGCTTCCGCCGCTCGCGCCTGGCCTTGGGGGTGCTCCGCCGTGGCCGTCCAGGGGGTGATGCGGGCGATCTTGGCCTCGCGATCAGACCATGTGATCGGAAAGCGGTTCTGCATGTCGGACTGCAGCAGGCCGCCGAACGCCAGGCGTCCCAGCGCCAGCCAGGGATGCCCCAACTGCTGCAAGTGCTGGTGGTACGGTCGCAGAAAGTCTTCGATGTAGAACGCCGTCATCAACTCGGTGGCCAGCAGGGCACGGAAGACATCGACGGCTGAGTCGGCCTCGGCACGCACCTGCTCTGCGATGCCATAGACCTCCTGCAGGCGCAGCCACGTGCCCATGGCCTTGGCGAAGGCCTGCAAATTGGCTTCCAGATGGGCTGGGCTGACCAATGTCAACAAATCGGGGGATGCCATCAGCGCGTCCATACCGCGATACAGCCAATACTGGTGCAGGCGGTTGAGCTTGTCGCCATCGCTGCGCCATGCGGCCCGTGCCTGGGCATCTACTTCAATGATTTCCAGCCGCTCGCCCTGTCGCACGAAGCGGATGCCATCGTCGTAGCTGAAGGCTTCTACCGACCGGTTGATGAAGGCGTTCAATTCGATCTGCGCATCGAGCAGCGCGGTGAGCCTCCGGCGTTGATCGTTTGCTTCATCTAGTATCCTGTCGCAGAAATAACTTGCATTGATCTTGCTTAGGGACACTCTGCAAAACCTCCAACCGGCGAGACTGGCGCGAGGCGAGAGGATGAGAGACGATGGCGGACATGACACAGATGACCTTCGGCCTTGATCCGCTGCCCAAGAAGACTCGCAAGGAGGTCTTTCTTGACGAGATGAATCTGGTGGTTCCGTGGGGCGAGTTGGTGGCGCTGATTCAGCCACACGCCCGCGGCGCACACCAGGCGCTGGGAGGGCGCCCGCCGTTCGCGATCGAGACGATGCTGCGCATTCACTGCCTGCAACTGTGGTGGAACCTGAGCGATCCGGCGATGGAAGAAGAACTGCATGAAAGGCCGTTGTACCGCCGCTTTGCCGGGCTGCAGGGTGCCGCACGCATGCCCGACGAGAGCACCATCCTGCGCTTTCGGCATCTGCTGGAGAAGCACGAACTCGCCCCGAAGATCATGGCCGTGATCAATGCCGGCTTGGCCCGGCAAGGCCTGATGCTCAAGACCGGCACGGTGGTGGATGCCACCATCATCGCGGCACCCAGTTCGAGCAAGAACAACAGAGGTGAGCGGGACCCGCAGATGCACCAGACCAAGAAGGGCAAGCAGTGGCACTTCGGGATGAAGGCGCACATTGGCGTGGATGCCCAATCGGGTCTGGTGCACACGGTCATTGGCACGGCGGCCAACGTCAATGACGTGACGCAGGCCACGCAGCTGCTGCACGGGCAGGAGACGGACGTGTTCGCCGATGCAGGCTACCAGGGCGTGGACAAGCGCCAGGAGGCCCAAGGGCTGGCCGTGGACTGGCACATTGCCATGCGCCCGGGCAAGCGCGCGGCACTGGAGCTGAGCAATGCACTGGCGGCGAAGATTGAACAGCTCGAGAAGATCAAGGCCAGCATCCGTGCCAAGGTCGAACACCCGTTCAGGCTGATCAAGCAGCAGTTCGGCCATGCCAAGGTGCGCTACCGCGGGCTGGCCAAGAACACGGCACGACTGCAGGTAATGTTCGCGCTGGGCAATCTGTGGATGGTGCGCAAGGCGATTTTGCAGGGGACGCAGGCATGAGTGCGCCTACTGGGCGCCAAAGGGCATCTGAAAACCGGCACAGCGCCTCGAACACGGGCGCCAAGTGCCGAAAATCGAGCCGCTATTGCGCATCACGAAACCTGATCTGCCGTCGCGCCACTCATGCCGTCAGCAGACAGGGTTTTGCAGAGTGTCCTTAGATTCTGGTACGTTGGCTAGCGTTTGCGGATGGCGAAGTTGAACATCCGGACCATGTACCGAAGCAGATCATTCGCGACGGTTGGGGCTCCCGCTTTCACCGCCCGGTCGAGAATGCGCTCGATGTGTTCCGGCTCCACCTGGTCGACCATCAGGTGTCCGATGATGGGATCGACGTAGCGGATGAAAGAGGATTCGATCCGTTCCGGTTTGGCGTAGTTCGGGACGATGTAGCGCGTGTACCAGACCCTGCGCAGGGCAAGGCATGGCCGCTTCCGCCGGTTGACCAGCTTGAAGTGCTGCTTCTCCGCGGCGACGTCCACGCCTTGCTGAATCTTCGCCCGATCGTTTCGGGTGAGTTCGCGGGCAGCCTGCAGGGAGATGTCCGGGTATCGCCCGAGCGCCTTCTCCTTGCTCTTGCCCGCGAAGCGGTAACGCAGGATCCAGGATGCTTGGTACTTTCGGGCCGCGGAGGCCGAGGCCACGAAGGTCAGTCCACCTCCGATCCTCTTGTCGACCGGACCGGAGCGCAGCCACGCACGCAGGGTCAAGTCGGTCACGCGCTTTACGACTTCATGGTTCATCACTGACATCACGCAATCTCCTTTCCAAGTGCTTCGGAACATGGAGTGCGCGCCAGCCAGGCGAACGCGACAAATCGCGTAGAACCAAGCGTGGCGCGGCTCTCCAGGGAGCTTGTGGGGGTCGGTGCGGAAA